>WTGH01000048.1:0-116216 GCA_011523655.1 Rhodospirillaceae bacterium
AGGGCGGGAACGGCACGCCCGGTTCGGGTTTGTCGGTCTCGGCCAAAACGGGGACGGGATTTGAGCGGGCCATGACCGGAGGCGGAATTCCGGGGAGGGCGAATCACGGTGGCGTCATGCCGCTTCGGCCAGGCTTTCCGGTTTCGCCAACCCTCGCGCAGGCGGGCTGCGGACCGCCGCCGCCGCTTCGGACACCAGGGCCTGCCCCGTCTCGGTGACCGCCTCCGCCAGACTGTCGATCCAGCGTTGGCCCTGGGCGGCGGTCCGGTGGACGAGAACGAGACGGCGCGCCGGCTGGGGCGTTGCAAGACGCAGGAAGCAAAGATCCGGAGACGCCGCGCGCTCCGCGGCTGCCGCGGTCTCCGGCAGCAGGGTCAACCCGGCGCCCTGGGCGACGAGGCGCGAGAGCGTTGCCAGCGATCCGGCGCCGCGCCGGACTTCACGGATGCGCCACGTCAGGCAGGCCCCCATGGTCTGGGCGGCGAGGCAATCGCTGTCATCGAGCGTGAGCAAAGGTCCGACATCGGCCCGGGCCAGTTCAGCCGGCGAGACCGTGTCGTCCGCATTGCGGCGGATCGAGGCGAGCCGCTCGGCATGGCCGGCGAGCAGGAAGCGGTCTTCGAACAGGATGCGCTCGCAGAGTTCGAGCAAGCTCATTGGGTGCGAAACGACGGCGGCATCGAGGCGGCCGGCGACCAGTTCGGCGGTCAGCGTCTCTCCGGAAGACTCCACGATATTGATGTCGACGCGTGGAGAAGCCTTCTTGAGACGCTCCATGACACCCGGCACCAGGTAGGGGGCTAGGGTCGACAGGACGCCCACGGAGACCTGCACCGGACCGTTCTCAAGGCGTGTTCCCAATGTCTCGAGCAGCGTCGTCTCGTCGAGGATCCGGATCGTCTGCTCGAAGGCGTCGCGGCCGAGCCGTGTCAGGACGACGCCCCGGCTCTCGCGCTCGACCACCAAGCCGCCCAGGGTGGTTTCCAGCTCGCGGATCTGGATGGAAAGAGCGGGCTGCGAGATGTGGACCTTCTCGGCCGCGCGGGAAAAGGAACCGTGTTCGGCCAAAGCACGGAAATATCGCAATTGACGTAATGTAACAGGCATTTTGACTACTCCTGGCGGGACCGCCGCGTTTTCCAATGCCAATCATGCCGATTTTCTAAAATCTATCCAATTTTGTATTACTATAGCAATAATAAGAAAATCTCATAAACGCAATTTTACTATCTGGTAAAATTTAGACCCGTATAGGTTAAGTTCTTTCAAACTAGGCTCGTAAATTTTCCGGTTAGAAGTTTCCTTTATTTTCTTTCCTTATTCGATCACAGAAATTTATGGGTGCCGGAAATGCCGCAGTTCCGGCCTTTTCTGAGGTGCCGCTCAAAGAGTTCCAGCCGCTGTACAGTCTTGTGAGGCCCGAAGAACGGCCTCTTCGGGGATAATGCACATAGCTTTGACGCACAGAGAGAATGTTTGCAAGGGGCAATCTATTGTACAATTTGCCCGAAGCGTTTCGGGCCGGAATTATCGGGTATTGGCGAGTAATCTTGTTGTATTGTCAACGAATGCAAGCGATCATGGTGCCGAATTTACGACCCGGTAAAAATTACTGCGATCGCGAGAGCTTTCGGGAGCCCTTTCCTTTCGGACCTGAATTTCAGATTTTCCTCGGATTGTGCATCATTCCCGCTGCGGCTATTTTATGCGCCTGAGGCGGGTCGCGATCCGGCGCTGCTGACGGAATCGGGAGCCGACGCGCCCGCCGACCGGCCCGCAGCGGCAAACCGAAACGTCCGGCACGGGCCGCCGGGTTTGCCTCGCCATCCGCACCGGGAAAGACCGATATGCTGCCGTTCAAAGTGTCCGTCTGCGGCCTCGACGAGATCGAGCGGTTCGCTGGCGCCGGGGTGAGCCATGTGATTTCCCTGCTCGATCCGGGGTGGCCGGAGCCGGACGGATGGGCCGCGCTCGGCCCGGTGGAACATCACCGTTTCGACATGCACGACATCGTTTCGGACAGGCCGGGATGGCGGCCGCCGCACGCCGAAGACGTCGAGCGGCTTCTCCAGGTCGGCGATCTGCTGGCGCGCTCGGAGGTCGGCCATCTGCTGGTGCATTGCCATTTCGGCCGGTCGCGGTCGACCGCGGCGGCCCTCATTCTGAAGGCGCAGCACCATCCCGGACGCGAAACCGAGGCGGCGGAAGCCCTGCTGGCGGTGCGCGACCCGCTGTGGCCGAACAGCCGGATGGTCGCCTACGCCGATAAACTGCTGTACAGGGACGGCGCCCTGACCGCGGCGGCGCACCGCCTCTACGCGCGCGTCGCTCGCGAACACCCGCAGTTCGCCGACTTCATCCGGCGCACCGAGCGCGCGAGCGAGGTGCCCGACGGGTGAACCGGCCGGACCGGGCGCGCTGTGGATCGCGCCAGGCCGGCCAGTCGGGCAGGGGCCGCTATTCCACCGTCACGCTCTTCGCCAGATTGCGCGGCTGGTCGACGTCGGTGCGCCGGATCACGGCGGCGTGGTAGGCGAGAAGCTGGACCGGGATGGCGTAGAGGATCGGGGCGACGAAGGGGTCGACAAGCGGCAGTTCGACGGTCGCCATCGCCATTTCGCCCAGCCGGTCGATGCCCGGTCGGTCGCTGAGAAAGATCACCTTGCCGCCCCGGGCGATCACCTCCTGGGTGTTGGACGCGGTCTTGTCGAACAGCGCGTCCGAGGGCGCGACGACGATCACCGGCACGCTCTCGTCGATCAGCGCGATCGGCCCGTGCTTCATCTCGCCCGACGCATAGCCCTCGGCGTGGATATAGCTGATTTCCTTGAGTTTCAGCGCACCTTCCAGGGCAATCGGATAGGCGGTGCCCCGGCCGAGATAGAGCACGTCGCGCGCCTCGGCGACGGTGCGGGCGATGTCCCTGATCGCCTCGTCGTGGGCCAGGACCTCGGCGGCGCGGGACGGCACCTCGGCGATGCTGCGGGTGAGTTCCGCCTCGCGGGCATGGTCGATCGCACCGCGGGCGACGGCAGCCGAGATCGCCAGGCAGGCGAGGGTCGTCAGTTGCGTCGTGAACGCCTTGGTCGAGGCGACGCCGATTTCCGGTCCCGCCTTGGTCGGCAGCACGACATCGGATTCCCGGGCGATCGAACTCTCCGGCACGTTGACGACAGAAACGATATGCTGGCCCTGCGCCCTGGCATAGCGCAGCGAGGCGAGGGTATCGGCCGTCTCGCCCGACTGCGAAACGACCAGCATCATGCCGCCCTCGGGCATGGGCGCCTCGCGGTAGCGCAGTTCGGAAGCCAGGTCGATTTCGACCGGAATGCGTGCCACCTGCTCAAGCCAGTACTTTGCGACCAGGCCGGCGTAGAAGGCCGTGCCGCAGGCGGCGATCGTAATCCGCGGCACCGTCGCGATGTCGCACGGCAGGTCCGGCAGGTTGACGGTCTGCCCGGCCGGGTTGAAGAAGCTCTGCAGCGTATCGCCGATCGCCGTCGGCTGCTCGTAGATCTCCTTCAGCATGTAGTGGCGGAAACCGGCCTTGCCGGTCTGCGCGCCGGAGGCTGCGGTTTCGACGATCCGGCGTTCGGCCGGTTCGCCCGCAGCATCGTAGACGGTCGCGCCCTTCCGGGTCATGACGACCCAGTCGCCCTCTTCCAGATAGCCGATGCGCCGGGTCAGCGGGGCCAGCGCCAGGGCGTCGGAGCCGAGGAACATCTCGCCGTCGCCGTAGCCGATGGCGAGCGGGCTGCCGCGGCGGGCGCCGACCATCAGCTCCTCCTCCCCGGCGAAGACGATGGCAAGGGCGAAGGCGCCGTGAAGGCGCTGCAGGGTCGCGCGGATCGCGTCGCGGAGCGGCATTTGCCGTTCCATGAATTCGGTCAGCAGTTCGGCGACGACTTCGGTGTCCGTGTCGCTCTCGAAGCTGCGCCCGCGGTCGCGCAGTTCGTCCTTCAGCTCCCGATAGTTCTCGATGATTCCGTTATGGACGAGCGCGACCTTGTCCGTGATATGCGGGTGGGCATTGATCTCGTTGGGGATGCCGTGGGTCGCCCAGCGGGTATGGCCGATGCCGATCGTTCCGCCGATCGGACGGTCCCGCAGCTTGGCTTCGAGCCGCCCGATTCTGCCTTCGGCCCGGCGGCGCCGGATCACGCCGTTCTCGACAGTGGCGACGCCGGCGCTGTCGTAGCCGCGATATTCCAGCCGCTTCAGGCCGTCGACCAGCAGCGGAACGCACGGTTCCCCGCCGACGATGCCGATAATGCCGCACACGCGCCGCCGGCTCCCTACTTCTTCCCGCCCTGGCTTTCCGGGGCGTCCCCGGCCTTGCGCCGGCGGATCTTCTCGGCGGCGCGGGGCACGGCCGTGTGCTCGGCCCGGGTCAGCGCCAGGGCATCGGCCTCGACGTCCCGGTCGATCGTGCTGCCGGCGCCGACGATGGCGCGTTCGCCGATGGTGACCGGGGCCACCAGCGCGCTGTTCGATCCGATAAACGCGCGGTCGCCGATCACCGTTCTGGCTTTCCGGAATCCGTCATAGTTGCAGGTGATCGTGCCGGCGCCGATATTCGCTCCGGCGCCGATCTCCGCGTCGCCGATATAGGCCAGATGGTTCGCCCTGGCGCCCGGTTTCAGCACCGCGTTCTTGACTTCGACGAAATTTCCGACCTTCGCTCCTTCCCGCAGGTCGGCGCCCGGCCGCAACCGGGCAAATGGGCCGACCGTGGCGCCTCGGTCCAGCGCGGCCCCTTCTATGTGGCAGAAGCCCCCGATCTCGACATCGTCGCCGACGACGACCCCCGGACCGAACACAACCTGCGGGCCGACCGTCACGTCCCGGCCGAGCACGGTATCGTAGCTGAACCAGACGGAGTCCGGATCGGTCAGCGTGGCGCCGCCCGCCATCGCCGCGCGGCGCATCCGCTGCTGGAATATCCGCTCGGCCGCGGCCAGTTCTTCCCGGCTGTTGATGCCGAGCAACTCGTCGGCCCCGGCCTCGATAACGCTGCTTGTCCGGCCGTGTCGCCGTGCAATGCCGACGATATCGGTCAGGTAATACTCGCCCTTGGCATTGTCGTTGTGCACGGCGTCGACGAGGTCGAACAGGATCGCCCCGTCGACCGCCATGACGCCGGAGTTGCACAGGCCGATTTCGCGTTGTTCGGCCGTGGCGTCCCGGGCCTCGACGATGGCTTCAAGCATCCCGTCGCCGCCCTGCACGAGCCGGCCGTAGCCGCCGGGCTCCGTTGGCCGGAAGCCCAGGACGACGACGGCATGTCCGCCCTCGCGTCGCCGGGCGATCATGGCCTCCAGGGTTTGCGGAAAGATCAGCGGCGTGTCGCCAAAGAGGATGAGGACGGTATCCGCATCCCGGCCGATCGCGCCGCGCGCCGGCTTGACGGCATCCGCCGTTCCGCGCGGTTCGGCCTGGACGGCCGTCGGGACGGGCGCGACCGCTTCAGCGACGTCCGCCATGCCGGGGCCGACGACAACGACGCAGGTCCCGGCGCCGGCCGCCAGCGCCGCATTCAGGGGGTAGAGCACCATCGGACGGTTGCCGATCGGGTGCAGAACCTTCGGCAGCCTCGAATTCATGCGAACGCCCTTGCCCGCGCCCAGGATGAGAGCGGAAATTCGGGACTTCGCGGCGGAATCTCCGGCAAATGCGAAGGGCTCTTGCGGCATGGCCCGGTCTGGTCCTTCCGACCGGCAGGTTCAATCCGGGTGGCGCGCGGGACAATGCCGGCTGCCGGCCCGTTTCCGGTCCGGCGCGACTGTGCCACAAGCCGCGGCGCCCCACCAAGTCACGTATTGTTACGGTTTGCGACGCCGCCGCGGCCGGCGCCGAAGCGCCCGCAAAGCTGCGCGGACGCCCGGCTCAAGCGGCTTCGCCGCAGATCGCAGGAGTGGCCCGCAGGCGCCTGTTGGGCGTATAATCCTGCGCATGACGAGAGTGCAGTTCTACATCATGCGGCAGATTGCGGTTGCAACCCTGTACATCGCCGTCACGCTGACGGTCGTCGTCTGGCTGACCCAATCGACCCGCTTTTTCAAGCTTATCCTGAACCGGGGCCTGTCGCTCGACGTCTTCCTCGAGCTGACCGCGCTGCTGGTGCCGTCGTTCCTGCTCATCACGCTGCCGATCGCGCTGTTCCTGGCAACCGTCTTCGTGTTGACCAAGATGCTGAACGACCGCGAACTGGTGGTCATGCGCTCGGCCGGCTTGAGCGATCTGGACCTGGCGATGCCGGTCGTGGCGCTCGGCTTCGCGGGCGTGACGGTCTGCTATTTCATCAGCCTCTATCTCCTGCCGGCCTCGTTCAAGCAGTTCCGGGATTTGCAGGACGACGTCCGCAACAATTTCTCGGTCAGGCTGATCCAGGAGGGCGCGTTTACCAATTTCGGCGAAAAGCTGACCATCTATGTCCGCGAGCGGGTCGGCGACGAGGTGCGCGGCATCCTGGTCCAGGACAACCGCGACACGTCGCGGACCGTCACCATGATGGCGGAGCGCGGCACCGTGACATTTTCGGAGACGGGTCCGCGCGTTCTGATGGGCCGGGGCAACCGGCAGGAACGCGACCGCGCGACCGGCAGGATCGCCACCTTGTATTTTGAGCGCTACAGCTTCGATTTCGCGCTCGGCAAGCCGCGGAAACGAGTCTACGTCAAACCCAACGAACGCTTCCTCGGCGAACTGCTCCGGCCGGGCGACAACCCGGGCGACCGGCGAAACCGCAGCAAGCTGATCGCCGAAGGGCATAACCGGCTGATTGCTCCGCTCTATGCGCTGACGCTGCCGGTTCTCGCGCTGGTCATCATGCTGGCCGGGCAATTCAACAAACGGGGGCAGGCAGTGCGGATCGCATTCGTGCTCACCGCCGCGGGGCTGTGCGAGGGCGCCGCCATCGGCCTGTCCAATGCCGCCGCCAAGCAGAATGCGCTGATCCCGCTGGCCTATGCGAACGCCGTCCTGCCGGCGGTCGGTGGCATGGTCCTGCTCGTTCGGACGGACTGGCTGTCCGCTGTCGCCGGTTTCATCGAAAGGCAGGTGAGCGGCGGCGCCGGCGAGAAAGGGCCCGCCGGCGCATGACGCGGACCGGCGCTCCCGTTGCAGACAGCCCGCACGGCGCGCCGCCGCTGCGCCCCGTCCGGCCGACCCGGCTTTCGCTCGGCGTTTCGATCTATCTGGCCCGGCAGTTTCTGGGCGCGTTCCTGCTCGTCTTCATTCTCTTTGTCGCCGTCATTCTGATCGTGGACCTGATCGAACTGCTCCGCCGGGCCTCCGGCAAGGAGAGCGCAACCTTCGGCGTCGTCCTCAACATGGCGTTCTACAAGCTGCCGCAGACCGTCCAGAAAACGATGCCGTTCGCAATCCTGTTCGGCGGCATGCTCGGCTTCTGGCGGCTGAACCGGACCAGCGAACTGATTGCGCTGAGGGCGTCCGGCGTTTCGGTCTGGCATTTCGTGCTGCCGGTCGTCTTCGCCGCTGCGGTCCTGGGCGTCGTAAAGGTCAGCCTGATCAACCCGATGGGCACGATACTGATCGGCCGTTACGAGCAGCTTGAGAACCGGCACCTGAAAGGGCGGTCGCCATTGATGGCGGCGACCCATTCGGGTGTCTGGCTGCGCCAGCCGGTCGACGACGGGCAGGCCGTCATCCATGCCAAGAGTTCGTCGGTGGAACGGGAAACGCTCACCCTGAAGGATGTGATGGTCTTGCTTTACGGTCGGAACGATCGCTTCGACGGCCGCATCGATGCGGCGACCGCGGTGCTGCGGGACCGGGCATGGCGGATGGAGAATGCCTGGGTTTCCGTGCGCGGAGAGCCGCCGGGGCGCAAGGCCGTTCACGCGATTCCGACGACGCTCACCCTGGCGTCGATTCAGGAGAGTTTTTCTTCGCCCTCTTCGGTTTCCTTCTGGGATCTCCCCCGCTTTATCGGCTCGCTCGAAGCCCTGGGATTCTCCGCCCAGAGGCACCGGCTGCACTGGCATTCGCTGCTCGCGGAGCCGATGCTCTACTGCGCGATGATTCTGATCGCGGCGGTGTCGTCGTTGCGGCACAACCGGCGGACCGGAGTCCTGCTCGCCGTCGCCGGGGGAATCGGCGCCGGGATCGTGCTGTTTTTCGTCTCCGACCTCGTCATCGCCCTGGCGCATTCGACCGGTGTGCCGCCCGTGCTCGCGGCGTGGGCGCCGGCCTTGGCAACGGCATTTCTCGGCATTACCGCACTACTCCATCTGGAAGATGGCTAGCCCCGGATTGCGACATGCCAGGATCCTCGTAGATCGGGTCGGGCCGGTTATCCTCCTGGCCTTCGCGATGTTGCCGGGCGGTTCGCCCGGAACCCTCGCCCAGGAGCCGACGATCGGCAAACAGCCCGTCGTAATCACCGCCGACAGCCTGCGCCACGACGAGCGGGGCGGCCGAACGGTCGCCACCGGCAATGTCCAGGTGACCCAGGGCGGCCGGACCGTCCGCGCCGACAGGGTCGTCTACGACCGTCGGGCCGGCCGGGTGACGGCGCTGGGCAACGTGTCGATCGCCGAGCCGGGCGGCGAAACGGTGTTCGGCGACCGGGTCGTGCTGTCCGAGGACCTGCGCGACGGGGTGATCGAGCGTCTCCGCATGCTGTTCCCCGACGGTACCCGCCTCGCCGCCAACGGCGCGACGCGCACCGGCGGCCGAAAGACCGAAATGGCCAAGGTCGTTTTCTCGCCATGCAAACTCTGCGAAGAGGATCCGACGAAAGCGCCGCTGTGGCGGCTGAAGGCCCGCAGGGTGATCCACGACTGGAAAACCCGCGATATCGAATATCGCGACGCCTGGCTGGAGATCTACGGGCTGCCGGTGTTCTACTCGCCCTACTTTTCCCATCCCGATCCGACGGTCGAGCGGCGCAGCGGGTTCCTGGCGCCGACCTTCGGGACCGGAAAGCAGCGCGGCGCCTGGATCATGACGCCCTACTATTGGCGGATCGGGCGCGACCGCGATGCCACCGTGACGCCACTCATTTCGACCCAGGAAAACCCGGTGCTCTTCATGGAATACCGGGAAAGGCTCGAAAGAGGCGCGATCTTCCTCAGAGGCAGCTACACCTCAGCCAGTCGTCCCAACCCCGAGGTCAGGCCCGTTTTCCGGGACCGGTCGCGCGGACACTTCTTCGGCAAGATCCGTTACGACATCGACAAAAACTGGCGTTTCGGCGTCGACGGGAACTGGTCGGCCGACGACACCTACCTGCGCCGGTACGACGTCGCCAATGCCGACAGCCTCAAGAGTTCTGCCTGGCTCGAGGGCTTTCACGGCCGCAACTACACGGCGTTCAGGCTGCATCATTTCCAGGGCTTGCGGATCGACGACAGCTATCGCACGTCTCCGCTGGTCGCGCCGTATATCGAGCACGAGCGCTTCGGCGCGACCGTCCCGAGGCTCGGGCGCTGGCATTTCGGCTTCTCGACAGCCAACCTGACCCGGTGGGAAGGCGCAGACAGCTACCGGACCACGATCAATCTGGGCTGGCGGCTGCCCCACATCCACAGGCCGACCGGCTTGAGTTTCGTCGGCAAATTCGACCTGTTTGCCGACGGATATTATGTAGCGCAAGTCGACCGGCCCGCCGCCGCCAAATTCAACGGCTTCGCCGGTCGTTTCCATCCTGTCGCGGAGGTGGAGGTCCGTTATCCGCTGGTGCGGGAACTGAGCAACGTCCGGCTCGTCGTCGAGCCGCGCGCCGCGCTGATCGGCACGACTTCAGACCTGAACACGTCGAAAATTCCGAACGAGGACAGCATCGATTTCGAGCTGGACGACGCGAACCTGTTCTCGGCAAACCGGTATCCCGGCAGGGATCGGGTCGATGACGGCTCCCGTTTCGTTTATGGAGTCAGCGCCGCATTTCTCGGCAACCGGGGCGGCCAGTCCGAACTGTTCCTCGGCCAGAGTCTGCGCCTTTCGGGCAGCAGAGACTTCGCCCGCGGTTCCGGTCTTCGGAACACGATGTCCGATCTGGTCGGCCGCTTGCGACTCAACCCGGGGCAATATCTCGATCTGGTGTACCGGTTCCGCCTGGACCCCGCAAATTTCAGGGCGCAGCGCAACGAGGTGACGACATTCGCCGGAGTTCCCGCGCTCAACATTTCAGCCAGCTACCTGCTGTTCGAGAGCGACGAGCCGGGCACCGATATTCCGTCGCGCGAAGAGATGGCGTTTGCGGTCCGCTCCGGCGTGACGAAGCAATGGACGATTTTCGGCGGCAGCCGCTGGAACCTGGGGGACGATGCCGGAAACCTGAACTGGCAGGTCGGCAGTCAGTTCAACAATGAGTGTTGCACGCTGCGCCTTTCCCTCGGCCAGAGTTTCACGAGAGACCGCGATATCCGGCCGTCGACCAACTTTCTTTTCCGGCTGGGCCTGAAACACCTGGGCCAGATCGGAGGTTGAGGCGGTCGAAGGCGCGCGGTCGCGCCAGATCCGCGCAACGGTGTGATCGGGCGACCTGTTGATATCGCCCGCAGCGGCAGCTTATATCCCTGAACCGTCAGGGCTTTCTCAAACGGGATTGGGAGCGCTATCGAATGTTACGCGCGGTTGAACTGGCCCGGTCCGCGGCATTGCTCGCCGCGGGGTTTGCGGCGGGTCTCATGACAGGACCGGCGATCGGCCTGACGGCCTGGCTTGCGACCGGAAGCGCTGCATCGGCGCAGTCTTCCGGCAGCGCCCGCATCGCGGCCGTCGCCAACAACAAGGCGATCACCGTGCTCGATGTCCAGTCGCGCCTTGGCCTCGTCTTCATGTCGGCCGGCATTCCGGACAATAAGGAAACGCGAAAGAAGCTGCGGCCGCAGATTCTCAACCAGCTGATTGTCGAGGCTATCCAGCTCCATGAAGCCGCGCGAATCGGCGTCTCGGTCAGCGACAGGGAAATCGCCCGCGCGCTGGCAAAGATCGAGAAAGGCAACGGGATGCCGAGCGGTCAGCTGCTCAAGATATTGCGCCGCCGCAACGTCAATCCGGTCGCGATCGTCGATCAGGTCAGGGCGTCGATCGCCTGGACCAAGGTCATCCGGCGGATTTTCGCATCCCGCACCCGGATTTCCGAGCCGGAGATCGACGAAGCGATCGCCCGGCTCAACGCCAACAAGGACAAGCTGGTATACCGCATTCTCGAAATCTACATTCCGTTCGACCGGGAAAGCGGCGACAGCGCGCTGCGCACCACGCGGCGGCTGATCGCGCAAATCCGGCGCGGCGCCAGCTTCGGCGGACTGGCGCGGCAGTTTTCCCAGGCGAGCACGGCGGGTAAGGGCGGCGATATGGGGTTTGTCTTCGAGGGCCAGTTGCCGCCCGAGCTGGATGCCGCCATCAAGCGGGTGAAACCCGGCCAGGTGATCGGGCCGGTGCGGACCGCCTCCGGATATTACCTTCTCGCCCTGGTTTCGAAACGCCCCTACGGCGCCGGCCAGCCGCCGACCCGCAAGGAGGTCGCCGATAGCCTGTTCGATCGCAAGGTCGGCGTCCGCGCCCGCCAGTATCTGCGCGACCTGCGCCGCGCCGCCACCATAGACATCAGGATTTGACGCCAGCCGTGTCTCCGGCGCCGGCTTCCGCAATCTCCGAACCGGACTGTCGTAAACGGGACGATGCCGCTTCCGCCCCGGCGCTGGCCCTGACCATGGGGGAACCGGCCGGCATCGGCGGCGAGATTGCGCTCAAGGCGTGGTGCGCCGGGCGGGCAGGGAAGACCGGCGATATTCCGCCCTTTTTCGCGATCGATTCGCCGGATCGGCTGCGCGCGCTTGCCGGCCTGCCCGGCTGTGCGGCGCCCGTCGTACCGATCGCCCGCGCAGACGAAGCGGGTGCGGCTTTCGGCGACGGCCTGCCGGTCCTGCCGCTGCGCGCCGCCGTCGGCGGCACGACCGGCCGGCCTGACGCGAATTCCGCCGCAGCCGTGATCGAGAGCATCGACCGCGCGATCGACCTGGTGCGCCGGGGCCATGCCGGCGCCATGGTGACCAACCCGATCCAGAAAGCGCCCCTGATGGCCGCCGGGTTCGGCTTTCCGGGCCATACGGACTATCTCCGGCACCGTGCCGGCGGCGGGCCCGTCGTCATGATGCTTGCGAGTCCCATGCTGCGCGTCAGCCTGGTAACCGCGCATGTTCCGCTGGCGCAGGTTGCCGCCCTCCTGACGGTCGATACGGTCGAGACCGCCGGCCGGATCACGGCCGATGCGCTGCGCCGGGATTTCGGGGTTGCGAAGCCGCGGCTCGCCTTCGCAGGCCTCAATCCCCATGCCGGCGAAGCCGGTGCGCTGGGCCGCGAGGAAACCGGGATCGTTGCGCCGGCGATCGCTGCGCTGCGCGACGCCGGCATCGATGCGTCCGGCCCGTACCCGGCCGATACCCTGTTCCACGAGGCGGCGCGGGCGACCTACGACGCCGCGGTCTGCATGTATCACGATCAGGGGCTGATTCCGCTCAAGACCCTGGATATCGAGCGCGGCGTCAACGTAACACTGGGACTGCCGTGGATCCGGACATCGCCCGATCACGGCACGGCGCTCGACATTGCGGGCACCGGACGCGCCAGCCCGTCCAGCCTGATCGCGGCGCTGCAGATGGCGGCGGCCATGGCGCAGCGCCGGGCGCCGGCCCCGGCCGGCGGCTGAGCGGGCGTGCCCGAACCGGCGGCCCTTTCCGACCTGCCGCCGCTGCGCGATGTCGTCCGCCGGCACGGCCTCGCGGCCCGCAGGGACCTGGGCCAGCATTTTCTGCTCGACGCCAACCTGACCGACCGGATAGCCCGGGCCGCCCGCAGCCCCGGCGAGGCCGACCTGTCGCGCGGAACCGTGATCGAGGTCGGCCCCGGTCCGGGCGGCCTGACCCGCTCGCTGCTGCGCGCAGGCGCACGGGTTCTGGCGATAGAGGTCGACGGCCGGGCGCTCGCCGCCCTCGCCGAACTCGCCGTGCGCGCCGAAGGCCGGCTGGTCACGATCGAAGCCGACGCGCTGGAGTTGAACCCGCAATCGGCGGCGCGGAAACACGGCCTGCCGCCGCCCTACCGGATCGTCAGCAACCTGCCCTACAATATCGGCACGCCCCTGCTGGTCCGCTGGCTGAACGACCTGGCGGATATCGAACGCATGGTCCTGATGTTCCAGCGCGAAGTCGCCGACCGGCTGACCGCCCGGCCAGCCTCGAAAGCCTACGGCAGGCTTTCCGTCCTTACCCAGTGGCTTTGCGAGGCGGTGCCGTTGTTCGGCCTGCCGGCCGCCGCCTTCACGCCGCCGCCGAAAGTCGCGTCCGCCGTCGTCTCGCTGCGACCGCGCGCAGCGCCGCTCGCGCCGGCTGACAGTGCATGTCTCGAACGGGTCACTGCGGCGGCGTTCGGCCAGCGCCGCAAGATGTTGCGCCAGAGCCTGAAACCGCTGCTGGCCGAGCCGGCAAAGGCGCTCCTGTCGCTCGACATCGACCCGACTGCCCGGGGCGAAACCCTGACGGTGGTGCAATTTTGCGCCGTAGCCCGGTCGGTCGCGGCGCAGGGCGGATGAACGGCCGTCCGGCCCTCCGGCGGGGGCCGAAGACGGAAGTCGCAATCTTCCGGATATCCCGGCCGGCCGCGGAGCCGGCCCGCCGCATTACCGCGAGTAGAACTCGATGACCAGGTTCGGTTCCATCTGGACCGGGTAGGGGACGTCCGCCAGGCCGGGGCCGCGGACGAACCGGCCGCGCATCTTCTCGAAATCGACCGTCAGGTATTCCGGCACGTCGCGCTCGACCTGTTCCTGGGCGTCGAGGACCAGCGGCAGCTCGCGGGACTTTTCCTTGATTTCCACGACGTCGCCGTCCTTCACCATGTAGGACGGGATGTTCACCTTCTTGCCGTTCACCAGGATATGGCCGTGGTTGATGAACTGGCGGGCGGCGAACACGGTCGGCACGAATTTCATGCGGTAGACCGTGGCGTCGAGGCGGCGCTCCAGCAATTCGATCAGGTTCTCGCCGGTGTCGCCGCGGCGGCGCACCGCGTCGTCGTAGTAGCGGCGGAACTGCTTCTCGCCGATGTTGCCGTAATAGCCCTTCAGCTTCTGCTTGGCCTGAAGCTGGACGCCGAAATCGGACAACTTACGCCGGCGCGACTGGCCGTGTTGGCCGGGGCCGTATTCGCGCTTGTTGTAGGGGCTTTTCGGGCGTCCCCACAGATTGACGCCCAGGCGGCGCGAAATCTTCTCCTTGGAGGAGAGGCGCTTGCTCATCGCTATACTCCGTGTCCCGGCAACGGAGGCGTGAAGGCCGGCCCGCGCCGATGTTGTTGTCTCATCCTGCGCAGGGCCTTCGGCGGAAGGCCCGTGGCGGCCGGAAACGAAGCCCGGCGCCCGCGTCAGCAGGATCGAGGCGCGGAAGTAGGAGGGGGCGGCCGCCCTGTCAATCGGCGCCGCCACGGCGCAAGGGGCGGCGAAACGGCGCGGCGCTGCAACTCCGCCCAGTCCCGGCCCGCCCAGTCCCGGTCCGCCCGGTCCCGGCCCGCTCAGTCCCGGCCCGCTTCGACGATCTTGGCGGCGAGCAGTTCGGGATTGGTGAAGCAGGCTTCGTGACCGCCGGGCATCTGCACCAGCCGGCACAGGCCGAGGCGCGCCGTGAACCGCGGGTGCCAGGCGAAATCGCCCGGCGGCATGGCGATGTCTTCCGTGCAGTTGATATAGGAGCGCGGAGTTTTCAGCTCGTGGAAGGTTTTCAGCGCCACCCGGTCGGTCAGCGTCCGCAGCGGATGCGGCGTCGTCAGTTCGTAGGTCTTCTGGGCGAGCGCCAGGTCGGCATCGTTCATGAACGCCTCGCGCCACACCGGGAACGGCAGTTTGACCGCGCCCGGGCCGTAGGCCCCGGACGCCGCGATCGCATCCATCAGCTGCTTGTAATGCGGCGGGCTGACCGATTCGATCGATTCGCCGTCGTTCAGCACGAAGGCGTTCCAGTAGACCAGCCGCCGGATGCGGTCGGGCAGCTCCTCCGCCATCCGGGAGATGATCGTGCCGCCGTAGGAATGGCCGAGGAGCACGAAATCCTTCAGGTCGTTTTCCACGACATAGTCGACGGCCGACTTGACGGCGTCGCTGTGCCCGACGGTCCGGTCGATGTCCTTGCCGGGCCCGTTGCCGGCCAGGGTCGGTGTGTGGACGGTGTGCCCGGCCTTGCGCAGCGGTTTCGCAACGTCGTCCCACAACGCGCCATAGTGCCAGGCGCCGTGAATCAGCACGAATGTCGTCATGTTTGCCTCCTGCTTCGGTGTCCCGGCGGCCAGAACGGTTGTCGGGGCCGTGGCCAGCGCGCCCGCCGCGCCCGCCCCTTGCATGAACTGTCTGCGGTGGATGGTCATCGGTCTGCTCCCTCATGCCCGAGTGCCGGCCGGCGACCGCAGAATTGCCCCGGCCATCGCACTGCCTTATCCTGACAAAAGCGCCGGGCCGGTTCCCGGCCCATAGCGCACCGGAACGGGACTCGAGGGAACGCTCCATGGCCCGCGAGGCCGGACAGGCGCCGTGCGCGCGGAACAGGCGGTACGAAGTTTGGCGCACCGCGGATGTCGCCGAGCCGGATCGCTTCGCCTATTTCCGCGAGGCGGTCTGCGAAGCCTTCATGGACCTGACGCCCGAACACGACCGTTCGGGCCCGTTCGACGCCGAGGTCGAGTCCGTGCCGCTGGCCGAGGGCGCGGTAAACCGGGTGCGCGGCACGCCGCACCATGTCCGGCGAACGCCGGCGCAGATCCGGCGGACGGCCGAACAGTGCTTCTTCCTCAACATCCAGCTCAAGTCCGAGTGCGTCATCGAGCAGAACAGCCGCGCGGTCCGCCTCCGGCCCGGACAGGTCGCCCTGTTCGGCAGCGACCTGCCCTTCCGGATTTTCCACCCCGAGGGGCGCGATATGAGCGTCGCCTCCTTCTGGCTGCCGCGCCGCCAGGTCGAGGAGTCGTTTCCCGGCGGGCGAATACCGGGCATCCGCCGGGTTTCCGACCATCCGTTCCTCGGCCCGCTGATCGCGTCGGCCGCGCGCACCCTGAACAGAAGCGCCCGCGCCATCGGCCCCGCCGACTGCAGCCTCATGCTGGAGAGCCTGATCCGGCTGGCGGCGCAGGCCGGCTCAGGCAACCGCGATCCGGGTGTTGCGCCCGAAACGCTCCGTCCGGCCCTGCTGGCGGCCGTCCTGGAACATGTCGAGAGCCGCGTGCAGGACCCGGGCCTCTCGGTCGGCGGCGTCGCCGCGCATTTCGGCATCAGCAAACGCTACGTTCACAAGATCTTCGAGCCGACCGGAGAGACCTTTTCCCGGCATGTGCTGAACTGCCGGCTCGAACGGACGGCTGCGGAACTGACGGCGCCGGAGCAGGCGCGGACGCCGATCGCCGAGATCGCCTACCGCAACGGCTTCTCCGACCTGTCCTATTTCAACCGCCGCTTCAAGGCGCATTTCCAGGCGACGCCGCGGGAGGTGCGGAGGAACGTACGCCGTTAAACCGTTTCTGCGGAACGGCGCAGGCGCAGCGCAGAGAACTTCAGATAAAATTGCTATTTTCGCTTGAATTTGCTGTAACATTTCCTATAATATGAGATAGTTCCACCACTACCGGACATTCCCCCGGCGGAAACCGACATTTCATGACATATCCTGACATCCACCCTGGAGTGGGCCCTTGGGCCGGAATGACGGAAGGGGTGAAGAGAAGGCACAATGACGAATCATGACATCGCCGCACATCCCCCAAGGGCGCCGCTCGACTTTCCCTCCCCCAAGGATTCTTCTGCGAAATGCCGCGAGTATCCGCCAGCGGACACTTTCCTATTCCTCCCCCTCTTCAGAGGGGGAGGCCAGGTGGGGGTGCCGTCGCGCCGGCATGGCCCTGCAAGCGCGCGGACACCCCCATCGACCTCGCTTGCGCTCGGCCACTTCCCCCTCTGAAGAGGGGAAGGACAAGTCTACGGCGGCCTTGCCGTTTCGCAGAGGAAACCCCAAGGGGAGGGGGACGTATCGAATCCACGAGATTGGCCGGGAACGGAAAGACATGACCAATCATGACATTTCCTGACACATGCGCAGGGCGTCCCGAGCGTCTCCGCCGCACAGGTGCAGGACGGCCGCCCCGCGTGCCGTCAGACGGTCTGCAGGCCGAGATGGGCTTCGATGACGTCGAAATCCCGGTCGGCATGGAGCAAGCGATGGCCGTTCTCCAGGCAGAAGGTCGCGATCAGCATGTCGATCGTCTTGCGCACGGTCACGCCGCGCGCACGCAGGCGGCGATAGTTCCGGGCGCTGGCGAGAGCGATCTCCCGGCCGACCATCGGTGCGAAAAACAGTGTATCGAGAGCGTTGCGGGCGCGGCGGGCGTCGCGGCTGCTGCGAAACCCTTGCAGTACCTCGCACAGGATGAGATCGCCGGTCAGCACCGGCTCGACGCCGAGAATATCGTCGAGCAGCGCGGTTTGCCTGGTTGCAGCCCCGTTGAAGAAATCGATCCAGACCGACGAGTCGACGACGATCACCGGTCCCGCCGCATCTCGTCGAGGGAGCCTTCCCAGCGCAGCCTGCCGCGCAGGGCGCGCAGCCGGGCCTGCCGCCGCGTTCTCACCAGCAGGCGCAACCCTTCCTCCACGGCGGCTTTTTTCGTCTTGCAGCCGCTCGCTTTCAGGGCCTCCGCCATAAGGTCGTCGTCGATCTCGATATTGGTTCGCATGGCAGCTTATGTGTATGATTTAGAAAAATATACACATAAGCTGCCGCCGCCTGTCAACCTCCGGTTCGCCGAAACATGACATTTCCTGACACCTTCGATTCCCTTCGCCCGCCGGGCCGTTTTCCGGCGAGCGGCTGAAAGTCATGTCCTGCGACACGCATGTCCTCGTCATCGGCGCCGGGATCGTCGGCGTCAGCGCCGCGCTGAACCTGCAGCGCCGCGGCCTGCGCGTGACCCTGGCCGACCGGCGGGCGCCCGGCGAAGGCGCGTCGTTCGGCAATGCCGGGATTCTGGTGCCGGGAGCCATGGTGCCGGTGCCGGTGCCGGGCCTGATGAAGAAAGCGCCCGGAATGCTGCTGAGGGGCAAGGGTCCGCTGTTCCTGCGCTGGCCGTACCTGCCGGTCATGCTGCCCTGGCTGGCCCGCTATCTTGCCAACGGGACCGACCGGAACGTGCGCCGGATCGCCGATGCCCTGATGCCGATTATCGGCGACAGCCTGGAAGAGCATCTGGCCCTGGCGCGGGGCACGCCGGCGGAGGCGCGCATCCGGGCGCAGCCCTATCTGTTCGCCTACCGGGACCGGGCGGCCTTCGAAGCGGACGGTTACGGCTGGGCGATCCGGCGCGCCCAGGGTGTCGGCTGGCGGGAATTTGAGGGCGATGCGGTCAGCGGGCTCGAACCGGCGCTCGGGCCCGGCTACAGGTTCGTCGCCGCGCTGGAGGCGAGCCACGGGAGGGTCGACGGGCCCGGCGACTATGTGAAGGCGCTCGCCGAGAGTTTCGTCGCGGCCGGCGGCGCCCTTGTCGAGGCGGCCTTCACCGATTTCGCCCGCGACGGGGAGAAAATTACCGGAGTGCTATTCGCCGACCGGGTGATCCGGGCCGACAAGATTCTGGTCGCCGCCGGCGCCTGGTCGGCCCGGGTCCTGAAGCCGCTGGGGCTGCGAATCCCGCTGGAGAGCGAACGCGGCTACCATGCCGAACTCTGGGAACCGGAAGGCGGGCCCGCCCATTGCATCATGCTGAGCGACAGCAAGACCGCCGTCACGCCGATGACCGGCCGGGTCCGCTTCGCAGGGCTGGTCGAATTCGGCGGGCTTGATGCCGGTCCGCGCCGGGCGCCGCTGCGCGCCGTCCGGGCCGGCGCCGCGGCGTTTCCCGGCATGAGCTGGCGGCGCGAGACCGAGTGGCTGGGCCACCGCCCGGCGCCGGCCGACAGCATTCCCTATATCGGCGCCGTACCGGCCTGGCCGAACGTCTACACGGCGTTCGGCCACCATCATGTCGGCCTGACCGGCGGCGCGCGGACCGGCCGTCTCGTCGCGGATTTGATCGCGGGTGCGACACCGAACATCGACATGACGCCCTATCGGGTAGACAGGTAGGCCGGCGGCCGGCGGGGTATTGGGGGAAGCGCAGCCGCGATTGACCGGCATTGCAAGTCTCCCTACACCGGACGCAGAGTCAGGTTTCAGGCACGCAACCCCCGGAGGTGCGCCATGTCTCACACCCGATCCGTCATCGTTACCGGCGCCGGCTCCGGCATCGGCCGTGCGGTCGCCCTGGCGATGCAGGCCGACGGCTACAATGTCGCCCTGGCCGGCCGGCGCGCCGACGAGCTGGACATAACGGCGGCGCGCGCGGCCGACGGCGGCGGCCGGATGCTGGCGCTGCCGACGGACGTGACCGACGACGACCAGGTCGCCCGGCTGTTTGCGCGGACCGTCGAGGAATTCGGCCGGCTCGACGTCTTGTTCAACAATGCCGGCCGCGGCGCGCCCCTGGTGCCGATGGAAGAGCTGACGCCGCAGCAGTGGCGCGACGTGGTCGACCTGAACCTGACCGCCTGTTTCGTCTGCGCCCAGCACGCCATCCGGATCATGAAGGCGCAGGACCCGAAGGGCGGGCGGATCATCAACAACGGCTCGATTTCGGCCCACACGCCGCGGCCGTTCAGCGCTCCCTACACCTCGACCAAGCACGGGCTCACCGGCCTGACCAAATGCATCGCGCTGGACGGCCGGCCCGACGACATCACCGCCTGCCAGATCGACATCGGCAACGCGGTAACGGACATGACGGAAAGAATGGTCCAGGGCATGCAGCAGCCGAGCGGCCAGATCATGGTCGAGCCGCGCATGGACGTCGAGCATGTCGCGACGTCGGTCCTGCACATGGCGAACCTGCCGCTCGACGCCAACGCGCTCTTCATGACGATCATGGCGACCAAGATGCCCCATATCGGCCGGGGCTGAGGCGCGGGCGGCGCCGGTTTTCCGGCGCGGACAAAGAAAAAGGGCGCCCCGGGGGGCGCCCTTCCGATAAGGATCGGATCGAAGATCAGTTCCAGCTCTTCTGCGGGCACTTGTCGCCGAAGCTGTCCGTCTTGAAGGTCACCATCTGGTTGACCTGGATCTGCGGCACGCCCTTCGAATCGAGCGTCACGGAACGCTTGTACCAGGGCTGGATCAGGAAGCCGTTGACATTGTATTTCAGCTGCCCGCGGACCGAGTTGAGCCCCTGTGACCGCATGACCTTGACGAGGTTTTTCAGGTTTTTGAAATTGCCCTTCACCCCGCGGAGACCGTCGGCGATTTTCCGCGCGCCGTCATAGGCCTGGAGCGCGAACATGTCCGGCATCCGCTTGTTCTTCGCCATGAAGGCCTTGATGAATTCCTTGTTGCGCGGGTTGTCCATATTCGGACCCCAGTGCAGCGTGTGGAACGAGCCGACCGCCGCCTTGCCGATCGGCTTGATGGTGATGTAGTCGACGGCGTAGTTGGTGTAGAGCTTCACCTGCTGGCCGGCGCCGGACGCCGCCCACTGCTTCATGAAAGCGATGCCCATGCCGCCGGGCACGAAGATGAACAGGGAGTCCGCACCGCTGGCGCGCACCTTGCTGATCTCGGCCTGATAGTCGCGCGTACCCAGCTTGAACAGGATCTGGCCGACGACCTTGCCGTCCTTGTAGGTGCGCTGGAAGCCGTTCAGCATGTCCTTTCCGGCCTGATAGTTCGGTGCCATCATGAACACCTTCTTCAGGCCTTCGTCGTTCAGCAACTGGCCCATGGCTTCCGCGGCTTCGTCGTTCTGGAACGAGCTCGAGATGAAGTAGGGGCTGCAGTTCTTGCCCGCCATGCCGGACCAGCCGGCGTTGGTGCTCATCATGATCCGCCGGCCGCGGATCACCGGACGATGCACGGCGGCCAGAATGTTCGACCAGATGACGCCGGCGACCATGTGGACTCTTTCGGACTTCAGCCACTTGCGGACCGCCCGCAAGCCGACGTCGACCTTGCGCTGGTCGTCGCCGATATGGACGTCCGTCGGCACGCCGCCGAGTTTATCGCCATTTTTCTTCCAGCCTTCGAGTTCGAGGCCGAGCTGCCAGCCGGCCAACTGGGCCTTGCCCAGAATGGCGGCGCCGCCGGACAGCGTGTTGAGGAAGCCGATGCGGAAATTCTCGGCCTGCGCCGGCGCTGCGAGGCCGGCGGCAAGGGCCGTCGCCGCGACGGTCCCGATGACAAGTTTTTTCATGACGTCCCTCCCAAGGGTGCTGACGTTCGACTCCGATTGGCCGTTTTGTCCTGCTCTCGAAGTGTTGCGGCGGCCAAACCGATACCATTATAGCGTGTTTTTGCGAAAAGCGGTCAACAAGATTGTCCGATGTTTTTCTGCCGCCCTTTCGCGATGACCCGGATTCTTCGAGCAGATCGTTGGAAACAGAAACCCACAAATCGCTGATCCGCCGCGTGTTTTCCCACCTGGATGCCGGCACGACCGACCGTGCGCCGGATATCCTGCGCAACCCCGTCGGCATCTACACCGATCCGGGCAGGTTCGAGGCCGAGATGGCCGGCATCCTGCGCCGCAAGAGCCTGCTCGCCGGCCTGTCGGGGCGCCTGCCCGGGCCGGGCAGTTTTCTGGCGGAGGATCTCACCGGCGTGCCGGTCCTGCTCATGCGCGGTGAAGACGGCGTGGCGCGGGCGTTCCTTAACAGCTGCCGCCACCGCGGCACCCGCCTGCTCGACGGTGCGGGCGTCGTCCGGCGCGCCTTCGCCTGCCCCTATCACGGCTGGACCTATGGTGTGGACGGACGCCTGACCGGCGTGCCGGACCAGGAGGCCTTCGAAGGCGCGGACCTCGCCGACTGCTCGCTGGCCGCGCTGCCCTGCACCGAGACCGACGGGATGATCTGGATCCGGCTGTCCGGCGGCGCGCCGGCCGATCCGGGCGAGTCGCTGGACGGCCTCGCCGCCGAATTTGCCGGCTACGCACTGGCCGGATACCATCACTACGCCAGCCACCGGATGACCCCGGCGATCAACTGGAAAATGGCGTTGGATACCTTCATGGAGCCGTACCATTTCGCCGTGCTGCACAAGGAGACGGTGGCGCCGATCTTCTTCCCCAACCTCTGCCTCTACGACGAGTTCGGCGAGAGTTTCCGGGAGTACCTGCCGCGCCGCTCGATCGTTGAGATGCGCGGGCGACCGGAGGCGGAATGGGATGCGGTCTGGCATTCCGCGATCGTCTATTACCTGCCGCCCAACGCGGTCTTCGTCATGCAGCAGGACCATGCCGAAGTATGGCGCATCTTCCCGCGCGACGGCCGGGTCGACCGGACCGAGGTCTGTCTCGACCTGTACATCCCCGAGCCGGCAACGAGCGACAAGGCCCGCCGCCACTGGGACGCCAATCTCGATCTCGCCGTGCGCACCGTGGAGAACGAGGATTTCGCCGCCGCCGAATCGGCCTATGCCGGCTTCGCCAGCGGCCTTGCCGAAGAGGTCGTCTACGGCCGTAACGAGCCCGCGCTCCAGGGGCTTCATCGCAGGATCGCGGCAATGATGGCCGGACAGTGAAGGCCGGATTCCAGGCGCCGGGTTTGCCCCGGCCCCGGCGTTACGCTTATCTTCGGCCGGTCTCCAGCAAGCCGCCGCCGCTATGACCGAAGACCGCGCTGCCGCCACCCGCCGCGCCTATATGGCAGTCCTCGAACACTATCGCCGGGACTTCGCCGCACCGGGCTCGGCGGAATACTGGTCGCCGAGCCTGGAGACGGCGTCGCGCGACGAAATCCGGGCCATCCAGAACGCCAAGCTGGAGAAACTGTCGCCGTTTCTCTACGAGAACAGCACCTTCTACCGCCGCCGGTTCGACGAGGACGGCATGATCCCGGACGATATCCGGACCGTCGACGACCTGCCGAAATGGCGCCCGGTCGACAAGAAGGAGATGGTCGCCGACATGGCGGCTCATCCGCCCTGGGGCACCTACACCACCCATGACGACGCAATCTGGAACAGCCGCGGCTGGACGATCTTCCCGACCTCCGGCTCGACCGGCACGCCGCGGGTCTTCCGCTATTCGAAGACCGACCTGGACTACTGGAAATGGGCGAACAGCCGGGCGCTGTGGTCGCTCGGCGCCCGGCCGGGCGAAAAGGTGTTCCTGGTCGTCGGCTTCGGCCCGCATGTCTGGGGCTGGGGCGTGCTGCACGCGCTCGCCCATATGGGCGTACCCTGCATTCCCGGCGGCGGGCTGACGGCGGAGCTGCGCTGCAACTTCATCCTGCGCTACCGGCCGACGATCCTGGCGACCCTGCCGTCGCAACTGCTGCGCCTTGGCCATGTCATGCGCGACCTGGGCCACGACCCGGCGCAAACTTCGGTGACACGGCTGTTTACGGGCGGTGAGCCGGCGGCCGGCATCGCGGCGACGCGCCGGCGGCTGGAGGAGATGTGGGGCGCCGAGGTGGTGGAGTTCTATGGCTGCACCGAGGCCTCGCCCCATTCCGGCGGCTTCTCCTGCAGCCATCCGGTGCGCGAGGACGGTACGGTGCAGACCCATCTGATGGAGGACATCCAGGTCTGGGAACTGTGCGACCCGGAGAACGACATGGCGGTCGTGCCGGAGGGCGGGCGCGGCATCACCGTTTGCACCAACATGAACTCGGAAAGCTCGAGCCATCTGCGCTTCGTCGTCGGCGACTATACGAGCTTCGACACCGCGCCCTGCACCTGCGGCCGGACCCATGTCCGCGCGCTCGGCGGCTTCCAGGGCCGGGCCGACGACCTGATCAATCTGCGCGGCGTCAAGTTCTATCCCAGCGTCGTGGAGGAGGGGGTGCGCGCCGTCGACGGGGTGGGCGACGAATACATGGTCCGGCTCGACACCACCGCCGAGGGCATCGACTACATGCGCATCAAGGTCGAGCACGCCGACCATGCCAGCCCGGCCGGCGTGATCGCCGCCGTGCGCAACGCCGTGACGAGCCGGATCGAGGTGCGCGTCGACGTGGATGTGGTGCCGCCCGATACCTTCCCCAAGACCGAGATGAAGGCGAAGCGGGTGGAGGACCGGCGAGGGAAGTAGGTCGGTACGGCTATTCTAACGCGCCGCCTTCCAGGCGTTCCATTTCGCCAGGTTGGTGCGTGCCTCCGAAGATTCCTGCGCCAGCACGGCGCGCTCCGCTTCGTTCTCCGCCGCGAATTCCAGAACGTAGCCGTTCGGGTCGCTGAAATAGATCGAGCTGCAGATGCCGTGGTCGATCGGGCCTTTGACCGGAATCCCGTTTTCGCGCAGCCGGGTCTTCCACGCCGCAAGGTCTTCGTGGCCGTTCACCCGCAGGGCGAGATGCAGGTCGAAGCCCCATTTCTGGGCGAAGGTGGTCTCGTCGGCCGGCGTATCCGGCAGTTCGAAGAAGGCGATATAGTTGGGCTCGTCCGCCTTGTGGCTGCCGATATCGAAGAAGATGTGCAGGTATTTGAGCGGATTGCCGGTCGAAGGCTCCTCCTCGATCTCCAGCGCCAGGGTCATCGGGAAGCCCAGCTTGTCCTCGTAGAAGGCGCGGGTCTCCTCGGCGTCGCGGCAGCGGTAGGCGGTATGGTGCACGCCGAAGACCGGCGGGCTGGCGTCTGCTGTCGTCATCGTCTCGCTCCCTTTACGGCGCCATCATCGCCGTGCCGTCCCGCAATGTAAACCGGACGGGCCGGCCGGACGGGTTGGCTTTCGGCAGCGTTGCCGTCCGATCAGGCGCCCGTCCGGTCAGGCGCCCGTCCGGACCGGTTCGGAGAGCGTGGCGATGCCTTCGGGGCGAACCGCCCGGTAGAAGCAGTTGGGGCGGTTCGTGTGGCAGGCCGGGCCGGTCTGCTCGACCAGCAGCAGGACGGTGTCGCCGTCGCAGTCGTAGCGGAAGTCGATCAGCCGCTGGACGTTGCCGGACGTCTCGCCCTTGCGCCACAGGCTGCGGCGCGAGCGCGACCAGTAGCACACCCGCCGGGTCGCCAGCGTTTCGCGCACGGCGTCGGCATTCATCCACGCCATCATCAGCACTTCGCCGCTGTCGTGCTGCTGGGCGATGCAGGGGATCAGCCCGTCCGCATTGAACTGCATCTCGGCCAGCGCGCGGTCGATCAAGGAGTCCACGGTTGCCTCGCTTCCTGTCGCAGATGCTATCGGGAATGGCATTTCGCCGTTTGCCGGCCGATCCGGCCGCTTCGGCGGTCGCTCTGCACCCGGCCCGTAATTCGTCGAGAGAACCGAATGGCCGGCCTCCGGCAGAAGGCCGGCGACATCAGGTCTGCGGTTCCGGCTCCATACCGCCGCCGGGGCCGCCTTCGGGTTCCGGCCGGCTGCTGGTCGGCACGCTGGTCCGGCGCGGCCGGCCGGCTTCGCGGGCTGCCTGGGCTTCTTCGCTCTCGTCCGGCCGGACGATCTTCTCGCCCTTCAGCAGCTGGTCGATCTCCACGGCGTTCAGGGTCTCGAATTCCAGCAGGGCGTTCGCCAGGGTGTGCAGCTGGTCGATATACTCGGTCAGGATCTCGCGTGCCGTGGCCTCGCCTTCCTCGACCAGCCGGCGGACCTCGTTGTCGATCGTTTCGGCGGTCTTGTCGGAGACGTTCTTGTGCTGGGTCACGGAATGGCCGAGGAAAACCTCCTCCTGGTTATCCTCGTAGCGCAGCGGCCCCAGCTTGTCGGAGAAGCCGAACTCGGTGACCATCTTGCGCGCCAGGTTGGTCGCCTGCTGGATATCGTTGGTCGCGCCGGTCGTGACCGCGTCCTTGCCGTAGATCAGCTCCTCGGCGATCCGGCCGCCGAAGGTCATCGCGATCTTCGCCTTCAGTTCGCGCTCGGCATAGGCGTACTTGTCCCGCTCCGGCAGCGACATGGTCACGCCGAGGGCGCGGCCGCGCGGGATGATCGTCACCTTGTGCAGCGGGTCGTGATATTCCTGGTGCACGGCGATCAGGGCATGGCCGGCCTCGTGATAGGCGGTCATTTCCTTCTCTTCCTCGGTCATCACCATGGAGCGGCGTTCGGCGCCCATGAGGACCTTGTCCTTGGCCTCCTCCAACTCCAGCATGCCGACGACCCGCTTGTTCTTGCGCGCGGCGAGCAGCGCCGCCTCGTTCACCAGGTTGGCGAGGTCGGCGCCGGAGAAGCCCGGCGTGCCGCGGGCGATCACCGAGGCGTTGACATCCGGTCCGAGCGGAATGCGCCGCATGTGGACCTTCAGGATCTTCTCGCGCCCGGCGATGTCCGGATTGGGCACCACGACCTGCCGGTCGAACCGGCCCGGACGCAGCAGGGCCGGGTCCAGCACGTCCGGCCGGTTGGTGGCGGCGATCAGGATGACGCCTTCGTTGGCCTCGAAGCCGTCCATCTCGACCAGCAGCTGGTTCAGCGTCTGCTCGCGCTCGTCGTTGCCGCCGCCGAGACCCGCGCCACGATGGCGGCCGACGGCGTCGATTTCGTCGATGAAGACCAGGCAGGGCGCATTCTTCTTGCCCTGTTCGAACATGTCGCGCACCCGGCTCGCGCCGACGCCGACGAACATCTCGACGAAGTCCGAGCCGGAGATGGTGAAGAAGGGCACGTTGGCTTCGCCGGCGATCGCCCGGGCGAGCAGCGTCTTGCCGGTGCCCGGAGGGCCGACCAGCAGCACGCCCTTGGGAATCTTGCCGCCCAGGCGCTGGAATTTCTGCGGATCGCGCAGGAATTCGACAATTTCCTCGACTTCCTGCTTTGCCTCTTCGACCCCGGCGACGTCCTCGAACGTGACCCGGCCGGTGCGCTCGGTCAGCAGGCGCGCGCGCGACTTGCCGAAGCCCATGGCCCGGCCGGTCCCGGACTGCATCTGCCGCATGAAGAAGATCCACACCGCGATGATCAGGATGATCGGCAGCCAGGACACGAAGATGGAGAGCAGCGGATGCATCTCCTTGTCCTTGGGCTCGGCGCGGACGCCGACCTTCTTGTCGATCAGCCGCTCGACCAGCTTCGGGTCCGCCGGACTGGTCACTTCGAAGGTCCGGCCGCTGCGCAGGACGCCCTTGATCTTCTCGCCCTGGATGACGACCTCCCGGACGTTGCCGCCATCCACCTGGCCGATGAATTCGGAATAGGACATCTCGCTCGCCGCGTTCCGGTTGGAACCGCCCTGAAACAGGTTGAACAGGGCGATCAGCAACACGCCGATCACCAGCCACATGGCGAGATTTCTGCCGAAATTATTCACGAAGCCACGCCTTTCGAAGATTGGAACTTGTGACGGGCGCGCATCCGTCGGCGGACCGTTTATTCAAGATAAGGGAATGTGGGGTCGAGTCCAGCAGACGCAACCGGGGGAAACGGCGCATCGGCAGCGCCCGGCGCCGTCGCCGGGACGGCAGGCGCGAACGCTGCAGGTGCGAGGGCAGGGCGGTCCGTCCTGTCGCCATGGCGCACACCGTCTTTCGACCGCCCGGGTTCGGGGGCCAGTATCGCCCGGCCGCCTTCCAGCCGCACGGCGCATCGCCCGATCGTCCGGCGGCCGAGCCGGGCCTCGCCGCACAGCCAGCGCACATGGCCGGCCAGCCGTTCCGCCCGCGGCGGCGCCGGCGCGTCGCCGGTCCATTGGATCAGGGCGACGACGGCGGCGGCGGCGATTTCCGGCTCGGCCTGCCGCAACGCAGTGCGGTCGAGCCCGGTCTGCGGTCCCTCAACAAAGACCGAGGTTGTGAGCAATTCGGCCACCCGGCGATCGAAGCTTCGCCGCGCCCTTCCGGCGGCGGCCGCCCGCGCCGCCAGTTCCGGTCCTTCGCGACCGCGGTCCAGCCGTTCGCGCAGGCGGACGCGGCGGAAGCGCCGGTCGCGGTTCGACGGATCGTCGATCCAGGCGACATTTCGGGCCGCCAGCGTCGCCGTCAGCCGGTCGCGCGGTACGACAAGCAGGGGCCGCAGAATCCGGCACGCCGGACGCTCGCGCACAGCCGCCATGCCGGCCATGCCCTGCACGCCCGTGTTGCGCGTCAGGTTGGCAAGCACGGTTTCCGCCTGGTCGTCGCGATGATGCGCCACCAGCAGGTGCAGCACGCCGGCGCTGCGGCACCAGTCTTCCATCAGGGTGTATCGCGCGGCGCGCGCCCAGGCCTGAACATTCTTCCGAGGCCGGCCCGACGGATTCAGGATGACGGCGGCAATGCCCGACCGGTCGAGCATCTCGTGCGTCCGGACCGCTTCGCCGGCGGAGTCGCGGCGCAGGCCGTGATCGACGATCAGGCCGGTGATGCGCCCGTTGTTGGCGGCGGCCCAGTCGTGTGCCAGAAGGCCGAGGGCGAGGCTGTCGCGACCGCCGGAAATGGCGACGGCAAGATGCGGTGCGGGTTCGAACGGGCCCAGTTGCCCGATCAGGCGAGCAAATTCCGCAGCCCCGACCGGGTTAGGGACCGGGTCAGACCCGGCAGCCAAGCTTCTTCCGTTCCTGGGCCGCCTTGCGTTTGACATAGCCCGGCGCAGACGGATAGCGGCGCTTCAACTCGGCCCAGCTCGCGCAGGCTTCCTTGGTCTTCTTGAGATGCGCCATGGACATTCCGAGTTTCAGCAGATTGTCCGGCGCCTTGGGGTGCTTGGGAAATTTCTTGAAACCGTCAGCGAAGCGGATGGCCGCCAGCCGGTAATTCTGTTGCGCGTAATAGGTTTCGCCCAGCCAGTAGTAGGCGTTTCCGGCGAACCGGCCCTTGGGATGGCGGCGCAGGAATTCCTGGAACGCTTCGGCGGCCCGGTCATAGCGCGCCTGCCGCAATTCGCCGATGGCAAACCTGTATTGCTCGATCTCCGTGCCGGGCGGCAGGATGGATGACGCCGAAGCCGTCGCCGGCTCCTTCCTGGTGCTGTCCGGCCCAGCGCCGTGTTGCCCAGCGCCGTCTTGCCCGGCGCTGTCCTGCTTGAGACCGGCAACGTCCCGAGGCGGCGGTTTCTCACGTCCTGCGCCCGCTTTCACGCCGCCCCGCTTTTCCAGCCGGCCGAGGCGGAAATCGGTGTCGGTTTCGAACGTCTTGCGGTCCTTCTCCAGCTTTTCAACGCGATGGATCAGGTCCTCGACCCTGTCGGT
The DNA here is from genome assembly GCA_011523655.1 of Rhodospirillaceae bacterium. GTDB lineage: Bacteria > Pseudomonadota > Alphaproteobacteria > Bin65 > Bin65 > Bin65. Next base: position 29,117 of record WTGH01000048.1, read on the forward strand.
CAGGCTCTGGATCGTCCGTTCCATCTGGTTCAGCCGGTTCTGGAACCGGGTCGCCAGGGACGAGGGGATGTCCCGGTCGCCGCCCCGCAGCGCGTTGAAGTCCCGCTCGAGGCGGCGAAGCCGGAATCTCAGATCGTCGACGTCGGCGCGCGACACCTGCGCCTCCGCCACCGGCAGGGAAGGACCGGCCGCCGAACCGAGGCCGACCAGCAGGGCGATCGCCGCCCGGCAGGCGCCTTGCCTCACTGTCATTGCCGCAGCGCCTTTCGCTTCGGCATCTGCCGGAGACGCTATGCCCCGCCGGTGCTGGGCCGGGCAACGCCGCGCCGGTTCTGCTGATAGGCGCTTTCGTCGTCACCCGCGACCGCAGGCCGTTCCTTGCCGTAGGAGATGGTGCGGATGCGTCCCGCATTCACGCCCAGGGCGATCAGCATGTCGCGAATTGCGGTCGCCCGTTTGGCGCCCAGGCCCAGATTGTATTCCCGCGTGCCGCGCTCGTCGGCGTGTCCCTCGACCAGGATGCTGGCATCGCCATGGGCGCGCAGCCATTCCGACCAGGCCCGGATCGTGGCCTGGGCGCCCTCGTCGAGATCGAAGCGGTCGTAAGCGAAGAAGACGCGGTCGCTGTAACCGTTCCGGGATGGCGCGGTATAATCCTGCCAGCTTCGTCCGGGTCCCGGCCGCGCCAGTTCGGATTCGCTCACCCGGTTGCTCCCGGCGCTGTCCTTGGATTTCGTGCTGCAGCTAACGGACGCGAGGCCGATCGCGAGCACGACCAACGCAAGTCTCAGTTTCATGACGTGATTTCCTCGACCCATCGCGATCCTTGTCCGGTTCGCCGGATACGGATCGACTCGTTGCGAACATTACTACGTTTCCCTGCGCCGCCTGCAAACCATCGTGGATGCGAATGCGGAGCAATTGACGCACGACGGCGAATGCCGCCGCGCGCAACTAGTTTTTCAGCAGCGGCGACCATGCCGGATCCGAAGCCGAAACAGGCGTCTCGACCAGCCGCTCGTTCCGGCCGGTCAGATCGATCGAATACAGCTGTGCCGTCCCGCCGCGCCGCTTCTTGTAGTACATCAGCACCCTTCCGTTCGGCGACCAGGTCGGGCCCTCGGTCAGATAACCCTGGGCCAGGATGCGCTCTCCTTCGCCGTCCGGCTGCATCACGCCGATGTAGAATATGCCCTCCAGTATCTTGGTGAAGGCGATCAGGTCGCCGCGCGGGGACCACACCGGCGTCGCATAGCGGCCCGGCCGGTTGCTGATCCTGCGCACGCCGCTGCCGTCGGCGTTCATGACATAGATTTTCTGCCGGCCGCTGCGGTCGGAATCGAAGGCGATCTTGGATCCGTCCGGCGAAAAGGAAGGCGAGGTATCGATGGCCTGGTGGTTCGTCAGCCGCTCGGTGGCGCGCGTCCGCAGGTCCATGGCGAAGATTTCCGCATTGCCGTCGCGCGACATGGACAGGACGATCTTGTTACCGTCGGGCGAAAAGCGCGGCGCGAAGGTCATGCCGTCGAAGTCGCCGACGATCTCGCGCTGCCCGGTGTCGATGTCGAGGATGTAGACGCGCGGTTTCTGGCCGACAAATTCCAGGTAGGTGATTTCCTGGACCGACGGCGCGAAACGCGGCGTCAGCACCAGGTTTTCGCCGTTCGTCAGGTATCGGTGGTTGGCGCCGTCTTGGTCCATGATCGCCAGACGCTTGACCCGGCTCAGCACGGGTCCGGATTCGGCGACGTAGACGATCCGCGTATCGAAATAGCCGCTTTCTCCGGTGAGCCGCTGGTAGATGGCGTCGGACATCTTGTGCGCCAGCCGGCGCCAGTTGACCCGGCGCGTCTCGAGGGCCCGGCCGACCAGCTGCCGGCCGGTCGAGACGTCCCACAGGCGGAATTCGATCCGGATGTCGCCGTTGGTCCGGTGAAAGACCCTGCCGGTAACCAGCGCGTCGGCGCCGATCCCCTTCCAGTCGTTGAATCGCGGCGCAAGCACCTCGGACCCGTCGCGCTGGACGAAGGCATCCGGATCGATCGCGCGAAACAGGCCCGACCTTTCGAGATTGCCGGTCACGACGCCGGCAATCTGCTCCGCGGTCGTGCGTTCTTCGCCGGCCGAAGCCTGCGGCGCCACGATGGCGATGGGCAGCGGCTCGAAGTTCGGATCGTCGATCCGGATGATCAGTTGGGCGCTGGCCGCGGCCGGCACGATCGCGGCGAGCAGGCCGGCCAGGACCAGCCGGCGGCACAAACGGGATATCGGCGGGTGAAACGGCATGATTACCCCGATTTCAATTTGGACGGGTCGAAGTCGATGGTCAGCACTTTCCATCGGTCGAATTTTTCAGGCGGCAACCTGAGCGGGTTGCATCTGGGATTGTTGACGGCGCGAAGGCCGGCGTCAGCCGCAGCGCGAAGCTTCGAATTGCCTGCAAGGCGCCCCTGGTCCAGCACCTTCGCATCGCGCACCGAACCGTCTCGGTTGAGCCAAATCCTTATCAGGACGCGCAGCGATCCGGCGTCCTGCGCGCCTGCCGGGAAATTCCAGCACGGCTGAATCTGCCGGCGAACCGCCTCGATTTCCGAAAGGGTCATCGGAAGGCTGCGCGCCGCCGCCTTTACGCCCTCCGGCGTCCGGGCCGCAGTTCGGTCGCGGTCGGACTGCGCCACCGATTTCTTCAGCTTGCCGACGGTCTTGAAGACCGAGTCGAGCGGATCCGTCCTGGCCGGCTGTTTCTTCGAGGTCTTTTTCGGCGGCGTCGCCTTTTTTGCCGGGCGCGGCGCCGGCGGGCGCAACCGGGGCAGGGCGGCAACCTCCAGTTCTTCGTCCGGTGTGGAATTCTCGGCGGTCTTCGGCGGCTTCCGTTCCGGTTCCTTCTTCGCTTCGGCTGCTTTCTTCTCGGGCTTCTTCGGCGCGGTCTTCGGCTTCTCCGGGCGCGGCGCCGGTCTGGCAACGCGCTTTACCGGTTTTTTCGCCGGCGTCTTCTTCGGCTTCGCCACGGGCTTGGGTTTCGGGGGCGCCGGTTTCTTCGCCGGCGCCGGCTTCTTCGGCCGCTCGGGCTGGCGCTGCAGGGCGCGGGGGTCGATCTCGACCCGTTTCGGCGGCGCGGCTTTGGGCTTGGGCGCGGGTTTGGCGATCTTCGGTCGCGCCGGCCGCGGCGGTGTCTTCTTCGGCGGTGCGACAGGTTTCGGCTTCGCTGCAGCCGTCTTGGGCGGCGCGGGTTTCGGCGGTACCGGCTCGACCGGCGGTTTTTCCGCGCTCCGGTCGCGGGCCACGAGTTTCTTCGTGGTTTCGCGCTCGGCGTCCGGCTTGCGCTCGGTCTCCGGTTTCGGTTTTTCGCCCTTGCTGGTCCGTGTGATGTCTGACAGGCGGACGATATCCACCGTTATGTTGCGCGACGCGTTTGCCGGCGGCTTCGTCAGCCAGGGCAGCCCGAGCGCCACGGCGAGCACGACCAGCGTATGCAGGGCGACCGAAATGAAGATGCCGCGCATGGCCGCCCGCCGCCTATTCCTTGCCGTCTTCCGCGACGAGCGCGACCTTCGGGAAGCCGGCGGTCGAAATCGAATTCATGACCTGCATGACCCGGCCGTAGGGCACCGCCTTGTCGCCGCGCACGAAGATCCGGGGATTGTCGCGCACCCGGGCGATCGCGCGCAGCCGCGCGATCAGGGTTGCGGTATCCATTCGCGTTTCCTGCAGGAAGACCGTTCCATCGGCCCGGACGCTGACGATCAGCGGCTTGTCGGGCTTGCCGATGGCGGCAGCCTTGGCCTTGGGCAGGTCGACCGGGACGGCGACCGTCAGCAGGGGCGCCGTCACCATGAAGATGACCAGGAGCACCAGCATCACATCCACGAACGGAGTCACATTGATCTCGGACATCGGCTGGTAGCTGCGGCGTGCGCGCCCGCGCCGGACCGGTGCGGCTGCCATCGTCAGCCTCCGCTGTTGTCGAGTTCGCGCGAAACGATCGCGCTGAACTCGCCCGAGAAGCCTTCCAGCCGGTGGGCGTAGCGGTCCAGGTCTCCCGACAGCTTGTTATAGGCCACGACCGCCGGAATCGCCGCCAGCAGCCCGAGCGCCGTCGCGAACAGGGCCTCGGCGATGCCCGGCGCCACCGTCGCCAGGTTGGTGTTCTTCTGAATCGCGATGTCCTGGAACGCGCGCATGATGCCCCAGACGGTGCCGAACAGGCCGACGAAGGGCGCCGTGGCCCCGATCGATGCAAGCGAACCGAGGAAGCGTTCCGAGCGGCTCATTTCCCGGGTCAGCGTGACATGCATGACCCGGTCGATCCGGTCGCCCAGGCTTCCGCGCAACGACCGGCTGCCGGACTCGTCGCCGGTCGAGCGTTTCCACTCCCGCATGGCGGCGGCGAATATGGCGGCCATCGGATTGTTCGGCCGCTCGCCGACATCGGCATAGAGTTCGTCGACCGAACCACCGGCCCAGAACCGGTTCTCGAAGCGGGTCGCCCGGCCGTTGATCCGGTGTAGCAGCATCAGCTTCTCGAAGATGACGGCCCAGGACCAGATCGAGGCGACGACCAGGACGGCGATCACGCCCTTGACGATCCAGTCGGCCCGTTCGATCACGGCCAGAACCGAGAAATCGTCGGACGGCGGCGCGTCCCCGCCGAGGTCCGTCTGCACGACCTTGCGGTCCTGGCCGAGCTTGGCGGCCTCGTCCGTCGCCGCGCCGCCCTCGGGCGCCGTGGCCTGGGCCAGCTCCACGACCCGAGCGCCGGAACCGTCCGGCGCCGACGCAGCCAGGGAGGTCTGCACCGGATCCAGAATTGCCGTCAGATCGGGAAGGATCGTTAGGTCCATGACTGCTCGTCAGTTTGGGTCGGTTGACGGATCAACCGCAGAAGTGTGGCAATCCTGCGGCGCCCCGGGCTCCGGCGGCGCGCCGCCGCAGCCCGGATCCGCTGCCTCTTCGTCGCTTGAGGGCGATGGAACGATACAGAGCTGCAACGCCCTGCGGATTTCGATCGGGATGCGCGTCGGCCGGCCGTCCCGGTTCATGACCGCGATCCGCAGGCGCAGATCGCACAGCAGCCGGCCGCCGCGCCAGATTCCCTGGCTCATGCGCATGCTGGCGCCCAGCACTTCGGTTACCGCGCTGCGGACTTCGAGAATGTCGTCGAGCCGCGCCGGCGCCAGGTATTCGGCCCGGCACGAGCGCACGGTGAAACCGATACCCCGCTCGCGCAGCAGGTCGAATTGCTGCCGGCCCGTCCGGCGCAGCAGCTCGGTCCGCGCCCGTTCGGCGAACTTGAGGTAGTTGGCGTAATAGACGATGCCGCCGGCGTCCGTATCCTCATAGTAGACGCGGACCGGAAAAACGTGCACGGGATCTGAGGCGGTCGCCAGGCCGACCGGAGGGTCCGGGTTCGGAACTGCGCCGGCGTCAGTCATCCTGTCCGCCCGCCAGCAGTTCGATCTGATCGGGCGCCGTGGGAGGCGGCGCCAGGCCCAGGGCCTTCCACCCGTCCGTCGCCAGCATCCGGCCGCGCGGCGTCCGCTGCACCAGTCCTTCGCGGACCAGATAGGGTTCGATGACGTCCTCGATGGCGTCGCGCTGCTCGGAGAGCACGGCGGCGATCGTCTCGACCCCCACCGGGCCGCCGCCGTATTTTTCGGCGATGCAGGCCAGATAGCGATGGTCCATGCGGTCGAGGCCGGCCTTGTCGACATCGAGCCGCGCCAGCGCCGAATCGGCCTCCCTGGCGCCGACCTCCACGGCGCCGTCGACCGCGGCGAAATCCCGGACCCGGCGCAGCAGCCGCGACGCAATTCGCGGTGTGCCACGGGAGCGGGCTGCGATTTCCCGCGCCCCGTCCGGCGACAACTGCGTCTTCAGCAGCGCGGCGGCCCGCGCCACGATCACCGCCAGATCGTCGACATCGTAGAAATCCAGCCGCAGCGGAATGCCAAAGCGTTCGCGCAGCGGCGTGGTGAGCAGGCCGGCCCGGGTCGTGGCGCCGACCAGGGTGAAGCGCGGCAGGTCGATCCGTACCGAGCGGGCGGCCGGCCCCTCACCGATCACCAGGTCGAGCTGGTAGTCCTCCATGGCCGGGTAGAGCAGTTCCTCGACCGCCGGATTGAGGCGGTGGATCTCGTCGATGAACAGCACTTCGCGGGGCTGAAGGTTTGTCAGGATCGCCGCCAGGTCGCCGGCGCGCGCGATCACCGGGCCGGAGGTGCCCCGGAACCCGACGCCCAGTTCGCGCGCCACGATGTGCGCAAGCGTGGTCTTGCCGAGGCCCGGCGGGCCGTGAAACAGGACATGGTCCATCGCCTCCCGGCGCCCGCGCGCCGCCTCGACGAAAACGCGCAGGTTGGCGCGCATGTCCCGCTGGCCGACGAAGTCGTCGAGCCGCACCGGCCGGAGTGACGGGTCGTCGCCCTCCAGGGCCGACGGATCGCCGGAAACCATGCGGGTGTCCTGTTCGGCCGCCATCGTCCCCCGCCTATCCGGACAGGTCCTTGAGGGCCAGCGGGATGATCTGCTCGACGGTCGCGTCGCCCCCTGCATCGCCGGCCACCCGGTTCACCGCGGCAAAGGCCTCGCTGCGGCCGTAGCCCAGATTGACCAAAGCGGAGACCGCTTCCGCGGCCGCACCCTGCGGCGCGCCGGCGCCCGCCCCAAACCGGGCGCCGGGCAGGTCGCCGGCCAGGGGGTCGCCGCCGATCACGCCGGCCTTGTCCTTGAGTTCGTTGAGGATACGCGCCGCCAGCTTGGGGCCGATGCCCTCGGCCTGGGCGATCGCGGCCCGGTCCTGCGCCGCGATTGCGGTGGCCAAGGCGTCCGGCGTCAGGACCGACAGGAGCGCCAGCGCGACCCGCGCGCCCACGCCCTGCACGGTCGTCAGCAGCCGGAACCAGTCCCGCTCCTGCCGCTCGGCGAAGCCGTAGAGATGGATATGGTCTTCGCGGACGTGGGTTTCGATCATCAGACGGACCGAGGATCCGGCCGGCGGCAGCGCATCCAGCGTGCGGGCCGAGGCGAAGACCAGATAGCCAACGCCGCCGACATCGATGACGGCCTCGTCCTTGCCGGCATGATCGACCAGGCCGGTCAGCGAGCCGATCATGGCGCCGCCGCCGCTTCCCGCGCCCGCCAGGACGCCCGCGTCGCCGCGTGATGGGCGTGGCAGATCGCGACGGCCAGGGCGTCGGCCGCGTCGGCGGACTGCGGCCCGGCGGCCGGCAGCAGCATCCCCACCATGGCCTGGATCTGCGCCTTGTCCGCATGGCCGACGCCGACGACGGACTTCTTGACCGCATTGGCCGCATATTCGTGCACGGCGATTCCGGCCTGCGCCGGCGCCAGCATGACCGCGCCGCGGGCCTGGCCGAGCTTCAGGGTGGAGCCCGGGTTCCGGTTGACGAAGATTTCCTCGATCGCCGCCGCGTCCGGCGCCCATGTCTCTATCAGGCCGGCAATTCCGTCATGCAGCAGTCTCAGGCGGTCGGCCATGTCCTTCTTCGGATCCGCGGTCACCGCGCCGCTGGCGACAAAGCTCAGTCGATTGTCGGCTGAATCGATCACGCCCCAGCCAGTCCGGCGCAGGCCGGGATCCAGCCCTAGGATGCGGATCGCGCCGTGTTTCGGGGGCGCTGTCATGGTCGTTACCCGCCCAGCTTCGCCATTACCTCGTCGGACACGTCGAAATTGGCGGAAACGTTCTGGACGTCGTCATTGTCGTCCAGCGCATCCAGCAACCTGAACAGGCTGGACGCCTTGCCTTCGTCGACGCCCACGGTGCTTTGCGGTTTCCACGCCAGCGCCGCCGTTTCCGGACTGCCGAAGCGTTCTTCCAGCGCCTCGCGGACGGCGTTCAGATCGTCGGGTTCGCAGACGATCTCGTGCATGTCGTCGCCCGACTCGACATCCGAGGCGCCGGCTTCGAGCGCCGCCTCGAACATGTCGTCGTCGCTCGCCGCATCGGCCGGATACTGGATCTGGCCGACCCGGTCGAACATGAAGGCCACGCTGTTGGTTTCGCCCAGGTTGCCGCCGAATTTGCTGAAGGCCGTGCGGATGTCGGAAGCTGCGCGGTTGCGGTTGTCGGTCAGGACGTCGACGATCATCGCGACGCCGCCGGGCCCGTAGCCTTCGTAGCGGATTTCCTCGTAGGTATCGGCTTCGCCGCCGCCGCTGCCTTTCTTCACGGCCCGGTCGATATTGTCGTTCGGCATGTTCTGCGCCTTGGCGGCGGCGATCGCGCTGCGCAGGCGGGCATTCATGTCCGGGTCGGCGCCGGCCCGCGCGGCGATCATGATTTCCTTGGCGTGCCGGGCGAAGATTCTGGCGCGCTTCGCATCCTGCGCGCCCTTCCGGTGCATGATGTTCTTGAATTTGGAATGGCCGGCCATGTCGGGTGGCGTTCCTTCCGGATCGAACCGATCGCCAAGCTATATAAAGCCCGTCAATGGCCACGACTATACAACATATTGTGGCTGTTGCGTAGCAATCCTTCCGTTATTCGTGTGGCGAGCGGATTGCCGCGTCAGGCCGCCGCGACCTCCGGAACGGCGTTGGCCAGCCGCGGGCCGACGCGCACAGCCTCGACGCGCGTCGCCAGGCCGGTCGCGTCGTCGGTCTCGACATAGACGGCGCACAAGGTGCCTTCGCCGTCGGCCGGGCCGAGCCGGTCGCCCGGCATCTTGCGCCGGAACCGGTCGATCGGCGCTTCCTTTTTCATGCCGATGACCGAGTCGTAGTCGCCGCACATGCCGATATCGGTGATGTAGGCCGTCCCGCCGTTCAGGATCTGGGCGTCGGCCGTCGGCACATGGGTATGGGTCCCCGCGACCAGTGAGACGCGGCCGTCGAGGAAATGGCCGAAGGATGTCTTCTCGCTCGTCGCTTCGCCGTGCATGTCGACCAGGATGGCGTCGGCTTCCCGTTTCAGCCGATGGGTTGCCAGCGCTTTCTCCGCCGCGGCGAACGGGTCGTCCAGCGGGTCCATGAACAGGCGCGCCATCACCTGGAGGACATAGACCTTCCGCCCGCGGCCGATGTCGATCAGGGCCTCGCCCTTGCCCGGCGTCCCTTGCGGATAGTTGATCGGGCGGATCAGGCGCGGGTCGCTGTCGATATAGCCGATGATGTCGCGCTGGTCCCAGGCATGGTTGCCGAGCAGGATGCAGTCCGCGCCGGCGTCGTAGACCTTGCGGCAGATGTCGGCGGTGATGCCGAAACCGTGGGCGGCGTTCTCACCGTTCACCGCGACGAAATCGAGCCCGAGCCGGCTCCGGAGGCCGGGCAGATGTTCGATGACCGCATCGCGGCCGGCCCGGCCGACAATGTCGCCGCAATACAACAGTCGCATGAAAAGGTCCGTCCGTCGGGGAGATCAGGCCGAGATGTAGATGGCTTCCCGTTCGGTGACAATCCAGTCGAGCCTGGCGTCGTGCGGTTCGGTGGGCACGGCTTCGACTTCCTGTGCCGCAAAGGCCCATCCGACGGCTGTTATCGTCCTCCCGGCGCGCAGCCGGGCGAGCGCCGCGTCATAGAATCCGCCGCCGTAGCCCAGCCGGTAGCCCTGCCGGTCGAACGCGGCGAGCGGCACCAGAAGAAGATCGGGGTCAAACTCCGTCGCCGAGCCCGGCGGGGCGGCGATCCCGAGCGCGTCGGTGCTCCCGGCAACGCCGCCCGGCGCCTCCAGGAAGCGGAGCGGTTCGCCCTTGCCCGTCGTATACGGGAGAACGGTCCGGCAGCCCCGGGCTTCGAGCGCGACCAGTGCCGGGCGGGGGTCCAGCTCGCCGCGCATCGCCGCATAGCCGGCCACTGTGACGCCGGGCGCGATGTCGACGGCCTGGAGCAGATGCGCCGCTGCGGCCCCCGCGGCCCCCGGAATATCGAGGAGCCTGCGCTGCGCCAGCGCGCGGCGGCGCAGCGCCCGTTTCGCCGCCGCGACGGTTGCGGACAAACGCGTCAGTCTTTCTCGATCGCGCCGGCCAGTGCTTCGATTCTGGCCGCTAGATCTTCGATGGCGCCTGCGGCCTCGTCCTCCGCCTCTTTCCCGGCGCTCAAGGCATCCGCCTTGTCCTGCGCGGCTTTCAGGGCGTCGCGTGCGCCGTTGGCATCGTCGGCGAACAGCAGGCTCGCCATCACGAGCAGCTGTTGATCGCCGATCTGTCCCATCGATTCGACCAGTTCACCGACCCGCTCTTCGACAAGACGGCCCAGGCCGCGCAAATGGTCTTCCTGGCCGTCCTCGCAGGCGACCTTGTAGGGGCGGCGGTTGATCGTCAGCGTCACGTCGCTCATGGGCCGCTCCCGGCGCGTTCGTTGTCGTTGATACCCGCCGCCCGGCGCACGCTGCCGAGGATTGCGTCGACCCGGTCCGCCATGGCTTCACGCTCGGCGACCAGTGCAGCATTCTCGCGCTGCGCTTCCTCCAGGGCACGGATCAGGTCGCTGATGTCGCCGGCGTCCGGTCCGGCGCCCGGTTCCACATTCAGCGCCTCCTTCATTTCGGCGAGTCGTTCGGACTGGGTATTCCGGGCGCGTTCGAGCCGAGCAACCGCGCGCGCCAAACGTTCCTGAGCTTTTTCGATTCGGGACATGGGTGAAGCCAGCAGACTGCGATCGCGAAATGGAGTTGGAGTATTCTTGTTACGTTTCCGGCCGTTACGGGCACCGCCTCACATGTCACAATAGGAATATCGTACAAGCCGGTCAATCGCCCATGAGGCGGCCCCTGCGACGGGTGCGCGCGGTTGACGATACCGGGCTGCGGCTGCATTGTCGGCCCCGGTTCCGGATGCGGATTTCCGTCTTTCGCCCCAGCCTCGAACGGCCAGGCGGCATTTCTTCGGGCGGCCGGTCCGTCCTCACCGCCCGGTGGCTCGCCCATGTCAGACAGCTCTGTTTCCGTGCCGCACGACCGGATGGCCAACGCCATTCGTGCGCTTGCCATGGATGCGGTCCAGGCCGCAAAGAGCGGCCATCCGGGGATGCCGATGGGCATGGCGGACGCGGCGACGGTCCTGTTCACGCAATTCCTGAAATTCGATCCGCAGCGGCCCGACTGGCCGGACCGCGACCGCTTTGTGCTCTCCGCAGGACACGGCTCGATGCTGCTCTATGCCGTGCTGCATCTGACCGGCTATCCGGACATGACGATGGCGGAACTGCGCAATTTCCGCCAGCTGCACAGCCGCACTGCCGGGCATCCGGAATACGGCGCGGCGCCCGGCATCGAAACGACGACCGGGCCGCTCGGACAGGGGCTGGCAAACGCCGTCGGCATGGCGCTGGCCGAGCGCATGATGAATGCGCGCTTCAGCGACGACCTGGTCGATCACCGGACCTGGGCGATTGCCGGCGACGGCTGCCTCATGGAGGGCATTTCGCAGGAAGCGATCACGCTGGCCGGCCATCTCGGGCTCGGCAAGCTGATCGTCCTGTTCGACGACAACGAAATTTCCATCGACGGGCCGACCGGCCTGGCGACGTCCGACGACCAGGCAAGGCGTTTCGAGGCCTGCGGCTGGCACGTCCAGCAGGTCGACGGCCACGACCCCGCCGCGCTCGCCGCCGCCATGCAGGCGGCCTGCGCCGACGGACGGCCCTCGATGATCGCCTGCAGGACCGTGATCGGCTACGGCGCGCCGACCAAGGCCGGCACGGCGGCGACCCATGGCGCGCCGCTCGGCGACGAAGAAATCGCCGGGGCGCGCGAAAGTCTGGACTGGCAACATCCGCCGTTCGAAATTCCCGCCGACGTTGGGGAAGCATGGCGGGCGGCCGGCGCGCGCGGCGCGGCCGATGCCGATGCCTGGGAAGCGCGTCTGGCCGCGGCCGATGCGGGGGTCCGCGCGGCGTTCCGGCGGGTTTCGGACGGTGCGCTGCCCGCGGGCCTCGGCGATGCGGTCGGCGCGCTCAAGCAACAGTTTGCCGCCGAGGCGCCGAAGATGGCGACGCGCCAGGCGTCCGGCAAAGTCCTGGATCGGCTCACGCAGGCCGTTCCTGAGCTGGCCGGCGGTTCGGCCGATCTCACCGGGTCCAACAACACCCGCACCGCCACGCACAGCGACATCGCCGCCGGCGAATTCTCCGGCGGCTACATCCGCTACGGCGTGCGCGAACACGGCATGGCGGCGGCGATGAACGGCATGGCGCTGCACGGCGGGCTGATTCCCTACGGCGGCACCTTCCTGGTCTTTACCGACTATGCCCGGCCGGCGATCCGCCTCTCCGCCCTGATGGAGCAGCGGGTGATCTATGTGATGACCCACGACAGCATCGGGCTCGGTGAGGACGGGCCGACGCACCAGCCGGTCGAGCATCTGGCCGCCCTGCGCGCCATGCCCAACCTGAACGTCTTCCGGCCGTGCGACGCCGTCGAGGTGGCGGAATGCTGGGAACTGGCGCTCCAGGCGCGCGAAACCCCCTCCGTCCTCGCGCTGACCCGGCAGGGCCTGCCGACCCTGCGCACCGAACACCGGGCGGAGAACGCCTGTGCGCGCGGGGGGTATGTCATTGCCGGGTCCGGCGGGGAACGGCAGGCGACCCTGCTCGCCTCCGGCTCGGAGGTTTCGATCGCCGTCGAGGCCCGGGCGCTGCTGAAAGGGGAGGGTATCGAGGCCGCCGTGGTGTCCATGCCGTGTTGGGAACTGTTCGAGCGCCAGCCCGACGATTATCGCGCCGCGGTGCTGGGCGATGCGCCCCGGATCGCCTGCGAGGCTGCGGCCGGCTTCGGCTGGACGCGCTGGACCGGCGACGGCGGCGGTTTCGTCGGGATGAGAGGCTTCGGCGCATCGGCCCCGGCGCCCCGGCTCTACGAACATTTCGGAATCACCGCCGCAGCGCTTGCCGAAGCGGCCAGGACGGTTATCGCCGGCCGGGGTTGAGCCGGCCGTTCGGAGGGAAGCAGACAGGAGAAAACATGGCTGTACGGGTTGCCATCAACGGCTTCGGCCGGATAGGCCGGCTGGTCTACCGGGCCGCGCTGGAATCCGGGCGGACGGACGTCGAGTTCGTCGCGATCAACGATCTCGGGCCGGTCGCGACCAGCGCCCACCTGCTGCAATACGATTCGGTGCACGGTACCCTGCCCGGCCGGATCGAGACCGGCGACGACTGGATGGACGCCGGGCGCGGCCGGGTGAAGGTCCTGTCCGAGCGCGACCCGGCCCGGCTGCCCTGGGGCGACCTCGATATCGATGTCGTGATGGAATGCACCGGCCTGTTCGCCAGCCGGGAAAAGGCGGGCGCCCATCTGGCCGCCGGGGCGAAGAAGGTCCTGGTGTCGGCGCCGGCGAGCGGCGCAGACCTGACGGTGGTCTACGGCGTCAACGACGACCGGCTGGAGGCCGGCCACACTGTCGTCTCGAACGCCTCCTGCACCACCAACTGCCTGGCGCCGGTCGCCCATGTGCTGCACGAGGCGATCGGCATCGAGCGCGGCTTCATGACGACAATCCACGCCTTCACCGGCGATCAGCCCTCGGTCGATACCCTGCACAAGGATCTGCGCCGGGCGCGCGCCTCCGCCGTCTCGATGATCCCGACCTCCACCGGCGCGGCGCGCGCGGTCGGCCTCGTCCTGCCGGAGCTGAACGGCAAGCTGGACGGCACCTCGATCCGCGTGCCGACGCCGAACGTCTCGCTGATCGACTTCACCTTCACCGCGCCGCGCGATACTTCGGTGGAGGAGGTCAACGGCGCCGTTGTCGCCGCCGCGGAAGGCCCGCTCGCCGGCGTGCTGGTGACCAGCGACGCGCCGCTGGTCTCCGCCGACTTCAACCACAATCCGGCCAGCTCTACCTTCGACCTCACCCAGACCCAGGTGATCGAGGGCCGGTTCGTCCGCGTGCTCAGCTGGTACGACAACGAATGGGGCTTCTCCAACCGCATGAGCGACACGGCCGCGAAGATGGGGGCGCTGGGTTAAATCTGCCGCGCGGGACCGGGCGACGCGCGCAATCCGGAAGCTGACCGGGCTGTCGTGCCGTCAGGAGCGGGGCCGCCGGGCCGGTATGCAGATCGGGAACCGGTCGTTCACGGCGATTTCGCGTCCCACGGAAGCGGGAAGCCCAGCGCTGCCGCGATGGCGCTTTGCCGGGCGTCTAGCGTGGCGAAGGCGAGGTTGCCGGATCGGGGCGAGACGTAGAGCGCCGCCGCGACATGCCAGAGGTCGCGCCCCGCAGGTCGCCCGTTTCGAGCACCGCCGCAAATTCCGGAGCGAGCGGCCTGTCCGGCATAATCCAGTCGATCCCTGCAACCCCGCTCTCCGGGAAAAGCAGATTTTCGCGCGCGAACGCCGCTCGCAGTTCCGCTTCGAGCAGGTTGGAAGAGATCAGACGGGTGAATTCGTCCAGCCGGCGCGCATACGCCGCGGCGTCCGGCTCGTCGAAGGCGATCGCCGTCAAAACCGGGGAATCGACATACGCGACGCTCAATCGCCGCGTTCGGCAAGAAAATGCGCCAGTCCGCCGGGCCGGCGCCCGGCCGGGCGGAACGTCTGTCTCGGCAGCGCCGTGCGAACCAGGGCGCCGCTGCGTTCGAGATCGTCGAGCCGCTCTTCGAGCGTCGGCGTCTGCGGCCGTCCGATCGGGCGGATCTCCGCCACCGGTTCCCCCCGGTAGGAGACGGTAACGGTCCTGCCGTCGCGCACTTGACGGATGATCTCGGAAAACCGCGCTTTCGCTTCGTAGATCGAGTAGGTGAGCGCCATAAACCGATCTTTACCGGTCACACCGGTCATCGCAACTGTGGAGATTCAATGCATGCCGGCGCCGTTCCCGACGATGCCCGTCCGGTTCGGCTTGGGGGGCGGAACATGAGCCGTCCGACGCGCGGCGCAGGCGTGACCCGCGAAGACCTTTGGCCCGATACTTCAAGAAGGGCGTTGCCGCAAAGCTCCGGCGACGGCCTTGCGCTTGACGCGCCGCCGGGCGGCGCCCAGTCTCCCGGGATGAATGCCCCCCGCCGCCTCGAAACCGTCCGCCTGACCGCCCGGCCGATTTCGCTGGACGATGTCGCGCAGTTGCAGGCGTTGCACCGGGCCGAGGCGGTGGCCGAGCATATCGGCGGCTCGTGGACCCTCGACCGCAGCGAGCAGTTCGTGCGCGGCGCGGTCGAGCACTGGCAGCGCATGGGCTACGGCCAGTGGATGTTCAGCGAGAAGGCGACCGGCCGGACCGTCGGGCGCAGCGGCCTGCGCCACTACTATCTCGACAGCCGCGACGAGATCGAGCTGCTCTACGCCTTCGAGCCGGACGTCTGGGGCCGGGGCTACGGCACCGAGGCGGCGGTCGCCGTGGTCGATTTCGCCTTCGGCACCCTCGGCGTCGAGAGCGTCGTCTCCTTCACCCTGCCGGACAATCCGGGTTCCCTGCGCGTGATGGAAAAGGCCGGCCTGACCTTCGAGAAGGAGATGATCCGCCTCGAGCCGCCGGCCTTCCTGGTCTACCGGCTGACCCACGAGGATTGGGAAGCCGCCCGTTGACCGGCCCGGCTTCCGCGGAGCGGCCCGACCTGTGGCAGCTGCGGTTCTCCGGAAGCCGGCAACTGGTCGATGCTTCGGAACCCCTGTTCCAATCGGCGCTTTCGGTCGCCCGGGTGCGGGCAGGCGGTTCTGCCAAAGAATGGACGCTCGAGGCCCTGTTCGACGGCGAACCCGCCGCGGCGCCGTTCGAGGCCGGGCTGGCGCTTGCCGCCGAAGCCCTTGGCGTACTGGCGCCCGCTGTCGAGATCGCCTGCCTCGAACCGCGCGACTGGCTGGCCGAGAACCGGGCGGACCTGACGGAGATCGCGGTCGGGCGTTTCCGTATCGTCCCGGAGCACCGGCGCAGCGAAGCGCCGCGGTCGCACCTGCTGAATCTTTACGTCGACGCCGGGCCCGCCTTCGGCTCGGGCCGGCACGAGACGACGCAGGGCTGCCTGCTGCTGCTGGAGGAGATCGCACGCCGGCGACGGCCGCCGCGTATCCTCGACCTCGGCTCAGGCTCCGGCATTCTCGCCCTGGCGGCGGTGCAACTGTGGAAGCGGCGCGTGGTGGCGACGGACATCGACCCGGTCGCTGTGCGGACGGTCCGGGCCAACGCCGTGCGCAACGGCTGCCTGCCCCGGATCGCCGCGCGCTGCGGCCGCGGCCTCGACCCGGTGCGCCGCGAGCAACCGTTCGACCTGGTCATCGCGAATATCCTGGCGGGCCCGCTGGCCGACATTGCGCCGGAATTGCGCGGCGCCGTCGCGCGGCGCGGGCAGCTGATCCTGTCCGGAATCCTGTCGAGCCAGGAAAACCGCGTGCTCTGCCGCTACCGGGCCGCCGGCTTCCGGCTCGAACGCCGCCTCGTCAGGGGGTCGTGGTCCAGCTACCGGCTGAGGCTTCGCTGAACCATTGCCGGCGCGGCACCCGTACCTCCCGGGCGTAAACTATGCCGCGCGGCGTCTGGCGGGAGAAGAACCGCCGCAGCGCGCTCCATGCGCCGAGGGCATACGAGCGCAGGAATCGGGCGCGCAGGGCGGCGGCGTCGCGGCGCACCGCCAGTTCGTCGAAACCCGTGACGCTCCGGGTCGATTTCGATAGAAACATTGTCGGAAACATTGTCCGGGGACTCTCGTTGGGTGAAACCTGTTGTCCTGCCCGTCACATGAGGCGCGCCGGAACCGGCACAATCGACCGAACCCCTCGTCTGCCATGCGTATGTTGCATATCTCCACCCCTTCAAAAGGCCCCGACGCGCCCTACCGCGGCGCCGGGTATCGCGCATGACGTCCCCGGATCCCACTAGCCGGTCCGCCGACCGCGTGGCCGCCCTGCGCGCCTTGCTGGCGCAGGACGGCCTCCAGGGGTTCGTGGTCCCGCGCGCCGACGCGCATCAGGGCGAATATGTACCGCCCCATGCCGAGCGCCTGGCCTGGCTGACCGGCTTCACGGGCTCGGCGGGCCTGGCGATCGTGCTCGGGCGGAAGGCGGCGATCTTCGTCGACGGGCGCTACACATTGCAGGTCGGAGACCAGATCGATCCGGCGGTGTTCGAGGTCCGTCACATCACCGACGAACCGGCCGCGGCCTGGCTGCGCGAATCGCTGAGCGGCGGCGGGCGGCTCGGCTACGATCCGTGGCTGCACACCGCCGAGGGCGCGGCGCGGCTGCGCGCCGCCTGCGAGGCGGTCGGCGCGGAGCTTGCGCCGGTCGCAGAGAACCCGATCGACCGGCTCTGGGAAGACCGGCCGTCCCGCCCGGACGCCCCGTTCGAGAGTCATCCGCCGGAACTGGCCGGCGAGACTTCGGCCGACAAGCGCGCGGCGCTGGCGGAAAAGCTCGCCGAACGCGGCGTCGAGGCCGCTATGCTCACCCTGCCGGATTCGATCGCCTGGCTGCTCAATATCCGCGGCCGTGACGTGCCGCGGACGCCGTTTCCGCTCTCCTTCGCCATCCTGCGCAACGACGCCACGGTCGCCCTGTTTGCGCCGGCCGGCAAGATCGATGCGGCGCTGGCGGACCATCTGGGCGGCGATATTGCCCTTGAGCCGCCGGATGCGTTCGAGGGGGCGCTGGGCGGCTTCGCCGGCCGCAAGGTGCTGGCCGATCCGGCGAGCGCGGCCGACCGGATCTTCCGGGTGCTGGACGCGGCAGGCGCCCTCGTCGAGCGCGGCGCCGACCCGTGCCAGTTGCCCAAGGCGTGCAAGAACGCCGTCGAACTGGAGGGTGCGCGCAACGCCCACCGGCGCGACGGGGCGGCGCTGACCCGCTTCCTCGCCTGGCTGGCCCGGGAGGCGCCGGGCGGCGCGGTCGACGAAATCGCCGCCGCCGACCGGCTGGAGGGCTTCCGGCGCGAGTCCAACCTGCTGCGCGACCTGAGTTTCGACACCATCTCCGGCGCCGGCCCGAACGGCGCCATCGTGCACTACCGGGTGACGCCGGAAACCAACCGCCGGCTGGCGCCGGGCGCGCTCTATCTGGTCGATTCGGGCGGCCAGTACGCCGACGGCACGACAGACGTGACCCGGACCGTCGCCATCGGCACGCCGACCGCCGCGATGCGCCGTCATTTCACCCTGGTGCTCAAGGGCCACATCGCGCTCGCCACCGCGCGGTTCCCGCAAGGGACGACCGGCAGCCAGATCGACGCCCTGGCGCGCATGGCGCTGTGGGGCGACGGGCTGGACTACGACCACGGCACCGGCCACGGCGTCGGCAGCTATCTCTCGGTCCACGAAGGGCCGCAGCGCATCTCGAAGCTGCCCAACAGCATCGCCCTGAAGCCGGGCATGATCGTCTCCAACGAGCCCGGCTATTACCGGACCGGCGAATACGGCATCCGCATCGAGAACCTGGTCGCGGTGCAGGAGGTCGAGGTCCCCGGCGCCGAGCGGTCGATGCTTGGCTTCGAGACCCTGACCCTGGCGCCCATCGACCGCGCCCTGATCGACCGCGCTCTCCTCACGGCGGACGAAACGGGCTGGGTCGACGGCTACCACGCCCGGGTCCGCGAAACGATCGGCCCGCTGGTCGATCCGGAAACCGCGGCCTGGCTGGAAGAGGCGACCCGGCCGCTATAGCGTCCGGCCGCATGGTCAGCACGCTCTAGGACTATTTCCCCTTATTCTTGAGCGATCGTTCAATTTCGCCATGCCCCGTCAACCGCAGATTTCCGCCGTTTTCCAGCCGGCGCAAATTAGAACAGACCGGTCTTTCTACCGTGTTTTTTGCCGTCGGTCCGCCCGCGTCGCCGTTCATTTGTTCATATAATGTTCCGAAGACCCAGAGTCAACCCCTCCCGGCACGGGATAGCGAGTCGGTTTGAAATTTCGTACTGCCGGCTACAGTGCCTCTTTCTCAACTCCCACCCGTCATTCCGACCGGAGCCCCGGATTCATCCGGGGCGGAGTGGAGGAATCTCGTCACCGCACTCGGGTTCTGGTGGGTGAGATCGAGCCGAGATTCCTCCGCTCGCTTCGCCCGGTCGGGATGACGATGAGGGGATTGCGCCCGGCAGCGGCCGGCCGAACGGCGGGCAGTCAGTCCGCGAAAAAGTCCAGCAATTGCGCGTTCAGTTCGTCCGGCGCTTCTTCCGGGATGAAGTGGCCGCAATCGGGGATCGTGCCGCCGGTCACGTTGTCCGCGACCCGGCGCAGCGATTCCTCGGTTTCCGTCCCGCGCCCGCGGCCGTGCGGGTAGCTGACCGCGCCGCCCAGCGCGAGCACCGGCATCGGCAGCTTGAAGCGGGCGATGGTCTCGGCATTGGCCGCCGCATCCTCGGGCAGCGCGCGGTAGTAGGCGAAACCGGCGCGCAGGGCCCCCGGCCGGGTGTAGGTGCGCAGATATTCAGCGACATCGGCCGGGCCGATGGCGTCGGGCCGGTAGGCGAAGGTCCGGTAGAACCAGCCGAGATACTCCGTCTCGCGGCCGGTCACCAGCGCTTCCGGCAGGTCCGGCGTCATGTGGAACTGGTGGTGCCAGCGCCGCCCGCCCTGCGAAAAGTCCCCGCCGCAGCCGGGTATCGTGACATCGAGAATCGCGAGCTTGCGCACCGCTTCCGGATGGGCGGCGGCCAGCGCATAGGCGACCGGGCCGCCCCAGTCGTGGCCGGCGAGCAGGAATGCGTCGTGGCCGAGATGCCCGTGCATCAGTTGCCAGATGTCGCCGGCGACGGTCCGCTTGTCGTATCCGGCGAGTGGGCGCGAACTGTCGCCCAGGCCGCGCATGTCCGGCGCGATCACGGTGTAGCGCCCGGCGAGCGCGGGAATGGTGTGGCGCCATTCCCACCAGGTCTGCGGCCAGCCGTGCAGCAGCACGACCGGCGGCCCGCTGCCCGCGGTGACATAGTGGAACAGCACCTCGCCCAGGTCGGCGAAGCGGTGCTCGAAAAGGGGATCGTCCGGAGTCAGGATAGCGGCGGCCCGGCGGCGGGTGTCAAATGGCGGGCGTCAGGCGTCGTAGCGGCCGACGATCGAGACGCTGGACACGTTCTGGTGCGGGAAGCCGCCCAGATTGTGGGTCATGCCGATCTTCGGATCGTCGAGCTGGCGTGCGCCGGCGCGGCCGTGGAACTGGAGATACATCTCGTAGAGCATGCGCAGGCCCGAGGCGCCGATCGGGTGGCCGAAGCATTTTAGCCCGCCGTCGATCTGGCAGGGGATCCTGCCGTCGGCGTCGTAGAAGCCGTCGAGAATGTCCTTCCAGGCCGTGCCCTCCTCGGACAGATAGAGGTCTTCCATGGTCACCAGCTCGGTGATCGAGAAGCAGTCGTGGACCTCGAACATGCTGACTTCGTCGCGCGGCTTACGGATCTCGGCTTCCTTGTAGGCCCGCTCGGCCGCGCGCCGCGTGGTCATGAAATAGCTGCCGTCCCAGGAATTGTGGCTCGCTTCCTGGCCGTTGGAGACGGCGAGTTGCAGGGCCTTGACGCTCACCAGGTCGGTCTTGCCCAGGCTCCGGGCGATCTCCGGTGTGGTCACGAGGGCGGCGGCCGAGCCGTCGGAGACGCCGCAGCAGTCGAACAGGCCGAGCGGCTCGGCGACCATCGGCGCGTTCAGCACGGTATCGATGTCGATTTCCTTGCGCAGATGGGCCTTCGGGTTCTTGGCGCCGTTGGCGTGGCTCTTGACCGAGACCCGGGCCATCGCCGTCTTGAGTTCGCCGGGGTCGACGCCGTGCTTGGCCGAATAGGCGGTCGCCAACTGGGCGAAGCTGCCCGGCGCCGAAGCGTTCGGCCAGACCATGTCGGCGACCGCGCCGCGGGTGCGCTGGGGCAGGCCGCCATAGCCGGTGTCCTTCAGCTTCTCGACGCCGACCGCCAGCGCGATGTCCGCCGCGCCCGACGCCACGGCATAGCAGGCGCCGCGGAAGGATTCGGTGCCCGACGCGCAATAGTTCTCGACCCGCGTCACCGGGATGTAGGGCAGGCGCAGGCTGACCGCGAGCGGCACGCCGGACTTGCCGACATGCTGCTCCTCGATCGCGGTCGAGAACCAGGCGGCGTCGATGCTGCTGCGCTCTATCCCGGCGTCTTCGAGGCATTCCTCGACCGCCTCGACGATCAGGTCCTCGGCGTTCATGTCCCACCGCTCGCCGAACTTCGAGCAGCCCATGCCCAGAATGGCCACCTTGTCCTTGATGCCGCGTGCCATGTTTCCTGTCCCTGCCTAGTGCCTTTGAGGTTGCAGCGCCTAACCTATTCCCTTGATGGGCGCAGGTGAAGCGAATTCATACAGCCGCCCTAAACAGAACCTTTTTTACATATCTAGGCTTCAATTTTTTTCCAATTGACTGTGTTTAAGTTTCTTCAATTTTTCTAGGCCTATAATATGCTCGAGTATCTCTATCTGATTGATTGTGAACATGAATTAGGGCTCCCTTTGATACCATTTTCCCCAATTTCTTTTTTGCTGTATGCCAAGTACGCCCAGTGGCACGTTGTGCGTCAGATACGTTTATTTCTCCATTTCGCACCGCAATTTCAGCTAATTTCTGCTCATCGTCATCTAAGTTTTTCCACAATTTCTCTCCAAACGCTACAATAACTTCTGTGGCGCCAGCACGCCTTCTATATTCACTATTGTTCTTGAGCACGACGCGTACCAAAAGACCTTGAACTGTTTCCTGTACAAACTCAGGCGCGGGTAGCCCGTACTCCTTCATGCTGGCTGCCATTCTGCGAGTACCTTCCCTCGCCATTTTAACGTAGTCCAACAAATACATTCCGTCCATAAGAAATGGGTTTCTACTAGCTCGAACCTCATAAATATTACTCTCATTGACCGGAGGGCAAAATCCACCTGGACTCTCAATTTCCATCCGATCTTGGAATAATTTGATCGAAATGTCCGCTCCAGAGAAAATATACGACCTATGAGCTACTGCGTTGACCAAGGCTTCAAACCAAGCTGCTCTTGGATATTCCTTCGTAGTGACAAATTTTCCATCTTCACCAAGCCATGTAAAATCGTAGATTAAATTATCTAGCATTGATGCTGTTCTTTCAACTAGCTGGACTGCATTTCCTTCAATAAAGCGATCAACAACTGGATTGTATGATTGGCCTAATCCTTCGATCGTCCCTTCAAATCTTTGTAGCCTAATTCGACAACCTGGGAACAGTGCGCGTGCGTCTTTTGAAGCAAGTATTGCAAGCGCTTTATTCGGATGAAAATTACCCCTCTGAATTTGCCCAAGGTGCTTTATTTCAAGAATTTCTTCGCGAGTTCTATCGCGAATATCCTCTCGGTCGGAAAAACGCTCCCAAATGCTATCAACAATCGCAGCCTCAAAATCGTCCGGCCATTTCAATCCACTTGGCTCAAGTTCAAATTCGATTTCATTCCGAGACTGTCGATATTCTCGTTTTTCTTCATCTGACATTTTATGTTTGCTATCACCGTAACGTATGTACGCCTCTCTCCTACTTGTTTCTGTTAGCCTATTTGTATACGGAATGTATATTGCCAGAATAAAGTCGTGGTTTCCATTTAGGCTTACCTCAATTCTACGATGTTCCGGTCTTGCTTCGGGACAATGGTCAAGATGAAATTTCTCTAGTTCATTTAGGTGATTTCCCGACAGAGATGAACATCCTTCAGGCTCTCCATTATCATTTACTCCAACTAAGATTACTCCACCTTCGGGTGATGTATTGGAAAACATTGAGTAATACTTTGCAAGTTCTGCGTATTGTATTCTTGTTGATTTGAATTCGATGCGTCTATCCTCGGAATATCGAGACAACTCGTGCTGGTTTAAGCGCTCCCAAATATCTCGCGGAGATAGAACCTCCAATAGTGGATCGCCATCGTCCAACACAAAGTCGAATGTTAGTTGGGGTACTACCATATGCAGTGTATCGATAGCGCTTCGATACACGATATGTAGTGTATCGAAAGGCCTGCTCGCTTCCCATATATAGTGTATCGAAGGTGCTTCGATACACTATATGTTGTGCCATGATCCTCGATGTCGTTCCTTGATAAGTTTATCGTGGAAACTGTTGGGTCGTCGAGTAAATCTGATCGCCTCGAAGAGTTTGCAGGTGCGATCTAGACCGCCACCCCCAGCGCCGCGGCCAGTTCCGGGAAGCTGTCGACGGCGATGTCGCAGGCCGGGTTGGGGTCCGGGTCGGGCGGGCCTTCGGGGCCCCATTCGTCGGCCCGGCGCACGAAGGCGGTTTTGAAGCCGACCGCCCGGGCGGCGTCGAGGTCGAAATTGTGGCAGGCCACCATCAGGCATTCGCCCGGTTCGAGCTGGAGGCGCGCGGCGACGGTGAGATAGGCTTCCGGCAGCAGCTTGTACTTGCCGATGCCCTCGCAGCTGAACACTGCGTCCCAGGACAGACCGTTGCGCTTCGCCGTGTCGAGGATCAGCCGGTAGGACAGGATGGTGAAGGAGCAGACCAGGTAATGCGCGCGCAGCTTCGGCTGCACCGCCGGGAAGTCCGGCCAGCATTCGAAGTTGTGTGCCGCGTCCCAGGCGATGGCGTGGAAATCCTCCTCGGTGAAGGCGTCCAGCCCGATTTCCTGCGCGATGGCCTCCAGCGAGAAGCGGTGGGCGTCGTCGAAATTGTAGCCGGGCGGTTCGTGCTCGCCGAGGTTGAGCATCGCCTTGAGGCCACGGCGGCGCAGTTCGTTGGCCAGCGCCGGCCAGTCCCGCGCGATGCCGTGGCGCGTGCCGGCGGCGGCGAGCGCGTCGCGGAAACCGCTGTGCCAGTCGAGGATCGTGCCGCCGGTATCGAAGGTCAGGGCCTTGACGTCGCTCAGGCTCATGTTGCGCCTCCCGTTGCATCTTCCGCCGTGTGGTCCGGCGTCGCTTTCCAGAAATACTTGATGAAGCCGCGCCTGTCGTCGACCGCCCGGCGGCGGAATACCATGCGCACCGGCATGCCCACTGCGACCTCGCCGGGCGCCACGTCGGTCATGTCGGCCATCAGCCGGCCACCCTCGTCGAACACGACCATGCCGAAATGGGCCGGCGGGTCGGGCGAATAGGTCAGGTTGTCGGCTGTCCAGCTCTGCACCGTCGCCGGGATTTCGGCGAAGGGATGCGGGTCCTGGCTGTTGAAGGCGCCACAGTTCGGGCTGACGCAGGCCCGGGTCTTCGGATACTGCACCGTGCCGCAGATCCGGCATTTCCCGCCGACGAATCCCAGCACCATGTCGCGGTTGCGGTAGAGCGCGCTCAGCGCCGTCGGCGCATCGACTTCGGACCGGATGCCGCGATCCTGCTCCAGCAGGTCGTTGAAGCTGAGATAGCGGTTGTAGTTGGTCTCCTCCCGGCGGCGGGCGAGATAGCCTTTCACGCCCTGGCGCGGCGGCAGCGACTTCAGCGCCTCCGTGGTGCGGAACAGCAGCACGTCGCAGCCCTGGCCCCAGCCCACGACCATGATCGTCTCGCCGGCCGCCGCTTCCTGCAGGCAGTCGACCAGCATGACCAGCGGATGGGCGGTCCCGGCCTCGCCGAGCTGCGCCTGCAGCGTGTCGCGCACCGCACCGGGCGCGATGCCGGCCATCGCCGCCACTTTCTTCGGCACGCCGCGGATCAACGCCGGCATGATGAAACGGTCGACGCCGCCGCCGTCCAGGCCCGTCGATTCGAGCGCTGCCGCGATGGCGCGCGGGGCGATCTTGAAATAGCCCTCGTCCCGGATCCAGCGCTCTTCCCAGTTGTAGTCGAATTTCGAATCGGCGCCGCGGTAATGGTCGACGAAGTCGGTCGAAAGCTGGTGGCCGCCGAGATAGTCCGCGATGAGGTTGCCGCTGCCGACGGTGAAGGCGGCGGCCGCGTCGCCGAACTGCAATTCCTGCGGTCCGGAAGCGCGGGTGCGGCGCTTGTCGGCGGCGACGAACAGCGAATCGCCGGCGCCTGCGTTGCGCAGGGCGTTCAGCAGGCCCGAAGTGCCGGCGCGCTGGGACGCGGCGAAGTCCATCGTGACGGCGGTTTCGTCGAAATTCAGCGCCGTGGCGAGGATTCCGGCGTTCTGCCGGTCGTCGAAGGGCAGGGTGGTCGACGCGAAGGTCACCGCCGCGATGGCGGGCGCGCCCTCATCGAGCCGCGCCGGGGTCAGGCAGTCGCGCGCGGCCTCGACGCCCATGGTCAGGCTGTCCTCGTCCCAGTTGCAGATCGCGCGCTCGCCCCTGGCCAGCCCCTTGATCGCCGGGTTGAACCAGGCGTTGGACTCGGCGATCGCCTGACGGCTGAGCCGCAGCCGCGGGACATAGGCGCCATAGGCCTTCAGGCCGACGGTGTCGCTGCCGGGCATCCCTTTCCTTTCCCTCCGCAATGCGTCAATCGGGCGTCGCGCCCGTTATGGCGTATCTTTCCGCCGCCCGTCACCGGTTTGCGACAATGGGCCGGTGCCTCCCTCGATACGGCGCGCGAGCGCGCCTACTCGGGATGAGGGTTCGTGGGAGCAGGACGATCCAGAATCCCTCATCCCGAGTAGCCCCGGATTAAATCCGGGGCGTATCGAGGGGCGGCGCAGGCATTACCCGGCACCTGCCTTGTGGAAGTCGGGTTTCTGCTTGTTCAGGAAGGCCTCGAAGCCGATCCGGGTCTCCTCGTCCCTGAACGAGTCGGCGATGAAGCCGGCTTCCATGTCGAGCTGTTCGCCGAAGCTGTTGCCGGGCGCGGCGTCGATCAGCCGCTTGATCCGGCCGATGGCGTTCTGCGGCCCGTCGGCGAGACGGACGGCCAGCGCCATCGCCCCGTCCAGCGCTTTTCCCGAGTCGGTCAGCCGGTTGATGACGCCGTGGCGGTGCAGTGTCTCGGCGTCGACCGGGTCGCCGAACAGGCACAGCTCGGTCACAAGGTGGCGCGGCAGCAGGCGCATCAGCGAAGCGGTCGCGCCGCCGTCGGGGCTGAGGCCGATCTTGACGTAGGCGACGACATAGCGGGCGTCGCGCGACGACACGATCAGGTCGCAGGCCAGCGCGAGCGAGACGCCGGCCCCGGCGGCGACCCGCTCGACCGCGGCGATCACCGGCTTGGGGCAGGCGCGGATCGCCTTGATCCAGCCGTGAAGCAGGCCGACCGAGCCCAGGCTGACCGAACGCGGCTGCTTTCGCCGCTCCGGGAAGTTGCCGACATTGCCGCCGGAGCAGAAGACGCCGTTCGCCCCGGTCAGCACGAGGGCGCGCACGGACGGGTCGCTGCCGGCATCGACGATGGCCGCGGTCGCCTTCTCGTAGATCTCGCGGGCGATGGCGTTGCGGGTCTCGGGATCGTCCAGGGTCAGGAGGAGAATCTCGCCCCGGCGCTCGATGTGGATGTCGGCTGGCATGGCGGCTTCGCGTCTGGCGGAAGGGATGCTGCGGTATGTCAGGAAATGTCATGAAATGTAATGCGACCTCCACGGCACGGCAGGCGCCGGAAATCGTGGTCCGGTGCGGATGTGTCGTGAAATGTCATGATCCGTCATGACCGACGCTGCGCCGGCGCGCCGGAACGGGAGCCGCGCCGCTTCGCGCCATAACGCGACCTTGCCTTCCCGGCCGGTGCGCGCCTAGGTTCGCCCCGGACCGGCCCCCGACGACCGGGAGCCCCGCAACAGGGAGACTGTCATGAAATATGTGCTGCTCGGCAAACAGAGCGACGAATGGCTGACCAGGCACGAGGAGCGGATCAGGCTGGCGCGCGCCAAGGCCAGCGAGCTCGGAATTGAGTTCGACTCGATCCATTACACCCAGGGCCGGTACGATTTCGTCGACATCGCGAATGCGCCGTCGCCGGAAGCCATGCTCAATTTTTCCGTGTGGTACGTGAAGCAGGGATTCGGCTCCTTCGAGAGTCTGCCGGCGTTCGACGATGCGGCCATGGCAGCGGCATCAAGGGACCAATAGCGGGCCTCTTTTCGGACACAAATCCCGAATCCGGCAGTTTAGAGGAATTTAGTCAAAATCCTGCGCCGGTCAACAGGTGCGGGCGCGTTGCGGCGTCAGAACTTGCCGGCCGTTGACGGGTAGTCGGCGATGCCCAGCGCGTCCCTGAAATCCGCCGACATCTCGGCTTTCTGGTCTTCCAGCGGAATGCCGGTCGCGTCGGCGATCCGCACGACCGCATTGAAGATGGCGAGCACGCCGGCGGCGTCGACCAGCGCTGCGCCGCCGATCTCCGCGTGCAGCCGGTCGCGCGCCGCGGCAAAGTCCTGCCCGCCGTCGAAGAAGGCGTCGGCGTAGGCGGTCAGCGCCGCCGCCGCGGCAACACCGCTGCCGCTGCCGCCGTCTTTCTCCCGGTCGGGCACGATGGCCGCCAGATCGTAGTCGTCGCCGGTATGCTCGCCGCTCCCCCGGAGCAGCACCGCGTGGCTGGTGGTTCAGTAGACGCACTGGTTGATCGCCGAGACCCGGGCGGCGAGAAATTCGATCTGGGCGTGGGTCAGCGCGCGGTATTCGGTGCCGAAATCGCGCAGCTGCGCGTCGGGCAGGTAATGCTCGGCGTCCAGGTCGAAGAAACCGACGACCTCCGCCGGCACGAGGGACAGCGCCCGGTGGATGTTCACGGCGGCCAGTCCGTCATACATGCCGGCTTCCGCCCCGGTCATGTCCTCGGGCGCGACCGTCGGCATCCAGGCCAGCCCCTCCTTCGCCCCGGCGGGCCGCCGCCGGCGCGGTTCGCCGGGCGCCGGCGCGGGCAGGGCGTGGCGCGGCAGGCCCATGGCGTCGCAGAAGGTGTCGACGGCGACGACCGTGGCCACGACGGCGACGGTCTCGACATATTCCGCGTCGCTCAGGCCGCCGGCCAGCGCATCCTCGTAGAAGCGCCGGGTCAGCCGTTCGGCGTCGGTGCGGATCCTGTGGATGACGTCGACCAGAATTTCCGGCAGGCCGGTCGCCGCGGTGTGCGTCCCGCTGACGGCATAAGGCGAGAGCGCCGCCTTGCGCTCGATGCAGAAGGCGCAGTCGGGCGCCGCGCGGGTCTCCTCGGCGATCGCGATGCGCACCGCGCCGGTCCACCATTCGCCCGGTTCGCCCAGCCGGGCCCAGGCGCGCCGCTGGGATGCCGCCAGACCCGCGCGCACCGGCAGCGGGCTGTGGCGATAGTCGAAGGTCTCGACCATTGCGGTTTCGGCGGGCATGGGCCGGCTCCCGTTCGCGGCGTCCGCGGGCCTTGCGGCGCGCTACCGCACAGGGATTATAGCTTGGCGGTGGCTTTGGGAAGGGCCTGGCGCTTGCACCCCCTCTCCGCTCCCCTCCGTGCCGTTGCCGGTCCCGAGTGAACCGACTATGTTGGACGTATGACGACCTTCGACGCCCTTGCCGTTGCCCGCGACCTCGAAGCGGCAGGAATAGAACGCCGGCAGGCTGAAGCCATGGCCGATGCGTGCCAGCGGGCTGCGGGTGCAGGGGCGCCGGTGACGCGCCCGGAACTGGAAGCCGCGCTCGCCGCGCTTGAAGCGCGCATGACCTGGCGGCTGTTCGGCGGAATGGCTGCCATGATCGGTCTTGGGGTGGCGATAATCAAATTGCTGCCTTGACGCCGGAGTCCGCGTGCGCGGACGATTCGGCGAGCCAGCGGTCGAGGTCGGCGAGCGCCCGCGCTGCCATGGCCTGCTTGCGGGCGCGGCCCTTGAGGCGCTTGCCTTCGGCCGGTATCGGCGGCGGCATCAGGCCGAAATTGACGTTCATGGGCTGGAAACTGTCGGCGGCCGCGCCGCCGGTGATGTGGCGCAGCAGGGCGCCCAGCGCCGTGGTCTGAGGCGGCGGCGCGAAGGTCCGTCCCAGCCGCTCGGCCGCCGCCATCCGGCCGGCCAATAGGCCGATCGCTGCGCTCTCGACATAGCCTTCCACGCCGGTGATCTGGCCGGCGAAGCGCAGCCGCGGATCGGCCTTCAGGCGCAGCTCTTGGTCCAGCAGTTTCGGGCTGTTCAGGAAGGTGTTGCGGTGGATGCCGCCGAGCCGGGCGAAGCGGGCGTTCTCCAGCCCCGGAATCGTCCGGAAGATTTCGGTCTGGGCGCCGTGTTTCAGCTTGGTCTGGAAGCCGACCATGTTGAACAGGGTGCCGAGCGCATTGTCCTGGCGCAGCTGGACCACGGCATGGGCGCGCCGGCCGGTGCGCGGGTCGGTCAGGCCGACCGGCTTCATCGGGCCGAAGCGCAGGGTTTCCCGGCCTCGCTCGGCCATGACCTCGATCGGAAGGCAGCCCTCGAAATAGGGCGTGTCCTTCTCCCAGTCCTTGAATTCCGTCTTGTCGCCGGCGAGCAGGGCGTCGATGAAGCCGTTGTACTGCGCTTGGTCGAGCGGGCAGTTGATGTACGCCTTGGCGTCGCCGCCGGGGCCCGGCTTGTCGTAGCGCGACTGGCGCCAGGCGACGCTCCCGTCGATCGAATCGGCGTGGACGATGGGCGCGATGGCGTCGAAGAAAGCGAGCGAGTCCTCGCCGGTCAGGTCGAGGATGGCCCGGGCCAGCGCCGGCGAGGTCAGCGGCCCGGTCGCGACGATCACCGTGTCCCAGTCCGCGGGCGGCAGCCCTTCCACCTCCCCGCGCCGGATTTCGACCAGCGGATGCGCCTCCAGCCGCGCCTGCACCGCCCCGGCAAAGCCGTCCCTATCGACCGCCAGCGCTCCGCCCGCCGGCACCTTGTGTTCGTCGGCCGCCGCGAGGATCAGCGAGCCGCAGCGCCGCATCTCCGCGTGCAGCACGCCGACCGCGTTGGCCTCGGCGTCGTCCGAGCGGAAGGAGTTGGAGCAGACCAGCTCGGCGAGCGTATCCGTCTGGTGCGCCTCGGTCCCGCGCTCCGGCCGCATCTCGTGCAGGATAACCGGAGCGCCGGCGCCGGCCGCCTGCCATGCCGCCTCGCAGCCCGCCAGGCCGCCGCCGACGATGTGGATGGGGGATGGGGAGGTTGACGGGACCATTGCAGCGCCGAATCCGCTCATCGGATGCAGGAAGGCAAGTGCCGTCGCGCCACGTCGCTGTGACATTCGATAGCGAGTTTATCGTAAGGGGCGGGCCGGCATCGCTCCGGTCGTCCATTCCACATCTTGTTCCTGCCGGTTCCCGTGGTTAGTTTGGCACCGGATATCGAGAACGACATAGACACCGATGCAAACCTATACCGCCGTCGTCGAGCGCTGCCTCGATACCGGCTTATATGTCGGTTATGTGCCCGGATTTCCAGGCGCGCACAGCCAGGGCGAGACCCTGGAGGAACTCAACGGCAATCTCAAGGAAGTCATCGCGACGCTTCTCGAAGACCGCGAGCCCGCGGCGGGTGGGGCGTAGGCCGCCACTCTATTCCACCTCCCGGATATCGAGCCCTTCGTCGACCATCCGGCGCATCAGGGCGTTGCCGCCGTCCGAAACGGCGAGGTCGAGGAACAGGCGGCTTTCCAGTTGCAGCGTCTCCGGATCGACGGGCGGCAGGGCGGCGCGCACCAGCCGCTTGATATGGGCCAGCGCCTGCGGCGGCCGGGCTGCCAGTTCGCGGGCGATTTCAGCGGCGCGCGCGGCGGCGTCGGACGCGACCTCGTGGACCATGCCCAGCGCAAGCGCCTCGTCCGGGCCGACGGTACGGCCGCGCAGGGTCATTTCCAGCGCCCGCGCCGTGCCGACCAGCCGGGCCAGCCGCTGGGTGCCGCCGGCGCCGGGCAGGATGCCGAGCCGCGCTTCCGGCAGCCCGTAGGCTTGGTCGCCGGCTTCGGCGATGCGCAGGTCGCAGGCCATCGCCAGCTCCCACCCACCGCCCATCGCCGTGCCGTTGAGCGCCGCAATCACCGGCTTCGGCAACGCCTCCAGCCCTTCGGCGATCCGGTTCATCGTGTGATGGGCGACCGGCGTGGTCTCGTCGAAGGTCCGGCCCCTGGCGCGCAGCGCGTCGGACAACGCCGCCAGTTCGGCGACCGAATAATGCCGGATGAAGACGCCCGGCACGCCGCCCTGCAGGATGACCGCCCGCACCCCGTCCGCCGCCATCGCCGGCAGCAGGGCGAGCAGGCCCTCCGCCATCGCGCCGGTGAAGAACCCCTCCGGCGGGTTGGCGAAGGCGACGGTGAAGATGCCGTCTTCGAGGCTGTGGCGAACGGCGGTCATGGCATTCGGGTCCTTCCCAGGGAAAATTTTGCAGTGCGCGATTCCTCACCCCCCTCAGATACCGTGAAGGCTTCCGGAAGCAACGGTCGGAAACCCGCTGTCGGGTCTTCGGGCGAGCGGGTTTAAGACTCTCCGCGCTTGGTTGCATATCGCATACCGATATGCGATATTTTGGAAGGTATGATTCGGAGCTTCCGCTGCAAGGACACCGAGCGCCTTGCCAATGGCTATCGGGTGCGGCGTTTCGTTGGCTTCGAGCGAGTTGCGCAGCGCAAACTCGCGCAACTGGACGCCGCCGCAACACTGGACTTTCTCCGGGTTCCGCCCGGGAACCGTCTGGAGGCGCTTCGGGGCGACCGGAAAGGCCAATACAGCATCCGGATCAATGACCAGTGGCGGCTCTGCTTCCGCTTCGTCGATGGAGACGCGTGGGATGCCGAGATCGTCGATTACCACTGATCTCAATCGAGGACACACCGACATGACCTTGTTGGAACCGGTACATCCCGGCGAAGTTCTCAAGCACGATTTCATGGAGCCCTTCGGCTTGTCCGCCACGGCGCTGGCGAAGGCGATCGGGGTCACGCCGGCGCGCATTGCCGAGATCGTCCGCGGCCGCCGCGGCATCACGGCCGAGACCGCGCTGCGTCTGGCGCGCTACTTCGGCACCGACGCCCGGAGCTGGATGAACCTCCAGGACCGGTATGAACTCATGCTTGCGGAACGGAACGAGGCTTCCGCCCTGCGCGCAATTCGTCCGCGCAAATCGGCGTGAGCGCGGCCGAATCGGCCCGATGCGACGCGATCCGTCTCCTTCCGGGAACCCCGGAAGCGCAACGAGACCCCAAAGCTTTTGACCTGCAAAGGGCCGCCCGCTAGGGTCGCGCCTGTCCCGGAAAACGACGACCGAACCGGCATGACCAGCCCGCGCATGACCCACCCGCTCGCCGGGATCGACTATCCCCGCCAGTGCCGCGACTGGGAGGAGACGCCCTATACCAAGGCGCTGGGCGATGCGCTGGAGAGCCTGTTCGACCGCAGCGTCCACGATCTCGACGGCATCGTCGCCGGCCTGAACGAAGCCGATGTGGCGCCGCCGGACGGCGGGCGCTGGACCGCCGAGATATTCCAGGCCGAAATGGCCCGCCTCGGCGCCTGATCTGCGGTCCGGACCGCTTCTGGCGCCCATGCTTCGGCTCAGCTTCAAGGAGGTCTCGCGCTATTTCCCGCCGGTGCGCGGCCGGACCGGCAGCGAGGGCGTGCTCGCGGTCGAGGGCGTCAGCATCGACATCGCGGACGGCGAGGTCGTCGCGCTGATCGGGCCGAGCGGCTGCGGCAAGAGCACCCTGCTCAACCTGGCCTCGGGCCTCGACCGGCCGTCGCAGGGCGAGATTTTCGTCGACGGCGAACCGGTCAGCGGGCCGAACGAGCATGTCGCCTTCATGCTCCAGAAGGACCTGCTGCTGCCCTGGCGGACGATCCGCAAGAATGTCGAGTTCGGCCAGGAAATCCGCCGCATGGACGCGGCGCAGCGCGAAGAGCGGGCGCGGAAGTTCCTCCACCGCTACCATCTGGACGGCTTCGCCAACCATTATCCGCACGAACTGTCCGGCGGCATGCGTCAGCGCGCGGCGCTTGCCCGCACCATGATGATGGACCCGGACGTGCTGCTGCTCGACGAGCCCTTCTCGGCGCTCGACGCCCAGACCAAGATGGTGCTCCAGCAGGACCTGGCCCAGACCGTGGCGGAGGAGAAGAAAACCGCCTTCCTGATAACCCACGACCTGGTCGAGGCGCTGGCGCTGAGCGACCGGGTGCTGGTGATGTCGCGCCGGCCCGGCCGGATCATCGAGGAAATCCCGGTCGATATTCCCGGCCGCGACGACCCGATGCGGCGGCGCCAGCACGAGAAGATCGGCCCGATGACCGCCCGGCTGATGTCGCTGCTCGACATCGGCAAGGTCGAGCAGACCGTCTGATGGCGGACGGCGCCCCGCTCGCGGTCACGCCCGACCGGGCGCCGGCGGAATCCGCCCGGTTCAGCCTGGCGTCGGCCGTCCAGCGCCGGGAGGTCTGGCTCAGCGCGCTGGCGCTCGTCGCCTTCCTGGCCGGCTGGGAATGGGGCCCGCCGCTGCTCGGCATCGCGCCCTACAACATCCCGCGCCTGTCCGCCGTGTTCGAGGAAGGCGTCCATATGTGGGTGAACGGCGAGTTGCTGCGCCACACGCTGATCACCTGCTTCGAGGTCATCGTCGGCTTCGGCCTCGGCTGCCTGATGGGCGCCGTGATGGGCTACGTCCTCGGCATGTCGCGGCTGATGGAAGTCGTCGCCTCGCCCTATATCCTGGCGCTCCAGATCGCGCCCAAGGTCGCCTTCGCGCCGCTGTTCGTCATGTGGTTCGGCTACAACATCACGCCGCGCATTCTCACCGCGATCCTGATCGTGTTCTTCCCGGTGCTCATCAACGTGCTGACCTCGGTGCGCAGCGTCGATCCGTCGATGATCGACCTCGCCCGCCTGTTCAAGGCGACCCGGGCGCAGATCTTCTGGAAGATCGAGTTTCCCTGGTCCCTGCCCGCCCTGTTCAGCGGCCTGCGCATCGGCGCGACCCTGGCTGTGATCGGCGTCACCGTCGCCGAGCTGGTCGGCGGCAATGTCGGCCTCGGCGCCGAACTGGCCAAGGCCGAGGGCGGCGCCAACACGGCCGGCGTGTTCGTCACCATCATTCTGCTTACGGTGATCGGCATCCTGGCGTATGTTCTGGTCATCCTGGCCGAGCGGGCGGTGCTGCGCTATGCCCCCCAGCGGCCGGCCGGGGGAGCGGCCGGCGACATCGCCGGCTGACGGGAAAGACGGGAAAGAAGAGCGAGGGAGACAGGCATGGCCCCCGATTCCGGTCCCGCTCCGGTCGAGACGGCGGCGGAGCCGCTGGCGGCGCGGATCGAGACCCGCATCGCCCGCTACGCCACGCGGACCTACGATTGGGACGCGCTGAAATTCCAGGCCGATTTCGATCCGAAATACCGGCGCGCCCAGATGCGCTACATGGGCACCGGCGGCACCGGGGTGGACAGCGACGCCAACACCGTGCCGTCCGAGCATTTCACCTTCTCGACCATGGTGCTGCCGCCCGGCTGCGAGGGCCCGCTGCACGTCCATGACGACGTCGAGGAGGTCTTCTTCATGCTGCGCGGCCGGGTGCGCCTGTTCTTCGAGGACGGCGGCGAGCGCTGGGAGACCGAGCTGGGCGAGCGCGACCTGATCTCGGTGCCGCCGGGCGTCTATCGCGGGCTGCTCAACGAGTGGGACGAGGAAGCCCTGATGTGCGTCATGCTCGGCGCCTCGAAGCCGCAGATCCCGACCTACCCGCCCGATCATCCGCTGGCGTCGGTCAAGCGCGGCTGAGCGGCGGCAGGATCATCCGGGCGGAGGAAAGACGCATGACAACCGGCGCGGAGATCGACGCCCTCCTCGAAACCGGCCTGCCGGAACAGTGGTACGCCCTGCTGCCGGCGAACTGGGTGAAGGACGAGCCGGTCGGCATCACCCGTCTGGGCCGGCGCCTCGTGCTGTGGCGCGACGGCGGCGGCGCGGTCCGCGTCCACACCGACCGCTGCCCCCACCGCGGCGCCCGGTTCAGCCAGGGCCATGTCATCGACGGGCTGCTGACCTGCACCTATCACGGCATGCAGTTCGACGGCGACGGCACGGTCGTCCGGGTGCCGGCCTATCCGGGCTGCCAGCTGGAGGGCATGCAAGGCGTCCGGACATTCCCGGCGGTCGAAAAGGCCAACTGCATCTTCGCCTGGATGGGCGAGGGCGAGCCGGCGCCGCTGGCCTTCCCGGAGGAGTTCGACGATCCGGAATGGTCGCATTTCCTGTGCACCGGGACGTGGCAGGGCAGCTACCTCTACGCCCTGGAGAATGTCGTCGACCCGATGCACGGCACTTATCTGCACGCCAAGAGCTACACGCTGGCTTACGGCTCCGGCGCCGACGAGATGGAGATCGAGCGCACTGGCGACGGCTTCACCGTCCGGCGCACCCAGCAGGTCGGCATGAATTTCGACTGGACCGAGTTCCATTCCACGGGCGCGGACTGGGTGCGCCTCGACCTGCCCTATCCGCCGGGCGCCGGGCCGGGCGGCATGTTCCGGATTCTCGGTTACATCACGCCGGTCGATGCGGACGCCTGCCAGGTCTTCTTCTGGCGCCTGCGCAAGGTCGGGGGCTGGCAGCGCGACCTTTGGCGCTTCATGTACAAGAGCCGGCTCGAGGAACGGCACTGGCATGTGCTGGAGCAGGACCGGGTGGTGATCGAACAGATGGAGCCGCCGGAAGCCGAATTGCTCTACCAGCACGATATCGGCGTCACCCACCTGCGCCGCCTGCTGCAAAGGCGCGCGCGGGATCATCTGAAAAGCCGCGCCGCGCCACAGCTTGCCGCCGAATAGCCGGATGCTGTCCGCCGTCTATTGCCCGTTGGCCGGGAGCCGCCATTCTCTGACACACGACCCGAAACCCCATTGTGTCGCCCCGGCCGACCAACCGGAGAGCCGGGGGCCGGGGCCTGCCCTGAGCCTGTCGAAGGGGACGACCCGAAAACCGGAACCCGCGCCCCTGGGCCCCGGATCTCCGCTCCGCTCCGTCCGGGGCGGCATGGAGTATTCGTTCGGAAAAGGCGCCGCACGCACTTCGGTGTGCAGACGCCGAGAGTGCACGCAACGCCGTAGGGGAGGATTTCAAACCCTCCCCTACAATCCCGATTGCGCACTTCCGCTACCCGCAGGTTGACGCGCCGATGGGCCTCCTCGACGGCAAGATCGTGGCGGTTACGGGCGCCGGGCGCGGGCTTGGGCGAGCGTTTGCGGAGGCCGCGGCGGCGGAGGGGGCCGCCACGGTGATCGTTGCGGAACTGGTCGAGGACCGGGGCCGCGAGACGGCCGCGGCGTTGGCGGCTCGCGGTGTCGACGCTCCGTTCATCCCGGTCGATCTCGGCGATCCGGCGAGCGTCGCCGCCTTGGGCCGGGACATCGCCGCGCGCTACGGCCGGCTCGACGGGCTGGTCAACAATGGCGCGGTCGCGGCCGGCGTGGGCGGGAAGACCTTCGAGGAGATCGACGTCGAGGCCTGGGACCGGGTCATGACCGTCAACGTCCGCGGCACATGGCTCGCCGTGAAGGAACTGGCGCCCCTGTTGCGCAAGGCGGAGGGCGGCGCGCGCATCGTCAACCTCGCGTCCGACACCGCGCTCTGGGGCGCGCCGAAGCTGCTGCATTATGTGGCGAGCAAGGGCGCCGTCATCGCCATGACCCGCTCGCTGGCGCGCGAACTCGGACCGGACGGGATCGCGGTCAACGCGGTCGCGCCCGGCCTGGTCATGGTCGAGGCGACCGAAGATGTCGCGCAGGCGCGCAAGGACCTCTATGTCTCCGGCCGCGCCATGCCGCGGACGCAGCACCCCGACGATGTCGTCGGCGCGGTGATGTACCTGCTGTCCGAAGGCGCGGCCTTCGTCACCGGGCAGGTATTGCCCGTCAACGGGGGGTTTGTATTCAACTAGCGATGTCTCTTCCCGAAATCGAAATCGTCCAAATCGGAAGCCGGCCCGACGAGAACAGGCAGATCGAAATCCGGCAGGCCGGCAGCGGGCCGGTGCTGTTCCTGCTGCACGGCATCGGCTCGGCCTCGCGCGGCTGGATCCACCAGTTTCCCGCCTTCGCCGGCCGCTACCGGGTCATTGCCTGGGGCGCGCCGGGCTACGGCCGGTCGACCGATGTGGACAGCGAAACGCCGGTGCCGCGCGACTACGCCCTGGTGCTGCGCGACCTGTTCAATGCGCTGGAAATCGAGCGCGCGATCCTGTGCGGCAATTCCCTGGGGGCGCTGTTCTCCGCTGCCTTCGCCAACATCGCGCCGGAGCGGGTCGCCGGCCTGTTCCTGTCCGACGCCGCCCAGGGCCACGGCCGGCTGTCCGAAGCGGAGCGCGAGGCGAAGCTGCGCGCCCGGCTCGAACCGCTGGAACGGCTCGGCGTCGAGGGCATGGCGCAGGCGCGCGCCGGCAACCTGTTGGCGCCCGACGTGCCGGAGGAGCTGCGCGACACCGTCGCCGGCATCACCGCCGAGATCCGCCCGGTCGGCTACCGGCGCGCGGCCCGGGCGCTCTCGATGGGCGACCTGATGGCCGAGATCGCCGGTTATAACGGGCCGATGGCCGTAGTCTGCGGCGCGGAGGACCGGGTGACGCCGCCCGACAGCAACCGCGAGATCGCCGCGAGCCGGCCGCAGGCAAGCTTCACGCTGATCCCGGGCGCCGGCCATCTGCCCTATATCGAGCAGCCCGATGCGTTCAACGCGCTGCTCGCCGGATTTGCCGATCCGCTCGCCGATCCGCTCGCCGATCCGCTCATGGGGGCCGCCCGATGAATCTGGGACTGTCGGGCAAGCGCGCGCTGGTGACGGGCGGCTCCTCGGGCATCGGCCTGGCGACGGTGCGGCTGCTGCTCGAAGACGGCGCGCGGGTCGCCCTGTGCGGCCGCAGCGCCGACCGGCTGAACGCCGCCGCTGCGCCGCTTCGGGAGCGTTTCGGGGACGCGGTGCTGCCCATTGTCTGCGACGTGCGCGACGAAGCGGCTGTCGACGCAATGCGCGATCGGGTGCTGGAGGCTTTCGGCGGACTGGACATTCTGGTCAACAATGCCGGGCAGGGGCGGATCGGCACCTTTGCCGATACCGACGACGCGGCTTGGCGCGATGAGTTCGACCTGAAATTCTTCTCCGTCATCCGGCCGACCCGCGCCTTCCTGCCGGCGCTGAAAGCAAGCGGGGCCGGCAGCATCGTGGTGGTCAATTCCCTGCTCGCGCGCCAGCCGGAGCCGCACATGGTCTGCACCGCCGCCCTGCGCGCCGGCGTGCAGAACCTCGTCAAGTCCATGAGCGTCGAGTTCGCGCCCGACGAAGTGCGGGTCAACGCCATCCTGCTCGGGCTGGTCTATTCGGGCCAGTGGCAGCGCCGGTACGAAGCCCGGTCCGACCCGGCCCAGAGCCTGGAGGACTGGATGGCCGCGCTGGCGGTGGAGAAGAACATTCCCCTCGGCCGGCTGGGCGCGCCGGAGGAAGCGGCCTCCGCGGTCGTCTATCTGGCATCGCCGGCCGCGGCCTACATCACCGGCGCGTCGCTCGAAGTCTCCGGCGGGATTTCCCGCTTTGCCTGATACTTCTTCGACCGTCGGCGATCTCGTCGCCGCCTTTCTCGACGCCTGCGGCGTGCGGACTGCCTTCGGCGTCATCTCGATCCACAACATGCCGGTGCTCGACGCCTTCGCGCGCAGCGGGCGGATGCGCTTCGTGCCGGCCCGCGGCGAGGCCGGCGCGCTCAACATGGCCGACGCCTTCGCCCGGGTCTCCGGCGGCCTTGGCGTCGGCGTCACCTCGACCGGCGTGGCGGCCGGCAACGCGGCGGGCAGCCTGGTCGAGGCGCGGACCGCCGGCTCGCCGGTGCTCCATCTGACCGGCCAGATCGAGCGCGGCTGGCTCGACCGCGGCTGGGGCTATATCCACGAGGCGCCCGACCAGCCGACTATGCTCAAGGGCGTGTCCAAGGCGTTCTTTCGCGTCGGCGCGCCGGAGGAGGCGCTCGACGTGCTGCGCGAGGCGGTGCAGACCGCGCGGACGCCGCCGGCCGGGCCGGTCAGCGTGGAAATTCCGATCGACGTCCAGTCGGCGGCGGTCGAGATACCGGAATCGCTGGTCGCGCCGAAGATCGCCCGCACGCGGCCGGCGCCGGCCGATCTCGATGCGCTGGCCGAGGCGGTCGCCGGCGCGCGCCGGCCGGTGCTGTGGCTCGGCGGCGGCGCGCGCGGCGCGGACTCGGCGGCCCTGCGCCTGGCCGACATGGGCGTGGGCATCGTCACTAGCACGAACGGCCGCGGCGTCGTGCCGGAGACCCATCCGATGACGCTCGGCGCGTTCAACGCCGCGCCGCCGGTCGAGGAATTTTACGGCACCTGCGATCTCCTGGTCGTCGCCGGCTCGCGCCTGCGCGGTAACGAAACCCTGAAATGGAACCTGGGGCTGCCGGAAATCCGCTGGCGCGTGGACTGCGACCCGTCAATGGACGGCCGGGGCTATACAACCGCGCGCTTTGTGCAGGGCGATGCAGTGGCGGCGCTGGGCGGGCTGGCCGACCGGTTGACCGGGCGGCTGCGTATCGACCCGGCGTTCGCCGCCGATCTCGCCGCTGCAAAGCAGGCGGCGGAGGTCGGCTTGCGCGCCAGTCTGGGCGGAAACTGGAGCGCGGTTCTGGACGCGGTGAAGGCGCACTTCCCGGCCGGGTCGCCCTGGGCCCGCGACATCACGCTTTCCAACAGCATCTGGGGCAACCGGGCGGTGCCGCTGACCGGCTCGCGCCAGGGCGTCCATTCGCTCGGCGGCGCAATCGGGCAGGGGCTGCCGATGGCGGTCGGCGCGGCGCTCGCCGAACCGGGCCGGCGGACGGTCGCGCTGGTCGGCGACGGCGGCTTCGCGCTCAACCTCGGCGAGCTGGCGACGGCGGCGCAGGAGCAGGCGCCGGTCACGATCCTGCTGATGAACGACGGCGGCTACGGCGTGATCCGCAATATCCAGGACGCCCGTTACGGTGGCCGGCGGCATTATGCCGACCTGCTGACTCCGGACTTCGCCGCCCTGTGCGCCAGCATGGGCGTACGCCACCTGAAGGCCGCGGGCGTCGAAGCGTTCCGGCAGGCGTTGCCCGAGGCGCTGGACGGCGACGGCCCGGCGGTGCTGGAGGTCGACATGGCCGGCATCGGCCCGTTCGCCCGGCCTTTCGCCGGCCCGCCGGTGCGGGAGAAGAAAGGGAGCGGCGGCAAACCATGACAGATGCGGCAAAGGCCGGCATCGCCATCGTCGGCTACGGTGCGATCGGGCGCTACACGGTCGATACCCTGGCCGGCGACGACACCTGCCGGATCGGCGCAGTGATCGTCCGCGCGGCCCGGGTCACGGAAACGCAGGCGGCGCTCGGCCCCGCCATTCAGGTCACCGACAGCGTCGCAGCGCTGGCCGAACCGCCGGAGCTGATCGTCGAGGCGGCGGGCCATGGCGCGCTCGGCGAGCACGGCGTACCGGCGTTGCGGGCCGGCCACCGGCTGCTCGTCGTCTCGGTCGGCGCGCTGGCGGACCGGGCCTTGCTGGCGGCGCTGGAGCAGGCGGCGCAGGAGGGCGGCGGCACGGCCGAGATCGCGCCCGGCGCGGTCGGCGGCATCGACGCGCTCGCCGCGGCGCGCCAGGGCGGGCTGGAGCGCGTGACCTACACCTCGCGCAAGCCGCCGCCGGCCTGGAAGGGCACGCCGGGCGAGGCCCTGTGCGACCTCGACCGGCTGGACGCGCCCTTCGCCCTGTTCGAGGGCCCGGCCGACGAAGCTGCGCGGACCTATCCGAAGAACGCCAACGTGGCGGCGACCGTGGCGCTGGCGGGCGCCGGCTTCGACCGGACGGACGTGCGCATCGTCGCCGACCCGGCCGCGCCCGGCAACGTGCACGAGATCGAGGCCACGGGCGCGTTCGGCCGGATGGCGCTGCGCATGGAGGGCAAACCGCTGCCCGACAATCCCAAAACGTCCAGCCTCACCGCCTTCTCCGTCCTGCGCGCCATCCGCAACGAGGCGGCGGCGATCCGGATTTGACGCCTACGGCTTGTGCATAGGGTGTCGGCCGGCTGTACCGGGTGACGCCGCACGGAAGCTCGCCTATAAGGCCGCGTCCTCCCTGACACGCATCCTTTCCAAAAGCCCCTGCCCATGCCCGACGCCGACGAAAACGAATTCCGGCTGACCCGCGAGGTCATCCTCAGCGGCGCGCTGCGGAAGTATATCAGGGCGAACGCGCCGGACGTGCCGATCCTGTCGGACGAGGAGCTGGAAGCGTCGTGGCGGGAGACCTTGGCCGCCCGGCCCGGCGGCTCCCCGGCGCGGGGCGGCGATGTCTGGGTGTTCGGCTACGGCTCACTGATCTGGAACCCGGCGATCCACTTCGTCGAACGGCGGATCGCGCGGCTGTACGGCTATCACCGGCGCTTCTGCCTGTGGACCCATCTGGGGCGCGGCACGCCGGAGCGGCCCGGCCTGATGCTGGG
Organism: Rhodospirillaceae bacterium; assembly: GCA_011523655.1. Taxonomy (GTDB): domain Bacteria; phylum Pseudomonadota; class Alphaproteobacteria; order Bin65; family Bin65; genus Bin65. The sequence goes on from WTGH01000048.1 coordinate 70,256, forward strand.
GCTGGAGCCCGGCGGCTCCTGCGTCGGCATGGTGTTCCGCATCGCCGCAGAGGCGGTCGCCGAAGAGATCGGAATCGTCTGGCGGCGCGAGATGTTCGGCGACGCCTACCGGGCGCGCTGGTGCCGGCTTGCGACCGGCGACGGGCCGGTCTGGGCGGTGACCTTCCTGATCAACCCGGCCCATCCGCGCTATGCCGACCGGCCGCCGGAGGCCGAGATGGTGGATGCTCTGGCCCATGCCGCAGGGCCGCTCGGCACGACCCGCGCCTATCTCGACAACACGCTCGCCCACCTGGCCGAATACGGTATCCGCGACCGCTCGCTCGCCCGCCTGCAACGGCTGGCCGCACGGGCGGCGGAAGATGCATAGTCGATCCTGATTTCCGGGTTTCGAGGCGGCTCCGAACGGCGAATTCAGTCGCCAGCCTCGCCGCGCAGCCGGTCGATCGTTTCGTTCGTGACGAAGCGGCCCCCGCGCTTCCGAAAGGGGCGAAAGCCGAACTCTGCAACGAGCTGATCCATGCTGTCATCCGCGCCGCTTCGGCCGGTGCCGGTCAGCGACCGCCTGAGCAAGTCGGAGACCACGGCGCCTGCCGGTCTCGATTCGCTGTTCGCGATTTCCCGGATCGCCTGCAACACATCGTCGTCGATGTTCAGCGTTGTGCGCATCGTCCGGCCTTGTTCATGTCGATTATGGACCGATGAAATTGGGCTTTCGAGCGTCCGCCATCAACAGGTCAACATTGCAGAAAGAAACCACGATGTTGCGCCGGACCCGATCCGGCGCCCAGAGGCCGTCCGAACGGCGGTAGCCTGTGGCTCTGGGCTCCGGATCTCCGCTTCGCTACGTCCGGGGCGACATGTTTTGGGTTTGGAATGCTATCGAGAGGAGGCCCTATGCGCCGGACGGCGGCTTACCCACTCGCCCGCAGCCATTGAGCTTCGCGCCCCGGCCTGCCACACTGGCCGCCGCAGCAACGAACCGGAGCCGCGCTATGCCGGATATCCTTCTCGCCGATGTCGACGCCCTCGCCGCCGCGGTGCCGGACGGCGCAAAGCTCGCCGTGTTCAAGGCGGAAGGCGGGTGCGCGGCGATGGCGGCGACCTGCGCCCTGATCCGGCGCGGCGTGCGGGACCTGCATCTGGTGACCGTCCCGACCAGCGGGCTCCAGGCCGACATGCTGATCGGCGCCGGCTGCGTCGCCACGGTCGAGACCAGCGGCGTGACGCTGGGCGAATACGGCCAGGCGCCCTGCTTCGGCCGCGCCGTCCGCTCCGGCGCGGTCCGGGTCATCGACAGCACCTGCCCGGCGGTCTACGCCGGCTTGCAGGCGGGCGAGAAGGGCACCCCCTTCATGCCGCTGCGCGGGCTGATCGGCTCCGACATCGTCCGGCACCGCGACGACTACCGGATCGTCGACAACCCGTTCGCCGAAGACGATCCCATCGTCGCCCTGCCGGCGATCGTGCCGGATATCGCGCTGTTCCACGTGCCGCTGGCTGACCGGTCCGGCAATGTCTGGATCGGCCGCCATGCCGAACTGAAGATCATGGCCCATGCCGCCCGCACGACGCTGGTGACCTGCGAACGGCTTTATGACGGCAACCTGCTCCAGGACGAGACGCTGGCGCCGGCGACGATCCCCGAAATGTATATCGGCGGCGTCGCGGTCGCCGAGCGGGGCGCGTGGCCCTATGGCGTGACAGGCCTGTACGAGGACGGCGCCGGCCGCTTCGCCGCCTACTCGAGCATGGCGAAAACGGAGGACGGTTTCGCCGCCTGGCTCGACGAGACCGTCTACGGCAATGCGCCGGCCGTCGCGGCCGAATAGCGGCGGATGCCGGACAGCCCGATGGCCGGGGACTACGCCCTCGAAGAACTGCTGATCGCGACCGTCGCCGACCTGTTGCAGGGCTGCGGCCACATCGCCGTTGGCGTCTCCTCGCCGATCCCCGGTTCGGCGGCGCTGCTGCGCCGGCACCGCGACCGGGAGGCCGGCAAACGCACCCGGGTCTCGATCATCGGCACCACGATCCCGGCCTACAGGACCGACGGCGGCGTCGACCTGTTCGACAGCGCCGGCCAGGGCCGGGTCGACGCCTTCTTCCTGTCCGGCGGCCAGATCGACGGCAGGGCGAACATCAACCTGGTCGGCGTCGGCGACAGCTATCCCCGGCAGACGGTGCGCTGGTCCGGCTCGTTCGGCAGCGCCTATCTTTATTTCATGGTGCCGAAGGTCATCCTGTTCCGGCTCGAGCACTCCCGGCGCACCATGGTCGAGGCGGTCGATTTCATCAGTGCGCCCGGCGTCAGCCCGCCCGGCGTCCACCGGCCCGGCGGTCCCTTCGCCCTCGCGACCGACCTGTGCCTGTTCCGCTTCGACCGGCAGCGGGCGCGGTTTACGCTGTCGAGCGTGCATCCCGGCCGCACCGTCGAGGAAGTGCGGGACAATACCGGCTTCGATTTCGACATTCCCGAAGCGGTGCCGGAAACCGCGCCGCCGGATGCGGAAACCCTCGCCGTCCTGCGCGAGACCGTGGCGCCGGATATCGCCGACCCCTATCCCAAATTCGCCCGGAGGGTGTGGGGCGTTTCTGCGGCGGCATAGCGCGTCGCGGCGCAATACTTAACATGTTAATTTTCAGGCTGGCGGCCCGCCCGCCGATCGGCAGCCGGTCAGCCTGCGGCCCCGCGCCGGAAGCCGCATCGTGCGCGGCACGCCTGCACTGCGGCCTCGAACGCGATCCAACTTTCCCGGCCTCGCCGATGCCGGTATAGAATGCCGGTCGTTGACCATGCAACGAAATGGGCAACGAAATGGGCAACGGAATTGGGCAAAGAATTTGGGAGGAATCATGTCCGGAAAACTCGCACTGACCGCCTTGGCGGCGACCATGGCGTTCGCCGTTTCGGCCAACGCCCAGCAAAACCTGACCGCGGAGACCGCCAGCCCCGGCGGCGTGCCGCACGCAACGATCACCACCCTCGCCGAACTGGCTTCGGCGGCGGGAATCGCCAATTTCCAGGTCGCCGAAGGCCAGACCCTGACCAACTCGCTTCAGAACCTGGCCCAGGGCAAGACGGATGTCGCGGCGGTCCCGCTCATCCTGCCCTTCCTGCTGTCGCGCGGCGCCGGGCCCTACGGCAAGCTCGGCAAGAAAAAGGGCGCTGAGCTCGTCAAGAATACGGCGGCGCTCTACACCTACACCTATGGCGGCTACGGGCTTTATGCCTTCGACAGTTCGAGCGTCAAAGGCTGGAAGGACATCAAGGGCAAGACGATCGTCAACGGCCCGCCCCGCGGCGCGGCGCTGAACATCGCCCGGGCGATCGTGAGGATCGTGACCGGCTATTCCGACGGCAAGGATTACAAGGGCGTGCAGTCCAACTGGGGCCAGATGGTCAAGACCATCACCGACGGCACCGGCGACGCCATGGTCCTGCCGATCACCTTCCCGGACACCCGGATCCTGCGGTCGCTCGGCTCCGGCAGCATCACCCTGTGGTCGGTGCCCAAGAAGGCGTGGGACTCTAAGGCCATGCAGAGATATCTCAAGGCGCCCGGAACGGCCCCGTGGGTTATCGATCTCAAGACCGTCAAGCCGATCAAGGGGCTGACCATCGTCTCCGAGGACGGCACATACCGCGCCCCGGGCACGGCGGGCGCCGAGATGGTCCAGACGTCGATGAGCTTCGACCTGGCCAAGGCGCTCACCAAGGCGGCGATCTCCAACGTGAAGAAGTTCACGTCGAAGGCGCCCTACATGGCGAACATCTTCCTCGGCGAAATCGACCCGGCGAAGACCGGCATGTGCGGCCCGATACCGGTGAAATACCATCCGGGCGCCGTAGCGGCCTGGGAGGAAGCCGGCCACAAGGTGCCCGATTGCGCCAAGCCGTAGTCTGAACCGGCTTAAGGGGCCGCGGAATGTTCCGCGGCCCTCCCGCCGCAGCGGGCGAGCGCAAAAGTGTCCGAAGATGTCATTCCGGGCCCCGCCCGCCGCGGCCTCAGTCATAGTATCGTTTATGTTCTGTCGATCGCGCTGGTCGTCGTCGGCCTGATCAACATGATGCCGGGGATTCCCGGCCTCGACGATCTGGCGCGGGACATCGCGGGCAATCCCCGCTTCATCATCCGCAAATTCCCTTACGAATATTATTACCCGCTCTACTTCGCCGCGATGATGCTGACGGTTGCGCTGCACCACTCGATGTGGCGCGCCTGGACCGACAAGAGCCGCCTGCGCCGCGGTTTCGGCCTGTTCATGGACCTGGCGCTCGTGACGATGGCGATCGCCATTTCGCTCACCTACCTCGTCGAGTTCGAATCGGTCTGCCTCATCGACCGGATCACCGGCGACCGCGCACGCCTGATCGCCGAGAGCCTGAAGGTCGAACAGGAGACCGCCAAGTTGCTCGGCCTGCCCGAACCCCTGACGGTGGAAGACCCGCAATGCCTGTACACCACGGGCGGCTGGATCGTGGCGATCGTCGGGCTCGCGATCGTCGTCTTCCTGACCTTCAACATCAAGGTCTGGGGGTTTCCGCTCGTCCTCGTCGCCCTTCTGATCGCCGCCTACACCATCGGGACGATCCTGATCTGGTACGTCTACGGCGCCCAGGACATCGACAAGTATCTCGTGACCAAGCTCGGCGGAGAGCCGCGGTCGCTGGCGGACGGCCGGCCCCGGGTCCATGACATCCTGACCAACAACGCATCCGGCCTGCTCGGGCGGTTCATCGATATCACGCTCAACGAGATTTTCCCGTACCTGATCCTGGGATCGCTGTTCGGCGCCTCGGCCGGCGGCCGGTCGCTGATCAAGCTCGCCTTCCGCTGGACGCGGCGCCTGCGCGGCGGGCCCGCGCACGCGGCCATCGTGTCCTCGGCGATGTTCGGCACGATCTCCGGCGGGCCGATCGTCAACGTACTCTCGACCGGCGTTCTGACCATCCCGATGATGATGAAGCGGGGCTTTTCGCGCGTGTTCGCCGGCGGGGTGGAGGCCGCGGCCTCGTCCGGCGGCTCGATCATGCCGCCGGTCATGGGGGTCGCCGCCTTCGTTCTGGCCGCGATGACGGGGGTTCCCTACAGCGATGTGATCGTTGCCGCCGCCATCCCGGCGTTCGCCTATTTCCTCTGCCTCTTCCTCTCCGCGGTCTTCCAGTCGCGCAAGCAGAATATCGAAGCCCTGGGTGTGCTGACCGAGGACATGCACCTGTCGCGCCAGGACATCTACAACCTGATCATGATCTTCGGGCCGATCCTGATCATCCTGTTCCTGCTGCTGACGCCGAAGCAGGATGTCGGCTGCGGCTGGTTCGACGGCCTGCTCGGCGCCGAGCGCGTCTTTGCCGAGGGGGTGTGCAAGGTCTCCGAGCTGCCGTGGCTCCTGAAGCTGGTTCAGAACGCCGCCGGCGATGCCGGAAGCGCGGGCTGGTGGGCCGTCGCCCTGCTGATATTCCTGCTTTTCCTCGATCCGGAAATGCGCGCCCGGCCGCGCAAGCTGCTCGATGCGTTGTCGAATGCCGGCATCCTGATTTCCACGCTCTACCTCATGTTCCTGGCGGTTTCGATCATCGATTTCTGCCTGAAATTTACCGGCCTGCCCTTCTTCATATCGCTCGACGTGCTGCAATGGCTGCAGAGCCTCAACCTGGGCGCCGGCGGCTCCGTCGTGTTCCAGTTCATGGCGCTCGCCATGACCATGCTGCTGGCGGTTCTTCTCGGCATGGGCATGCCGGCGGTGCCGGCCTATGTGAACGTCGCCCTGCTGATGGGGCCGGTGCTCGCCGGGCTCGGCATCTCCATCTTCACCGCGCACATGTTCATCTTCTATTTCGCCGTGGCGTCGGCGATCACCCCGCCGGTGGCGATCGCGGCCTTCGCGGCCAGTTCCATCACCAAGGCCGAGCCGATGGCGACCGGGTTTTCCGCAGTCCGCTCCGGCATCGTCATGTTCGTCATCCCCTTCGTGTTCGCGGTCTATCCGGAACTGCTCGTGATCGAGGAAGCGTTTCTGGATCCCACGGCGAGCGGCACCAAGGTTTCCTACCTGCCGGGCTATGACGGCACGGTGGATGCGGCATCCCTGCTCTGGCTGATCGCGCGCCTGGTGCTCGCGCTCTACCTGCTTGCGAGCGCGCTGGCGCGGTTCGACCGTGCCGGGCTGCCGTTGTGGGACACCGGGCTGCGCCTGGCGCTTGCCCTCCTCGTCATTTCGGCGGATCCAACCGTCTACGGCCCCGCCATCGCCGCCGCGGCCCTGTGGATCGGCTGGCACGGTTTCCGGACCCGCCGTCTCGGCATTTCCGGCGACACCGCACCCCAACCGGTCCGCGACTGAGCGACGGCCGGCGCTCCCGATCTCTTCGATGGCCGAGGAATTCGACTATATCGTCGTCGGCGCGGGCAGCGCGGGCTGCGTGCTGGCCGCGCGGCTCTCCGAAGACCCTTCCGTCCGCGTGCTGGTGCTGGAGGCCGGCGGGCGGGACTGGATGCCGCTCTACCGGGTGCCGATGTTCGCCGGCATCCTGTTCCGCAAGCGCTACAACAACTGGAACTACCGTACCGAGCCGGAACCGGGCCTGGACGGCCGCCGGCTGAACTGGCCGCGCGGCAAGGTGCTGGGCGGATCGAACCAGATCAACGGCATGGTCTACACCCGCGGCCACCGGCTCGACTACGACGGCTGGCGCCAGATGGGCTGCACGGGCTGGTCCTATGACGACGTCCTGCCCTTTTTCACCAGGTCGGAGGATTTCCAGGGGCCGGACGCGGACCATCACGGCAAGGGCGGGCCGCTCACCGTCCGGCCCGGCCGGGCGACGGCGCCGCTCTACGACGCCCTGGTCGAAGCCGGCGCCCAGGCCGGCTATCCGGTGACGGAGGATTTCAACGAGCCGGAGCGCGAGGGTTTCGGCCGCTACCATTTCACGATCCGCGACGGCCGGCGCTGGACCACGGCGCAGGCCTTTCTCAAGCCGGCGATGGGGCGGCCCAACCTGACGGTGCGCACCGGCTGCCATACAACGCGGGTGGCCGTAGAACGGGGCAAGGCGGTCGGTCTGCACTACCGCAGCAAGGGCCGGATGCACGAGGTCCGCGCGGCGCGCGAAATCGTGCTGTCCGGCGGCGCGATCGCCTCGCCCCAACTGCTGCTGCTGTCGGGCATCGGCCCGGCCGACGGGCTGAGAGCGGCCGGCGTGCCCGTCGTGCACGATCTGCCCGGCGTCGGCGAGAACCTGCACGATCACCTGGTCGCAAGGCTGCAATACGCCTGCAACGCGCCGGTCGGTATCTACGACGAGCTGCGGCTGGACCGTGCCGCCTGGCACGCGGTGAACGCCCTGGTGCGCCGCCGCGGCTTCGGCACGGATTTCGCCTTGCAGGGCGGCTGCTTCATCCGCACGCGGCCGGAACTGGCGGCGCCCGACATCCAGCTCAACTTCGTCGCCGCCATGAAGCCCGTGACCCATCTGCCGTTCGCGAAACCGGGGCCGGACGGCGGCCACGGCTTCTATGCCGGCGTTCATATGACCGTGCCGGAGAGCCGCGGACGGCTGTGGCTGGCCTCGGACGATCCGTTCGCGCCGCCGCGCATCCACGCCAACTACCTGGCGACCGAGGGCGACCGCCGCACCATGCGCGCCGGCGTCAGGGCCCTGCGCGAGGTGTTCCGCCAGCCGGCGATCGCCCGCTATATCGAGCGGGAACGGGCGCCCGGCCCGGACGTCGAGAGCGACGCCGATCTCGACGCCTGGATCCGCAGCGTCGGCGATACCGTGTTCCACCCGGTCGGCACCTGCAGGATGGGCGCTGACGACATGGCCGTGGTCGATCCGCGCCTGCGCGTCCGCGGCATCGAGGGCCTGCGCGTCGCCGACGCCAGCATCATGCCGGTCATCAACGGCTCGAACACCAACGCGCCCACCATCATGATCGCCGAAAAGGCGGCGGCGATGATCGCCGAGGACCGGGAGAGCGCGGCGCGTAACCCCGCATCGTGAAGCCGGAGAATTGCCGCGCCCCGTCACTCGGGACGGCTGTATCGGACCGGTTTATTCAACTTGCGGATTTTGTTGCCGGCGACGCTGCGCCGGAGCCAAATCTGCACCTGATGGCGCGTAACGTCGACGAAACTTTTCGCGACGTCATCGGCGGAGCACGGTTCGGCGGCTGTCAATTCATCCAACCGTGCCTGAAACAAGTCCTGAAATTCCGTCCGAAGTAACGACTCCGCCGGCGCGCTTTCCGGTCCGGGCGGGGCCGACGGCTCCGGCGTCGGTCCATCCAGCGGCAGGGAATGTTCCCGGGGCGGGGCCCGGTATCGGACCGGCCCCGTCACCCTTTCGACCTTTCCTTCGGCGACGCCGCGCGCAAGCCATTTTTTTGCCTGAGTTTTCGCAATATCGAAGCGTTGCGCGATCGCGTCTCCGGAAAGCGGCTCTTCGGCCGTCGCCGCCGTCAGCTTCGCCAGAAACAGGCCATAGAATGTCAAACCGCTTGGGACCGCCGGGACACCGTTTTCCTCCCCGGCAACCGCTGTCAAATCGGGCGAATCGGGCGCGCCCGCATACGGGGATTGCGGTTCCCCGAATATCTCTTCCGGAACCGGCGCCGGCGCGGCGTCCGGGGGTTCGAACAGGGCGGCCAGGGAGTCCAGCCGGTCGGGCAGCCGGCGCGCGCCCTTCCGTTCGACCAGGTCGTGGTTGCCCGAATCCGGATCGCGGGTGTGCCTGACCCAGAGCGGAACCCAGCCTTCTTTCGCGTTCTCGCACGCCCCGGACCATGTGCCGCCGCTGCCGCGCGCGCTGGCCACGACGACGGCGGCGTCGGCCAGACAGTAGATGTAGCGGTTGCGGGCCATCGCATTGCCGACATTGAACCGCGCCTCCGGGTTGACCGCCGAGACCAGTGCCAGATCGCCGGACAGGAGCGGGCGGCGGTAGAGTGCGGATGTCGCCGCGTGCAACAGACCGTCGGCGAGCACCGCAACGGCGGTGCCTTCGCTGTCGAGCGCGCCTTTCATTGCGGCCCGGTCGACGCCGCGCGCGCCGCCAGAAACGATCGAGCGGCCGTCGCGCGCCGCCGCTGCGCCGAGTTTCCCGCTGAACGCCAGTTCCTCCTCATTGGCGCCGCGCGACCCGACGACGGCAAGGCCGCTGCGCTTCGGGTTCAGGAGCGCCGCACGGCCGCAGCCGAACAGCACGGGAGGCGACTTCCGCCCAAGGCGTTTCTCAAGACGTATCGGATAGCCCGGATCCGGCCGGACCAGGAGCCACAGACCGGCGCGCTGCCACTTCTCCACCGCCAGCCCGAGCGCCGCGCCGCGGCCGAGAAGACCGTCCAGCCGCCCCGGCGTGACTGTCCGATCCACCCAGCCCGACAGCAATTCTTCGGGATCGCCCGTCATCAGGGCGGCGGGGTCGAGATCGCGGTCCTCAAGCCATTCCGCCAGCCGCGCCCACTCACTGGGCGAAAGCGGCTTCGCTCCGTCCCTGTCCGCCCTGCCGAGCGAGACCGTCAGCAGCAGCACCGCCTGCGTCCGGAGGTCCGCGATCATATCAGCCCGCCATGCTCGCGCTCGCCAGGGCCAGCGGCCAGACCGGCCCGCTGCCGGCACGTCTCAGGAGCACGGATATCACTGTCAATGTCCATCCCGAATCCGCAACATCGTCGACGAGCAGCACCGGACCTGGGCGAACCGTGCCCTCGATCGCGAAAACGCCGTCGAGATTGCGGCATTGACGGTAGGAATTGTGCTGCGCCTTCTGTTCTTCGTTGTCGCGCAGCTTGACCACGGTTTCCTCGAACGGCAAGTCCAACGCCCGGGCAAGCCGGGCGGCATAGTCGGGCACCAGCCGGGGGCGTTTTCGGGACGGAACGCAGGCGACCCAGGCCGGCCAGGGCGCCGGCCGCCAGCGTTCGCGCAGCATGTCGGCGGCGGCTTCGACCAGCTCGTCGCGAAAGCGGCCCTTCTGCTTGTCTTCCGCGACCGCGCGGCCCCAGGGCGGATCGCCCCAGCGGGACAGGACGCGCCCGGTTTCGGCGCGCCAGTCGGCGGGCAGTCTTCCGCTCAAATTGTATTCCGCAAACGCGTCTTTGGGAATTTGTGCCTTGCAGCGCAAGGGCTGTTCGGATCGGGCGAGAAAGCGCGCTGCGGTCGGTGCGGTCGCACGATCGTAAGACGGCGACACGACCGGGCGGTCCAGGCACGAAGCGCATTTTCCGCACGGTCCGGGCTCCGGGTCGTCCAGCGCGCGGGCGAGATACGCCATCAGGCACCCGCGGTGATCGATGTAGCGTTGCACCTCGCCCCATTCCGTTTCGCGCTGGCCGGTCAACCGGCGGATGCGTTCGCGGTCCATGCTGTAGGGAATCGGGGTCCGCCGCCACTTCGAGCCGACCTTGACCGCCGGCGCCGGGCTTTCGACGGAGAGAAATTTCAACGCCTTCTCGATCTGGCCGTAGCGCAGGTTGATCGCCGTTTCCAGTTCCCGGATGCTCAGCCCGTCGCTGTCTTCGAGAGCGTCCAGTATCGAGGTTACCCACCCCTCGTCCGGAAAGGCCGTGCGCCGGAAAAATTCGTGGATGCGGCCGTCTTCCTCGCCCGACAGCACGACTCCGACCGCGCGGTCGATAGCGCGGCCGGCGCGCCCGACCTGCTGATAGTAGCCGATGATGGACCCCGGCGCCTGGAAGTGCACGACGAATCCCAGATCGGGCTTGTCGTAGCCCATCCCGAGGGCGGTCGTCGCGACCAGGGCCTTGATCCGGTTTTCCAGCAACCGGTCTTCGAGATGGCGGCGGCGGTCGTCCGCAACGTCCGAGTGGTAGGCCTCCGCGGCGATGCCGTTCCGGGTCAGCCATCCCGAAACCCGATAGGCGTCGCGTTTGGTGAGGGTGTAGACGATCCCCGTACCCGGCAGCGCATCCATATGCGTGGCGAGCCAGGCAAGGCGCTCAACCGGCGACGGCAGACGGATGTTCTGGAGCGCAAGGCTGCGGCGGCGCAGGCTCCCGCGCTGGATGCCGATATCGCCGAGCTGCGCCCTTACGTCCGCGATCACGCGGTCGTTCGCGGTCGCGGTCGTACCCAGGATCGGCACATTGCCGGGCATGAGCCGCAGGAAGTTCACCAGGCGCCGGTAATCGGGCCGGAAGTCGTGGCCCCAGTCGGAAATGCAATGCGCCTCGTCGACCGCGAGCAGGCCGATACGTCCCGCCATCGGCATGAGCGTGTTCTCGAGGAAATCCTCGTTGGCCAATCGCTCGGGAGATATCAGAAGAATGTCGACACGGTCCTCCTTTAGCGCCCGGTCGATTTCCGGCCACTCTTCACGATTCGTCGAATTTATTGTGCGCGCCCGCAGGCGCAGGCGTTCGGCGGCCTGGATCTGATTGCGCATCAGCGCCAGAAGCGGCGAGACGATCAGCGTGGGTCCGCGCCCCCGATCCCGCAGCAGCCGCGTCGCGATGAAATAGACGAAGCTCTTTCCCCACCCGGTCCTCTGGACGACGAGCATGCGCTCGCGCCGGTTCGCCAGCGCGTCGATGGCCTCGATCTGGCCGTCCCGAAAGTCGGCCGATTCATCGTCCAGGGCCTTCCGTAGAAGACCGAGCGCTTCGGCGTAGCTGGCCAATCCCGCATTTCTCCCTTCGCTTTTCCGGTGCTCCGGCGCGCGCAGTTCCGGGGCGCTTCGACCGGGCAATAGCGCCGGGCGCGTCGCGCGGCAAGGTCGAGGTCGCCGGACGCCCGACAGGCGGAATGGACAGAAGCCATGCACCGGCCGCACCGCGGGCCGCCGCCGGTACCGGCGGCCGGCGAAACCTCCGCCGTCCGATGTGGCCGGAACCGGGAAGTCCCGTCTTTACCCTGTTGAATTCTTCCGTGACAGCATATATGCTATCACATTATGGTGCGCAGAATGGTTGTCGATACGAATATTCTCGTCTCCGCGATCCTGTCGTCCGACGGCGCCGCACGGGAGGTTCTCCGGCGATGTCTGACGGGCAGATACCGGCCTTTGATCGGCAATGCCCTGTTTCTGGAGTATGAGGATGTCCTGTCGAGGGAAAAGCTCTCTGCCGCGGCGCCGGTCGGTCCGGAAGACCGGGAGGCTCTGCTCGATGCGTTTCTCGGAGCGTGCCAGTGGATCGAGATCGTCTTTCTCTGGCGCCCGAACCTGCCGGACGAGGCCGACAACCACCCCGTCGAACTCGCGGTTGCCGGCAACGCAACCGCGATCGTTACCCACAACGCCAGAGATCTGGCGGCAGGAGAGCTGGCGTTCGACAGCTTTCGCGTCGTCGCGCCGGGCGACCTGCTGAGAGAGGAGAAGCTGACATGGCTACCCTGACCATCCGGCTGCCCGACGCCCATCGCGACCGGCTGGCGGCAATGGCCGCACGCCGCGGCCTGAGCCTGAACAAGCTGATGGAGGAACTGTCCGTGCGGGCGCTGGCCGAACACGATACCGAACTGCGCTTTCGGATGCGCGCCGCGCGGGGCAGCGCCGAACGCGGCCTGGCCGTCCTCGACGAACTGGACCGGCGGTACGGCGGGCTCGCAGAGCCCTGATACGACAGCAGCCCGCCGGCCTCCGCCGGCCCGGTGGACGGCGGGGTGCGGCCGGAACCTCCATGGCGGCTTGGCTCTTGCCAATCGGTGCCGCCGCCGCTACATCCTGCGACGCTGCGCCGATTTGAGCACCAGCTTGCGGGCGCATAACAAATGCAGCTAAAGCGGCGCCGTGTATCCGGCCCCGCTGGCAGAAACGCTGAAGCGGGTTTTTTGTTGCCCGTTTTCCCTTTCTCTGCCCGCGGCCGGCCGACCGGCGTTGCCGGCTGGATTTGCCGGATTCGAGACCGGATTCAAGAACTGGGCCCGGGTTCCCGCCGGGCCGCGCAACAGGCCAGGAAAAGGATTCATGAGCCAACACCCTGAAACCATCGCCCTTCATCACGGCTGGCGTGCCGACCCGACGACCGGGTCCGTCGCCGTGCCGATCCACCAGACGACGTCCTACCAGTTCAACGATACCGACCACGCGTCGAACCTGTTCGCGCTGGCTGAGTTGGGCAACATCTACACGCGGATCATGAATCCGACCAACGACGTGCTGGAGCAGCGCGTCGCGGCGCTCGAAGGCGGCGTGGCGGCGCTCGCCCTGTCGTCCGGCCAGGCGGCCTCGGCCTTCGCGCTCCAGAACCTCGCGCGGGTCGGCGACAATGTCATCAGTTCGACCGACCTGTACGGCGGCACCTGGAACCTGTTCAACAACACGCTGAAGGACCAGGGCATCGAAGTCCGCTTCGTCGATCCGGCCGATCCTGAGGCCTTCCGCAACGCCATCGACGACCGCACGCGGGCAATCTACGCCGAGACGCTGCCGAACCCGAAGCTGCACGTCTTCCCGATCGCCGAAGTCGCCGCAATCGGGCGCGAATACGGCATTCCGCTGGTCATGGACAACACCGCCTGCCCGATCCTGTGCAAGCCGATCGAGCACGGCGCCGCGGTCATCGTCCACTCGACGACCAAGTATATCGGCGGCCACGGCAACTCCATCGGCGGCCTGATCGTCGACGGTGGCAACTTCCCCTGGGCCGAGCATGCGGAACGGCAGCCCGCGCTCAACACCCCGGACCCGAGCTATCACGGCGCGGTCTGGGTCGAGGCGACGGCGCCGCTCGGCCCGGTCGCCTACATCATCAAGGCGCGCACGACCCTGCTGCGCGACCTCGGTTCGTGCATGAGCCCGTTCAACGCCTTCCTGTTCATCAACGGTCTCGAAACGCTGGCTCTGCGCATGCAGAAGCATAGCGAGAACGCGGCGCAGGTTGCCGACTGGCTGGCGACGCGCAGCGATGTGAGCAAGGTCATCTTCCCCGGCCATCAGTCCGGCGAATTCCGGGCCCGCGCCGATAAGTATATGAACGGCGGTTACGGCAGCCTGGTCGGTTTCGAGCTGAAGGGCGGCCGCGCGGCCGGCCGCAAGTTCATCGACTCGCTGGAGATGCTCTACCACGTCGCCAATATCGGGGATTCCCGGTCGCTGGCGATCCATCCGGCGAGCACCACCCACAGCCAGTTGACGCCGGAGGAGCAGCTCCAGACCGGCGTGACGGACGGCTATGTCCGCCTGTCGGTCGGCATCGAGCATATCGACGACATCATCGCCGATCTCGAACAGGCCCTCGACAAGGCGGCCTGAGGCTGTTCGACGACGCCCGCCAACAGTCGCCGTCATATCGACCGGAGCGGCCCGGAGAGCCTGCCCTGAGCGAAGCCGAAGGGGTCACGGAGCGGAGATATCTTTCGCGTGCGGTGCCGGATTCATAGCACCGAGCGAAAAGATTTCTCCGCTCGCTTCGCTCGGTCGAATTGACGGTTCTCAATCAGGTGAAACGGACGTCGCGCGGCACAAAAATAGCCCGGGCGATTGTGCTGCGCCGCTCGGCCCGTTGCCGGACACCCGCAGGAAACTTCCACCATGCAACTGAAGCTCTACCAGGTCGACGCCTTCACCGAGCGGACCTTCGGCGGCAACCCGGCAGCCGTGGTGCCGCTCGACGACTGGCTGCCCGACGCGACGATGCAGGCCATCGCGCTGGAAAACAACCTGTCGGAAACAGCGTTCTTCGTGCCGCGCGATGACGGCGGGTTCGACCTGCGCTGGTTCACGCCGCTGATCGAGGCCGACCTGTGCGGCCACGCTACGCTGGGCACAGCCTGGGTCCTGTTCAACCGGCTCGGCCATGCCGAAGAGGCTGTCACCTTCCACACGCGCAGCGGCCCGTTAACGGTGGCGCGCGACGGCAACCGGCTGGTGATGGATTTTCCGGCCCAGCCCCCGGAGCCGGCGGATATCGGTGACGTTGCCGGCGCCTTGGGCGTCGCGCCGGAGGCGGTGCTCGCAGCGCCCTACGCCCTGGCGGTGCTGGATAGCGAGGAAGCCGTCCGCGCCGTCCGGCCGGATTTCCGCCGGGTCGCCGCGCTCGACATCCCCGAGCTGATTATCACCGCGCCGGGCGCAGAGGGCGGAGACTGCGATTTCGTCTCGCGCTTCTTCGCGCCGACAGGCGGCATCGACGAGGATCCCGTGACCGGTTCCGCCCATTGCATCCTGATCCCCTACTGGGCCGAACGGCTCGGCAAGACGGAGATGTTCGCCCGCCAGGTTTCGGCCCGCGGCGGCGCGCTCTGGTGCGCGCTCAGGGGCGACCGGGTCTCGATCGCCGGCCACGCCGCGCCCTACCTCGAAGGAACCATCTCGGTTTGACC
This sequence comes from Rhodospirillaceae bacterium, assembly GCA_011523655.1. GTDB lineage: Bacteria > Pseudomonadota > Alphaproteobacteria > Bin65 > Bin65 > Bin65. The sequence goes on from WTGH01000048.1 coordinate 85,547, forward strand.
GCCCCGGCCGCGACCGACGCGGGGCCCGGCGACGCCAACCGCCGCCTGCCGCCGGTCGCTCTCGCCGCCGCGCTGACGACGCTGGTCTGCTGGGGCGGGACGGTCGTGGCCAACCGGGCTGCGATCGAGACCATCGACGGGACGACCGCCGGCGTCCTGCGCTCCATGCTCGCCGGCTTCATCGGCCTTGGCATCGCTCTGGCTTTCCGGCTGCCCTTTCCCGAATCCGCGCGCCACCGTTGTCAACTGGTGATTTCGGGCTGGCTGAATTTCGCGCTATGGCCGACGGTCCTCAGCATCGGGGTTGCGCTCGCCAACGCCAGCCATGCCGCGCTGATCATGGCTCTGCTTCCAGTCACCACCGGCCTGGTCGCGGCGATCATGGACCGGGTGAAACCGCGCTCCGGCTGGTGGCTCGGCGCAGCGGTTGCCCTGGCCGGCACCGCCCTGCTGATACTCTACACCCGGCCGGAAACTGAAGCTCCCGGCGACCTGACGCTGTCGCCGACCTGGCTGGTCGGCGACCTGATCGTTTTCGTCGGCGTCTGCCTGTGCTCGGCGGGCTATGTCAGCGGCGCCAGGCTGGGGCCGGTCGTCGGCAGCTGGAGCGCGACCTTCTACGGCCTCGGCGCCGCCCTGATGCTGACCGTCCCGGCCATGCTGATCCTCTACCCTTATTCCGATTGGACGGCAGTAACGTCCGCCAGCTGGCTCGGTATCGGCTGGCTCGTCCTGCTGTCGTCGCTCGCGGGCTATGCCCTTTGGTTCCTGGCGATGAACCGGGGCGGCATCGCGCGGATCGCGGTGTTCCAGTTCCTCCAGCCGGTCTTGTCCGTCGCCGCCGCCGCCGTCATTCTGGGCGAGCGGATCACCTGGACCATCCTCGCCGCTGGGCTGCTCATCCTGCTCGGCACCTGGATCGCCCAGAAATACGCCCACTAGCCCGTCGCCTTCAGGAGACGCCGATGAAGCTCCCCGACCTTGCGGCCATCGAAGCGGCGACCGGGACCGTCCGCGCCGTCATGCCGCCGACGCCGGCCCATTGCTGGCCGCTCCTGTGCGCGCGCACCGGCGCCGAAGCCTGGGTGAAGCATGAGAACCACTCCCCCGTCGGCGCCTTCAAGATCCGCGGCGGGCTGGTCTACATGGACCGGCTGCGCCGTTCAGAGCCGGCCGTCGAAGGCGTGATCGCGGCGACCCGGGGCAACCACGGCCAGGCCATCGCCACCGCTGCGCGGCGCAACGGCCTCACGCCGGTCATCGTCGTGCCCGAGGGCAACAGCCGCGAGAAGAACGCCGCGATGCAGGCCCAGGGCGCCGAACTGGTCGTCCACGGCAGCGATTTCCAGGAGGCGCTGGAACATGCCGAGGCGCTGGCCGACGCGCGCGGCCTGCACATGGTCGCCTCCTTCGCCGAGCCGCTGGTCCACGGCACGGCGACCTACGCGCTGGAATTTTTCCGCACCGTGCCGGACCTGGACACGGTCTACGTCCCCATCGGCCTCGGCTCGGGCATCAGCGGTTTGATCGCGGCGCGCGATGCGCTCGGCCTCGCCACCGAGGTCGTCGGCGTGTGCGCCGAAAACGCCGCCTGCTACGCGCTCTCCTTTGAAGCCGGGAAGCCGGTCGCGACCGATTCCGCCGATACCATGGCCGACGGCATGGCCTGCCGCGTGCCGGCGCCCGACGCGGTCGCCATCGTCAACCGCGGCGCGGCCCGGATCGTCACGGTGAGCGAGGCGGAGATCGAGGCCGCCATGCGGGCCTACTACACCGACACCCACAATGTCGCCGAAGGCGCCGGCGCGGCGGCGCTGGCCGCGCTGGTCAAGGAGCGCGAGGCGATGGCGGGCCGCAAGGCCGGCCTCGTGCTCAGCGGCGGCAACATTGACCGCGAAGTCTATCTGCGCGTGCTGGGCGGCGGCAACGCGTGACGACGAAGAGGGTTCCATGACCGAAGAACTGTTCCGCCGGGACGCCTATCTGGATACCTGCGAAGCCACCGTCTTGAGCGCCGGGCCGGAGGGGATCGTGCTCGACCGCACGGTGTTCTACCCGGAGGGCGGCGGCCAGCCGGGCGATACGGGAACGCTGGCGCTGCCTGGCGGCGGGTCAGTCGCCATCGCGGACACACGCAAAGACCGGGCGACCGGGGAACACCGGCATATCCCGGCGGAGGGTGCGGCGCTCCCGGCAGCCGGCGACTCTGTGACCTGCGCCATCGACTGGGACCGGCGCTACCGCCACATGCGCGTCCACACGGCGATGCACCTGATGTGCGCGGTGATCGACGGCGCGGTGACCGGCGGCCAGGTTGGCGACGGCAAGGGAAGGCTGGATTTCGATCTGCCCGATACGTCCCTCGACAAGGCCGCCATCGGGGCTGCGCTTAACGAACTGATCGCGGCCGATCTGCCGGTCGGCGCCGAATGGATCGCCGACGCGGAACTGGCCGCCCGGCCGGACCTGGTGCGCACCCTCTCGGTCAAGCCGCCGATGGGCGCCGGCACGGTTCGCCTGCTGCGCATCGGCGACGCTGCGAACACGGTCGATCTCCAGCCCTGCGGCGGCACCCACGTCGCCCGGACCGGCGAGATCGGCCCCGTCGCCATCGGCAAGATCGAAAACAAGGGCCGCCGCAACCGGAGGGTGAACCTGCGGCTCGAGGAATAGGGCGGGGCGTACCGGCTTTCGCCGTTTGCACAAATCGCAATTTCTATTTTCAGACTGTGCAAACTCCCTTACGGCAACGATTTTTTAGCGTCCGGCATCGCTCCTCTCGCGATTATCCGGCCGCTGCCGCCAGCAGACAGTCGTCCGGGAGGGGTTCGACCGGGGTCAGGTCGCGGTGGTGCTGGTGGTCGGGCCGCCGGTGGCGGGTCAGCGCGTTGGCAACCGGATTGAGGATCAGCGAGAAGATGGTGCGCGGCCACGGCGTCATGTTGATCGAGGAGCCGTGGACCAGCGTGTCGCCGAAGATCAGCACCGTGCCCGGCGGCCCCTTGGCGGCGACCAGGCCGCCTTCGTCCACCAGCCCGGTCACGGTCTCGTCGTCGACCACCCAGAGCGGATAGCTGGTCGTCTCGGTGTCCAGCGTCGCCGGTGCGGCGCCGCGCCGGTGCGAGCCGCGGATGAAGACGATCGGCCCGTTAAACTCGTTTACCTCGTCGAGCAGCACATGCAGGTTGAGCGCCAGGGGCTCCGGCACGCCGTCCTCGCCGTGATGGGTCGCGAAATCGTAGTGCCATTGCCAGACGTCGCCGGAGAAGGCCGCCTTGGCGTTCACCTTGACCTGCTGGACATAGAGCGCGTCGCCGAGGATCTGCTGCGCCGGCTCCACGAGCCGCGGATGGCGGACCAGGCGGGCATAGACCGCGCTGCGCAGATGCAGGGCCATGGCGGTGCGCACGGCGTCGCTCTGCTTCTCGCGGAAATTCTCCGGCCGGCGCTCGGCGAACAGGCGCGGCAGTTCTGCCTTCAGGACCGCGACCTCCGCCGGCGAGAACAGCGACGGCAAAATCAGGAAGCCGTCGTCCCGGAACCGCGCGATCTGTGTATCCGTCAGCTTCATTGCGTTCTTTCGGCCATGGCCCGCCCTGGAGCGGGAACGCTATCGGCCGGTGAATTGCGGCTTCCGTTTCGCCATGAAGGCGTCGACCCCTTCGAGATGGTCCTCGGTCCGGGCCGAGCGGATGGTGCGGTCGGCCTCCATGTCGAGGCAGCTCTTGAGGTCGGCGACGGCGGCGCGGTTGAAGTTTTCCTTCATGTAGCGCAGCGCGACCGGCGGGCCGGATGCAATCGCTCCGGCCAGTTCCCGCGCCCGCCCGGCGAGCTCGGCATCCGGCACGACCTCGTTGAAGATGCCGAGTGCAAGGGCCTCGGCGGCGTGGACCCGGCGGCCGGTGAAGTAGATTTCCTTCGCCCGGCCCGGGCCGACCAGCCGGGTGAGGAACCAGCTTCCGCCATAGTCGCCCGACAGGCCGATATTGACGAAGCCCGGGGCGAGAAAGGCGCCCTCGGACGCCAGCCGGATGTCGCAGGCCAGGGCGATCGACATGCCCGCGCCGGCCGCCGGGCCGGGCAGTGCCGCGATCGTCGGCTTGGCGAGGTGGTAGAGCCGCAGGGTCAGCGTGTCCTGCTTGTGCTGGAGGCCGCGGATCGCGTCGTCGGCGCTGCGGCGCGGCGCCTGCGCCGTCCCCTCGTTGAAGGGCCGGCCGAGGCCGGTTACGTCGCCGCCGGCGCAGAAGGCGGTTCCCGCACCCGTGACGATCACGGCCCGCACGTCGGGATCGGCCTCCACCCTGAGCAGCGCTTCGCGCAGGGCCGGCGTCAGCGTATCGCCCAGCGCGTTGCGCTTCTCCGGCCGGTTCAGCGTGATCGTGGCGATGCGGTCGTCGATTGCGCACAGCAGTTCGTCCGTGCCCGTGTCGAGCGTTCGTGCTGCCATGTTGTGCCTCCCGGTGTTCGCCGGCCCGCGCGCCCTCACGCCGCGAGCGCTTCGACCTCTGCCGGCGGGGCGAAGCGGGGGCCGTGCCGGTCGGCGAGGGCGTGGCACTGCGCCTCGAACGCCGCGGCGCCGACCTGGCCGACCCAGGAGAGCACGCCGCCGGTATACATCGGGAAGCCCCAGCCGAGGATCGAGCCGACATCGGCGTCGGCGCGCTCCGTTACCACGCCTTCTTCGCGGCAGCGCAGGGCCTCGACCGACTGGATGTGGAGCAGGCGCTGCTTGACGTCTTCGACATCCGGCTGTCCGGCGGCGCGCGGGAAATGGCGGCCCAACTCCGGCCAAAGGCGTTTCGGCCCGTCCGCCGGCCAGTCGTAGAAGCCCCGGCCAGCCTTGCGGCCCGGCCGGTCCAGCGTCTCGACGAACAGCTCGAACACGTCGTCCGCCGGATGGCCGACATACGCATCGCCCAGGTCCTTCTTCCACTGGCGCCGGATGGCGAGCGAAAGGCCGAGGCTGGTGTTGTCGACGACTTCGAGCGGACCGACAGGGAAGCCCGCGATCCTGCCGGCGTTCTCGATCAGGGCCGGCGCAACGCCCTCCTTGAGCAGCGCAACGCCTTCCATGACGTAGGTTGCGAAGACCCGGCTGGTGAAGAAGCCGCGGCCGTCGTTGACGACGATGGGCGTCTTGCCGATCGCTTGGACATAGTCGAGGGCAAGCGCGACCGCGGCGTCGCCGGTCCCGGCGCCGCGGATAATTTCGACCAGCGGCATCTTCTCGACCGGCGAGAAGAAGTGGATGCCGATGAAGTTGGCCGGCCGCGCGCTGGTCCTGGCGAGGCCGGTGATCGGCAGGGTCGAGGTGTTGGAGGCGAAGACGGCGTCGCTGGCGAGGCGAGCTTCGGCGGCCTTCGTCACCTCGGCCTTGATCGCCCGGTCCTCGAACACGGCCTCGATGACAAGGTCGCTGCCATCGAGGGCGGCGTAGTGGTCGGTCGGCGCGATGCGGTCGAGCAGAGCGGCCATGTGCGCCTCGCCCATCCGGCCCTGCTTCACCCGCTTCTCCAGCGGCGCCGCGGCGCGCGCCTTGCCGGCTTCCGCGGCCGCCCGGTCGACGTCCATCAGCACGCAGTCGATGCCGCGGCCGGCGCTGACCGAGGCGATGCCGGCGCCCATCATGCCGGCGCCGAGGATGCCGAGTTTCCCGATCTTCGCTTTCGGGATGCCTTCGGGCCGGCCCTTGAGCTTGCGCGCCTTCGCCATCTCGAAAAAGCCGGTGCGCACCATCGCCTTGGTCACCGGATGGCGGATCATGTTGACCAGATACTTGCTCTCGACCCGGAGGCCGACATCGATGTGCCGCTGGCAGCCCTCGTAGACGCAGGACAGGATCGCCTGGACCGCCGGATAGTTGCCGAAGCTGCGCTCCCGTCCCATGGCGTTGGCCGCCGGGAACAGCTGCATCCCCGTCGGGCTTTGCACGTCGCCGCCGGGAATGCGGAAGCCCTTGCGGTCCCACGGTTGGGTCGCGTCCGGATGGTCCAGCGCCCAGCGTTTCGCCACATCGAGCAGGTCTTCCGGGGAGACGACCTCGTCGACCAGCCCCATTTTGGCTGCCTGGGCGACCGTGTGCTTCCGGCCGTCGAGCAGCATCTTGAGGCCGGCCTGGAGGCCGAGCATGCGCGGGATGCGCTGGGTGCCGCCGCCGCCCGGCAATACGCCGAGCCCGATCTCCGGCAGGCCGATGCGCGCTTTCGGATTGTCCGCCGCGATCCGGTAATGGCAGCACAGCGCGGTCTCGTAGCCGCCGCCGAGCGCATGGCCGTTGATCGCCGCGACGAAGGGCTTGCCGCAGGTCTCCATCGCCCGCCCGATCTTGTCGAACATGAGGAACTGCGGCAGCAGGGCCTCGACGCTCAGGTCCTCGAGAAAGCCGTCGATATCGGCGCCGGCGATAAAATCGTCCTTGGCCGAGGCGATGACGACACCCTTCACCGCATCGTCGGCGATCGCCTTTTCCACCTCGTCGCGGAACCCGGCCATCGTGGTCTCGTTCATCACGTTGACCGGGCGGTCCGGGATATTCCACTTGATGACCGCGATGCCGTCGGCGTCGATGCTGGTTTCGAACATGGCGGGAAAGTCCTTCCGGGGCTGGCGCAGGCTGGCCGGACTATAGGGATGGGGGGTTGAAAGACGAAGGGTCCGGGTGTCACATTCGGCCGAGCGCATCCTTGGAACAGCCGGAATTTGCCGATGAACGACGTCGCCGCGACAAGCAGGCCAGGGCAGGGCTCCGGCTCCGACCCTAACTCCGACCGGGGCCGCATCGCGACCGAACGGCGGGGCGGCCTGTTCCTGATCGGCATCAACCGGCCGGCGAAATACAACGGCTTCACGCCGGAAATGTGCGTCGGACTGGCCGAAGCCTACTCGGAGTACGAGGCGGACGGCGGCCTGCGCTGCGCCGTGGTCCATGCCGTGGGCGCGCATTTCACCGCCGGACTGGAACTGAGCGCCTTCGACATCACGGAACCGGGTTTCTTCCCGCCGGACCTGGTCGACCCGTTCGACCTGCGCCCGCCGTTCCGCACCAAGCCGGTTGTCGCGGCGGTCAAGGGCATCTGCTTCACACTGGGCATCGAACTGATGCTGGCGGCGGACATCGCGGTCGCCGAGGAAGGGGCGCGTTTCAGCCAGCTCGAGGTGAAACGCGGGCTGATGGCCTTCGGCGGCGCGACGATCCGCTTCGTCGAACGCGCCGGCTGGGGCGACGCCATGCGCTGGCTGCTGACAGGAGACGAGTTCGACGCCGCAACCGCGCTGCGCCTCGGCTTCGTGCAGGAGGTCGTGCCGCAGGGCGAAGGCCTGAACCGCGCCGTCGAACTGGCCGCAAGGATCGCGAAACAGGCGCCGCTCGCCGTGCGCGCGAGCCGGGAAAATGCCGCCGTCTCGGTGCGGCAGGGGCCGGACGCAGCGGTCCGGGCCTTCCGGGGCCAGCTTGCAGAAATCGCCGCGAGCGAGGATTTTGCGGAGGGCGTCCGCTCTTTCGTCGAGCGGCGCGAAGCCGAATTCAGGGGACGCTAGGAGGCCCGTACATGCCCGACTACGACAATATCCGCCAGCAGCACGACATGGGCGGCCTCGACAAGGGGCCGGTCGCGCCGTCCGAGCACGAGCTCGAACTGTGGGAGAAGCAGGTCGAGGCGACCATGCGCCTGCTCTCCATGCGCGAGGACAAGATCGTCACCGTCGACGAGTTGCGCCGCGGCATCGAGGAACTGCCGCCGGAGCTCTACGACACGATCGGCTATTACGAGCGCTGGATCGCGTCGCTCAGCAATATCCTGGTCGAGAAGGACGTGCTCGGCCGCGCCGAACTCGACGCGCGGGTGCGCGACCTGGAGGCCGGGGCATGAGCGCGCCGTCCTTCCGGCCCCGGTTCGGTCCGGGCGACGCCGTCACCGTATCGGCCCGCTTCCCGACCGGCCGGCGCCATCTCCGCACCCCCTTCTACATCCGTGGCAAGACCGGCGCGGTCGAGCGCGTCTGCGGCGCCCACAGGAACCCGGAGGAACTCGCCTTCGGCACCTACAACGGCGCGCGCATCCCGCTCTACCGGGTCCGTTTCGACCAGGCCCATGTCTGGGACGACTATACCGGCAGCCCGGCCGACACGATCGATATCGAAATCTACGAAACCTGGCTCGAGCCGGCTGGCGGCCCGGCCCATAGGGGAGACGACAGCAATGCCGCATGATTCTCACGAACACGCCGCCATCGAGGCCGACGGGCCCGAGGGCTATTACCAGCATCTCGCCGCGGCGACGCGCAGCCTGCTGATCGAGAAGGGCGTGTTCAGCGCCGGCGACATGCGCGCGATGATCGAGAAGATCGATGAACGCTCGCCGGCCGTCGGCGCCAGGATCGTTGCCCGCGCTTGGACCGATGCCGCGTTCAAGGAACGGCTGCTGGCGCAGGGCAAGAAGACGATGAAGGAGGAGCTGGACATCGACCCGGTGGTCGCCGACATCGTGGTCGTGGAGAACACGGCCGACGTCCACAACATGGTCGTCTGCACCCTGTGCTCCTGCTACCCGGTCTTCATCCTCGGCCGGCCGCCGGACTGGTACAAGAGCTACGCCTACCGCAGCCGGACGGTGCGCGATCCGCGCGGCGTGCTGCGCGAATTCGGCACGGAGATCGACCCCGGCCGCGAGGTCCGCGTCCACGATTCGACCGCCGACATGCGCTATCTGGTACTGCCGATGCAGCCGGACGGCACGGAAGGCTGGCCGGAGGAGAAGCTGGCCGGGATCGTCACCCGCGACACCATGGTCGGCGTCGCCGAGGTGCAGGCGGCGGGGTAGGGCGGGCGGCGCTCTCGTATCGGCATTTGAGCCCTTACCCGTTGCCCGACCACCAGTCCCGCGGCCTCAGCCGCTGCGCGCGGCCGGACCGGTCATCGAGCCAGAGCGCCAGCCGGCGCAGCGGCGAGAGGGCGAGGCGCAGCCACAGACGGTTCGTCCAGCGCCGGAAATCCCGGTTGAAGGGACAGACGCGCAGGCAGATCGCACAGTCGGAGGCCAGCTTCGCCCAGTAGCCGAAGCATTTCTCGGCATCCGACGTCCATTTCACCACGCCCCGGATGGCGGACCGGTTCGGGCGGTCGGCCTTCGGCGGGCCGTAGGGCAGGGCATTCACCGGGCAGGCATCGGCGCAGCGCGTGCAGACGGCGCAGAATTCGGCGACGCCGAGCTTGCGCGGCGCGTCGTGGGCCAGGGGCAGGTCGGTGAAAATCTTGGAGAAGCGCAGGCGCGGGCCGGTCTCCGGGGTGATGACGAGCTGGTTGCGGGCATATTCGCCGAGCCCGGCCTTGAGGGCGTAGGGAATCACGAGCGCCGTGTCGTTCATGGAGGCGACCGCGCGGTAGCCGAGGGCCCTGATATAGGCGGCGGTCTGCATGACGATGGCCGCCTCGTGGCTGTACTCCCGCCCCGTCGCCGCACCGGCCAGCGCGGAGGGGTAGGTCGCGACCAGCCCCTCGTCCATTTCGTGGCCGAGCACGATGACGCTTTCCAGATCGTCCGGAAGGCCCGCCGGCGCCTCGGAGAAGTCGCGCACGTCGACCCGCGACTCATAGGTCCAGCGCTCGTCGTATTCCGTGATTCCGCACAGGCTCGCGCCGAAAAACCGGGCGACCTTCTTGATCTCGGCCGCCATGGCCGCCCGGTCCTCGACAGCGACTCTCTCCGCAACGACCGGCGTGTCGTCCGAGATCGCCGCCTGGAATCCTTCCCGCCGGCCCTGCCCGATATGGCGGTCGGTGATCAGGTCGGAGATCAGCCAGGAGGCGTTGCGGAGCGCGAAATCCCGCTGGTTGAAGCCGTCGCCCCGGCGCGCAGTGAAGTCCGCCCGGTAGGAGTCGAAGAAGGCATCGGACTCCTTCGTGCGCACGCGCTCGTCCCAGAAGGCCCGGGTGAAGACATCGTCGATCTGCCGGAACGGCGCGAAGTCCCCGGTCGTCTCGATTCCCGCCGCCGCGTCGCTCCCGGCGAAGCGCGCCCGCCAGCGCGTGCGGCGGTCTTCGAGGCTTTCCTCGTTTTCGGGCCAGCTCATCGGACCGAGTCTAACCCGGATTTCTCGCCAAGGTCACGGCCTGCCTGCCGGGTTCGGTCGAACGGGTAATCCTACCGCCGCCACTCCGTATCCTGACCCAGCGCGATCACGTCTTTGCGGACCTGCTGGGTGCGGGCGAGGCGGGCCATGATGGCGTCGGCGTCGCTGCGCCTGACGGCGCGGCGCAGGGCCGAAAGGTCCTCGGTGAAGCGGTCGAGCATCTCCAGCACCGCCTCCCGGTTGGTCAGGAACACGTCGCGCCAGAAGTCCGGCTTGGTCGCGGCGATGCGGGTGAAGTCGCGGAAGCCGCCGGCCGAGAATTTGACGACCTCGGCCTGCACGTCCTCCTCCAGCTCGGTCGCCGTGCCGACGATGGTGTAGGCAATCAAATGGGGCAGATGCGAGGTCATCGCGAGCACCAGATCGTGGTGCAGCGGGTCCATGATCTCGATCTCCGAGCCGGCGGCGCGCCACAGGGCCGCGACGGTCTCGACCGCGGCCGGGTCCGTCCCGTCCGGCGGCGTCAGGATGCACCAGCGGTCCTCGAAGAGTTCCGCAAAGCCGGCGTCCGGGCCGGAAAATTCCGTGCCGGCGATCGGGTGGCCGGGCACCAGATGGACGCCGTCCGGCAGGGGCGGGCCGAGGGCGGCGATCGCAACCTGCTTGGCCGAGCCGACGTCGGTGACGATGGCGCCGGCCTTGAGATGCGGGCCGATCGCCTCGGCGAGACCGGCATAGCCGCCCAGATGGATGGCGACGATGATGAGATCGGCGCCGGCGACCGCCTCGACCGGATCCTCGACCGCCCGGTCCGCGATGCCGAGCTCCAGGATGCGCGCCCGGACCTCGGCGCGGCGGGCGCAGCCGACCAGATCGTCGGCCAGCGCCTCGCGCCGCATGACGCGCAGCAGGGACGAGCCGATCAGGCCGGTGCCGATCACGGCGGCCCGGCCGAACCGGGGGGCGTTGCCGCTCATCGGCCGACGAATGTGCGCAGCGAAGCCACGACCGCCCGCATTTCGTCTTCCAGGCCAACGGTGATGCGCAGGAAGTCCGGCAGGCCGTAGCCGGCGACGGGCCGCGGAATGATGCCGTCGCCCTTCAGATGGGCTTCTGCCGCCGCTGCGTCCCGGCCCTCCTCGGCGGCAAATCCGACCAGCACGAAATTGCCGATGCTGGGCAGGACGGTCAGCCCGAGCTGTTCGACCTGCTCGGCGAACCAGGGCAGCCAGATGTCGTTATGCGCCCGCGCCCGGTCGATATGGCCGACATCTTCGAGCGCCACCAGCGCTGCCGCCTGGGCCGCCGCGTTGACGTTGAACGGCCCGCGCGTCCGGTGCAGCACGTCGCACACTGCCGGAGCGGCATAGCACCAGCCGACCCGGAGCGCGGCGAGGCCGTAAATCTTGGAAAAGGTGCGCATCGTCGCGACATTGTCGTGCGTCTGCGCCAGCTCCAGCCCGTCGGTATAGTCGTTGCGCGTGACATATTCGGCATAGGCGGCGTCGACGACGAACAGAACGTGCGGCGGCAGGCCGGCATGCAGGCGTTCGACCTCCCCGGCGGCGACGTAGCTGCCGGTCGGATTGTTCGGGTTGGCCAGGAAGACGATTTTCGTCCGTTCCGTCACCAGGTCGAGCATGGCGTCGACATCGGCGCGATAGTCGGTCTCCGGCGCCATCACCGGCGTTGCGCCGGCCGCCAGCGTCGCGATCGGATACATGGCGAAGCCGTGCCGGCTGAACAGCACCTCGTCGCCCGGCCCGGCGTAGGCCTTGGTCACCAGGCCGATGATCTCGTCGCTGCCGTTACCGACGACGATCCGGTCGGGATCGATCCCGTTGCGCGCGCCGAGCGCCCGGCGCAGGTCCGCCGCGCCGCCGTCGGCATAGCGGTGCAACGAATCCTTCGCCGCCGCGTAGGCCGCGATGGCCTTCGGGCTTGGCCCCAGCGCGCTTTCGTTGCTCGCCAGCCGGATCGGATCGTCGATACCGGGCAGGCCGCCTTCCCCGCCGACATAGCGGGCGATCTTCATGATGCCCGGCCTGGGCTGCGGGCGCTGTTCGGACGCGCTCATGGCGCATGCTCCGTAGGAGTTAAGGAAGAAAATCGAACCATGCAGAACTTCTCACCGATTGCACGATTGGGCCCGGCAAAGCCATATCGCAATTCCTCCTCCTCTTCAGAGGGGGAGGCCAGGTGGGGGTGGAGTCACGCAAGACGCCGCACCCGGGGAGGAATTTGTATCGGCAGGCGAATGCACCCCCATCGACCTCGCTGCGCTCGGCCACTTCCCCCTCTGGAGAGGGGGAAGAACATCTCGATCCGGAGCGTCAAGGCGATTGTTCGTGCGCCCACCGGACGGATTGCGGAATCGTGATCCTTAGACTCCAGGCTCCGAATTTCGCACATCCTGCGAGCGTTCAGGGCAAGCCATTCCTTTCCCGTCGTGATCCGAAGGCGTCGAACCGCCCGGCACCCCGGTTTCGAGAAAGTTCCGATGGGCGATGTATGCGCGATGCAGACGGTCGGCCTCGGTGCAAATCCATGCTCGCCGCTCGGCCGGCAGATCCTTCATCAATTCTCGAAGCGACAAAGCCATTCGCTATTAATCACATTACCAGCGGCGCCGGGAACCGGCCCAATTGCAGCACCGGGCGATCGTCGGCCGGCCCCGCATTTTCCGGCGCGTCGGCCAACTCGCCGTCGACGGCGAGCACGGCCCGGCCGTCGGGCAGGGAGCACAGGATCTCGATCGCCGGATCGTCGGGCACCCGGTCGTGCGGTGCAATGGCGACCGACAGGTCGTCGCCGCTTTCCTCGGCGACGCCGCGGCCGACCGCGATCCAGCCGCCGCCCGGCACGGTGAAGGGCAGGCGCCACAGCAGGGCGCAATCCGGCCGCTCGGCCAGCAGGCCCGCCGCCGCTTTCCAGGCGTCGCCGTCGAGAACCGGAAAGAGCGCGATGTCCGCTTCGCCGCTCGCCACGTCGACGATCGGGCTGGCCGCCCAGGCGTAGCTTTGACTGGCGCCGAAATGCAGCCGCGCGGTCTGTTCCGCCGCCCTGTCCGCCGCGGCGACGACAAGCGGCCGTTGAACCGCGATGGACGCGCCGATGACCTCGCGCCAGATCGCGTGGATTGCCGTCGGGTCCATCGGTCCGTCGTAGCGCGCGATCAAGGCCCGGATCAGGGCCGCTTCCCTGCCCGGACGATGCACCGGCGCGCCGTCGTCCGCCGTCGCGCCGGCGCTCTTGGCGGCGCCGACCTGCTGCGCAATCGATAGCCGTTCGGTAATGGCGGCAAGCATGCGGGAATCGACATCGTCGATCCGGGCGCGCAGCGCGGCGAGGGTATCGGCAAGAGCGGCCGCGACCTTGTCGCTGTCGGCAGGCATATCGAGGCGTTGTCCCGGTATCGCGGGAGAGGGTTGCGCCTCCTCCCCTACACCGGCCGGGGGCATGGCGTCCATGTTTCCGCGATCTCGACAACCGCACCGCACATGCCATATCAGCGTTTCGCAACCCAAATTGCCGCCGAGCGCGTCCATGCCGATCAAGATCCCCGACGACCTGCCCGCCGCCAACATCCTGCAGAAGGAAGGCGTCGACGTGATGCGCGAGCAGGATGCCGTCCGGCAGGATATCCGGCCGCTCAGGATCGCCCTGCTCAACCTGATGCCGAAGAAGATCGAGACCGAGACCCAGCTGTCGCGGCTGATCGGTTCGAGCCCGCTGCAGGTTGAGATGACGCTGGTCTCGCCGTCACACTACATTCCGTCGAACACGCCACAGGAGCACATGCTTGCCTTCTACAAGCCGTGGGAGGACATCCGCGACGAGAAGTTCGACGGGCTGATCGTCACCGGCGCGCCGGTCGAAGAGATCGAGTTCGAGGAGGTCAAATACTGGGACGAGCTGGAAGCGATCATGGACTGGTCGAGGACCAACGTCCATTCCAGCTTCAATATCTGCTGGGGCGCCCAGGCCCAGCTCTATCATCACTACCGGGTCCCGAAATATCTGCTGCCGCGCAAGATTTCCGGCGTCTTCGGCCATCGCGTGGCGCGGCGCACCGACCCGATGGTGCGCGGCTTCAACGATGTCCTGCCCGTGCCGGTCTCGCGCTACACGGAATGCCGCGCCCGGGATATCGAGAAGCACGAGCCGCTGAGTATCGTGCTGGAATCCGACGAGGCCGGCGTCTGCATGGTGACCGACAGGGCACTCAACGCCGTCTACATGTTCAACCATCTCGAATACGAATCGCGCACCCTCTACAACGAATATGTCCGGGATATAGAGGCGCGTCCGGATACGGTGCGCATTCCGGAAAACTATTTCCCCCACGACGATCCGTCGAAGACCCCGCGCAACACCTGGAAGGCGCACGGCCATCTGCTGATGGGCAACTGGATCAACAAGCTCTACCAGACCACGCCGTTCGCGATCGGCGAGATCGGCGGCGGAAAGTAACGGCGTTCCTTCTTCCGGGCACGAGCGTCTTTCCCTCATTCGTCATATCGACCGGAGCAGTCCATTGGACTGCGGAGCGGAGATATCTAAGCGAGAACGGTGTCTCATATCGACGGGCTTGCTTTTTCTCTCTGTTTTTCAATGAGATAAGAGATTTACGGCGCGACATCCGTTGCTCTGCAATGCACCCCGAATTGCGTATTCCGGGTACCTATCGGGTACCGGATTGCTCAGCCAGGACAGCAGGTGTCATGCCTCGAATCACCAAGCGCGTCGTCGACGCCCTCAAACCCCACGACCGCGAGCGCGTCGTCTGGGACGACGAGATCAAGGGCTTCGGCGTGCGCGTCCATCCGACCGGCAAGCGGGTCTACATCGTCAAGTACCGCCACAGGGGCCGGGTCGTAAAGACCACCATCGGGCCGCACGGCCCCATCGCCCCGGCCGAGGCGCGGGCGCGGGCCACCGAGATCATCACCGCCGCCCGCACCGGCCGGGACCCGGCGGCGGCGGTAGTAGGGGCCCGACCGTAGCCGAACTGGCGCAGCGGTTCCTGGAGGAGTGTCTCCCCGCCCACTGCAAGCCGGGGACGCAGACCGTCTACCGCAGCGCGCTGGTGAACCACGTCGTCCCGAGGCTCGGCACCCGCCGGGGGGCCGACGTCGAGCGCGCCGACATCGTCGCCCTGCATCACGCGCTGCGGGCGACGCCCTACCAGGCCAACCGGACGGTCCAGATCCTGTCGCGCCTCATCACGCTCGCCGAGGTCTGGGGCCTGCGCCCGGACGGCTCCAACCCGTGCCGGCACGTCGGGCGGTTCCGCGATGAGAAGCGCGAGCGCTTCCTGTCCGACGCGGAATACGCGCGCCTCGGCGCCGCCCTGAATGCGGGCGAGGAACAGCGGCTGGAGCCGCCCGAGGTTATAGCGGCGGTCCGGCTGCTGATGCTGACCGGCTGCCGGCGCTCGGAGATCCTGACGCTGCAATGGGACCATGTCGACCTGGAGGCCGGGGAGCTGCGCCTGCCGGATTCGAAGACCGGGGCCAAGTCGGTGCATCTGAGCGACCCGGCGATCGCCGTGCTGCGCGCCATCCCGCGGCGCGCGGGCGATCCCTTCGTCATCGCCGGGAGCGCGCCTGGCCGGCCGATGAAGGACCTGCACCATTACTGGCAGCGCATCTGCAGGCGGGCCGATCTCGAAGGCGTGCGCATCCACGACCTGCGACACTCCTATGCCAGCGGCGGCCTGATGGCCGGCGAGGGGTTGCCGATGATCGGCAAGCTGCTCGGCCACACCAACGTGCATATGACCGCCCGCCACGCCCGTCTCGCCAACGACCCGCTCAAGTCCGCCGCCAACCGCATAACCGGCCGCGGCCCGTGAAGCGCCGCTGCAAGGCCAACCGACGGTGCCATGGCGCTGCGCATGCTGAGGTCTTCACCCGACGCTCGCATCCTGTATCGCACCTGGCTGCTTCAATTGCTTGTCGTCTCCGTGGGCCTGGCGGTAACGGAGTTCGGCGTACTCGCCGTAGGTGATCGGCGGATACCTTGGCGCAACGCCCGCCTCGCGAAATGGCGGCAGGCACTCGATCACGGTGTCGCGCGGCAGGTTGTGGAAGTAGGCGATCGACTGGCGCCGGGTCGGCTGGCCGGGAACCGGAGGCGGGTTCACCACGCGGTGCTGGGTGGAGATCCAGCGGTCGTTGGTCCAGCGCATCATGGCGTCGCCGATGTTGACCACGAACGCACCGGGGATGTGCGGCACGTCGTTCCAGAGGCCGTCGCGCGTCCGCACCTGAAGACCGCCGGGTGCGTCTTCGGTGCGAAGGATCGTCAGCACGCCGTAATCCGAATGTGCGCCGGCGCGCAGCTGCCCCGGCGCCGGCAGCGCCAGGGGCTCCGGGTAGTCGATGACCCGTAACGAGGAGAGGTGGCCCTGGAACCTGTCCTCGAAGTAGTCCGGGTCCAGCCCGAGTGCGGCGGCGAAGATACGCCTCACCGTTGCCGCAAGGCCCGACATCGCCTCGTAGTACGCGCGCCAGGAGGGTTCCAGGTCCGGCGGGTCGGAGGGCCATCGGTCGCCGAAGAAGCCGGGGCCGTAGTCCAGCGTCTCCTTGAGATCACCAATGGCCGCCTTGCCGAGGGTCGCCGCCAGCGCTTCCTCGCCGAACGCGAAATGCATCAGTCCGCCCAGGACCGGGCCGGTCTCGCCGACCGCG
Organism: Rhodospirillaceae bacterium; assembly: GCA_011523655.1. GTDB lineage: Bacteria > Pseudomonadota > Alphaproteobacteria > Bin65 > Bin65 > Bin65. The sequence continues at coordinate 102,310 of WTGH01000048.1, forward strand.
CTCTTCTCCGCGGCCGGCAAGTCGAAGAACGCCCGCGATGCGTCGTAGATCCGCGTCGCCAGCTCCTCGGGGAAGCCATGTCCGGTCATCACGAAGAAGCCGATGTCTTCGCAGGCGGCGCGAACCGCGCCGACGACGCCCGCCCGTGCGCGCGCTTCCCCGGCAGTGAACGGGCCGATGTCGATCGTCGGCACGAGACCGACATCTTCCGGGTGGCGCGTTCCGGCCATGCGATGCACCCCTCGGTGAATCTTCAGCGCGTCCCTCAGGCGCGAGCATCTGGCCCGCCGTCCGGCGCCGTGCAACGCACCTAGCGCAACACAGGATCGCCGGGCAAGCGGCCTCGAGGCACTCCGTTCGGGAATCCGGGCGAACTCGCATCGGTCTGGCGAGCGGAGCCCCCGCGACCCCGGTCCGGCCGGTGCGCGCCTGGACGTGGTTCTGGACAGGGTAACGGTCCGCCTCGACGCCGGCGGTGCGCGACGGCACGATGCACCTGGACCATGCCCAGTTCGGGGCCCTGTTCGCCGGCCTGGACTGGCGCCGAGTGCGGGCTCTGTCGCTGCGGTAACGCCATCCCGCCCGCCGGCGAGGAGCCGGGCCATACGCAGTTCGGCGGTCTTCGGCTCCAGCACAACTGCATCCCGCATCTTGGCGTTGCCGGCGGGCAGGCGCCCAGCGGGACTCAGGTTTCTGCGGTTTCGTCGGAAGCGCTGCGCCGCTGCCGGCGAAGGCGTTCGGTGGCCGGCCGGTCCAGGGTGCCGTCTGCGCCGACAGCAACGCCGTATACCGCTCCGGCTTCGGCGCAATCGACCAGCCCGTTGGCGACATCGTCCGCCACTGTGGCCGGATCGCGTTCCAGCGGATCGCCCATCCCGGCGCCGCAGATGCCGACGATCTCCAGCGTGTCGCCGGCGGCCAGCCGGTAGCCGCTGACCTTGGCCGGCAGATCGGCTCCGTCGGCACGGCCCGGGTTGTGAATCATGGCGCCTGGTCGCCCGTCCGCGCCGCCGAACAGGCCGCAGGGCGGATCGCCGGAGCGGTGATCGCCGGTCGATCCGATCGAAGTCGGCGCCAGGAAGCGCCAGCGCTTGACCGAGCCCAAACCGCCGCGCCATCTGCCGGCCGCAGGCGCTTCGTCCCGCAGCTCATAGCGCTCACAGACCACCGGCGCACTCAGCTCCATCTCCTCGATCGGGTTGTTGCGCGTGTTGGCCATCAGATTATCGATGGCGTCGATGCCGTCCTTGCCCCAGCGCGCACCGTAGGATCCCTCGTTGACCTCGATCAGCACCCAGTATTGCGACGGGTCGTCGAGCCTGCCGCCGGCATAGGCGATGGCGCTGACGCTCGCCGAGTTGCCGGCCGTCACCCGGGTCGGCATGGCGGCGGCGAAGGCCTGGAGGATCTGGTCCGGAATCCGGTTGATCTGGGCAAAGCGGGCCTCGCAGCCGCGCGGGAAGCGCGGGTTGAAGATGCTGCCCTCCGGCGCATAGACCTTTACGGGCCGGAAGATGCCGTCGTTCTGCGGCACGTCCGCCCCGTCGCCGGCCTCGTCGAGCAGCAGCGTCCGGATGGCGAAATTGACCGTCGGGAGCACGCTGCCTTCGAAGGGGCAGTTGAAGCCCGTCTCGACCTCCGGCGACGAACCGGAAAGATCGACGTAGATGTCTTCGCCGTCGACGACGACCCGGGTGGCGATCGGCAGCGGCACGCCGAAATTCTTGCCGTCGTCCTCCAGCCAGCCGCCCGGCGCTTCGTAGACGCCGTCCGGAATCTCGCGGATGCGCCGCCGCATCCGCGTCTCGGCATAGTCGAGCCAGGACTCGCAGGCGCTCATCACGGTATCGAGGCCGTAGCGTTCGAGCAGTTCGGTATAGCGCCGGACGCCGAGGCGGCAGCAGGCGATCATCGCCTCGATATCGCCGGCATTGGCCTCCGGCGTGCGGACATTCTCGATGATGTGGTCCCAGAGCGGATCGTTGCGTTCGCCCTCGCGGTAGATCTTGGCGGCGTTGATCAGCTTGCCTTCGGCGTAGACGTCGGGCACGTCGACCGAAAAACCCGGATGCGCGCCGCCGATATCGACCATATGGCCCGTGCAGCCGGCGAAGCCGACATGAATATCGTCGAAGAAGATCGGGATCAGGACGCCATAGTCCGGCGCGTGGGACGCGCCGAAATAGGGGTGGTTGTGCAGGATGATGTCGCCTGGCCGGTAGCTGCCGGCGTGTTTCTTTTCGATACCCCTGACGTAGGCCGGCAGCGAGCCGCAATGCATCGGCGTCGAATCGCTCTCGCAGAGCTGGCGACCGAAGCGGTCGAGAATACCGGCGCCGATATCCTGCGATTCGCGCATGATCGACGAATAGGCCATGCGGAACAGCAATTCCGCCATTTCCGATGCTGTCGTCTTCAGGGCGCCGCCGATGACCTGGAGCAGCACGGGATCGACCGCGGCCGGTTGCCAGTAGCGCCCGGCCGGCGGCGGGGCGGCCGTGCTCGCCGCCTCACGGCGCAGAATTTCGAGGCCGGGCAATTCGGCAGGAGCTTTGGCGTCCACGGTCAGCGCCCTTCCTCGATCGTCAGGTGGCCGTGCGCATCCGGAATTGCCCGGAATTCCGGCGGCACGACGATGGTGGTGTCTTCCTGCTCGACGATGGCCGGGCCCTCCAGCACGGCGCCGGGCGCCAGCAGGGCGCGCCGATAGACGGCGGCCTCCGCGCGAATCCAGCCGTCGCCGGCGGGGAATACGGCGGCGCGGGTTGCAATCCGCGCATTTTCGGGATCTGCCCCTGAATCCTTTACCGCTCTGCCGCCCGGTCTTCCTTCTTCCGTAACCGGTACGCGGCCGATGCCGACAGCGCGCAGGTTGACGATCTGTACCGGTGCGTCGGCGAAACGGCGCAGATAATGGCGCTCATGCGCATGGTGAAAGGCTTCGGCCACGGCACCTTTCCAGCCGTTGCCGAAGTCGGCCGGCGCCTCGACGCCGAGCTCGTAGCCCTGGCCCCGGTAGCGGCAATCGGCGTGGAACAAAACGGTCACCGCCTCGTCGGCGAAGCCGTCGGCGGCCAGTTCGCGGCGCGCCTGGGCTGCCATCGTGCGGTATTTCTCCGCGATTGCCCTCAGGTCGGCCTCTGAAAGGTCGGTCCAGTGGCTCGCCATGAAATCGTAGCGGATATCGGTGCTGAGCAGGCCGGCGGCGGCGCCGACGCCCGGGTGAGGCGGGACGACCGCCCTGGGGATGCCGAGCTCGCGGGCGATCTCGGCGGCGAAGGCGGCGCCGGCCCCGCCGAACGCGACCAGCACGAAATCGCGCGGATCGTAGCCCCTGGAAACGCTGCCCAGCCGGATCGCGTCGATCATGTGCCGGCAGGCGATCCGGTAGATGCCCAGCGCCGCATCTTCGAGGGAAAGGCCGAGCGGCTCCGCGATCGTGCCGCGGACCGCGCGCTCGGCCAGCGCCGGGTCGATGGCGATGCCCGAGCTTTCGAGGGTTTCCGGGCGGAACCAGCCGAGGCAGACCAGAGCGTCCGTCACCGTCGGCTCCTTGCCGCCGTGGCCGTAGCAGGACGGTCCGGGCAGCGCGCCGGCGCTGCGCGGGCCGACCTGGAACATGCCGGCCTCGTCGACGAAGGCGATGGAGCCGCCGCCCGCGCCGATGCTGTTGACGTCGACCATCGGCACCATGGCGTCGTAATCGCCGATCCGGGTGTCGAGCACATGCTTCAGATGCATCGCCCCGTCGCGCGCGACCCCGACGTCGGCCGACGTGCCGCCGACGTCGAGCGTAATGACGCCGGGATGGCCGATCGACCGGCCGATCGCGATGCCCTCGATCAGCGCGCCGACCGGCCCCGAGGCGAGCAGCGCGACCGGCCGTTGCGCGGCGACGCGCGAGCCGATGACGCCGCCCGCCGACGTCATCAGGCGAAGATCGGACCGGATGCCAAGACCGTTCAGCGCTTCGCTGAAGCGGGCGGTATAGGTCGCAGTCGCCGGCCCGACATAGGCGTTCAGCGCCGTGGTCGAAAACCGCTCGTATTCGCGGTGGAGCGGCGAGACCTCGTGGCTGCAGGTGACGAAGACGTCCGGACACTCCTCCGCCGCCAGCTCGCGGACCCGGTTCTCGTGATCGGGATTGAGGAAGGCGAACAGGAAGGCGACCGCGACCGCATCGACCCCCTCCCCGGCGAGCGTGCGCAGGGCGCGCCGCGCCGCCTCCTCGTCGAGCGGGATTTCGACCGCGCCGTCGGGCGCGCGAATCCGCTCCGGAACCGTCAGCCGGAGCCGGCGCGGCACCAGCGGCGCGGTCTGGCGCGGCACATCCTGGTAGTTCGAGAAGTTGAGCGGACGTTTCTTGCGCCCGATATGCAGGATATCCCGGAACCCCTCGGTCGTGATCAGCCCGACCCGGGCGCCCGTGCGCTGCAGGATGATGTTGGTCGCGATGGTCGTGCCGTGGACCACCCGGTTCATGTGCGCCGGATCGAACCCCTCCCGCGTGCTCAGGGCCTCGATGCCGGCGACGGCGGCGCGGGACGGGTCGTCGGGCGTCGACGGCAGTTTGTGGATCGACGTTTCGCCGGTTTCGTCGTTGTGCAGGACGAAATCGGTAAAGGTGCCGCCGACATCGATGCCGATCTGATACACGCCGCCTCCGGTCGGGTTCGCGCCGCCGCGGCAAGCGCCGCCGCGGCCGGATGGTATACCAGAATAGGGGCTTCGCCTTTCAGGTCAAAGCATTCGCGCGCGCCGCGCCGGCCGTCCCCGGACATTGCCGGTCTCAGTCCCCGGCCGTTGCGTCCTGTTTCACGACGGCGTTCCGTCCGGTCAGGATGTGGTTGCGCATGGCGACCTCCGCCCAGGCTTCGTCGCCCGACCGGATGGCCTCGAGGATTTCGCCATGCTGGCGGACGCTGCGCCGGAAATCGTCCGGCCCATACTGGCGGAAGGCGGAGGACAGCACCGGCAGGCTGACGACATGCTCGACCAGCGCCTGGAGCTTCCGGTTGCCGGTCGCCGCCACGATCGTCGAGTGGAAGCGCTTGTCCAGCTTAACGTAGTCGGGGCCCGGATTGCGCTCCGACCGGGCGGCCAAGCCCGTCATGCCGTCGAGGCAGTCCTGAAGCACATCGAGCGCTTCGCCGCCGATCTTGCGCGCCGCCAGCCGGGCGCAGCGGCTTTCCAGCGCCGCGCCGATATCGAAAATTTCGAGCAGTTCGCCGCGGTCGATTTCCTCGACATAGACGCCGCGATTGGGTTCGAACCGGACGGTGCCTTCGGAACTGAGGCGCCGCAGAGCTTCGCGCACCGGCGTGCGGCTGAGTCCCAGCAGGGCGCCGAGATTGCGTTCGCGCAGGCGCTCTCCCGGCGCGATCCTGCCGGTCAGGATCAGCTCGTGGATCCGCTCATACGCCTTCTGATGCGCTGTCGAGGTGTCTTCGGTTGCTGTCATTCGATGTTCAGGCACCGGTTTTCCGGCTATCGTCGCCAAATGGTATACAACATGGTTCCGCGAATAAAGGAGGCGAGGTGGGCGCGCTAACCGAGAGTCTGGTCTCATTCATTGCCGATGCGGACGCCCACACCCTGCCGGACGGTGCCGAGGACGTGGTGCGCACCGGTTTCTGCGACACGGTCGGGGTGATGATTGCCGGCCTCTCGGAACCGGTATTTTCAACGCTTTTGGCGGCAGTCGCGGCGCGCGGCGGCAAACCGGAGGCGCGGGTTGCGCTGGGCGGGCGACGGGCGGGCGCGCCTGACGCCGCGCTGGTCGGCGCGGCGACCGCCCACGCGCTCGATTACGACGACTATGCCTATTCCAACCACGTCAGCGCCGTCCTGGTGCCGGCGATCCTCGCGGAGGGCGAGCATGTCGGCGCAACCGGAGCCGGCATGGTCCGCGCCTATGTTGTCGGCTACGAGGTCTGGCGCGAGATCATGAAGCGCGAGCCGGGGCACCTCTACGACCGCGGCTGGCACCCGACGGCGGTGTTCGGCGCGTTCGGCGCTGCGGCCGCGGCGGCCAGCCTGCACGGTCTGGACGCGGACACGGTGCGCAACGCGATCGGCCTGTGCGTCGCCCATGGCGGCGGCGTGATGGCGAATTTCGGCACCATGGCCAAACCCTACCAGGGCGGCCGCGCGGCCCAGGCCGGCCTGTCGGCGGTGCGGCTGGCGATGGCCGGGGTCGAGGCCGGCCCCCACGCGCTGGACGGCAAAGACGGCTATCTGCTCGGCCTGTCGCCGGAGCGGGACGCCGACGTAACCCGCCCGGCCGACCGGCTCGGCCGGGACTGGGGCATCGTCGCGGAACGGCTGAACGTCAAGCGCTACCCGATCGTCGGCGCTGCCCAGCGCGGCGCGGATTGCGCGATCCAGCTGCACGACACCGGAATCGACATCGGGGAGATCGAGCGAATCCGCTACTGCTTCAGCGAACGTCATGCCCGGGTGATGCCGTTCCGCAAGCCGCAAACCGGGCTGGAGGCGAAATTCAGCGCCGAGTTCACGGCCGCCGCCGGCCTGATCGCCGGCGCCCTCGGCTTCGATCAGCTGGAGGATTCGTTCGTGCAGCGGCCGGACGTCCAGGTATTGATGGACCGGGTCGAACGCACGGTCGGGCCGGACGATGACCCGGTCTACGCCTCCGGCGCGAGGGCGGACATCGTCCATCTCGAGCTCAAGGACGGCAGCACGGTATCGAGCCGGGAGGTGACCCGCTGGCGCGGCCATGCCGAGAACCCGATGACGACGGACGAGCTGAAAGCCAAGTTCATGGACTGCGCGTCGCGGCAACTGGAGCCCGCGGCGGCGGCGGCCCTGTTCGAACTACTGCACGACATTGCAGACCTGCCGTCCTGCGATGCGCTGCCGGTGGTGACGCCGCGCGGCTGAACGTGCCTACCGCGTCGCCAGAACGGGCGATATCGCTTCGGCAACCGCGAGCAGGTTGGCGTCGCTGAGCCGCGGCGAGACGATCTGCACGCCGACCGGCAGGCCGTTCGGGCCGCGATGGGCCGGGATCGTGATGCAGGGGCCGTGCAGCGCGGTCCACATCCGGTTGAACAGGGCCTCCCCGGTCGATTCGAGCCCGGCCGGCGCCTCGCCGATGACCGCCGGCGTCAGCCAGGCGTCGGAGCCCGCGAACGCCGCGGCGAACTCGATGCGCGCAACGGCCATGCGGTCGTAGGCTTCGTTGATCTGCGGGATCGTCCGGCCCTTGGCGTTTTCCACCTCGTCGCGGAAGGCCGGATTCAGGATCGCCGGCTGCGCGAGATATTCCGCGCGATAGGCGCCGCGGCCCTCCCAGTGCATGATCCGGTCCTGGGCCTCGGTCAGGCCGTCGAAGGCGGGCGGATCGGCCACGGCCTCGACCATCGCGCCGACATCCGCCAGTCGCCCGGCCGCGCGCTCGATGGCGTCATGGGTCTCCGGTGCGGCCTCGGCCCAGTGCGGCGTCCGGCAGACGCCGATGCGCAGGGCCGGCAGCGCGGCCGGCTCCGGCATTTCCTCCACGACGCCAAGCACCAGCGACAGCCGCGCCAGGTCTTCCGCCGATCGGGCCATGTAGCCGATGGTGTCGAGCGACTGGGCGTAGACCTTGATGCCCTCGGTGCCGATGAGGCCGTAACTCGGCTTCATCCCGAACACGCCGCAGAACGAGGCCGGCCGGATCACCGAGCCGCCGGTCTGGGTGCCGAGCGCCAGCGGCGCCATGCCGGCGCCCACCGCCGCGCCCGACCCGCTCGACGAGCCGCCGGGGGTGTGCCCTGGATCGAGCGGATTGCGGGTCGGCGCGGTGCGGCCGAGCGAGGCGAATTCGACCGTCGCCACCTTGCCCAGCACGACCAGCCCCGTGCTGCGCAGGATGGAGACACAGGCGGCGTCCCGCGCCGGCCGGTGGCCCGGATAGAGCGGCGAGTTGTACTCGGTCGGCATGTCGCCGGTGTCGATCATGTCCTTAATGCCGACGGGCACGCCGTGCAGCGGGCCGCGGGCCGGTTCGGCGTCGCGCCGGCGCGCCTCGGCGATGGCGGCGTCCGGGTCGAGCCAGGCCCAGGCCTGCACCGCCGCTTCCCGTTCGGCGATCCGGTCGAGGCAGGCGCGCACCAGCGCTTCGCTGGTCAGGCTTCCGGCAGCGATGGCGTCCGCCGCGTCGCCGGCAGTCAGTTGCCAGAGCTGCATCATTCCGGCGGGGCGAAAGCGACGATGGCGCCGCAGGCATGGTCCGGTGCGAGCCACAGCCGGTCGGCACCGCCGTGCCAGGGCAGGTCCGAATCGCGGAAGAAGCGCTGGGTCGCCGCGAAGTCCGGGCAGCTTGCCGTGAAGCCGGCGGCCCAGGGCAAAGCCGGCGGCATGACGCCGGGAAAGACCCGCTGCAGCGCCTCGGTGTCGAGGAAACGCGCCCGGCCGACCGCCAGGTCGACGCGCGACCCGTCCGGCGCCCCGGAAACGACCGCGCCGGAAGCCCTGGCGAAGCGGGCGGCGGCCGCGGCCGGATCGTCCGCGCAAATCAGGATGTCCTGCAATTCCCGCGCGCCGTTGGGGTGGTCGTTCAGCGACGCGTCGAACACCAGGTCCGGGGTCAGCTGTTCGACATAGCAGACGAAGGCGTCGGGCAGGTCGGCATCCGGCACCCGGAACCAGCGGAAGCCGGCCATGCCGTCCCCGCCCGGATACCGGACCTCGCGGCCGGCCAGCGCCGTCGGCGGCGCGTCGATTCCGCTTTCGGTGAGCCGGCTGCGGGCCGCGTCCGCATCGTCCGCCGTCAGCACGACGATGTGGAAGCCGTAGTAGCGTGCAATGGCATCGCGCAGATGGTGGGTCTCGAGATCGCCTTCGACCGCGGTCAGTTCGACATAGGTCCGGCCGAACACCAGATGGCTGTTGACCTGGCCGAGCGGCGTCGCGCTGCCGTCTTCGGCGAGCGCCACCAGTTCGCAACGCGGCGCCACCGTGAAACCGAGCCGGGCGTAAGCCGTTTCCATCGCCTCGAGGTCGGCGCCGACGATGCCGATATGGTCCAGTCCTGGGATCATTGCGGGCGGACTTTCGTTTCTGTTCGCAGGGCGGATCGGCTCAGATGGTATACGAAATGCCAGTTCGCCAACAGCGGGTGCCGTTGCCGGACCGGCTCGGGAAGTCCGCAGAGGCCGAATTCCCGCGATTATTGTGGATTTCGGCGCCGGCGCACGGAAAAGGCGCATTGCGCAGCATCGCCCGAATTGCATACCATATGGCCCATGGCCATCGAACGCGGTGCGCCGGCAACGCGCGGTCAGACGACGTAGAGGAGAGAACAGGAATGACTCGGTTCGGAAAATGGCTGCTTGTCGCGGCCGCGATAACGGTCGCCAGCGCCGGCACGGCAGGCGCGGCCGACTTCAAGTGGAAAATGGCGACCATTGCGCCGAAGAACAGCTATGTCTTCAAACTGTTCGTCGAAGGCTTCACGGAACGCGTCAAGCTCTACACCGGCGGCAAGGTCGAAATCACGCCCTACGGCGCCGGCGTGCTCGCCCACCCGTTCAAGGTCTACGACGCCGTCCAGAACGGCACGGTCGACATGGGCTGGAGCTATGCCGGTTTCCTGGTCAATAAGGATCCGACCAACGCCCTGTTCTCCGGTTTCCCCGGCGGCATGGGCCCCGAGCCGTTCATGCACTGGTTCTTCAACGGCGGCGGCCAGAAGATGTATGAGGATTTCCGCCGCAAGCATATGGGCCTGGCGGGCTTCTATTCCGGCCAGGGCACCACGGAAATCTTCGCCCATTCGCACAAGCCCGTGCGCACGCGCAAGGATCTCGCCGGCTACAAGCACCGCACGACCGGCGCCTGGGCTGCCATCCTGAAGGAGACCTTCAACGGCGCCCCGACGGTCACGCCGTTCGGGGAAATCTTCGGCATGCTGCAGCGCAAGGCGATCGACGGCGTCGAATATGCCGGGCCGGGCGGCAACCTCGCGCTCGGCTATCACAAGGTCGCCAAATACATCATCCTGCCCGGCGTCCACCAGCCCGGCACGATGACCGAGATGTTCCTGAAGGCCGACACCTTCGACAAGGTGCCGAAAGACCTCCAGATGGCGATCAAGGAAGCGGCCAAGATGACGGTGCTCAACACCTATCTCGGCCTGGGCGACACCGACCAGAAAGCCATGAAGGAATACCGGTCGGGCAAGAACGAGATCGTCCAGATGGAAGCGGCGCTGGTCAGTGAAATCCAGGCCGCCGGGCGCGCCTGGATCGAGAAGAAGGTTGCCGAGACGAAGGCGGCGGGCAAGCCGTGGATGTCCGAAATCTGGGCGTCTTACAAAGCCTACCAGGATACCTGGGCGAAGAACGCCTTCACGCGGATCTGGGAAGTGAAGTAACCTTCGCCGACTTCGAGTAATCGCCGATTGCGGAAAGCGGCGCCTGCCCGGGGCGCCGCTTTCTGTATTTCAGGACGCCATGCTGAACCGATTGCTCCGTGCCATCGACGGTTTTTCGCGGCTGGTCGGCGGCCTGGCCATGGCGATGATCGCCCTGCTCGTGGCGGCGATGTTCTACGAGGTGGTCGCGCGCTACGCCTTCCAGGCGCCGACGGTCTGGTCCTACGACATCTCCTACATGCTCAACGGCACGATTTTCCTGCTCGGCGCCGGGCTGGCCCTGTCGAAGAACCTTCACGTCCGGATCGATTTCCTGTCCTCGCGGCTGCCGGTGCGGATCCAGCACGGGGTGAACCTGGTCTTCTATATCGGTTTCATCCTGCCGATCTTTACCGTCCTGGCGTATATCGCGACGAGAAACGCCGTGATCGCCTTCCTGACCGGCGAACTGGAGCCGGTGAGCCCCTGGGCGCCGGTCATCTGGCCCTTCTACGCCGGAATCGCGCTGGGGCTGGTCTGCTTCTGCCTGCAGGCCGTCGCCGAGGCAGTCCGCCATGGCATCGGCATCCGGGCGCCGGACCGGGTGCGCCGGCCGGACCGGTCCGAGGCCCATTGATTCCCATGACTGCATCTGGGACGGCATCGGGCCCGGCGAGGGGCGGATGAGCGGAGGCCTGACCGCAGCGCTGATGTTCCCGGCGCTGTTCCTCTTCATCTTCCTGGGCATGCCGGTCTCGTTCAGCCTGGCGGCGGTCGCCCTCCTGTTCGGCATCGGCACCTTCGGGGAAGCGATCGGTTCGATCTTCTTCGACCGGCTGCTCGGGATTTCGACGGCCTCGATGCTGGCCGCCGTCCCCTTGTTCATCTTCATGGGCGCGATGCTGGAACGCTCCGCGATCGCCGAGCGGCTGTTCCGCGTCATGCAGATCTGGCTCGGCTTCCTGCCGGGCGGGCTCGCCATTGCGACCATCGCGATGAGCGCCGTCTTCGCCGCCGCCACCGGGATCATCGGCGCGGTCGAGGCCGTGATCGGCATGATGGCGATCCCGGCCATGATGAAGCTGGGTTACAACAAGGGGCTGATTTCCGGCACCATCTGCGCCGGCGGCTCGCTCGGCACGATCATCCCGCCGTCGATCGTCGTCATCATCTACGCCTCGCTCGCCGAGCTTTCGATCGGCGAACTGTTCGCCGGGATCATCGTTCCCGGCGGGCTGATGGTGGTGCTGTTCATCCTGTACATCTTCGTCCGCGCCGCCTTGCGTCCGCAGGACGCGCCGCGGGCGCCGCCCGAGAGCTATGCGCTGCCGCTGCGCGAGAAACTGGCGATCACCGTGTCGGGCCTGGCACCTGCCGTCGTGCTGGTCGCCGCCGTGCTGGGTGCGATCCTGGCCGGCATCGCCTCGCCGACCGAGGCGGCGGCGGTCGGCTCGGTCGGCGCGATTCTGCTGACGCTCGCCTACCGGGAATTCAGCTTCGACCTGCTGCGCGCGAGCCTGCGCAAGACGCTCACCGTCACCGCCATGGTGATGATGATCGTCGTCGGCGGCAACATGTTCTCCAGCGTCTTCATCGTCATCGGCGGCTCGACGCTGGTCGGCGGGCTGGTCGACGACCTGCAGCTCAGCCCGGCGCAGATGGTGGCACTGTTCCTGTTCATCGTCTTCCTGCTGGGTTTCGTGCTCGACTGGATCACCGTCGTGCTGATCTGCCTGCCGATCTTCCTGCCGCAGCTCAAGGCCGCCGGGGTGGACGGCATCTGGTTCGCGGTGATGGTGGTGATCGTCATCCAGACGGCCTATCTGACGCCGCCGATGGCACCGGCGGTCTTCTATCTGCGCACCATCGCCCCGCCGGAAATGACCTACCGCGACATGTATCGCGGCGTCGCGCCATTTGTGGTGCTCGAGGCGATCGTGTTGCTGATCGTGGCGCTGGTGCCCGAAGCGGCAACTTACCTGCCAAAAGTTCTCGTCGGATTCTGATGCGGCCAAGGGGAAAATCCGGTCGCCCCGGACGGCCCCGTACACCCGCCCCTTCCTATGCCGTTCGGCACAGATCGCCGGCACGCTCTACAAGGCGTCGGGCTGGACCCACGTCGGAGTCACCCAGGGTTGCGGCCGATTCGACCGCCACACCAGACGCGATCGGCCGAAGAAGGACATCTGGATCCGACCCCTCTGGAAAGGCTGGCGGCGAACCCTAAACTAGTGACATCATCCCTCGCCGCCACCCCGTGACCGAACGAAAACCGGATGTTCGATCGGCACGCCGAATGACGGGGCTTCTTGCTGTGCCGAGATGCGCGGAAATTGGAATCGAAATGGCACCTAACCGGTACCTGGAAGGGGTACCGCCCGGGAGGTAAAAATTTGCTTCCCATTTATCCATTGAAATAAGAAGTAAATTTAATATTCCCGCGGCTTCGTCAATTGTTGTTCCAGTGGAGATATCTTTCCCACGCGGTGCAGGGACCAAAGCATTGTCGCTGAAAGATTTCTCCACTACGCGGCTTTGCCGCTCCGGTCGAAATGACGAAGGCGGGAATTGTGCCGGAATGCAGGCGGCGGCGCGTAGGAGGTTTCTCTCGCCGCCGCCGGGCGCACCGGGGCGGGCAGGATGCGGAAGGGCGAGCGCACCGGCAGCGCAACCGCGGAATAGACCTGCTTGGTCGCCTCGGTGAGCGTCACGCCCGCGATCAAGCCGAGCCAGCGCTCGCCGGCCCGTTCCCAGGCCCGCGCGGTCGACAGGATGGCGCGGCGCCGGATCGGCGGGGCGAACAGGGCGGCCTCGCTGCGCACCGGGGTGAACTGGGTCTCGCGCAGCAACTGGCGGATCTGGCCTTCCGAGAAGGGCCGGCCCTGGCCGAACGGCGTGCGCTCCAGCCGGGCCCAGATGCCGCGCCGGTTCGGCGCCACCACGATCATCCGGCCGCCGTCGGACATGACGCGCCAGCATTCGGCCAGCATCGGGCGCAGGGCCTCGCTCGCCTCGACGGCGTGGATCAGCAGCAGCCGGTCGATGCAACCGTCGGGCAGGGGGAACATCGTCTCGTCGGCAAGGCCCGCGGCGACCTTGCCGCCCAGGGTCCATTGCAGGATGCCCTGCTGCGGCGGCATCAGGGCGCAGACCCTTACCGCCTCGCGGTGGAAGGTGCGCAGATAGGGCGTCGCATAGCCGAAGCCGAGCACCGTCGCGCCGCCGACGTTGGGCCACATCAGGCGCAGCTTGCGCCGGATCAGCCGCCGCGCCATCAGGCCGGTCGGCGAGGCGTAAAACGCATGCAGGTCGGCAACGTCGGTCCACATGGGCGGTCATTTTAGGGGCGCCCCGCCCACGCGCAACGCCGCAGCTTGGGCGGATGGATCGGTCCAGGCTATCGCCGTAGACCGTGGGCCGGACCCGGATTCTTCACTACTGAATTTTCCTGACAATTCGCAATTGGCCTGCGCTGCGCCACCGGTACCAAACAGTTTGCGAAGACCAAATCTTGCCACCCCGGATGGAGCGAAGCGGCAATCCGGGG
>WTGH01000048.1:116316-117627 GCA_011523655.1 Rhodospirillaceae bacterium
AATCCGGGGCGGCAAGGAGAGCGTTCGCGATTTCGCGCTGCCGGCGTCGCGTCAATCCTTGGCGACCGAGCAATCGAGAACGAACGCCATCAAAACCTGCGCGCGTCTTCGATTATCCGGCGGACTGATAGCCCCCCGAGACTGTGGCTTTTTTGAAATGCCTTCAGGCCGGCAATTGCCGACTGCACTCTTTCGCTGTCGCGCGGCCGGAAGGGGATCAGTTCGGCCACCGGCCGGTTGTGCCTGGTGATGACGAACCGCTCCCCGGCCTCGACGCGCTGGAGCAGCCGCGGAAGATGGGTTTTCGCTTCGAATGCGCCGATTTCGGACACAGGGGCGATCTTCTCTTGAGCGTGGGATAATTTTACACCAATCACAAGCTGTTCTGACCACGAAGAACAGTCAAGCGGCAGCGGTGAATTCGGCGACTGCAATGCCGCAGTAACGTCAATACTCCCGCCAAAAGACTGAACAGCTTCCTTGGAAACGACACCTACCCGCGCATGAATCCGGCGATGTCCGGCGTCGACATCGAGGTGTCGACATAGGAGAACGTCCCCTTTTCCAGCGCCTCGGCCGCCGCCTCGACCATGCCGGTCATCGCCGCGCGATAGAGCGAGGTCGCGAGGCTGATGCGCTTCGCTCCGGCGGCCGCGACCTCAGCCGCGGGAAACGACCTGCCGCCGACGCCGACCATGAAGTTGACCGGTTTCGACACGGCACCGCACACGGCGCGGACGGCGGCGATGTCCGGCAGCGCCGGCGCCATCAGGACGTCGGCGCCGGCCCGCTCGTAGGCCTGCAGCCGGGCAATGACCTCGTCGAGGTCCGGGAGCCCGCGGATGAAACATTCGCTCCGCCCGGTGAGCGTGAATCGGAAGCCCACGGAACGGGCGGCTTCGGCCGCCGCGGCGATGCGTTCGGCGGCCAGGCCGCGGTCGTAGAACGGGTTGTCCAGGTCGCCGGTGTAATCCTCGATCGAACAGCCGACCAGCCCCGCTTCGGCCGCCAGCGTGACGGTCTTCGCGGCGTCTTCGGGCTCGTGGCCGAAGCCGTTCTCCAGATCGCCCGAAACCGGCAGGTCGACCGCGTCCGCGACGGCGCGGGCATGGTCCATGGCCTCGTCGCGCGTCACGTCGCCGTCGCGCCGGCCGAGCGTGCCGGCAAAGCCGCCGCTCGTCGTCGCCAGCGCCTCGAAGCCCAGGCCGGCCAGGATGCGGGCCGAGCCGGCGTCGAACGCGTTGGCGAGGATGAATGGCTCCGCGCCCCGGTGCAGGGCATGGAAGCGCTCGGCCTTTTCGGCCTGGGTGG
>WTGH01000020.1 GCA_011523655.1 Rhodospirillaceae bacterium
GCGCCAGCGCGGTCGAGCACTGGGTGCCGTTGATCATCGCCAGGCCTTCCTTGGCCCGCAACGCGACCGGTTCGATCCCGGCCGCCTGCAACGCCGCGCCGCCGGGCAGCCGTTCGCCCCGGTAGTGGGCCCTGCCTTCGCCGATCACGACGGCGGTCAGATGCGCGAGCGGCGCCAGATCGCCGGACGCGCCGACCGAGCCTTGCGCCGGCACCGACGGCGTCACGCCCGCCGCCAGCATCCGTTCCAGGGCCTCGACGATGGCCCATTGCACGCCGGAGGCGCCGCGGCCCAGGCTGAGCAGCTTCAGGGCCATCATCAGCCGGACGATGCGTTCCGGCAAATCGGGCCCGACCCCGGCGTTGTGGGAGAGGATCAGGTTGCGCTGCAGGCGCGCGGTTTCCTCCGGCGATATGCGGGTGCTGGCCAGCTTGCCGAATCCGGTGTTGACGCCGTAGACCGCTGCGTCGCCCGCCGCAGCCCGCTCGACGACCGCCTCCGCGCGTGCCATGTCCGCCCGGCAGGTCCGGTCCAGGACAACCGGCGGGCTCTCGCGATACAGCGCTTCCAGGGCCGGCAGGCTTGTCGATCCAGGGGTCAGCGTGACCGCTTCGGACGTCATAGCTCTTGGACCAGTTCTGTCATGGTTTCCCGGTATCGCGCACGGATTGCGTCCTCGCCCGGATGGTGGCCGTCCTCGACAACGCGCCGCCCGGCGACCCGGACCTCCCTAAGCGCCGAACCGGCGTTTGTGAAGACCCAGGCGTCGAGCAGCGTATCCGGGCCGTGGCCGGCCAGCGTCGGATGCTCGGTATCGAGGACCAGCAGATCGGCGGCCTCGTTTTCGGCGATTGCGCCGCAAGCCTGGCCCATCGCCCGCGCTCCGCCGGCGGCCGCGCCGAGCCACAGGGCGGCGCCGAGCGCATGGGGCGGCGCGGCGTCGCCGGCGACCAGCCGGCGCTTAAGGACCAGCCGCTGGGCATATTCCAGCCAGCGCAGTTCCTCGCGCGGATCGAGGGAGACGTTGCTGTCGCTGCCGACGCCGAACGCGCCGCCGGCGGCGAGCCAGCCGGGCAGGGCGAACACGCCGTCGCCCAGGTTGGCCTCCGTGGTCGGGCACAGGCCGGCCACGGCGCCGCTCGCGGCAGCGCGGCGAGTCTCCTCTTCCGTCATGTGGGTGGCGTGGACCAGGGTCCAGCGCCGGTCGACCGGGACGCCGTCGAGCAGCCATTCGACCGGCCGCAGCCCCGACCAGGCGCGGCATTCGGCGACCTCCTTTTCCTGCTCGGCAATGTGGATGTGAACCGGTCCTTCCGGGCAGATGGCGTCGTACGCTGCCAGCGCGTCCGCCATGTCCGCCGGCAGGACGGCGCGCAGGCTGTGCAAGGCTGCACCGGCGGTCCGGGTCGGGGAGGCTCCGGCCAGCGCCGCGACGATCCCGGCCCATTCGTCGACCTCCAGCCGGAAGCGCTGCTGGGCCGGCGCGAGCGGCCCGCCGCCGAAGCCGCCCTCGCGGTACAGCACCGGCAGCAGCGTCAGGCGGATGCCGGCCGCTTCGGCGCCCGCAGCGACGCGCCGGGCGAGCTCGGCCGGGTCACTGTAGCGCCCGCCGCCGGGCGGATTGTGCAGATAGTGAAACTCCGCCACGCCAGTGTAGCCGGCCTTCAGCATCTCGACATAGAGATGGGCGGCAATCGCCTCGACCTGCTCCGGCGTCAGGCGGCCGACGAAGCTGTACATGGTCCGGCGCCACGACCAGAAGTCCGACCTCTCCTCGCCGCCCGACCGTTCGGTAAGACCCGCCATGGCGCGCTGGAAGGCGTGGCTGTGCAGGTTCGGCATTCCGGGGATGACGGCGCCCGGAAGCTGCGTGTTTGCCGCTGCCGGTGCGCCGGTCTCGATGCGCCGGATCGTACCCGTGTCGTCTACGTCCAGCAGCACGCCTTCCGCCCAGCCGGATGGCAACAGGCAGAGCGGGCACCAGAGGCGGTCGGCGGCGCCGGTCATCGCCGTGCCGCCTGCGAAGGACCGGCGAATGTGGCAGCATTTTCGCCCGTTCGGCGGTACAGTTCCGCTGCGTGTTGTACTGCGACGAACCGCGAGACAAGATCATGACCGCCTGGGACAGCCTGTGGACCAACGCCCAAATCGCGACCATGATGCCCGCTGGCGACGACCCCTACGGCGCGATCGGGGACGGCGCGATTGCCGTGGCGGACGGAAATATCGCCTGGATCGGCCCGGCGGCAGAGCTGGACCGGGCGCAGGCGCAGGGCGTGCCGGTCCACGACGCCGGCGGCGCCTGGATCACGCCGGGGCTGATCGACTGCCATACCCACATCGTCTATGGCGGCAACCGCGCCGCGGAGTTCGAGCAGCGGCTCAACGGTGCGACCTACGAAGAGGTCGCCCGGGCCGGCGGCGGCATCGTCTCGACCGTGCGGGCGACCCGGCGGGCTTCGGTCGACGAACTGGTCGAAAGCGCCCTGCCGCGCGTCCGCGCCATCCTCGGCGAGGGCGTGACGACAATCGAGATCAAGTCCGGCTACGGTCTCGACACGGAGACCGAGCGCCGGATGCTCCAGGCCGCCCGGCGCATCCCGGACCATCTGCCGGTCGATGTCGAGACGACGTTCCTCGGCGCCCATGCCCTGCCGCCGGACTATGCCGGCGACGCCGACGGCTATATCGACCTGGTGTGCCGCGAAATGATCCCGGCGGTCGCCGAATCCGGCGAGGCCGATGCGGTGGACGCCTTCTGCGAGACGATCGGCTTCACCCGCGGCCAGACCGAGCGGGTCTTCCGCGCGGCGCGCGACCACGGCCTGCCGGTCAAGCTCCATGCCGAACAGTTGAGCGACCTGGGCGGCGCGGCGCTGGTGGCGGAATACGGCGGCCTGTCGGCCGACCATCTGGAATATGCCGGCGAGGCCGGCGTGCGCGCGCTGGCGCGGGCCGGGACAGTGGCGGTGCTGCTGCCCGGCGCCTTCTACTATCTGCGCGAGACGCAGGTGCCGCCCATCGATCTGTTCCGCGCACACGGCGTCGGCATGGCGCTGTCGACCGACTGCAACCCGGGCAGTTCGCCGGTCACGTCGCTGCTGCTGATGCTCAACATGGCCTGCACCCTGTTCCGCCTGACGCCGGCGGAGGCGCTGGCCGGCGTGACCCGCGAGGCGGCGCGCGCGCTCGGCCTGCAGGACCGGATCGGCACCCTGGAGGCGGGCAAGGCGGCGGATTTCGCCCTGTGGGATATCGGCAGCCCCGGCGAACTGGCCTACCCGGCGGGCTTCAACCCGTGCCGTGCGGTGGTGAAGAACGGGGCGCAGGTGGCGGGCTAAGCCCGTCACACAGTGACTGTACGGCGTCTCCAGTGATTTTGCCTTAATTCTTCCGGTGTCACCCCGGACCGGGCGGTGCAGTGCCCGGCCAGCGTTGTAGGGGAGGGTTTGAAACCCTCCCCTACGGCCCGGTATCCGTAATTTGCTGCCGCAAAAATATGCGCGCGACTCATTCCGAAAAATACAACCAATGTCACCCCGGACGGAGCGAAGCGACGATCCGGGGTCCAGAGCCGACCCGAGAGTCCTCGCCGGTGGCCCCTTCGGCAAGCTCAGGGCAGGCTCTGGACCCCGGCTCTCCCTCCGGTCGGCCGGGGTGGCATGTCGGGTTTGTTGGAAAAGAGCAAACCTTTGTGACGCCGGCAGGTCGGAGAAGACGGTCGACATGAACCTGCGTTACCTCACCCCCGCTTCCGGGCCCAGGCCAGCGCGGCTTCGAGCATGGCGCGCAGGGCCGGGCGGACCTCGGCGGCCTTGTTCGGCAAATAGCTCCACGGCGCTTCCTCTTCGCAATAGGTCGCCATCGACAGTTCGAGCTGGAAGGCGTGGATGCGGTTGTCGGGGTCGCCGTACTGGCGGGTGATGAAGCCGCCCTTGAAGCGGCCGTCGACGACCAGCCGGTCTTCGCCGAAGTCGCCCAGCGCTTCGGCCAGTTCCAGCCGCAGCCCGGCATCGCAGGCGCCGCCTGCCGCACTGCCCAGGTTGAAGTCCGGCAGCCTGCCCTCGAACAGGCGCGGCACCTCGGAGACAATCGAATGGCAGTCGAACAGGATCGCAATGCCGTGTTTGCGGTGGATCGACGCCAGTTCCCGTTCCAGCCGCTGATGGTAGGGCAGCCAGCAGGTCTTCAAGCGCTCAACCTTCTCTTCGTCGTCCGGCTGTGCGCCGGAAAGGTAGAGCGGATTGCCGGCAAAATCCTGCACGGGGACGAGGCCGGTCGAGACCTGGCCCGGATAGAGCGGGGCGTCGTCCGGCGGCCGGTTCAGGTCGACGACATAGCGCGACCACACCGCCTGGAGCGTCGGAATGCCGAGTTCGTTGGCGAAGTCATAGAGCCGGTCGAGATGCCAGTCGGTATCCGGCCGCATCAGGGCGCGTTCGGTCATCCGCGCCTCGACCGCCGCCGGGATCGCCGTCCCGACATGGGGAATGTTCATCAGGAGCGGCGCGTCCCCCGGCGTAAAGCGGTAGGGGTTCATGCGCTCCACGGCAGGGGCCACAGCAGGGGAAAATCGTTCCCGGCCAGCGGCTCACCCGCTTCGAGGCCGAGATCCGGGAAGGGCGGCGAATGCACACCCTTTTCGGCATAGACGGCGTCGTCGCCGACGAAGCGGATCGAGAAGGCGCGCCGCCGCTCGGCCGAGTTGTTGGCCGGTGCGCCGTGCACCGTCCGGTAGGTGAAGGCGACGGCATCGCCGGGCTCCATCGCCCAGCCGCGGATGTCGTAGTCGTTCCGGTTCGCGGAAATATCGGGTATCCGCTCGCGGGTGTCGCCCGGGGTGAGCGACGTGCCGTTGAACCGTTCGGGCCGGAACTCGCGGCCCCACCGGTGGGAGCCGGCGACATATTCGATTACGCAGTCGCGCGCCACCGGATCGAGCGTGATCCACAGGCTGCAGTTCATCCCGCCCTCGACGCAATAGTAGGGCATGTCGTGATGCCAGGGCGTGACGACCGACGAACCCGGCTCCTTGACCAGGATATGCTCGTGGAACAGGCGCGCCGTCTTCGATCGCATCAGCCGTGCGGCGGTTTCCGCGGCGGGCGACTCCTTCACGAAGCGATTGTATTCCGGGATCTTGTCCCAGTTGCAGAAGTCCTGGAAGAAGGGCGCGCTGCCGTCCTCCGGCTGGATGCTGCGCTCGCGCCAACTCGGCGCGGCCATATTGGTTTCCATGCCGCGGCGCAGGTCGTCGACCCAGTCGGCGAAGGCACCCCGGAGCAGCAGGACGCCGTCCCGCTGGAACTCGTCCACCTGCCGATCGGTGATGGTCGGGCGGCCGGCGGCCATGTCGTCCTCCTCGTCGCGCCTGCTCCGGCGGGCCCTGCCGCCGGTTTCCGGTTCCGCCGAATGTATGCCAAATCGGGCGGAATTGCATGGCCCTTGACTTGTATATATAACTTGATTTCCATTGCCAAGACGCCCCGGCGCGGGGTCGGTGGCGCGACGTGGTGATAATCGGGCGCGGGATCGCCTGCGCTCGCCCAAGGGAGGAGTACCATGACGTCCTGGAAGTTCAGCATCGCCGCCGCTGCGGCCGTCGCGCTGGCGGCATCTGCGGCCTCGGCAGAGACCATCAAAATCGGCTTCAACACGCCCCAGACGGGCTTTGCGGCGGCTGACGGCAAGTCGGTCCTGACCGGTGCGCAGATCGCCATCGATACGGTGAACGCGGCCGGCGGCGTCAACGGCAAGAAGCTTGAACTCATCGTCTACGACGACCAGGCAAAGCCGAAATTCGCCGTGCCGATCGCGACCAAACTGATCCAGCAGGACAAGGTCGCGATGAGCATTTCCGGCAGCTATTCGGCGCCGACCCGCGCTTCGGCCGGCGTCTACCAGAACGCCAAGGTGCCCTACATCTCGGCCTACGCCGTCCACCCGGACATCACCCGGGCCGGCAACTACGTCTTCCGCACCGGGATCCTGGGCAGCGTGCTCGGCAAGGCGGCGGCCAAGCTGGTCGGCGACAAGCTGGGCAAGAAGCGCGTCGTCATCACCATCATGAAAAACGACTACGGCAAGGCGCTCGCCGCCGGCTTCAAGTCCGTGATGGGCAACTACGGCATCAAGGTCGTCAACGAATACCAGTATTCCCTGCGCGACCGGCAGTTCGGCCCGATCGTCTCGTCGATCAAGGGCGACAATCCCGACGCCATTTTCGACACCGGCTACTGGTTCGTCGCCGCACCCTTCGTCAGCCAGCTGCGCGCCGGCGGCGTCAACGCGGTCGTCGTCGCCCAAGAAGGCTATGACGGCGTCAAGTTCATCGAGATCGCCAAGAAGGCGGCCGAGGGCGTCATCATCGTCACCGCGCTGGACCGGGACAGCAAGGACCCGGCGGTCGTCAATTTCATGACCGAGTTCAAGAAGCGCGCCGGCTACGGCGCGGACATGGTCGGCGCTTCCGGCCACGCCGCCGTGATGGTCGCCGCCGCGGCGCTGAAGAAGGCCGGCTCGACCGACCGGGCCGCGATCCGCGATGCGCTTGCCTCGATCAAGGTCGATGCGATCACCGGCACGCTGTCGTTCAACAAGCTGGGCGAGGTCCAGAAGTCGCTCAAGGTCCAGGAGGTCCGGGGCGGCGGCTGGCACTACCATTCGGAAATCACGGATGCCAAGCTGCTGACGCCGCCTGAAAAGTAGGGTCTGCATCGGCTGCGGGCCGGGCGGCGCCCCGTTTCGCGGGCGCCGCCCGGTCGCGTGCGGCCCGAATTTCCGTCACGATAATCCCGAGCCCAACAGCAACCGGGGTTTCCCGCGTTGAGCTATTCCGATCTTCTGGTCCAGGGGCTGGTCGAGGGCTGCATCTATGCCCTGATCGCCGTCGGCCTGACGCTGGTCTACGGGCTGCTGCGCATCCTGCATATCGCCCATGCCGGCATCTTTACGCTGGGCGCCTATGTCGGCCTGCTGCTGACCAACGAGACCGGCAGCTTCGCCGCCGCCTTCGTCATCTCCGTCGTCGCGGTCGGCTTCTTCGGCATGGCCTTCTACCGGCTGTTCTACGAGCCGATCCTCAACAAGCCGCCCCATGTTGCGCTGATCGCCTCGATCGGCCTGTTCGTGGCGATGGAGGAGATCTACCGGCTGATCTTCGGCGCGACGAGCATCTCCTTCCTGGCGCCGCCGTTGAAAGACACCGTCGAGGTCGCCGGCGTCCGGCTGGAGGAAGGCCGCATCGTGGTCGTGGTGCTGGCGGTCGTCCTGATCGGCGGGCTTGCCATGCTGGCCGGCCGGACGCGCATCGGCGTCGCCTGGCGGGCCACGGTCTCGGACGCCGCGATGGCCGAATCCTTCGGCATCAACCTGGAAAGGGTGCGCTACATCAACTTCTTCGTGGCCTCCGCGCTGGCCGCCGCCGCCGGCGTGATGGTCGCGCTGCTGCTCAACCAGGTGATCCCGACCATGGGCGGCGTGCCGGCGTACAAGGCGCTCGCCATCATCGTGCTGGGCGGACTGGGCAACGTGAAGGGAACCCTGATCGCTGCGCTGGCGCTGGGCGTCATCGAATCCTTCGGCACCATCTATCTCGACAGGGTGCTGGACCGCGACGCCATCGCCTTCGCCTTCCTCATCGCCGTCCTGATGATCCGGCCCCAGGGCCTGTTCGCGCGGCGATAGGGACCGAGGGGCGCCGGCATGTACGAAATTTCGCTTCTGACCGTGATGAGCTTCAGCGTGATCTTCGCGCTGAGCCTGAACCTGATTACCGGATTCTGCGGCCAGATCAGCCTCGGCCACGCCGCCTTCTACGGCATCGGCGCCTATTCGGCCGCCCTGTTCACGACCGGTGGCGGCTCCTTCTGGCTGGCGCTGCCGCTCGCCATGGCAATTGCAGGCTTCTTCGGCTTCATCGTCGGCTTCGCGTCGCTCAGGGTGCGCCACGATTTCCTGGCGATCACGACGATGGGGGTCGGATTCCTGTTTACGGGATTCGTGCGCCAGCAGGAGTTTCTGGGCGGCGAAGAGGGCATCGCCGGCATACCGGACCCCGGCATCGGCCAGATCCCCTACATGCTGCTGTGCGCCGCCTTTGCCGCCGCGGTCATCGCCTTCAGCCTCTACATCAAGCGGTCGTGGATGGGCCACGCCTTCGACGCGATCGCGACCGACGAGGACACGGCCCGGACGCTGGGCATCGACGTCGCGCGCTACAAGCTGACGGCCTTCGTGTTCGGCACGGCGCTCGCCGGGCTCGCGGGCGCCCTGTTCGCCCACTATGTCAAGTTCGTCGAGGTCGAGAGCTTCGATTTCATCGAATCGATTTCCGTTCTCGCCATGGTGATCGTCGGCGGAATCGGATCGGTCTGGGGCGTCGTCGTCGCAGCGGCTTTCCTGAGCGTGCTGCCGCTGCTGCTCCAGGTCTTCGCCGACTACAAGCTGCTGATCTACGGCGTTCTGCTCTTCACCGTCATGTATTTCGCGCCCGGCGGCATCGACAGCCTGATGCGCATGGTGTGGCGGTGGATTTCGGGCCGGCGGACGGCGGGGTAGGACGAAGGCGATGGATGCCCTGCTCTCCATTACCGGCGTCTCGGTGCGCTTCGGCGGCGTCGACGCGCTCACCGACGTCGGATTCGAGGTCCCGCAGGGCGCCCTGCTCGGCCTGATCGGCCCGAACGGCGCCGGCAAGACCACCATGATGCGCGCGATCACCGGCATGGTCCGGCCGCAGGCCGGCAGCATCGTGCTCGACGGCGCCGAGATTTCCCGCCTGTCGACCCATCGGCGGGTCAGGCTGGGCCTCGGCCTGTCGCAACAGATCGTCCGGCCGTTTGCCGGCATGACCGCGATCGACAATGTTGCGCTCGCCGCCGGCTACGCCAAGACGGCGGACCCGCTCAAGGCGCTCGCCACCGCCTCGCGCCAGGCGGAACGCGACCGGGCACGCGACCTGCTCGATCTGGTCGGCGTCGCCGACGCCGGCGACGCCCTGCCGGCCGAACTGCCGCTCGGTACCCTCAAGCGGGTGGAGGTGGCGCGGGCCCTGGCCCTCGATCCGAAGGTGCTGCTGCTCGACGAGCCGCTGGCCGGCCTCAATACCAGCGAGGCCGCACGATTGGCCGAAACGGTCGTCGACCTGAACCGCCAGGGCACGACCGTGGTGTTGATCGAACACAATCTGAGCGAGGTCATGCGGGTCTGCCGGCATCTCGTGGTGCTGGACAACGGCCGGAAGATCGGCGACGGCAACCCGACGGAGGTCATGGCCGATCCGGCGGTGCGTGCCGCCTATCTCGGCGCGGCGGGGAATGAACATGCTGCAGCTTGACCGCCTGACCTGCGGCTACGGACCCTTCCGGGCGGTCATCGACCTCAGCCTGGAGGTCCCGGACGGCAGCGTGCTGGCGCTGATCGGCGCCAACGGCGCGGGCAAGTCCTCGACCCTGATGGCGGTCGCCGGCCATGTCGCCGCGATGGACGGCCGGATCATGTTCGACGGCGCGGACATTACCGGCGAGCCGGCGCGGGCCCGGGTCCGCCGGGGCATTGCGCTGGCGCCGGAAGGCCGCCGCCTGTTCCCGGACCTGACGGTGCAGGAAAACCTGACCGTCGGCGGCTACAGCCGGTCGCGCCGCGCCGAGGCGCGGAATGTGGAGCGGGTCATGGCGCTGTTCCCGCGGCTGGAAGGGCGGCTGAAGCAATTGGCCGGTTCGATGTCCGGCGGCGAGCAGCAGATGCTGGCGATCGGCCGCGCCCTGATGGCGGAGCCGACGCTCCTGATGATCGACGAGGTTTCCCTCGGCCTGATGCCGGCGGTGATCGACGTCTGCTACGCGGCGCTCGGCCGGCTGCGCGACGACGGGCTCGCCATCCTGCTGGTCGAGCAGAGCACACAGCGTGCGTTCGATATTGCCGATGCCGTGTGCGTCCTCGAGTCCGGCAAGGCGGTCTGGACCGGCAGCGCCGAAGCCGCACGCGAGGACCCGGCCCTGGTCGAAGCCTATCTGGGACTGGCGGGATGAGCGGACAGGCGCCCGCAGCGGCCTTCGACGCGGCCGGTCCGACGCCGCTCTATCAGCAGGTCAAGGACTATGTCCGCCGGTCGATCCTGACCGGCGCCTGGCCGGTCGACCACCGCATCCCGTCGGAGAACGAACTGGTCCGCCTGTCCGGCGCCAGCCGGATGACGGTGCACCGCGCCCTGCGCGAGCTCAAGGACGACGGCTGGCTGCACCGGGTCCAGGGGCAGGGGACATTCGTCGCCGACCGGCGCGCCCGGCTCGACCTGCTCGAAATCCGCAATATCGCCGACGTCATCCGCCGCCGGGGCGCCTACGGCTGCGACGTGATCCTGCACGAACGGGCCCGGCCGGCGGCGGAAATCGCGGAAGAACTGGAAACAGCGCCGCAGGCCGACCTGTTCCACAGCCGGCTGGTCCACCGGCTCGACGGCGCGCCGTTTCAGCTCGAGGACCGCTGGGTCAACCCGGCCGCCGCGCCTGACTATCTCGGCGTCGACCTGACGCGCCAGACGCCGAACGAATATCTCATGCGCGCCGCGCCGCTCAGCGAGGTCGAGCACCGGCTCGAAGCCGTCCTGCCCGGCCCGGTGGAGCAGAAACTGCTCGGCATCGGCCCGCATCAGCCCTGCCTGCTGCTGCACCGGCGCACCTGGTCCGGCGGCCGGGTCGCCTCGCGCGCCTGGCTGACCCATCCGGGCGACCGCTTCTACCTTTCGACACGCTTCGCCCATGACGAAGGCCTGCCGCGATCCCCCCAACCGGAGCACTTGCCGTGAGCGACCGCCCGACCGAGACCAGCCGCCTCGACAACACGCGCGAGATCCGCGCGCCGCACGGCGACGAACTGAGCTGCAAGAGCTGGCTCACCGAAGCGCCGATGCGCATGCTGATGAACAATCTGGACGCCCAGGTCGCAGAAAAGCCGCAGGAACTTGTGGTCTACGGCGGGATCGGCCGGGCGGCGCGCAACTGGGAAAGCTACGACCGCATGGTGGCGGCGCTGCGGGCGCTGAACGACGACGAAACGCTGCTGGTCCAGTCGGGCAAGCCGGTCGGCGTCTTCCGCACCCACGCCGACGCGCCCCGGGTCCTGATCGCCAATTCCAACATCGTGCCTCATTGGGCGACGCTGGAAAAATTCAACGAACTCGACCGGCTCGGCCTGATGATGTTCGGCCAGATGACGGCGGGCTCGTGGATCTACATCGGCAGTCAGGGCATCGTCCAGGGCACCTACGAGACCTTCGTCGAGGTCGGACGCCAGCACTATGGCGGCGATCTCTCGGGCCGCTGGATCCTGACCGGCGGGCTTGGCGGCATGGGCGGCGCCCAGCCGATGGCGGCGACCATGGCCGGGGCGTCGCTGCTCTCGGTCGAGTGCCAGCCGAGCCGGATCGAGATGCGCCTCAGGACCGGCTATCTCGACCGGCAGACGACCGACCTGGACGAGGCGCTGGCGATGATCGAAGACGCCTGCGCGCGCAAGGAGGCCGTCTCGGTCGGCCTGCTCGGCAACGCGGCGGAGATCTACCCGGAACTGGTCCGGCGCGGCGTGCGGCCCGACGCGGTGACCGACCAGACCAGCGCCCACGATCCGTTGAACGGCTACCTGCCGGCCGGCTGGACGCTTGCCGAATGGGAAGAGCGGCGCGCGCGCGACCCCGCCGGCACCATGAAGGCGGCGAAGGAATCGATGGCCGTGCAGGTCCGCGCGATGCTGGACTTCTGGGCCCGGGGCGTGCCGACCCTCGATTACGGCAACAACATCCGCCAGATGGCGCAGGAAATGGGCGTCGAGAACGCCTTCGACTTCCCCGGCTTCGTGCCGGCCTATATCCGGCCGCTGTTCTGCCGCGGCGTCGGGCCGTTCCGCTGGGCGGCGCTCTCCGGCGATCCGGAGGACATCTACCGCACCGACGCCAAGGTGAAGGAGCTGATGCCGGACGATCTGCACCTGCACAACTGGCTCGACATGGCGCGCAAGCGCATCCGCTTCCAGGGCCTGCCCTCGCGCATCTGCTGGGTCGGCCTGGGCGACCGGCACCGGCTCGGCCTTGCCTTCAACGAAATGGTCGCCAAGGGCGAGCTGTCGGCGCCGGTCGTGATCGGCCGGGACCATCTGGACAGCGGCTCGGTCGCCAGCCCGAACCGCGAGACCGAGGGCATGATCGACGGCTCGGACGCAGTGTCCGACTGGCCGATGCTCAACGCCATGCTCAACACGGCCTCGGGCGCGACCTGGGTCAGCCTGCACCACGGCGGCGGCGTCGGCATCGGCTTTTCCCAGCATGCCGGCATGGTGATCGTGTGCGACGGCACGGAGGCGGCCGCGGCGCGCATCGGCCGGGTGCTGTGGAACGATCCGGCCAGCGGCGTCATGCGCCACGCCGACGCCGGCTACGACGACGCCATCGCCTGCGCGCAGCAGCACGGGCTGAATTTGCCGTTTTTGGAGAAGTAAGCGGTGGCGGGCCGCATGCACATGCGGCAAGCAGCAATTTCAGGGTTCCATCACCGTGACAGGCGCATCCCCGGCCAGTTCGATAAACCGGCGGTCGAAAGTCAGCATGGCGTCGCAATGCGCGGCGGCGCCGAGGTGCAAGGCATCGGCGAAATCCATGCCATTTTCCGCACGGTCGAGAGCGTCGGCGAGCAGAACGGGATTCTCCACAGAAACGCCCGGCAACCCTGCAAACCGGCGCAACGCCGCCGTGATCTCTTTTCCGGAAAATCCGTAGACGCTGCGCAACACCCATTCGCTCTCAAGCAACACCGTTGTGCTCGCGAAGACATTTCCCTCCGCAACTACGCGCTTTGCCCTGACGGCCGGATTGGAATCGTCGCCGGTCACAAATCGGACAACGATGTTGGTGTCAACCGCCTGCATGGCGTCGCTTAGCCTCTGCCAGGACTCCAGCCTCCATCTCTTCCAGGGTCTTTGGCGTCCCTTGATAGGCAAGGCACCCGAACACCTCTTCAAGCCGGGTCTCTGCGAACACGGGTTCAGGCTTCAACAACACGCCCTCCGGCGTATTTTCCACCGTCAGACGCGTTCCGGCCTCCCAGCGCCGCGCTTGACGGATCGCCTTTGGCAGGATGACCTGACCTTTGGTGGAGACGGTAGTGGTGAGCCGTTCAGGCGCAGACATCGCATTTCATCCAAATTTCCGGTAAGGCAAAAGTAAGATAAGCCATCTAAAGCACTAGACCAAGTGCCTACCATGCGCCGAATCGCCGGCTGATGCCTGCTCCCGCCGCAGCCGCTCTACCACCGGCTTCCGCCGGCGCCGGCTCAAACTGCCGTTTCTTGACAGCTAGAGAATCGCGGCGCAACACTTCCCGCGAAAAATGAGGGACTCGCACCATGCCCGATTCGATGGACCTGACCGGCCTCGATATATCCCCGTCCGGCGGCGGGGTCGGGGCCTTCGTCAACGATATCGACCTGCGGACAATCGGCGCCGGGGAAGCGGCCGCAATCCGGATGGCGCTGGGGCGCCACGGCGTGCTGTTCTTCCGCGATCAGCAGCTCGATCGGGACGCCCACATCGCCTTCGCCCGCAAGATCGGCGAGATCAACATCAACCGCTTCTTCAGGCCGACCGAGACCCATCCCGAAGTGGCGACCGTGCTGAAGGAGCCGGACCAGAAGCACAATATCGGCGGCGGCTGGCACGCCGACCACAGCTATGACGAGGCGCCGGCGCTCGGCTCGATCCTGGTCGCGGTCGAGATCCCGCCCTTTGGCGGCGATACCCTGTTCGCCGGCGCTTCAGCGGCCTGGGAGACGCTGTCCGGCGGCATGAAGACAATGCTCTCCGGCCTGCGCGCCGTGCATTCCAGCCGCCATACCTTCGGCAAGGACGCGGGCGCAAGGAACGCGGAGATTCAGGCGGAACACTTCGGCAATGCCGACCTGGCGACGCAGGATTCCGTGCATCCGGTCGTCATCCGCCATCCGATAAGCGGCCGGCCGGCGCTTTACGTCAATCCGGGATTTACGCTGCGCTTCGACGGTTGGACCGACGCCGAGAGCAAGCCGCTGCTCGACTATCTCTACGGCCATGTCGTCAAGCCGGAGCACACTTACCGCTTCCGCTGGGAGCCGGGCTCGGTCGCCTTCTGGGACAACCGGGCGACCTGGCACTATGCGCTCAACGACTATCACGGCCACCGCCGGCTGATGCACAGGATCACGCTGGAAGGCGAGACGCTGGCCGCCGCACAAAAAGGGGCGCCGGAAGGAGCGCAGGCGGCGTAGCGCCGGTTTATCCGCCGCCGAGCCGGGCGCATCGGGTCGGCGATCGGATCCCGCGCGCTATCCTCTTCAGCGGGCTCATAACGCTCGCGACGGTTGACGGTGCGGGTATCCGGGGCTACCTGCTGGATATAGGCACGGAGTTCGCGATGAGAGTTATCCTCGCCCAGCCGCGCGGCTTTTGCGCCGGCGTCGAACGCGCGATCGAGATCGTCGAGAAGGCGCTGGATCGTTACGGACCGCCGGTCTATGTGCGCCACGAGATCGTGCATAACAAGCGGGTCGTGCAGGAACTCACCGTCAAGGGTGCCCGGTTCGTGGAGGAGCTCGACGAGATCCCCGACGGCGCGATTACCGTTTTCAGCGCCCACGGCGTCGCCCAGTCGGTCGAGGATACCGCCTCCGACCGGTCCCTGCCGGTGCTGGATGCGACCTGCCCGCTGGTCGCCAAGGTGCACAAGGAGGGCCAGCGCTATGCCGAAAAGGGTTTCGAGGTCGTCCTGATCGGCCACGAAGGCCATCCGGAAGTCGTCGGCACGATGGGCCGGATTCCGGGTATCGTGCATCTGGTGCAGGATACCGGCGATGTCGAAACGCTCTCTCCGGCCAATCCGGACAAGCTGGCCTACGTGACGCAGACGACGCTTTCCGTCGACGACACCCGCGAGGTCATCGAGGCGCTGAAGGCCCGGTTCCCGGGCATCGCCGGTCCCGACGTCAAGGACATCTGCTACGCCACCCAGAACCGGCAGGCGGCCGTGCGGAAATTGTCGGAGGCGGTCGATCTGATCCTGGTCGTCGGGGCGCAGAACAGCTCAAACTCGAACCGGCTGCGCGAGCTCGGCGGCGAAGAGGGCACGCCCAGTTACCTTGTCGAGGAGGTCGATGCCGTCGATCCGGACTGGTTCGGCAGCGTGGCGGCGGTCGGCGTGACCGCCGGCGCCTCGACCCCGGAGCGTCTGGTCGACGAGGTGATCGACCGGCTGCGCGAGATCGCCCCGGTCGAGCTGTCCATCATGGACGGCATCGAAGAGCATATCCGCTTCAAGCTGCCGGAGCAGTTGCGCGCGGCTTAGGCCGTTCTTTGGTACGCCGCGATACCAGCGCTCTGCGTTCGGACGGGCCGGCGGATTGCCGGCCCGTGGGCTCGACCGCCGTCGAAAGCGAACAACTGCCACGATATTGGCTCCCGCTCGGTCAATTTACATCCCGCGGTTCGTGTTTCGTATCGTCGCTGCCCGACCCTTCCTGAAGAAACACGTCAAGGGATTGGATTGTTCCAAGAGTGCGGCGGTCGCGATCAGGAAGATCGAAGTGGCAATCAGCGACGGAGCGAAGCTCGCCGTCGCGTCGTAGAGCGCGCCGGCGAAAACCGGCCCAATCGTCTGGCCGGTTGCGAACGCCGCCGTCATCGCTACGACGTGGCGCACGGCATCGGTCGAGCCCGCGATACGGTGCGCCTCCCGGAGCCCGGCCATGGTAATGACCATGAAGGTGCCGCCCACGCACAGCCCGGCGGCGACGATCGAGAGAATGTGGGGAAACATAACGGGCAACGGCAGTCCGGCGCCCATGACCACCTGGCTGACACTCCATATTCTCCGGTTGGAGAAACGCCGGTGCAACGCCGCCGAAGCTAGGGTCGAGAGGAAAGCGGCGGCACCGAAAACCGGCCATCCCCAGCCGAAGATCAACGGCGAGGGCACGATCTCCCGCGCCATTGCAGGCAGATATGTGCCGGGCACGATGTAGCCGAGCCCGGCCGCGCCGTAAACTACGACGACGGTCCAGGCGATCGGCGTCCGTTCGGCGACGGGCGCGCTCCGCGACGGCCGCGCCGCGGGAACCTCGGGGCCGAGCTTTGTCCAAAGCACAGCCGCGATCAGGAGCGCCACGGCGCCGAAGACAAGCCAGGCGGCCTCATTGGCCACACTAAAAGCCATCATCGCGAAACAGCCCAAACCGGCGAGCGCGACCCCCGCGCCGACGCCGGAAAACACCCATCCCTGACGATCGGGCCGACCTTGCTCTGCCAGCGCATTGACGCAGTGGGTCCCGACCAGAACAAGGACCCAGGCGCTGGCGACGCCGGCGATCCAGCGAAGCGCCAGCCAGAGCCAGAACTCCCCGGTAAGCCCCATCGCGAGCGTAGCGAGGCCGATCGCGATGAGCGACGCCGGCAGCAGCGCGCGCGGAGACATAGGGACGCGGGCGGCGGTCAGCGCGCCCATCAGATATCCGACGAAGTGGGCCGTGGTGAGCAGGCCGCCGCCGGGGATCGTTACGACCCCGTCCGCCAGCATTATGGGGAGAAGCGGCGTGAACGCGAACCGGCCGATCCCGATCGCGACCGCCAGCCCGGCGAAACCGATGAGGGCAATACGGAGCGTCGGGTCTTTCGCTGGCATCTCGAACCGGCTGTGCCGAGGGCGTTGCCGGTGACGATAAGGCTTGTCTTCTATCTAAAATAATGAATTATAAAGAATATGAATTTCACAATTCGTGATAGCAATGGCGGACTTTGATCTCCGCGCGCTGGAAATCTTCCGCACCGTCGCGCACGAAGGCAGCGTGTCGTGCGCCGCGCAGAAGCTGAACCGGGTGCAGTCCAACGTCTCGACACGGATCAAGCAGCTTGAAGAGCATCTCGGCAAGGCGCTGTTCCTGCGCCACAACCGTGGCCTCACGCTGACGCCGGACGGCGAAGTCCTGCTCGCCTATGCCGACCGGTTGCTTCAACTTTCGACCGAGGCGTCCGAGGCGATGAAGAAGGGCGTCCCGCGGGGTGTCTTTCGCATCGGCACGATGGAAAGCACCGCGGCTGCGCGGCTGCCGGCAATCCTGTCGCGCTACCACGCGCTCTATCCGGAGGTCCGGATCGAGATCGAGACCGACGTCGCACGCGGGCTGACCCGGCGTCTGCTCAATCACGACATCGAGGTCGCGTTCGTCGCCGAGCCGGTCGCGTTCGACCGGCTGCGGACCCGCGGCGTGTTCGAGGAGAGCCTGGTTCTGGTCGCGCCGCCTTCCCTCCCGCCGCTCGATCAGCCGAGCGAGATCAGCGGAAAAACGATCGTCGCCTTCGAAGTGGGCTGCGCCTACCGGCGCTATCTGGAGGACTGGATCCTTGAAGCCGGCATCGTGCCGGGGAACATCCTGTCGGTCGGCTCCTACCTCGGCATCCTGTCCTGCGTGGCGGCCGGCGCCGGATACGCTGTGGTGCCGCAGTCCGTGCTCGATACGGTCTCGCTGACGGGCGCCATCCGGTGCTATCCCCTGCCCGGCAGGTTTTCCCGCATCACCACCCTGGTCGCTTGGCGCGACGACTATCGCTCGGTCAATTTCGATGCGCTGCTCGATCTGCTACCGGAACATGATCCGGGCCGTCTTCCTCTCGTTAAGAATGACACCGCAGAGCCCTAGTATTGGCCGCGTCAGCGACCGCCGCCGATCGTCGCTGCCGGCCGGAGCGAAAACGGAGAGTCGGGGCGTTGCGGAGAAATCCGTCCGCTGACGTGCTTCGGGTCCGGCGCTCGGCGGGGAAGATATCTCCGCGCCACGGTCCTGCGGACCGTTCCGGTCGATATGACGGGGAGAAGGGTCGGGGAACTCTGGGCCCTGCACGCCGCAGCGGGGCTCGCTCTACAGGAACGGCAGTTCGTCCCGCGTGTAGAAGAACGCGCGGAAGACCATGTTGACGTCGAAGCCCATCACGGTCTCGCCGAAGATCGGGTTGATGAACTCCCATACGGTCTCGCCTTCCGGCGTCACCTGGAAGATGCGGCCGCGCGCGCCCTCGCAGATCAGCGTGTTGCCGCCGGGCAGGCGGACCGCGCCGGAAATCTGCTGGCTGTAGAAGTTGAACGGCGGCGTATCGACATATTCCCAGACGATCTTGTCGGTCCGGGGGTCGATCTCGAACACCCGGCTGTGCGGCAGCGTGCCCATCCAGCGCCGCTGGGTGCCGTTGTCGTAGACCAGCAGGTTGCCGTTGGGCAGCGGCCGCGGATCGTGCTGGCCGCCCATCTGGGGGACGCGGTAGCGCCAGACCACCCTGCCGCTCGCCTTGTCGATAATGCCGATGGTCGAGGTCGCGCGCATCGAGAACACCACGCGGTCGTCGCCCAGCGGGGCCACGGTGTTGCCGTGGGTCCACTCCCAGCGCGGCTCGCTGTCCGACAGGCGCTCCAGCTCCGGGTCGAGATGCTCGATCGCGCGCCAGCGCCAGATTTCCGCGCCGGCGGCATCGACCTCGATAATCATGTCGGCATACATGCCCTTGCCGTCGGGCGGCGGGTGGCCGCCGTGGATGCGCTTCTCCAGCTCTTCCGGCATCTTTTCCAGCGACAGGTAGAGCGTCGTGCCGGTTTCGGTGCGGCGCTGGTCGTGGTGGTGCATCGGGTCGGCATGGCGCCACAGGACAGTGCCGTCCGGCGCGACCTCGCGGATTTCGCCGCCCTTGAACGCCTTCCACAAGGTGAAGATGTCCCAGGTCGCGTCCTCGATCTTCGCGGCATAGAGCAGGTTGCCGTTCGGCAGGAGATCGCCGTAGAGACCGGGCCGCTGGTCGTGCGTCCATTCGTGGACGGTCTCGCCCTCCATGTCGATCAGCAGGGTGCGGCCCGGCCCGCCGAGCGGCGTGTAGAGCACATAGCCCTGCTCGGCTTTCTCCCTGTTGTGGCCGGTGACGCCGGTGCGCATGGTGCGGCGGATGACCTGCTGGTCGAAGGAAGGCGGCATGGGCCGATGCTCCGTTGCGGCGGTTCGTGCCGGGGTTCTAGCGTTTCCCGGCCGAACGGCAAAGCCCGCCCGGTTGCGGCGCGCGGCCATGCGCCAGGCGGCGGCCTGCCGGACAACGCGCTTGCCAGCAACGGGCCGGCGCTTTACCCGGAGGCATTGTTCGTTTGGGACGCGGGAAAGAGGGAACGATGGCGGCAGGCGAATTGCTCGAAGGGAAGGTGGCACTGGTGACGGGCGCCGGGCGCGGCGTCGGGCGCGACATCGCGCTGCAAATGGCGGCACAGGGCGCCGCGGTCCTGGTCAACGATCTGGGCGGATCGGCAACCGGCGAAGGCGCCTCCGGTTCGCCGGCGATGGAGGTCGTCCGGGAGATCGAGGCGGCCGGCGGCCGGGCCGCCGCCAACACGGACAGCGTCGCCGGTTTCGCCGCGGCGCAGGGCATGGTCGACCAGGCGTACGAAGAACTCGGCGGGCTCGACATCGTGGTCAACAACGCCGGCATCCTGCGCGACGCCATCTTCCACAAGATGACGGAGGACGACTGGGACAGCGTCATTTCCGTGCATCTCAAGGGCAGCTTCAACGTCGCCCGGGCCGCCGCCACCGTGTTCCGCGGCCAGGAAAGCGGCGCGATGGTCCACATGACGTCGACAACCGGCCTGGTCGGAAATTTCGGGCAGGCCAACTATGCGGCGGCCAAGCTCGGCATCGTCGGCCTCTCGAAATCGGTGGCGCTCGACATGCGCCGCTTCAACGTCCGCTCCAACTGCATCTCGCCTTTTGCCTGGAGCCGGCTGATCGGCACCATCCCGACCGATACGGCCGAACAGCAGGCCCGGGTGGCGAAGATCAAACAGATGGTCCCGGCCAAGATTGCGCCGGTTGCCGTTGCGCTCGCGTCCGACCGGGCGAAGGACGTCACCGGCCAGGTGATCGCCGTGCGCAACAACGAGATTTTCCTGATGAGCCAGTCGCGGCCCCTGCGCTCGGTCCAGCGCGGCGAGGGCTGGACCGCCGAGGCGGTGCTGGAGCACGCCTTCCCGGCGATGCAGGCGCATTTCTATCCGCTCGAGCGCACCGCCGACGTGTTCAGCTGGGACCCGGTATAGGGGCCCGGCGATGGTTCTCGACCCGCAGAAAATCCTCAATTGGCCGTTCGATCCGGTCGAGCAGACCTATACGGAGCGGGATACGATCCTCTACGCGTTGGGCTGCGGGCTGGGTATCGATCCGCTGGACGAGGACCAGCTGCGCTTCGTGTTCGAGGAGCCGGAACTGCTGGCGCTGCCGTCGATGGCGGCCGTGCTGTCGCCGCCCGGCTTCTGGGCGCGCCACCCGGACGCGGGAATCGACTGGGTGCGCATCCTGCACGGCGAGCAGGCGATGGAGATCCACAGGCCGCTGCCGGCCGCCGCGACGGTGGCGGCGACGGCGAAGGTCACCGATATCGTCGACAAGGGGCCCGACAAGGGCGCACTGCTGTTCGTCGAGCGGACGGTGACGGAGGTCGAAACCGGCGAGGCCCTGGCGACGCTTCGCTCCACGACCTTCGCGCGCGGCGACGGCGGCTGCGGCGGCACAACGGAGACAGCGCCGCCGCCCCATCCCATCCCGGACCGTGCGCCGGACCTGGCCTGCGACCTGCCGACGGCGCCCAACAGCGCCCTGATCTACCGCCTGTCCGGCGATCCCAACCCGCTGCACGCCAGCCCATCGGTCGCCCAGGCCGCCGGGTTCGACCGGCCGATCCTGCACGGCCTGTGCAGCTGGGGCGTGGCCGGCCACGCCATTCTCAAGTCCTGTTGCGGCTATGACCCGGAACGCATCCGGTCGATGGCGTTGCGCTTCTCGGCGCCGGTCTATCCGGGCGAGACGATCCGCACGGAGATGTGGCGCGACGGCAATATCGTCTCCTTCCGGGCCCGGGTGGCGGAAAGGGATGCGGTGGTGCTGAACAACGGCCGGGCGGAGATCGCCGCCTGACGGAAAGTTTCGAGGGCCGCTGCGACGTGTGCCCCTGTCCGGCTCACACCGCGACCGGCAGGGTGGCGAGGCCGCGGAACCGGGCGCGGCCGTGGAAGCGGCTCGGACCGTCGCGCCTCAGGTCCGGGAAGCGCGCGACCAGCTTGCCGATCGCCACCCGGCCCTCGATCCGGCCCAGCGTGTTGCCCATGCAGACATGCTTGCCGGTGCCGAAGGCGATCTGCGGGTTGGGATTGCGGCCGATATCGACATTCTCCGGATCGTCGAAGACCTCGGGATCGCGGTTGGCGGCGGCGACGCCGCAATGGATGAAGGTGCCGGCCGGCAGGGCTATACGCCGGCCTGGCGGTCCGAACTCGACATCCTCCATCGCCTTGCGGTTGCCGATCTGCAGCGGGCTCTGGTAGCGCAGCGCTTCCTCGACCGCGGACGAGATCAGGTCCGGATCGTCGCGCAGACGCTGCATCTCGCCGGGATTGTCGAGCAGCATGTCGATGCAGTTGCCGACCAGGTTGGCGGTGGTTTCGTGGCCGGCGTTGAGCAGGAAGATGCAGTTCTGCACCAGTTCGACCGGCGACAGTCTCTCGCCGTCGACCTCGCCGAAGATCAGCGCCGCCAATACTTCGCCCTGGGCGCCCGAAGCGGGTTCGAGCCGCCGGTCGGCGATCAGTTCCTCCAGCATGGCGCCGAATTCCCCGACCGCGTCGTGGCCGGCCTGCATCTTCTCCGGCGACACGACGGGATCGAGCGCCCCAAGGATCAGGGTGGAAAAATTGTGCAGCCGGTGGCGGTGCTCTTCCGGGATGCCGAGCATGAAGGAGATGATCGCCGTCGGCAGGGCGAGCGCGTAATCCCCGATCACGTCGAATCTGCCCTGTGCCGCCATGCGGTCCAGCAGGTCGTCGATCACCTCGTGGATCAGCGGCTCCAGCTCGCCGATCTTGCGCGGCGTGAAGGCCGCCGCCAGCAGCCGGCGCACCCGGGTGTGGATCGGCGGATCGTTGAAGACCAGGCTGGTGGTGTGATGGGTATAGAGCGGCCCGTCGCCGAACCGCGGCTTGAAATCGACCTTCTTGTCCGAGCTCATCGCCGGGTGCTTGAACGACTGCACGACGTCCTCGTAGCGCGTCAGCAGCCAGGTGCCGTCCGGGTTGCGGTGGACCGGGTCGTGCTCGCGCAGGGCCCGGTACATCGGAAACGGATCGTCCAGAAAATCCTGGCCGATAGAGCTGAGATCGAAGGATTGCGCGGCGTCGCGGTCGGCCATGCGGCCCTCACCCGGCGGCATCGCAGGTCTTCGTCGGCAGGCCCGGTCCGCCGGCCCGCGGGCTGCGGCGCTCGAACAGCACGACGTCGTGCCACACGCCGTCGAGATGGCCGTAACGCTCCCGATAGCCGACTTCGCGGAAGCCGCATTTCCGGTGCAGCGCGATGCTGGGCAGGTTCTCGGCCATGATCTGCGCCTGAAGGGTCCAGTAGCCGTCGGCTTCGGAGGCCTCGATCAGGCCTTCCAGCAGGGCGGTTCCCGCGCCCATACCCTGCGCGTTTTCGCCGACATAGACGCTGACCTCAGCGACCCCGGCGGCGCCTCACGTATCCGGCGCCGGCATGAGCGCCGCCCAGCCGACCGTGCGGCCGTCGCCGTCCCGGGCGATGAGCCTGCCGACGGGAAGATGGCCCTTGTTCCAGGCCTTCCAGCTCGGCGGGTTCTTCATGAAGGCGGCGATGCCCGTCTTCAGGCCCGCGCGATAGATGGCCCGGACCTCGGGCCAGTCGCCGTCCTGCATCGCGTCGATTGCGATCATCGGGCGGCCCCGGACGTAGCGCCCTGTGCATCGCTCGCCGTGTCGCGCCTTGTTTTATCGCGCCGTACAACCGGCCGCCGCCCCCTCTCCCAAGGGGAGGATTCCTCTGCGGAAGGGGCGAGGCCGCCGCAAACTTGTCCTTCCCCCTCTTCAGAGGGGGAAGTGGCCGAGCGCA
>WTGH01000030.1 GCA_011523655.1 Rhodospirillaceae bacterium
CCCCCTAACCCCGCCCTCAAGGGGAGGGGGGAACGCTCGGCATTCCTGCAGCTTTTTGCAGAGGAATCCCATCTAAAACGCCACCCCGACGGCGGCGGCGAGGAAGGCCGTGAAGCCGGCGCCGGTGCGGGCGATGGCGGCGAAGCGCTCCGGGAAATCGGGGGCGCAGGCCTCGGCCTCGGAGAAGCGGGTGACGGCGACGAAATCCTTGCGCTTGAGGTCGTCGATCAGCGGGTGATCGGGGTCGTAGCCGCGCGGCGGCCGCTTGAGGGACTGGCCCGTCATCTCGAACGTGCCGAGAAATTCCGCGGCGGTCGTGAGGCGCCGCCATTCGTCCGGCTTTGCAACAATGGCGTCGCGGATGCCAGCCAGCGTCGGGCCGTCCGGGTGCCAGACGCCGCAGCCGGCGAAACAGGCCTCCGGCTCCAGGTGGAGGTAGAAGCCCGGCGCGTGGGCATCCCGGCCGGCCTCGTGGCGGAAATGGGCGCCGACATTGGTCTTGTAGGGCGTCTTGTCCTTCGAGAAGCGGGTATCGCGGTAGATGCGGAACAGCGAGCCGCCGTTGGGCCGCGGATCGGCGCGGAAATGCGGGCTGATCTCCGCCAGCGGGCCGGCGAAGGCGGCGATGAAATCGAGCATCGGATCGCGCACCTCTTCGCGGTAGCGCGCCTTGTTGGCCTCGAACCAGGGCCGCTCGTTGTTGGCCCCGAGTTCGCGCAGAAAGTCGAAGAGGGCGGGCGAAATCGGCTGCGTTGTCATCCGTCGTTCCATGTCAGATCCCGGAAGGGACGATGTTCGGCTCCGGTCGCGCCGATCGCGGGGCCTTCCTGTACCCGGCGGGTCGGCGTCATTGCAAGAGACCCGGGCATTCCGGAACCCGCCGCCGCTGCCCAGCGCGAAGCGGGTGTTGATTTGCGGCGGCCGGGCGGGCGCCCCTCGATACGGCGCTGGCGCGCCTACTCGGGATGAGGGTGTGTAATGCGTTTATTCCTCTTCACCCTCATCCTGAGTAGCCCCGGCCCCCGGCCGGGGCGTATCGAAGGAGCCTGTCGAAGGGCCGGCGGTGCGAATGTGCAAGCGACCGCTCAACATCGGCGCGAGAATCTGTTATGTACGGTTCCCGCGGACGTTTCGATGTATTGAAATACCAAATAGAAGGTCCCGGTCCGTTCGGCGAGGACCGGGGCCGGATCGGCAACCGATGACCGCGGCGATATGCAAGGCTGCCCCATGAAACGGATGACGAGGAGAACCGTGCTCGGCGCCGGCGCCTCGCTCGTCCTGCCGTCGTCGCTGAGCCGCGCCGCCGCCGGTAACGCCGCGGGCTTTACCGATACCGAAATCATCCTCGGCATGTCGGCAGCATTCTCCGGCCCGTCGCGCGGCCTCGGCATCGAGCTCTATCGCGGCGCCTTTGCCTATTTCAACCATGTCAACCGGGCCGGCGGCATCGGCGGCCGCAAGATCGTCCTCAGGACCTACGACGACGGTTATCAGCCGAATTCTTCGGTGGAAAATACCGTCAAGCTGATCCTGAAGGACCGGGTGTTCGCCCTGTTCGGCTATGTCGGCACGCCGACCGTGACCCGGGTGTTGCCGCTCTTGAAGAAATTCCAGAACGAGAAGACGTTCCTCTTCTTTCCCTTCACCGGCGCCCAGCCGCAACGCCAGCCGCCCTACGGGGAGTTCGCGTTCAACCTGCGCGCTTCCTACCGCCAGGAGACCGAGGGCCTGGTCGACAATTTCGTCTCGGTCGGGCGGAAGCGCATCGGCATGTTCTACCAGGCCGACGCCTACGGCCGCAGCGGCTGGGCCGGCGTCCGGCGCGCGCTCAGGAAATACGACCTGAAAATCGTCGGCGAGGCGACCTACCGGCGCGGCCAGAAATTCACCAGCGTGATGCGCCGGCAGGCCCAGATCCTCAAGAACGCCAGGGCCGATGCCGTGATCTGCATCGGCGCCTACGCGGCCTGCGCCGCCTTCCTGCGCGACGCCGTGGATAACGGCCTGCGCGTGCCGATCGCCAATCTTTCCTTCGTCGGCAGCGAGAACCTGCTCAAGCTGATCGCCGAATCGCAGGAAGAACCCCGGCGCTATGCCGAACTGCTGGTCAATTCCCAAGTCGTGCCGAGCTACGAGGACGCTTCGATTCCGGCGGTCCGCGAGTACCGCGAACTGATGCAGCGCTACAATCCGCAGCCGCCCAAAGAACTGCTCAAGGAAGCCTACACGCCGTTCGCCCACAGCTTCGTCAGCCTCGAGGGCTTTCTCGACGCGAAGCTGATGGTCGAAATTCTGCGGCGCATGGGCGACAGCCCGGAACGCGGCAAGCTCGAGAATGCCGTGTTCTCGGTCAAGGACTTCGATCTCGGCGTCGGCGTGCCGGTCACTTTCTCCGCCGATCGCCGGCAGGGCCTGGACCGGGTCTACTATACCGTGGTCGACGGCGGCCGGTTCGTGCCCCTGGACGACTGGAAAGGCAGGTTCTAGCGATATGAAGGTTCAAAAGCTTTTCCAGAAGACGCTGTTCGGCATCTTCATGCTGTTCGGCCTGATCGGCATCTCGACCTCGATGCTGGCCATCTACACCGTCGATTCCCAGCTGACCGAGGAATACGAGTCCAACGCCAAGGGGGTCGCCAAGACCATCGCCGACTCCAGCGTCGACATCATCCTGAACCGCGACCTGTCAGCGCTTCAGTCCCTGATCGACCAGTTCGTCGAGATCCAGGGCATCAGCTACATCTACATCGTCAACGATGGCGGCGAGTATCTCGCCCACACCTTCGTGCCCGGCATTCCCGAGGAAATCCTGCGCGGCGAGGGGCACGGCGCCGAATCGGTCCGGCGCAGCCTGCCGGGCATGGGCGATTTCGTCGAAGTCAGCAGCCCGATTCTCGCCGGGGTGGCCGGCAGGGTTTACATCGGCATGGATACCGGGCTGGTCGCCCTGAAGATTCAGCGCGCGATCGGCCAGCAGGTCTATCTGTTCTCGACCATCTTCGTGATCGGCATCATCGCGGCGATCTGGCTGGTGAACCTCGCGGCACGGCCGGTCGCGAACCTGCTCGCCTACGCCGTGGAACTGGCGCGCGACCAATCGGGAGAGACGGACAACGGCGTTCTTGTCCGGGACGACGAGGTCGGACAGCTCGCCCGCCTGTTCCAGTATCTTTCCGGGACCGGGGATTTACCGGCGCCGGCGCGGCCGTCTCCGGCGCCTCCGGCCTGATCGGGCCCGACCCGACGCCCGACAGACGACGCGCAGCCTTTCATGTCGATTCCCCGCGGCCTGACGGTCCTGCTCTGCACCGTGCTGCAGATCTGCCTGGGCACGGTCTATGCCTGGAGCTTCTTCCAGACGCTGCTCGTGCGGCAGCACGACTGGTCCTACACCGAAACCGCGATCGCCTTCAGCGTCACCATTTTCTCGCTCGGCTGTTCGGCGGCCTGGGCCGGCGCGATGCTGCCCCGGCTGGGCCCGCGGCGGCTGGCGATCATCGGCAGCCTGTTGTTCTGCAGCGGCTATGTCCTCGGCGGCATTGCCCTGCAGTTCGACTACATGCCGCTGTTCTATCTCGGCTACGGCGTGATCGGCGGCGCGGGCATCGGCCTCGGCTATGTCACCCCGGTCGCGACGGCCGCGAAGTGGTATCCCGACCGCAAGGGGCTGGCGACCGGCATCGTCGTCATGGGTTTCGGCGTCGGCGCGTTCCTGTTGAGCAAGGTGCTGGCGCCCATTCTCATTCTGGCCACGGAAGGCGACCTGCCGACCGTCTTCATCGGGCTGGGCGTCCTGTTCGCCGTCATTCTGCTGCCGTCCAGTTTCCTGCTGCGCGACCCGCCGCCCGGCTACCGGGTGACGGCCGCCGGCGTGCAATCGACGGTGCTGGAGGAAGAGGAGTCGGGCTCCGTCCGGCAATGCCTCCTCTCGCGCGAATTCGCCATCATGTGGCTGGTCTTCTTCTTCAACATCGCGGCGGGAATCTCCGTTATCAGCTTCCAGTCGTCCCTGCTCCAGGATGTCTGGGGCCTGGCCGACCCGACAGTCGAGCCGGAGGTCCTGGCGCAATACGGCGCGACCCTGATCGCGGTCAGTTCGCTGTGCAACGGCGCCGGACGGCTGCTCTGGGGCCTGCTGTCGGACCGGATCGGCCGGGTCCGCGTGTTCCGGATTCTGCTCGGCAGCCAGATGATCGTCTTCGGCATCCTGATGACCGAGAGCAATCCGTGGATCTTCTCCGCCCTGGTCTGCTACGTGCTGCTGTGTTTCGGCGGCGGCTTCGCGACCATGCCGTCCTTCGTGCTCGACGTCTTCGGCACGAAGCGCATGTCGGTGATCTACGGCGCGATGCTCACGGCCTGGGCGGCGGCGGGCATCTTCGGCCCGGTCTATGTCGGCTATATCAAGGACCAGTATCCCGACCGCGCCGTGATCTACTGCTTCCTGGTCGGGGTCCTGATCCTCGGGCTCGGCTTCTCGTTTTCCTATCTGCTGAACGACGACCGGATCCGCCTCGGCAAGCCGACGCTGGAAGGCACCCTGCGCCGGTTCGGGATCGCCGTGCCGGGCGGCGCGAAATAGCGGGCGCGCCTACCGCCAGCCGGCGCGGTCGGCGATGCGGACAGCTTCCTTCTGGTATTTCGCCAGTTCCGAAAGCGCCAGCGAATCGGCCTTGAACTCCCCGAAATCGGCGACGATCCGGCCCGGCTGGACGTCCTTGCGCACCGGGTATTCGTTGACGATCCGGGCATAGATTTCCTGGGCTTCGCGGCTCGCCAGGAACTCGATCAGCTTGACCGCGTTGGCCCGGTTCTTCGCGTGCTTCGCCACGCCGGCGCCCGAGATGTTGACGTGGGCGCCCCGGCCGGCAGTACCGGGGCCGCTCTGGTTCGGCCAGAACAGGCGGACGGCGGCGGCGGCCTTGCGGTCGCGTTCCTTCTTCGACCTGGCGAGGCCGGCAAAATAGTAGGTGTTGGCGATCGCGATGTCGCATTCGCCGGCCGCAACGGCGCGGATCTGGTCGCGGTCGCCGCCGGCCGGCTTGCGGGCGAAGTTTTTCACGAAGCCGTCGGCCCAGGCCTGCGCCTTCTCAGCGCCGATCGCGGCAATCATCGAAGCGATCAGCGACTGGTTATAGACGTTCGAGGAG
Source organism: Rhodospirillaceae bacterium (assembly GCA_011523655.1). Classification (GTDB taxonomy): domain Bacteria; phylum Pseudomonadota; class Alphaproteobacteria; order Bin65; family Bin65; genus Bin65. The sequence continues at coordinate 5,154 of WTGH01000030.1, forward strand.
GAGCGAATGCAGATGCGGCCCTTCCACTTGCCGTCGGCCAGCGCCTCGTAGGTCGAGAGGTCGGAAGGCTTGACTTTTGCCGGGTTGTAGAAGATCGGCCGGCCGCGCACCGTGAGGCCGAACCAGTGGCCCTTCGGATGACGCAGGTTGGCCGGAACGGCGGCTTTGAGCGCAGGGGAATTCAGCGGTTGGAACGCGCCCAGCCGGTCGAGCTGGATCAGCCGGGCGGCGTCCGTCGTCAGGATCACGTCCGCCGGGCTGGCCGCGCCTTCGGCCTTGAGCCGGGCGATCATCCCCTTCTTCAGATAGATGACATGCGCCTTGACGCCCGTCTTCTGTTCGAACCGGTCGAGCAAAGGCTTCATCAGCACCGCCTGGCGGTACGAATAGATGTTGACGTCATTCGCGGCCGCGGCCGCCGTGCCAGTCGCGGCGAGCGCAAGAGCGCCGGCGAGAATCGGGAGCATTCTGGGCATCGGCTTGGGTTCCCGGGCAATCATGCGATTGATAATCATTCGCAAACTATCGAGGGGCAATCGGCGGCGCAAGACTGATATTGCGAGCGATTCGCAACAAGGTGTCGCAGGCCCGCATCCGTCACGCGCCCCACGAGCGATTGCCTCCCTGGACTCCGGTGCGGGCGGAGGCCGACAACAGAACGGGCGCCGCTCTTCCATCGATGCCTAAAAAAACAATGATGCCGCCCGGATTTAATCCGGGGCCCAGAGTCGTAAGCCGAGTCCGTGCCGGGCGGCTCTGGTCCCCGGATCGTCGCTGCGCGCCGTCCGGGGAGACATTGAGGGACGGTTGGCGGTATCGGCGATCCGAACGGCAGGGAGCCGCAAACGCATAGTCACGGAAACAACTTCTTTGAACCCTCTACAATGGGCCGGGACCCTCGCCCGCCGGGGCCTGGCCAGCGTCGCACGCTTGACCGGCCCTGCGGCCCGTGGGAAGCCAGCGCGTCCCGATTGCGGAGCGCGCCATGCTCGATCCCAAATTCCTCAAATTCGATACGCTCAGCCTGCACGCAGGCCAGCATCCGGACCCGGCGACCGGGGCCCGGGCGGTGCCGATCTACCAGACGACCTCCTACATGTTCCCGGACGTCGAGCACGCCGCCTCGCTGTTCAATCTGGAGCGGGCCGGCCACATCTATTCGCGCATTTCCAACCCGACCGTCGCCGTGCTGGAGGAAAGGCTGGCCGCGCTGGAAGGCGGCGTCGGTTCGATCTGCACCGCCAGCGGCATGGCGGCGATCCACCTGGCCGTGGCGACCCTGATGGGTCAGGGCGGGCATATCGTGTCGTCCGGCTCGATCTACGGCGGCACCCACAATCTGTTCACCCACACGCTGCCCCGCTTCGGCATATCCACGACCTTCGTCGATCCGCGCGATCCGGCGGCCTTCGAGGCGGCGATCCGGCCGGAGACCCGGCTGGTCTTCGGCGAGACCCTGGGCAATCCGGGGCTGGAGGTCATGGACCTGCCGGTCATTTCGGAGATCGCCCACCGGCATGGCATCCCGGTGATGATCGACAGCACCTTCGCGACGCCCTGGCTGTTCCGGCCGTTCGAGCACGGCGCGGATATCGTCATGCATTCGGTGACCAAGTTCCTCGGCGGGCACGGCGTGGCGATCGGCGGCGCGATTATCGACGGCGGCACCTTCGACTGGGAGGCGTCCGGCCGCTTCCCGACCATGACCGAACCCTATGCCGGCTATCACGGCCTCGATTTCGCCGACGAGTTCGGCCCCGCGGCCTTCATCATGCGCGCCCGGGCCGAGGGCCTGCGCGATTTCGGCGCCGCCATGGCGCCGGCCAACGCCTTCTACCTGCTCCAGGGCGTCGAATCGCTGCCGGTGCGCATGGCGCGCCATGTCGAAAACACACGCAGGATCGTCGCCTTCCTCGACGCCAGCCCGGACGTCGACTGGGTCAGCTATCCCGAACTGCCGTCCCATCCCGATCACGACCTGGCGAAGCGCCTGCTGCCGAAGGGCTGCGGCGCGATCTTCAGCTTCGGCATCAAGGGCGGGCGCGAAGCCGGCCGCCGCTTCATCGAGCGCCTCGGCCTCTTCTCCCATCTCGCCAATGTCGGCGATGCGAAATCCCTGGTCATCCACCCGGCGAGCACGACCCACCAGCAGATGGACGCTGCGGCGCTCGAGGCCGCCGGAGTCGGCGAGGACCTGGTGCGCCTGTCGGTCGGCCTGGAGGACGCCGACGACCTGATCGACGACCTGGCGGCGGCGCTCCGGGCGTCGCAGAAAAGCCGGGCGGCTTAGGAGGGCGGATCGTGGAACTCACCGTCAACGGCAAGCGCGTCTACGGCTCGACCGGCGGCCGGGATTTCGACCCGGCGCAGGATCCCGTCATCTTCCTGCACGGCAGCGGCATGGACCGCACCGTCTGGCAGTTGCAGACCCGCTATTTCGCCTGGCACGGCCGCAGCGTGCTGGCGGTCGACCTGCCGGGCCACGGCAAGTCGGAGGGCCCGGCGCTCGCCAGCATCGAGGCCCAAGCCGAATGGGTGACCGCCCTGATGGACGCCGCCGGCGTGGCGCAGGCGGCGCTGGTTGGCCATTCGATGGGCGCGGCGCTGGCACTGGAGACCGCGGCGGCCTATCCGGACCGGGTGAGCGCCATCGCCCTGTGCGGCGTCGCCGAAGCCATGCCGGTCCATCCCGAGCTGCTGGCGGCCGGCCTGGAGGGCGACCGCCACGCCTACGACCTCATCACCTCCTGGGGCTTCGACCGCAAGGCCCATATCGGCGGCCACAAGGCGCCCGGCACCTGGATGACCGGCGGCGCCATGCGGCTGCTGGAGCGCGGCCGGGACGCCGTGGTCGGCACGGACCTCGCCGCGTCGAACGATTACAAGGGAGCGCCCGCAGCGGCGGCGAAGGTCCGCTGCCCGGCGCTGTTCGTCCTCGGCGACCGCGACCGCATGACCCCGCCGCGCAACGCCCGGCCGCTGATCGAGGCGATCGACGGCGCGGCGGTCGAGATCATCGCCGGTTGCGGCCACATGATGATGGTCGAACGCCCGGACGAAACGCTGGATGCGCTGAGAAAGCTACTGTAGGGGCGCAGGGAATATCCTCGTACACCCCGTTCTTTACTGCGCGGGAGAGCGCCCTTATTTCCTGCCCCACCACCGCGTGGGGCGACCCTCAATACTCGGGCGCTAAAGATCGCTGCCGATCCGCTCACAAGGGTACAAGTCATGCCGAATAACCCGAAAGTGCCGAAGGCGAGAGACAACGGATCGGGTGCCAAATCGGAGGACCGATCCGTGAAACGCGTCAGTCCGACCTCTGAGCGCATCATCAAGGAGACGTCGATCAAACGGCGGAAAGCCATGGAGGTGTTGGCCAATCGGTAAGCGGCATTACCGGGTCACATGGCCCGATGCCCTACGCGGTCACGAGGAAGCACTGCGCGACGGGGCTGCTACCGGGATACTGAACGAAAATTCAATCCGGTCGGCACTGGCCCGCCCCTATCACGGATATCATCGTTTCATTCACGAAAAAGCTGCTGCGCTGGTCCATGGCGTCGCGACCAATCACGGTTTCGTCGACGGGAACAAGCGGACGTCGCTCTATCTGGTGGAGTTGCTGTTGCAGCGAAGCGGTTATGAACTCGTCGAGGACGACATGGCCATCGCCGATACCATCGTTGCTGTCGCCGCAGGGGAAATGGACTACGAGGCGCTGGCCCAGTGGTTCAGGGAACGTGTCGTCCGTGCCGAAACGGCGTAGTGGCAGGGAGCGCCGCCGTCAGGTTCACCACAGCCAGGTCTCGACCTTCGGATAGGGCGCGCCCTGCCCGAGATATTGCAGGCCCTTGACGGTGCGCACGATCCACCAGATCAGCGCCGCCAGCAGGATCAGCCAGCCGACGAAGACGAACACGGTCGCCACGCCGACGGCGCTGTAGAGCAGGCCGATCCAGAAGGTCCGGATCTGGAAGCGGTAATGGTCGGCGGCCCATTCCGCGGCGCCGTTCCGGCTGACATAGGCGATGATGACCCCGGCGATGGCGAGCACGCCGAAGATGATGGCGCCGAGATAGAGGAAGTAGACGATCTTCGCGTTGCCGCTGCCGTCGGGAGCCGGGTTATCGGACGGCAGGATGTCGGCGTTCGGCATCGGCTTCCCCGTACGCTTTCGTCTACGAAAACAGCACGGACGACAGGCTGCGCCGGCCTTTCTGGGTCAGCGGATGGCCCGGTCCCAGGGCGTCGAAGAACTTCAGCAGCAGCTTGCGCGCCTTCGCATCCTCCCATTCCCGGTCGCGCCGGATGCTGGCGAGCAGCGCGTCCATCGCGTCCTCCGTCCGGCCGCGGGCGTAGAGGGCGCAGGCCAGGTCGTAGTGCGCCTGCATGTCGGCGGGATCGGCCTCGACTTTGGCCCGCAACGCATCCGGATCGCCGGTCTCGCCCAAGTCGTCGATCAGGGCGAGCGCCGCTTGGGCGGCCACGACATCGGGGTCCTTCGCCATCTCCTCGGGCAACTGGCCGAGCATCTGGCGCGCCTGGTCCGGCTGGCCGAGCGCGATCGCCGCCCGCGCCAGGCCGACCAGCGCCGTGGCGCTGGCGCCGTCGAGTTCGAGGATGCGGGAATACATCCCGGCCGCGCTGCCGGCGGCGCCCTGCTCGAGCGCGGCGCGGGCCTCGGCGAGCATCTGGTCGACGACCGGATCGACCGGCGGCGCGCCGCCGGGCGCGGCGGCGGCCAGCCGCTCGACGAACTGGCGGATCTGGCTCTCCGGCTGGGCGCCGACGAAGCCGTCGACCGGCCGGCCGCCGGCGAAGGCGAAGACGGCGGGAATCGACTGCACGCGCAACTGGCCGGCCAGGGCCTGGTTCTTGTCGACGTCGACCTTGACCAGCCGGACCTTGCCGTTCTGCTCCCTGACCACCTTTTCGAGGGCCGGGCCGAGCTGCTTGCACGGGCCGCACCAGGTCGCCCAGAAATCGACGATCACCGGCGTTTCCTGCGACGCCTCGATCACGTCTGCCGCGAAATTTGCGGTGTCCGAATCCTTGATGACGTCGGCGCCTGCCGCGCCGGCCCCGCCGATCAGCGTATCCATGAAAACCCCTGCATCCTCGCCCCTGCACCCGCACGCCGTCGCGTCGCGCCTTACATGGCGGAGCGCGCCGCAGCGGACAAGGGGGTGGAAGCGCGCGGGGGCCGGCCCGGTTCGGCGCGCCGCCTCACTCCGGCGCCGCTTCCAGATCCATGATCTGCGGATCGTGGCCGCAATCGCGAATGAACGTCACAAGGTCGGCGCTGGCGATGGTCGTCGTCGCGTCGTTACGCAGCGGGTGGACGTTGACCAGCCGGTGTTCCATCAGCCCCTCGTCGAGAATCACCGTCGCCCGGCAGTCCACATCGTTGATCAGGCCGAACGGGGAGACCGCGCCGGGCGCAACACCCAGAACCTCCATCAGCAGTTCCGGGCTGCCGAAGGACAGCGAGCCCCGGGCGCCGATGCGCTTGCGGAAGGCCTTGAGGTCGACCGGCCGGTCCTCCTCGGCGACGATCAGCCAGACTTTTTTGTTCTTGTCACGCAGGAACAGGTTCTTGACATGGCCGCCTTCCAGTTCGCCGCGCAGCGCCTTGCTCTCCGCTACTGTATGGAGCGGCGGATGTTCGGTCGTCGTCCAGTCGAGGCCCAGGTCATCGAGCCGGGCGTAGAGATCCTGTTCGGTGGCGGGCATCGGAACGCTTCGGGTCGTCGGTAACGGCGGTACGGGTGCGGGCGGACGGGCATCCGGCTTGAAATCCGGAGGGGCCTATCTAACTGTGACGCAGCCGCGACGCCAGCCCTTGCGCTTCATCCTTGTCAATTCCGGGAGCCGGCGTATAGTCCGCGGCTTCACGGGCGGTCCGGGCCGAACCGGAACGCGCCGCGGCAGTCTGCGCGGGAGTAGCTCAGAGGTAGAGCATCACGTTGCCAACGTGAGGGTCGCGAGTTCAAATCTCGTCTCCCGCTCCAGACTTCCTTCGCGAACATCCTCCGATTCCGGCGCCATTCGCGCCTTGAAACCCTGCCCGGCAGGGGCTATCGGCTGCCCGGCGGCAGCGCGAAAGAGTTACCATGAGCACCAACAAGTCCCTCCTCATCCTGCCGGGCGACGGCATCGGCCCCGAAGTCATGGACCAGGTCGTCCGGGTCGCCGACTGGTTCGGCCGGGAACGGGCGGTGAAGTTCGATCTGGACGACGGTATCTGCGGCGGCGCGGCGCTGGACGCCGAAGGCACGGCGCTGCCCGACGCGGTCATGGCGAAGGCGAAAGCCAGCGACGCCGTGATGTTCGGCGCGGTCGGCGGCCCGAAATGGGACGCCAACCCCTTCCACCTCAAGCCGGAACAGGGCCTGCTGCGCCTGCGCAAGGAGCTCGATCTGTTCGCCAACCTGCGCCCGGCGCTCTGCTTCGAGGCGCTGGCCGCAGCTTCCTCGCTCAAGGCCGACCTGGTCTCCGGCCTCGACATCGTGATCGTGCGGGAGCTGACCGGCGGAGTCTATTTCGGCGAGCCGCGCGGCATCGAGACCCTGGCCGACGGTAGCCGCAAGGGCGTCGACACCCAGCTCTACACCACGCCGGAGATCCACCGCATCGCGCGCGTCGCCTTCGAGCTGGCGCGCAAGCGGCGCAACCTGGTGCATTCGTCCGAGAAGTCGAACGTCATGCACTCCGGCGTGCTGTGGCGCGAGGAGGTGACGGCGATCCATGAGGCCGAATACGGCGATGTCGAATTGCGCCACATCCTGGCGGACAACTGCGCCATGCAGCTGGTGCGCGCGCCCAAGCAGTTCGACGTGATCGTGACCGACAATTTGTTCGGCGACATGCTGTCGGACGTCGCCGCCATGCTGACCGGCTCGCTCGGCATGCTGCCCTCGGCCTCGCTCGGCGCGGAAGACCCGGCGACCGGCAAGCGCCACGCCCTCTACGAGCCGGTGCACGGCTCGGCGCCCGACATCGCCGGCCAGGGCGTCGCCAACCCGCTCGCCTGCATCCTCAGCTTCGCGATGGCGCTGCGCTATTCCTTCGACCTGGGCGACGAGGCCGACATGCTGGAAGCCGCGGTCGCCGGCGTGCTCGCCGAAGGCCTGCGCACCGCCGACCTGGCCCAAGCGAACACGCAGCGCGTCTCGACCGCCGAAATGGGCGACGCCGTCCTGCGGGGGCTGGAGACGGCGGCGGGTTAAAGGGCCGCCCCTACACCCCGAGCAGCAGCCGTTCCGGGTCCTCCAGGCCTTCCTTGACTTTCACCAGGAAGGTCACGGCTTCGCGACCGTCGACGATGCGGTGGTCGTAGCTGAGCGCGAGATACATCATCGGGCGGATCACGACCTCGCCGTCGCGGGCGACCGGGCGCTGCTCGATCCGGTGCATGCCGAGGATGCCGGATTGCGGCGGGTTCAGGATCGGCGTCGAGAGCATCGAGCCGTAGACCCCGCCGTTCGAGATGGTGAAGGTGCCGCCGGTCAGCTCGGCCATCGAAAGCGCCCCGTCGCGCGCCTTCGCGCCGAGTTCCGCGATCGTCCGTTCGATCTCCGCGAAGGACAGGGCGTCGGCGTCGCGCAGGACCGGTACGACCAGACCCTGTTCCGTGCCGACGGCGACGCCGATGTCGTAGTAATTCTTGTAGACGATGTCGTCGCCGTCGATTTCGGCGTTGACCGCCGGGATCTCCTTCAGCGCCTCGATGCAGGCCTTGACGAAGAAGGACATGAAGCCGAGGCGCACGCCGTGCCGCTTCTCGAAGGAGTCGCGATAGCGTTTGCGCAGGTCGAGGATGGCGCCCATGTCGGCGTCGTTGAAGGTCGTCAGCATCGCCGCGCTGTTCTGGGCCTCCTTGAGCCGTTCGGCGATGCGCCGGCGCAGGCGGGACATGCGCACCCGGACTTCGCGCTCGCCGGCGTCGCGCGGCTCCGCCGACGGCGCAGGTTTCGGAGCGGGCTTCGGCGGGGGCGCCTGTGGCGGTGGGGCCGGTTCAGGCGCGGGCTCGGGTTCGGGCGCGGCGGCCTGTTCCGCGGCGGCAGCCTGCGCCGCCAGGTGCGCCTCGACATCGGCCTTGAGCAGGCGGCCGTCCTTGCCGGTGCCCTCAATAGTCGACGGATCGAGATCGTGTTCGGCGACCAGCTTGCGCACCGCCGGGCTGAGCGGCAGGGCCGCCGGTTCGGGCTCCGGTTCTGGCGCAGCCCGGGTGGGCGCTGCCGCCGCGCCGGCCCCGGTCTCGTCGATCCGGCCGAGCACCGCGCCGACTTCCACCTCCGCGCCCTCGCCAGCGAGGATCTCCGCCAACACGCCGGCCGCCGGGGCGTTGACCTCCAGCGTGACCTTGTCGGTTTCCAGTTCGACCAGGGGTTCGTCGGCGTCGACGGCGTCGCCTGCCTGCTTGTACCACTTGGCGACCTCGGCTTCCGTCACCGATTCGCCGAGCGCCGGCACTTTGATGTCTACGGTCATGTGCTGGGTCCGGAACGAGATTTCGATTTGCTCAGATCGTTCAGTCGTCGAATTTCAGCGCGTCGTCGACCAGCCGATTCTGCTCGGCGACGTGGCGCGCGTTGAGGCCGGTCGCGGGCGATGCCGATTCCGGCCGGCCGGCATAGCGGGGCCGGTCGGGAGTCATGCCGATCTCGCGCATCACCGCTTCGATCCGCCGGTCGACGAAGGTCCAGGCGCCGGCATTCGCCGGCTCCTCCTGGCACCAGACGACTTCGGCCTGTTTGAAGCGCGACAGTTCCTCGGTCAGCGGCTTCGCCGGGAAGGGATAGAGCTGCTCCATGCGCAGAATGCAGACCCGGTCGTTCAGGCCGCGTTCGTCGCGTTCCGCGGCCAGATCGAAATAGACCTTGCCGGAACAGAGGATGACGCGCTCGATCCCCGCGTCCGGGCCGAGGGCGGAATCGTCCCACAGGATGCGGTGGAAGGAACTGCCGGTCGTGAAATCGGCCAGCGTCGAGACCGCCGCCTTGTGCCGGAGCAGGGATTTCGGCGACATCACGATCAGCGGCTTGCGCGTCTTGCGCCGGACCTGGCGGCGCAGGACGTGGAAATAGTTGGCCGGGCTGGTGCAGTTCACAACCTGCATATTCTCCTCGGCACAGAGCTGCAAATAGCGCTCGATCCGGGCCGAGGAATGCTCCGGCCCCTGGCCCTCGTAGCCGTGGGGCAGCAGCATGACCAGGCCGCACAGGCGCAGCCATTTCGATTCGCCCGAGGCGATGAACTGGTCGATGATGATCTGGGCGCCGTTGGCGAAATCGCCGAACTGGGCCTCCCACAGGATGAGCGCGTTTGGCTCGGCCAGCGCATAGCCGTATTCGAAGCCGAGTACCGACATTTCGGCGAGCGGCGAATCGATGACCTCGAACAGCGCCTGGTCCGGCGCCAGGTTCTGCAGGGGCAGGTATTTGGCTTCGGTCTCCTGGTCGACCAGCACGGCATGGCGGTGGGAGAAGGTGCCCCGGCCGCTGTCCTGGCCCGACAGGCGCACCGGCGTGCCTTCGGCCAGCAGGGAGCCGAAGGCCAGCGCCTCGGCGAGCGCCCAGTCGATCCCTTCGCCCTTGTCGACCGCCTTCTTCCGGGCATCGAGCTGCCGGGCGATCTTGCGGTTCAGGTTGAATTCCACCGGCACGTCGCTGAGCTTGCGCCCGATCCGGCGCAGCTGCCCGGCATCGACGGCGGTATCGCCGCGGATATACTCGCCGCGGGTCGGCTCCAGCCCGGTCCAGGCGCCTTCGAGCCAGTCCGCCTTGTTCGGCTTGTAGCCGCCGGCCGCCTCGAAATCCGCCTCCAGCCGCTGCTCGAATTCGCCGACCATCGCTTCGGCGTCCCGGTTGGTCAGGATACCCTCGTCGACCAGCTTGCGGCTGTAGACCTCGCGCACCGTCCCGTGGCGCGCGATCGTCCGGTACATGAGCGGCTGGGTGAAGGCCGGCTCGTCGCCCTCGTTGTGGCCGTGGCGCCGGTAGCAGAACATGTCGATCACGACATCGGTCTGGAAGGCGTCGCGAAACTCCGTCGCGATGCGCGCGACATGGACGACCGCCTCCGGGTCGTCGCCGTTCACATGGAAAATCGGCGCCTGGACGATCTTGGCGAACTCAGTGCAGTAGGGGCCGGAGCGGCTGTGCACCGGATTGGTCGTAAAGCCGATCTGATTGTTGACGATGAAATGGATCGTGCCGCCGGTGCGATAGCCGTTCAGTTCGGCGAGATCCAGCGTCTCCGCCACGACACCCTGGCCGGAGAAGGCGGCGTCGCCGTGCAACAGCAGGCCCATGACCTGGCGCCGGGCGCTGCGAATCCGGGCACCCCTGGCGGTGCGCTGGGTCTGCTTGGCGCGCACCTTGCCGGCGACGACCGGGTTGACCGCCTCGAGGTGGGACGGATTGGCGGTCAGCGAGAGATGGACGATGTTGTCGTCGAAATCCCGGTCCGACGACGTGCCGAGATGGTATTTGACGTCGCCGGAGCCCTGCACGTCCTCCGGGTTGGCAGACGCCCCCTGGAATTCCGAGAAGATTGCCTGGTAGGGCTTGCCCATCATGTTGGCGAGCACGTTGAGCCGGCCGCGGTGCGGCATGCCGATGACGATCTCCTCGACGCCGAGCTGCCCGCCGCGCTTGATGATCTGTTCCAGTGCCGGAATCGTCGATTCGCCGCCGTCCAGGCCGAAGCGCTTGGTGCCCGTATGTTTCTTGTCGAGGAATTTTTCGAAAATCTCGGCCTGGATCAGGCTGCCCAGGATCGCCTTCTTGCCTTTGGTGGTGAATTCGGTGCGGTTCTCGATCGCCTCGATCCGGGCCTGGATCCAGGCCTTCTGGTCCGGATCCTGGATGTGCATGAATTCCACGCCGATGGTGCCGGCATAGGTCGCCTTGCAGCGGGCGATGATCTCGCGCAGCGTCGCGGTGTCGCCGAGGCCGAGATAGTTGTTGATGAAGATGCGCCGGTCGAGGTCGCGTGGCGTGAAGCCGTAGGTCTCGTAGTCGAGCTCCGGATGGTCCTCGCGCACCTCGATGCCGAGCGGATCGAGCTGGGCCAGCAGATGGCCGCGCACCCGGTAGCTGCGGATCAGGATGAGCGCGCGGATCGAGTCCCGGGTCGCCTCGCGGATCTCGGCGTCCGACGCGGGCGCTGCCGGCGCACCGGCCGGGCCGACATCTTTCCGGGCCGCCGCGTCGCCGTTACCCACGATCCGGGTCGCCCGGGGCGCCCAGTCCGGCCCGGACAGGTCGGCCAGCGCCGCCTGGGCGCCGTCGTCCAGATCGTCGAAGAAATCCCGCCAGTCGTCAGCGACCGAGCGCGGATCGGCGAGATAGCGCTCGTACAGGTCGACGATGAAGGGCGCGTTGGCCCCGGTGAGGTAGGAGGACGCCTCGAAATCCCGCGCCGTCTGTGTCATGGGTCCGGCTTGCTTGCTGTGACGGTCGATGGCGCCCGGCCCGCGCCGGGCACCCTTAAACACTAGGTATCCCGGCCCCTTTTGTCATCGGGAACTGCTATCAACCTTGCGCGATGGAGCGGGGGAACCGGCGCTCAGCCGCCCATCGCGGCGAGCATGGTGTCGCCGATCGCCGCCGGCGAATCCGCGACGTGGAAGCCGGCGCTTTTCATCGCCTCGATCTTGTCGCCCGCGGTGCCCTTGCCGCCGGCGATGATCGCGCCGGCATGGCCCATGCGCCGGCCGGGCGGCGCGGTGAGGCCGGCGATGAAGCCGGTGATCGGCTTGGCGGTGCCGGACGCCTTGTAGAATTCGGCCGCCTCTTCCTCCGCCGTGCCGCCGATCTCGCCGATCATGACGATGCCCTCGGTCTCGTCGTCAGCCAGGAACATCTCCAGGCAGTCGATGAAGTCGGTGCCGTTGACCGGATCGCCGCCGATGCCGATGCAGGTCGACTGGCCGAGGCCGGTCGCCGTGGTCTGGGCGACCGCCTCGTAGGTCAGCGTGCCGGAGCGCGAAACCACGCCGATCCGGCCGCGCTTATGGATATGGCCGGGCATGATGCCGATCTTGCAGGCGTCCGGCGTGATGACGCCGGGGCAGTTCGGCCCGATCAGCCGGGTCCCGGAATTCTGCAGCGCGCGCTTGACCCGCACCATGTCGAGCACCGGAATGCCCTCGGTAATGCACACGACCAGCGCGACGCCTGCGTCGATCGCCTCCAGGATCGCGTCGGCCGCAAAGGGCGGCGGGACGTAGATCGCGCTGGCGTTCGCGCCGGTCTGCGCCACCGCCTCGCCGACCGTGTCGAAGACCGGCAGGTCGAGATGGGTGGCGCCGCCCTTGCCGGGTGTGACGCCGCCGACCATGCGCGTGCCGTAGGCGATCGCCTGTTCGGAATGGAAGGTGCCCTGGCTGCCGGTGAAGCCCTGGCAGATCACCCTGGTGTTCTCGTCGACCAGTACCGCCATGGCTATGCCGCCTCCTTCACGGCTTGCACGACCTTCTCCGCCGCGTCGGCCAGATCGTCGGCCGAGGTGATCGGCAGGCCGGAGTCGGCGAGAATTTTCTTGCCCAGGTCGACATTCGTACCGGCCAGGCGCACGACCAGCGGGACGTGCAGGCTGACTTCCCGCGCCGCCGCGACCACGCCTTCCGCGATCACGTCGCAGCGCATGATGCCGCCGAAGATGTTGACCAGGATGCCCTCGACGTTGGGATCGCTCAGGATGATCTTGAACGCGGTGGTGACCCGTTCCCGGGTCGCGCCGCCGCCGACGTCGAGGAAATTGGCCGGCTCGGCGCCATAGAGCTTGATGATGTCCATCGTGCCCATGGCGAGGCCGGCGCCGTTGACCATGCAGCCGATGGTGCCGTCCAGCTTGACATAGTTGAGGTCGTGCCGCGCGGCCTCCAGTTCCGCCGGATCCTCCTCGTCCTCGTCACGCAGCTCGGCGATGTCGGGATGGCGGTAGAGCGCATTGTCGTCGAAGTTCATCTTGGCGTCGAGGGCGAGCACCTCGCCGGCGCCGGTCACGACCAGCGGGTTGATCTCGACCAGGCTGGCGTCGAGCTCGGTGAACGCCTTGTACATCGCCGTCAGGAACCGGGTCGCCGATTTCACCTGGCTGCCCGCGAGGCCGAGGCCGAAGGCGACGGTCCGGCAATGGTGGGCCTGGATGCCGGTCGCCGGGTCGATGGCGACGCGGATGATCTTCTCCGGCGTCTCCTCGGCGACCTGCTCGATGTCCATGCCGCCCTCGGTCGACGCCATGACGGTCACCCGGCTGGTCGCGCGGTCGAGCAGGACGGAGAGGTAGAGTTCCCGGGCGATGTCGCAGCCGTCCTCGATGTAGAGGCGCTTGACTTCCTTGCCTTCCGGGCCGGTCTGCTTGGTGACCAGGACCTGGCCGAGCATGGCGTCGGCGTTCGCGCGCACGTCCTCGACCGATTTCACGACCCGCACGCCGCCCTTGCCGTCCGGGTCATTCCTGAACCGGCCGGCGCCCCGGCCGCCGGCATGGATCTGGGATTTGACGACCCAGACCGGGCCGCCGGTTTTCTCGGCCTGCTTGACCGCCTCGTCCGGCGTCCAGGCGACGCCGCCGTCCGGCACCGCGATGCCGTAGCGGCGCATCAGCTCTTTCGCCTGATACTCGTGGATGTTCATGCTGGCTCCCCCTGCAGGGAAATGTGCGCGGTTCCGGGCCGGGGCCGCCGTTACATCAAGGGCCGGGTCGCTTCGATCAGGGCCTTCACGGCGCTGACCGACTTCTCGAACATGGCCCGCTCCCCGTCGTCGAGCTCGATCTCCAGGATGCGCTCAACGCCGCCGGCGCCGATCACTACCGGCACGCCGACATAGAGGCCGGAATGGCCGTACTCGCCATCGAGCCAGGCGGCGCAGGGCAGCACCCGCTTCTTGTCCCGGAGGTAGCTCTCGGCCATCGAGATCGCCGAGGCGGCCGGCGCGTAGAAGGCCGAACTCGTCTTGAGCAGGCCGACGATCTCGGCGCCGCCGTCGCGGGTGCGCTGGATGATGGCGTCGACCTGCGCCTGGCTGATCCAGCCCGCTTTCACCAGGTCGGGCAGCGGCACGCCGGCGACCGTGGAATAGCGCGCCAGCGGCACCATGGTGTCGCCATGGCCGCCGAGCACGAAGGCGGTGACGTCCTCGACGGAGACGTTCATCTCCTCGGCGAGGAAATAGCGGAAGCGCGCGCTGTCCAGCACGCCGGCCATGCCGACCACCCGGTTGTGGGGCAGGCCGCAATGCTCGCGCAGGGCCCAGACCATGGCGTCGAGCGGGTTGGTGATGCAGATGACGAAGGCGTCGGGGCAATGCTCGCGAATGCCGGCGCCGACCGCCTTCATGACTCCGGCGTTGGTGCCGATCAGGTCGTCGCGGCTCATGCCCGGCTTGCGCGGCACGCCGGCGGTCACGATCACGACATCGGCGCCGGCGATCGGCGCATAGTCGGACGCGCCGGCGAAATCGGCGTCGAAGCCTTCGACCGGTGAGGCCTGGACAAGGTCCAGCGCCTTGCCCTCCGGCACGCCTTCGACGATGTCGAACAGGACGACGTCGCCGAGTTCCTTGAGGCCGGCGAGCAGGGCCAGCGTGCCGCCGATCTGGCCGGCGCCGATCAGGGCGATCTTGTTTCGGGCCATGGGACTCCCCGCTGTGTGGACCGGCGGGCGTCCGGAAATCGGGTCACGCCCTGCCGTCGGATGACGCGGGCGGGATTAGCGCGACCGGCCCGGCATGGCAACCGCGCCAAATGCGCGGGCCGTTACCGGCTGCGTCGGCCGGTGGGGCGCCGTTACGGCGTCATCTCGTACAGGTTCCAGGCGGTCTTGACGGCGACCCGGTCGTAGAGGGTGCGGGCGCGGTAGTTGTCGTCGCCGGTGATCCAGCGGATCCGGCTCCAGCCGCGTTCGGCGGCGATCCCGTTCAGCCGCGCCAGCAGCGCCTCGCCGACCTTCGCGCCGCGCGCCGCCGGATCGACGAACAGGTCGTCGAGAAAGCCGATCTCGATGCCGCGTAGAGGGCTCGGCATGGCCCGGTAATGGGCGAGCCCGACCAGCGCGCCATCGCGCTCCGCCACCAGCGCCTCGACGACATGGCCCGGATCGTGGATCCAGCCCCACACCGTCTTCAGGGTCTCGGCGGTCATGGGCACCTTGTAGAAGTCGCCATACCCAAGGAACAGCGGCTCCCACCCCGCCCGGTCCCCCGGCGCCGCAGGGCGGATGATGAGGTCGGTCATGGGGTATCTCCGGCGTTGGTAGTGGTTGGATCGCGCGGCACGAAGGGTCGAACCAAGACAAATGCTCAGTGCCTTGGCTCGGCACTTGTCGAAGAGATCACCGAGGACGGTATGCCGATCAACAGCAGGGGACTGGGGTTACCGACACCCCTATCCAGCCGCTCCTTCAACTTTTTCCAGTGGGTTGTCGCTGACCCATACTTGTCGGCAATGAATCGGTGCACCCACGCATCCACAAAACTCTTTCCCGCCCGTTGATCCTTGGCGATCAGGGCGCGTTGCCGTCTGGTCGGGTCGAGATCGAAGCGCTTTTCGAGATCATCGAAATCCTGGATCTTGTATGTATGAGCGCATTTTCTGAAAATGTCGCGGAACGCCCTTTGCATTGAAGCACCGCGAGTGACGATTGCACCGACGCTGATTACGCCGTCGGCATGCAGTCGCTGAAAATTCTCAAGGTCGCGGTCGAAGAATGGATCCTTGTTATTCCATTCGATTTCCAGAGCGATCGCACCCTCATTGGTGTATTTCACATGGTCGATTTCGTGAGTGATCGATGGTTTTTCGGTGTCATCCACAATTTTGCGGATTACGAAACTGTGCTTCCGCCAGTCCAGGTCGCTCAATGTTTTGCGCAGACGTTGGGTCGCAGGAGTTTCGCCGCCACCACCCCGCACCAATTCGACATCCGGAATCGAGATTGCCGCCAGCGTGTCGACCAGTTCCGCAGCCGCTTCCTGAAAATCCAGGCTCAAGATGGCGTTGGCATGGTCCCGAAATTCGACATCAAATCCGAGGTTGCGCAGGTGCTCGAAGCTCATTCAGCGGCCACCATGGAATTGTAGGCGTAGGTCGGCCAGTCCGGTCTATAGTCGTCCATGGCCTGATGGCCCCAGACCGTCCAGCCGTCCCGTTTTCCCCGGCCGAACAATTCCAGATACGGCCCCCAACTGCACGCCTCGATCAGTTCGTATTGTTCGTCGGGCTTGCGCGAGTGCTCCCGTTTCCGGCTGGCCAGCAGATTGACCTGCCGCCTTCCAGGCGCCAGCGTTCGTGCGCCTTTGCCGCGAATGCCGAACAGGACCAGTTCCGTGACGTTGCGAAAATAGAAGCCGACGCCGCGCCCGTCCGATCCGCCGTCCTTGCGGATTTTGTGCCACACGATGTTGGTCTTGTACTCGAACCCCCAGGCTTTCAGAACATCGAGGCCGTGGGGCAAGAGCGCATTCGGTACCCACAGATAGCAATGCGCCGCGTCGAGCAAACAGTCCTTCACCGGCAGGCTTGATATTTCTTCGAAAGATAAGGTGTCATAACGGCTCAGCCTGCGATGTTCCGGCGCGACTTTTCCGGTCCGATTGTCGAAGCGCCACGGCGGATCGGCCAATACAGTACCGAACTTTCGGTTTTCGATTTCGAAAGCGAAATCAGCCGCAGCGTTGGATACCATAGCTTCAATTCCCTACCGTGCGGGTGGCTTTAATCAATTAAATAGTATATCGAACAATTCGAGAACACAATACCATATATGGTTTCTCCTGCATCCTGCACACTACAGATAGAGATTCAAGGACGTATCCGGCCGGCCGCCGACCTATCCACAACTTTCGCCACCCTCACGTCCTGTACCCCGCATCCTTTCGGTCCATCAACCGCATCAGGGCCGGCCATTCCAGCGTTTCGTCGATGGCGCCGCCGTTGCCGGCGGTGCCGTCGCGCCACTGCATGGCCGTGTGCTCCTGCACGGCCCGGGCAGGCAGGCTCGGCGCGCCGCCGGCCATGACGTCGAGCTGAATCTTGCAGGCCATCTCCAGATAGTAGATGCGCCGGAAGGCCTGGCTGATATTCGCCCCGCAGGCGAGCAGGCCGTGGTTGCGCAGGATCATCACGCTGCAATCGCCGAGGTCGGCGATCAGCCGGTCCTGTTCGGCCGCGTCGAGCGCGATGCCCTCGTAATCGTGATAGGCGATCCGGTCGAGGAACTGGAAGCCGTTCTGCTCCATCGGGACCAGCCCGTCCGCCAGGCAGGAGACCGCGATGCCGGCGCGGGTGTGGGTGTGGATGACCGCCTCAAGGTCCGGCCGCGCTCGGTGGATGCAGGCATGGATGACGTAGCCGGCCGGGTTGATCCGCGCGGCGGGATCGTCGACCGGGCGGCCGTCCAGGTCGACCTTGACCAGGCTGGAGGCCGTGATCTCGGAATAGTGCGGGCCGAACGGGTTGATCAGGAAGTGATGCTCCGGCCCCGGCACCCGCGCGGTGATGTGGTTGTAGATCAGGTCGGTCATGCCGAAATGGTCGATCAGCCGGTAGCAGGCGGCGAGCTGGACCCGCACGTCCCATTCCTCCGCGGATATGCCGTCAGGGCGATGGTCCGTCCGACCGTCCCGTAGCGTGGCGATGTTCATGGCGGTTTCCTTCCCGGTTCGGGCGTGACCGGACCGAACATGCCGCCGATCCGGCCCGGAAGACAAGTCTTCGAATGAGACGCTGCGGTCCGCCCTTCGATACGCCGCTTCGCGGCTACTCAGATCCTATGAGGCGGATCGGCGACCGGCGCTACAGTGCCGTCGTTG
>WTGH01000066.1 GCA_011523655.1 Rhodospirillaceae bacterium
GGCTCCGCGCCCCGGTGCAGGGCATGGAAGCGCTCGGCCTTTTCGGCCTGGGTGGGGCGATCGTCGGCCATCGGTATGTCACCTTCCGCAGCAGTTTATCGACTTGATGGTGGAGGGGCCGCTGCCCGCCTGTCAACGGCCCGCCTGTCGACGGTCAGCGCCGCGGGGCCCGGTCGCAGCCTGCGCGCAAC
This sequence comes from Rhodospirillaceae bacterium, assembly GCA_011523655.1. GTDB lineage: Bacteria > Pseudomonadota > Alphaproteobacteria > Bin65 > Bin65 > Bin65. The sequence goes on from WTGH01000066.1 coordinate 192, forward strand.
GGTTGGCCCGTTGCGGACGCAATGCTAGATATCGGCGGCATCCCATTCTACTGCCGGATACATACCGATGTCGCAGCTGGAAGTCGTCCGCATTCCCGTGCTCAACGACAACTATGTCTGGCTGGCCCACGAGCCGGAGCGGAACCTGACGGCGGTGGTGGACCCGGCGGTCGCCGACGCGCCGCTCGCCGAGGCCGCGCAACGCGGCTGGGCGATCACCCACATCCTCAACACCCACCACCACGGCGACCACACCGGCGGCAACCGCGAGATCAAGGCGGCGACCGGCTGCACCATCGTCGGCCCGCGCGCCGACCGCGACCGGATTCCCGGCATCGATATCGAGGTCGGCGACGGTGACACCTACGATTTCGGCAACGCCCGCGCCGAGGTCTTCGACGTGCCGGGCCACACCCGCGGCCACATCGCCTACTGGTTCGCCGGCAGCGACGCCCTGTTCTGCGGCGATACCCTGTTCCTGCTCGGCTGCGGCCGCCTGTTCGAGGGCACGCCGGCGCAGATGTGGACCAGCCTCGGCAAGCTGCGCGCCCTGCCGGACAGCGCCATCGTCTATTGCGCCCACGAATACACCCAGGCGAACGCGCGCTTCGCCGTTACCGTCGATCCGCAGAACGCCGACCTGACCGCCCGGGCCGCGGAGATCGACCGGATGCGCGCCGCCGGCATCGCAACCGTGCCCGGCAAACTCGGCATCGAGAAGCGCACCAATCCGTTCCTGCGCGCCGACAGCGCCGGCGTCGCCGCTGCGGTCGGCCTCGCCGGCGGCTCGCCGGTCGAGGTCTTCGCCGAGGTCCGGCAGCGCAAGGACGTGTTCCGGGGCTGACCGCCCCCGGCCCGAATCCCGACCGAAAACCCGACAAGCTCCTTACAGGATGAACCCATGAAACTGTTTGCCGCCCTGGCTTCCCCCTTCGTGCGCAAGGTCCGTATCTTCGCCATGGAATGCGGTCTCGACGACCGGATCGATCTGCACGTCCTTGCGACGGCGCCGCACCAGCCGGACCCCGCGCTCGCCGCCGTCAACCCGGTCAAGAAGATCCCGACCCTGGTGACCGACGACGGCGCGGTGCTCTACGATTCCGGCGTCATCACCGACTATCTGAACGCCGAGAGCGGCTGCCGTCTGGTGCCGGCCGACGGTCCGGCGCGCTGGACCGCCAAGCGGCAGGAGGCGCTCGCCGACGGCCTGCTCGACGCCGCCGTGCTGTGCCGCTACGAGACCTTCGTCCGGCCCGAAGAGAAACAATGGGACGGCTGGATCGCGGCCCAGACGGGCAAGATCGACGGTGCGCTCGACGCGATGGCCGCCGAAGTGTCCGATCTTGGCGATCCGGCCACGGCGGAGACCAGCCTCGGCGCGATCGGCTTCGGCTGCGCCCTCGGCTATCTCGATTTCCGCTCCCCCGACAAGGACTGGCGCGGCGGGTGGCCGGCGCTGGCCGACTGGTACGCGACCTACGCACAGCGTCCGGCCATGCAGGCCACCGTGCCGAGCGGGTAGGGGCCCCCGTTATGGCCGGCGACCTCACGCTGTATTGGGCGCCGACCTCGCCGTTCGCCCGCATCGTCATGGCGGCGGCCCACGAACTGGGCGTGGCCGACCGTTTCCGGCTGGTCGAAGCGACCGTAGAGACCATCGTCGGCGTCGTGGCTCCGGCGAACCCGCTGGCGCAGATCCCGACGCTGGAACTCGGCGACGGCACGATCCTCTACGATTCGGCCGTGATCGTCGCCTGGCTGGATGCGCAATTCGGCGGGGCCCTGGACTCACCGTTGGGCGGCGCGGGCGACGACCGCTGGCGCATTGGCGCCCGCACCGCGGCGGCGGCCGGCCTGATGGATGCGGCGGTCGCCGAACGGCACCTGTCGCTTCAGCCCGAAGGCCATCGGCCGGACGGATTCATCGAACGGCTGCGCGACCGCCGGGCGCGCGTACTGACCCATCTGGGCGAAACCGTCGCGCCGGTCGACGCGCCGGTGACGACCGACGCCATCGCCACCGGCTGTGCCCTCGGCTATCTCGATTTCCGCTTCCCGGAAGAGGACTGGCGCAGCGGCCGCCCGGCGCTGGCGTCGTGGTATGACGGATTCAGCCGCCGCCCGGCCATGCAGGCGACCGATCCGGGCGGGTAACGGTCGCCGCGAGAATCCCCTCCCCAAGGGAATCCTCTGCAAATGGGAGTGCCGGACGGGCCACCGGGCCGGCTGTTTTTGAATGGTTGTTTAAGATTGAGTCTGCCAAGTCCTTGAAATTTCTTGGTTTTTGAATTTGACAGACCGTTCTATTTAATACGTTTTTTTTTTTGCACCCGGCAGCCCTAACCTATTGGAATCGTTAGAAAGACGCCGTTCGGAAGTGCGCAAAAACACTCTCGGTAGGAATTTTTCCAGCCTCCCGGCCAGGCGGGAGCGCCGGTCGACACCGGGGGCGGCACCGCCGGGCAGGATCGGGGCCAGGATCGGGGGCAGCATGGCCCGGCGGAATCGGAGGGTCGAACCGGAGGGTCGAATCGGACGGGGTCCGGCCGTCAGGCCCAATGGCGCATGGGGCAGCGCTCAGGATGGCCGACTGGCGGCGGGCCGGAAAGCGGAACGGGCGGAACGGTCCCGCACGGTCCGCCGCCGGCTTTTTCGTTTGCTTCTTTTCGGAGGGCGTCGGCCGGCCGCGGCAGGCGCACTTCGGGCGTTGACGCGGCCGATATAAGGCGCGGGATTACCCGTGTCAAGGAATATTATCGAAAAAAAGGAAATATTGTTGAATGACCGGCCTGGCGGAGCCCGCCGTGCGGCTTTTCGCAGAGCAATCCTTGGGGGAGGGGCCAGCCCGGATTTCTCACAAGAAATCGGGGCGTCCAAGACTTGCGTGCAAGAAAATTGTTTCACGATAACGGGTTAGGATAAGGCAGCATGTTACCCCGGCCCCGAGCCGGGGTCCAGAAGCGCACGACGGGCGGTGCGCCCGGAGATCGGGGCAGGGATTCCGCAGCCCCGCAATCGGAGCCCGCCGCGCCTTGGGTCGTTGCCGTCGCCCGAATCCGTATCCGCCGCCTTACCCTGTGGCTCTGGTCCCCGGCTCGGGGGCCGGGGCGACAAGTCTTGTAGCAAATGCGGGCCAGGGTAAGGGGAACCGCCATGTGGCCCTTGTCGTATCCCGCGCACGGCGATTTCCGGTGGGCTCCCCAAGGTCAGGGACGCACGGCGCCCTGTTTCACCTCGACGCCGAGGATCGAATCCGTCGCCGCCCGTGGATCGCGCTCCGGCCAGCGGCCGGCGTCGACCTGGGCGAAGAACGCCCCGCAGAGGCGGTTGAACTCGTCCGGGTCCTCGAGGTTGACGGTGTGGCCGCAATTGACCATGACCGCCAGCGCCGCCGACGGAATTGTCCGCTTCATCAGCACGCCCGGCAGCAGGCAGGGCCAGTCCTCGTCGCCGGTCAGCACCAGGGTCGGCACGCTGAGCGCCGCCATGTCTTCGGTGAGGTCGTAGAGCGAGGGCCGCTGCGCCTGCACGCCGCGCATGGTCGCCGCCGAGCCCGCCGCCGAATGTCCGGCCAGCCGGTCGCGGAATTCGCGCCAGCCGCGCGGGTCCTTGTTTTCGAACTGCACGCGGGTGGGTCCCTTCGCATAGGTATCGGCGAAGGCTTCCATGCCGTCCCGCTCGATCAGGGCCGCCGTCGCCTCGGCCTCGGCCCTGAACTGCGCGCGCGTGTCGGGCTCTGCCCCGTATCCGCAGCCGGCCACGACCAGCGAACGCGCGCGCCCGGCGTGGCGGAAGCCGAAATGCAGCGTGGCGAAGCCGCCCATGGAGAGGCCGCAGACATGGGCCCGGTCGATCCCGGCGGCGTCCATGACCGCAGCGATATCGTCGGCGGCGCGCGCCTGACTGTAGTGCTCCGGGCCGTAGCGCTCCGGGCCGTCCGGCACGTCCGAGGGCGGGTAGCCGCGCGCATTGTAGGCCAGCGCCCGGTAGCGACGGGCGAAATGGCGGAGCTGCGGCTCCCAGGAGCCCATGTCGCCGGCGAATTCGTGCACGAAGACGACCGGCGTCCCCGCGCCCGCCTCCTCGTAATACAGGCGCACCCCGTCGTCGGTCGTTGCGTAAGGCATGGGTCCGATCGTCCTCCGTTAAGGGCCGCTACTCCCGCCACTCCCGCGAGAGGGCGATGATGCGCAGGGTTTCGCTCCACAGGTTGTAGGGCGCCAGGGCGTCCGGGTCGGCCCATCCGGCGTGCTCGGCGTCGCTGGCCGCGACGGGCTCTCCGGCCACCCAGTCGGCGTCGAAATCGACCAGCGTGTATTGCAGTGTGACGGCGCCGGAGTCGTCGCGCCGGATGGTGTCGACCACGTCGAGCAGTTCGCCGAGGCGGACCTCCAGGCCGGTCTCCTCCCGGACCTCGCGCACGGCGGCCTCGCGCACGGTCTCGCCGAGTTCCTGCCGGCCGCCGGGCAGGCTCCAGCGCCCGCGCATCGGGGATTTGCCGCGCCGGATCAGCAGCACCTTGCCGTCCTTCCACACGACGACGCCGACACCGACCACCGGGCGTTCGGGCGGGCGTTCGAGGGGGCGTTCGGGGGGCGCCGTCTCCGCCTCCGTCATGGCCGCCGCCTCAGGCCGCGCAATAGACCAGCGCCACGGTCAGGCGCTTGCGCAGGCCTGCGCCGACCTCGGCGAAGTTGCCGCCGTCGATGGCGCCGCGCCGGCCGCCGCCCCGCTCCGCCGCCGCGCCGGAGCGCTCCAGCGCCGCGGCGATCGAGGTCAGCGCCGTGGTGAAGATCCGGCCGCGCCGTTTCGAACCCGCCACGGTGACGCCGATGATCTCGCCGCGGCCGTCCATCGCCGGGCCGCCGCTGATGCCGCCCAGGCCGCCGTAGCTGTCGGGCACGCGCACCCGGTCGGCCCAGGCGACCACCGGTTCGGTCACGCTGTAACGCCCGACCGAGCGCATCCGCCGCCGGCCGATCAGCGTGGACTGGATCGCCGCCGGCTCGCCTTTGGGATAGCCGAAATGGTAGCCGGTCTGGCCGCGCCGGAGCGTCTGCCGGGTGAACGGCACCGCCGGCGCGCCGCCCCGGGTCTGGAGCACGGCGAGGTCGGCGCGCGGATGGATGTAGGTCTGCCGGACGCGCACGCCGCGGCGCGGGCCGGTGACGATGAGCACCCGGGCGCAGCCGTCGACGACGTGGCGCGCCGTCATCCACACGCCGCGCCGGTCGAGGGAGAAGGCGGTGCCGATGGAATTGCTCTTGTCCGTCGGTATGGCGATGCTGAACGCCGGGTCGCTGGCCGAGGGCGCTTGCAGGCCGCCGCTGCCGCCGGATTCCGCCGGCGGCTTCCAGACCTCGCGCCTGTCCGCGTCGCCGCGGCGCTCGAACTGTCCCGGATCGGGCCGGCGCATCCGGTCTTCGTCGCCCGGCCGCCGCCCGTCGCCGGGCAGGAGCAGGTCGGCCAGGCCGGCGATCACGACGATAAGGATGGCGATGAAAGGGGTGCGCCGCATGACGAACCGGGGGGCGGACCGGGAGCGCCTCTAGACCGCGATGGCGGCCGCGTTGATCGCGCCGACCGAGATCTTGGCGCTGGAGAGCAGGACCGCCGCGCCGGTCTCGCCGTTCTCGATCCGCTTGGGCAGGTCCTTGAGGATCAGGTCGACGACCTTGAACACGGCCATCTGGAGGATCACGATCAGGATGCCCCAGAGTACGATGTCCCACAGGTTGACGCTGCCGCGCAGTGTGATCGCCAGCGGGATCGCCATGCCGAGGATGGCGCCGCCCAGCGCGATGCCGGCGGCGCCGTTGCCGGCGCGGATCTGGGCGATGTCCTCATAGGGCGTCATCCACATGTAGAGGGTGACGCCGACGACCAGCATCGCGATGGTGACCCCGGCATGGAGCAGCAGGAACGGCGCCCCGCTCAGGATGCTCTGGAAGACTGCGTCCATCGGGCCTCCGCCGGTTGCCGGTTTGTCGTTGGCTTAACATAGGTGCGTGCCCGGCATGGCGCCAGCGTCGAGCTACATTCGAGCGCCGCTTTGTTTGTCTCTCTCTATCGCGATTGATAGCAAGAGCGCGTCGTGAGATCACACGTTATTGTTGCAAGAGTTTCTTGAGACGATCCAACATATCCCGATAGCGGCCTTTGCCGTAATATCCCCTTCTCCAATCATCGGTTTTTGGATTGCCGGAAAGGAATATTTTGAATGCAGATTTTCCCTCATTGTCTTTCGCATGAATGTTTGCTCCCATTTTGATAAAAAACAATGCTATGGTCGGATTATTCCCAACTTCAACAGCATAATGTAACGGCGTTCTCCCCCGTTTGTCCTTGCTTTCCAACGGAGCGCCACTATTGACCAGAAGTTTTGCAATATCGGGGTTGAGATTTCTCGCGGCAAGATGAAGCGGTGTAGCTCCATCGCTATCTGTTGCAGTGACATCACCGCCCCATTCGAGAAGCAACTTGAGCACCGGAACGCTCCAATTCTGTGCACCGCCATGCAGCGGAGTGCCACCTGTGGCTCGCGAGCGGATTTGGAGGTTTGCGCCATTTTTCAACAATAGTTCGGAAATAATTGGATCAGGGTTGCCGAGTGCCGCGAAGTGCAAAGGACTATTGCCTAGGTTGTTCAGAGCATTCACGCTGGCTCCGCGTCGCAGGAGGAGTCGAATGATTCGGGGGTTATTGGAATTTGCGGCGGCATAGTGAAGTGGGGTGTATCCTTTATTGTCCTTGGACGAAACATTTGTTCCGGAATCCAAAAGAAATTTAACGAAGTCTGTGCTGTTACCGGCCAGAGAATAGTTTTTCTCAAATTCCAATCTCTCCTTGATTGCACGAATTAAACCATGCTTTCGGAGATGGCTGTAAAATATGGCAGCAGTAAATATCGCTTGTTGCCATCCGAGGCCGCCGGCCGCTAGATGGAGGGGAGTCGCTCCCTCCTTGGTTCGCGCTTCCAAGGCGGCGCCGCGTTCGAGGAGCAGCGCCGCTACTGCCGGATCGGGATTCGTCATCGCCGCAACATGCAGTGGCAAGAATCCTTTCTCGCGCCGATTCACAGCGTCCGAAATGGCATTGAGCTTTTTCCGCACATCGGCGACGCTTGCACGGGCCATCCACATCCGGTCGCAGAGATCGCCGCACCGGCCCGCCGATACCATTACAGGGTCGACGACGGCGACGATAAATCCCGCTGCAATGCCGAACGCTATGCTGCGTACAGGATTTCGAGACAATGCCGGTTTAACCATTTCAGCGTTTCGCAATGTACCGTTACGCTGTCCGAGAATAGTCAGACTTACCTCCTTGTACCAGTGCCATGCGCAGCCGCAATGCCACGACGGTCCCTTGCCGCGGGGCGGCGGATGGGGCATCGGAAGCGCTTGTCGGACGGCCGCAGGGCGGCGTGTGCCAGCGCTGCTTGGGAGCCGGTCAGGGACAATTCACCGGACAAGAGCCGCGCTACGGGTAACGGCTTCGGTCCATATATCTGTCGATATCGCTTCGAACCGTATCGCGCAGACCCGAAAAATGTGCTCGAAGCATGACCGCCAAACCGTAGGCAAATAAATTACTGCCCATCGCCCACACTGCGACAAGAACCATCGGTCCGAGCCCCCAATCGGTGTAGAATACAGCATGGTGATGGTATGGGTGGAAACCATCCGGTCTTACGAGATCTGAGTAGAAAAATATTATGTAGTAGGAAAATAGTATCATGACCAATCCAAATAGTATTAAGGGCCATAAAAGCCAACGATTCCGCAGCTTCCTTTCAAACTGAAGCTTCCTTTCAAACAGAATAACACTATACAACATATATTCTGGCGTTGTTTTGAAATAAAATCTTGCGAATACGATCATATTGTATATGCAGCACAAGGCAACAAAAATGTCAATTAGTATTACAATACCAGCGCCAGGATGAAATCTAAGTTCCGTATGCACAATTTGTTGGCAGTGTGTAACAAGTTTCGGGAAAATCCAATTTGAGACGTCGATAACTGTGCCGTTCCAGCAAAAGTGATAGGAGCTGATATAAGGCGTGATATAGTCCCGATAATTGTAGATCAGCGCCGCAGCGATCGCCAGAATTGCCGTCGGCAGTAAAACCTGACGGATCATGAAGCGCTTGAAGAACCGTTCCTGCGCCTTGAATTCCGCCGGTTCCATCGCACCCTTTCCCTGCATCAGGCCGAGGAGACGCCAGCGCGCGCCTCTGCAATGTTGGCATCGCAAGCGAGGCGCATTCGAATTGATCCTCCGGAGCGCGGCTCATTGCTCCGAGTCAATGCCGCCATGGGCTCTCCGCCGAATCCCGGTTAGATGTCACGGTAGCATAGACAGGCCCACCGATTGGTGCCAACGCCGGGCGCCATCCCAGTATCGCGACGGCGCCTTGCCGCAGCATGGCGGATGGGGCATCGGGGGCGCCTGTCGGGATGGCCCGCCGTGCGGCGGATTCCGCAGGAGGCTGGCGCCGATGACCCTCAAGACCTTCTATCTGCTCGCCGCCGTGCTGGGCACCGCTATACCTTGGCTGTTCTTCGGCGGTTTCTTCGCCGCCAACGGGCTCGATCCCGTCGCCTTTGTCGCCGGCCTGTTCGCCAACGGCGCGGCGGCGGGCTTCAGTGCCGACGTGCTGATCTCGATCGCGGTCTTCTGGCTCTGGTCGTATTGCGATGCCCGGCAGTATGGCGTGCCGGCGTGGTGGCTCGTCCTGCCCGCCGGCCTTTGTGTCGGCTTGTCTTTGGTGCTGCCCTTGTATCTTTATCTGCGCCACGACCGCGCCACGGCGGCGGCCGCCGCCCGATCCGCGCCCCACACTTCCGGATGAAGCCCATGACCGACACCAACAGCTACGACGTCATCGTCATCGGCGCCGGGCCCGGCGGCTATGTCTGCGCCATCCGCTGCGCCCAGCTCGGCATGCGCGTGGCGGTCGCCGAGCAGCGCGAGACCCTGGGCGGCACCTGCCTCAATGTCGGCTGCATCCCGTCCAAGGCGCTGCTCCAGAGTTCGGAGAAGTTCGCCGAGGCGCAGCACGGCCTGGCGCCGCACGGCATCGAGGCCACGGCGACGCTGAACCTCCCGGCCATGATGGCGCGCAAGGACGGCGTGGTCGACAAGCTGACCAAGGGCGTCGCCTACCTGTTCAAAAAGAACAAGATCGCGCATCTGAAGGGCCGCGGCCGGCTGGCCGGCGATGGCGCGGTCGAGGTCGCCGGCGAACGCTACACGGCGAAGCATATCGTCATCGCCACCGGCTCGGACGTCATGCCCCTGCCCGGCGTCGAGATCGACGAAAAGCGCATCGTCTCATCGACCGGCGCGCTCGCCCTCGGCACGGTGCCCAAGACGCTTGCGGTGATCGGCGCCGGCTATATCGGGCTGGAGATGGGCTCGGTCTGGGCCCGGCTCGGCGCGCAGGTCACCGTGGTCGAATTCCTCGACCGCATCCTGCCCGGCATGGACGGCGAGATCGCCAAACAGGTCCAGCGGATTCTCAAGAAGCAGGGCCTGGAGTTCCGCCTCGGCCGCAAGGTGACCGGCGCGAAGACGGCGCGGGGCGGGGTAACTTTATCCGTCGAGTCCGCGAAAGGCGGCGAGGCCGAAAGCCTGAAAGCGGACGTCGTCCTGGTCGCGATCGGCCGTCGGCCCTTCACCGAGGGCCTCGGCCTGGAGGCCGCCGGCATCGAGCCCGACGCGCGCGGCTTCATCCCGGTCGACGGGCGGTTCCGCACCGCGGCGGACGGCGTCTACGCCATCGGTGACGTCGTGCCCGGCCCGATGCTGGCCCACAAGGCGGAGGAGGAGGGCGTCGCGCTGGCCGAGCTGCTCGCCGGTCAGGCCGGGCACGTCAACTACGAAACGGTGCCGGGCATCGTCTACACCTGGCCCGAGGTCGCTTCGGTCGGCAGGACGGAGGAGCAACTCAAGGAGGCGGGGATCGCCTACCGGGCCGGCAAATTCCCGTTCGGCGCCAACAGCCGGGCGATCTGCACCGGCGAGACCGACGGCATGGTCAAGATCCTCGCCGACGCCCGAACCGAGCGCATCCTCGGGGCCCATATCGTCGGCCCGGAGGCCGGCAACACGATCCACGAGGTCGTCAACGTCATGGAGTTCGGCGGCTGCGCCGAAGACCTCGCCCGCTGCTTCCACGCCCACCCGACCTACAACGAAGCCGTCCGCGAAGCCGCCCTGGACGTGCGCGGGGCAGCCCGGCAGCGGTAAGCGGAGGGGCGGACGCCTCTCGGACAAGGGGACGGAGCCGGTGTTCGGTCCGCCGGATCAGGCGCTCTTTACCTTGCGCCGCTCCGCCATATCGCGCCGGATGTCTTCGGCGACCTCCTCGACTTCCTTCGCCACCCGCGGCTCTTCCCCAAGCTCCAGTTCCAACGCCGTCGTCAGCGGCAACAGCAGATCGGCCGCCGGCGACGCCACGATAAGGTCGCGCATGCGCTCCGGACCGAGATCGACGGCCATCCGGGATAGCCAGCGGAGTCCGTCCTTGGGCATCGAACCAAGATCCGGCAGGACCGCCAAAGTTTCTCCGACGTCACTCGCACACTCTGCAATGTTGCCCTTACGCAGATGTGCGTCGGCCCGAATCCCATGCAATATCCATTCAATTTCCGGCAGTCCGGTGCCACCATGATGGAATGCACGATCTGCCGCGGAAATTGCCGAGTCAGCATGACCTTTCGATAATTCCACCGTTGCCTTTCCGAGCAGCGCAAGCTTCATCGCTTGCCGTATTTGCGGCGAGTTTCCCGTTTCGAACCGTCGCTCGACCTCAGTCCAGACCTCCTTTGCCTCTTCCGCCCCTTCCTGCAATAACAATTCCCAGCCTTTGTTGACGAGTTCTACCGAGAACGCGCCCAGGATTTTTGAAGTATCCGTCCGGTCGAAGCGGAGCATGGCCTCGTCTACGACAGCCAATGCTGCTTCCTGTTGGTTCAATCGAAGAAGCGCAAGGGCTTTACTTTCGAGCGCTTCGGCGACGTATCTAGCAATCTTCGGAGCTTCAGTACTTCCGAACCGCTCAACCATTTTGCTCCACTCAATAACCGCTTCTTCCAGTCGGCTGGAGCGGGCAAGTGCATTGGCCCTGCCATTCATCGCCATCGCGAGGAATTGGAGGTTCGCGAACGCGTCGACCGCTCCCTGGCGTTGCAGTACTTCGTCGTAAGCGTCTAGCGCCTCATCCAGTCGGTCCAAAGCGCGAAGTATCACGCCTTTGGCGACGAGAGCTACTGTCACACTGCTTTGAAGAGTCTCGTCTTGGGACTTATCAAATCGAAGAACGACATCGTCCAGGGTCAAAAGCGCGTCTTCGTATCTCTTCAATTTGACCAACGCGGTTCCTTTGCCGATCAAGGCCATCACCACAAATCTATAATATGCCTCCGAATCGCGCGCTCCGAATTGTTCCAATATCTCGTCCCAGGTGGCCAGTGCCTCGTCCAGACGCTGAAGCCCACTGAGCGCTACCGCCTTATTCACCATTGCCGTCGACAAGTGTTCCGAATCCGAACTTACCGCGCTTGCCCTTAAGTGCCGGACGACCTCGTCCCAAGCTCCGAGCGCATCTTCCAGCCGACCTGCCTCTTCGAATGCCAGCGCTTGTCCAAAGAGTTCCTGGGTGAGAGATGACGGACCGGATGCAACCGAAAGATTGCCGATCCGACCGGCGAACATCGCGGATGCAAGCGAGAGCAAATCTTCGCGGTGCGGTTCCAGCGATGGCAGCTGAACGAGTTGCTCGAATGCTATCCGATATACTCCTAGCGTCTCGCCGTCCAAGCCCGTTGCCTCCTGCGCGAGTCGGGAACCGAACGCTTTCAATTCTTCGGCCGAAAACCATCCCTCCATGAAGCGGATCAGGGCTTCGATCATCGGGGCCGGGCCGCGGGCGCGGCGCATCAGGTAGTAGATGTTGTAGAGCCGCTCGGCGAGGTAGTAGAGCTTGCGCCGCGGGCTGCCGCCCGTCACCTCCACCGCGCCCCGCTCGGTCAGCCGGGCGAGATGCGCACTGCACTTGCTGGTGCCGAGCCTGGCCCTTTCGGCAATTTCCCGTGTCGTCGCCGGTTTCCAGAGTTCGGCAAGTGCCAGATAAACCCGCCGCTCCTGCGCCGGCAGCGCATCGAGATGGCTCTTGAAATACTCGGTGTGGTCGTCGACCAGATCGAGTAGATCGGCCATCAGATCCCGGAACGACAGTTCGCCGCCGAAACGGGCCACGATGGTCAGCAGCCGTGGGCTGCCGCCGGTGAGAATTCGCAAGGCCTGGATCGTTTGCGCGGCGCGGTCCTGGCCGGAAACCGCCCGCCACAAGGCCGCGCAGTCGTCGGTATCGAGCGGGCGCAGCGTCAGCAGCCGGAACAGGTCGTAAAGCGCCTGTTTCGGGTCGTCGATCGCGTCGAACCGGCTGGTTGCACTGGCGAGGAGGAGAAAACGCGGTTCGTTCTGGAGCGTATGGCGCAGCCGCCATCCGGTGTCTTTATCTGCGAAGTCCCCGAACATCATGTTGAGATTCTCGACGATCAGGACGAGGCGCTTGCCTTCGCGGTCGGTGAAATCCTGAAGGACGCCGAGGCAGCGGTCGCCGAGTGTCCGGTCGTCCTGGATTTGCCGCAGATCCTCGTGAGTACGGTGCAGGTCCGGACCATTGTCGCTGCGCGGCGCCTGATCGGCGAGGCGGGACAGGCTTTCGAGCCAGAATTCGCCGGCGGTCGAGACCTCGTAGCTTTCCTCGGCAAAGACGATCGGGAAGAACCGATCGGAGAGTTCGGCGTCCCGGCGTATCTCGGCCGCGACCCGTAACAGGAGGCTCGTCTTGCCGCTGCCGCGCGGCCCGATGACGATTTGATGCGTATTCGCGCCGCCCGAGGAATCACGCAAGGCTTCGATCATTGAGGCGAATTCTTCGGTCCGCACGCAGAAGGACGCGACCAGCTCATCGTCGGTGAGGAAGCCTGGATTGTATTTTCTGGCGGTCACGGTCATTGGCCCGCTCCTCCGCCGCTCGGTGCGGCTTCGACAACGGGCACAAAGTTCTCGCCGTAGCGGCTGCGCCACCAGTCTTCGAGGAGGCCGGAAACGAACCGGTAGCCGCCGTCCAGCCGTTCCAGGTAGCCATCATGCTGTAATACATGGAGCACGTCCGCGACCGACGGGACGCCCGTGCCGTCCTGCCCGTCCAACGTCGAGTAATACGCGCGATAGCGGTCCACAGCATCGCCGTCGAGACGGCCTTCGACGGCCGTCGCCGTCAATATCTCGAGGGCGACCGGATAGCCTGCTCTTCCGAGTATCGTCCGCAAGCGGCCCTCGTAATGCTGCAAATCCGCCTGCCCCCTCACGCCCAGCATCTCGTGCGCATAGACCCACGCAACATCGTTCGGTGACGCTTCCTGCCTGTCGGCGTGGCGCAGATGATCGTGCAGCTTGTCGAAGAACATCTGGACGTGATGCGGAATGCAGCAGCGCAACCGCCGGCACATGTCCTGAGCGATTCCGTCCGGAAGACCGACTTTGTATGAGTCCGCGAGCGCCATCAAGCAGGACGTGGCGGTTTCTTCGCTCCACGGCTTTAGGTCGAAGGCGGAATAGATGTTGGCGTGTGCAGATAGCCCCGCCTGTTCCAGCAGCGGTTCGAGGCCGACGCTGCCGGACAGGACTATGGAAACCTCTCTGCGATGGTTCTGACCGTTCTTGCGCAACCAACTCAGGAACTCGTCCACCGCCTGTCTTCCTTCCGACGTGATACGATCTCTTTCGTCCTTGAGCAGCCGGTTTACAAGGATCGGCAGTTCATCGATGGCCAGGACAACCGGACGGTCGCCCGACGCCAGCGCCTCGAAAACCGCGTCGCCGCGCTGCCGCCAGTTTCCCGCATCGATCCCTGCGCGCAGTTTCACTTTCATGTCGGCGACGGCCAGTTCCTCAAAGTGTTCGCCGACCTCTTTGAGGATGTTAGTGAAATTTGCTTTGATCCGGTCCCACGCCCCACGCAGCGGCCTCGCCTGTACGCAAATCTCGGCAATCGCGTCGGCCGGATCTGCGGCGGCTTCAAGATCGACGAAGACCGCTTCGAATTCCCTGCCCGCCTTCAGCCGTCTCAACAGTTCCCGGACTAGGCTTGTCTTGCCCATGCGCCGCTGCGCCGTCAGCAGCGTGTGAGTTCCGTCCCGTACACGCTCTTCGAGCGTCTCGAGTTCAGATTCACGATCGAAGAAACGGTCCCCTTCGACCCAGTTGCTTCCGCCTTTTCTCAGCATGGCCCATTTCCCAACAAATATGTTAGCAACAATATTGTTGGGAAGTGTCGAATGTCAAGTGCGAGAGTTCGGTCGGCGCCGCTGGCGGCGAAGGTCTCAGCGCCGACGGGGCGCTGCCGGGTCATCGTCGCACGGTCCGAATCACAGATCGGTTCAATTTAGAGGGGTGGGTACCGCCGCAGTCCGCCCGGTTACCCCGCTGCCGTGCCGCATTCGGTGCAGCGGCCGTGGACCTCGATGATGTGGTGCGACGGGTTGAAGCCGGACCGTTCGGTGAGCGCCGAAAGGCCGTGCAGCAGGGTGTCGTCGTGATGCTCCTCGACCGCGCCGCAATCGTCGCAGATCGACAGGACCGAGGCGTGGGCATGCCCGAGGCTCTGGCAGGCGACGAAGGCATTGATCGATTCGATCCGGTGGACCCGGCCCTGCTCGATCAGCGAGGCCAGGGCACGATAGATCGTCGGCGGTGCGAGCTTGCTGTTCTTCCGGTTGAGCCGGGCAAGGATTTCGTAGGCGGACAGCGGCTTCGCCTGGCGGCGCAGCGCCGCCAGCACCTCCGATTGTATCTTTGCACCCTGCTTGCGCATCGGCCGTTGCAGCCCTCCGGAACCAGCGGGTCGGAAACGGCGTAGTCTAGCCCGGACTTCTCGCGACTGTCACGGCTTGCGTCGCGGGCGGAGGATCGGTCCGCCGCAAGCGGGCGCGGCGGGCCCCCGGACCGGAATGCCGCGCCGCCGGGTTCAGTGCGCGTGGCCGGCGTGGTCAGGCGCGCCGAGGCCGAAGGACCAGCTGGCGCTCAGGAACACCGAATGTGCAACGCTTTTCTCTTCCAGGAAGGTGGCGCGATCGTAGTTGTATTGCAGTTTCAGCTTGCCGAGTTCGGAAAACTGCCAGAGCAGGAGCGGGGAGATCCGGGTCCGTTTGCCGCGCATCGGGTCGGCCTCCCTTTCGTGGGCGTCGCCGCCCCGGCTGTCTACCTGTTCGTAGCGCATGCCGAAGCCGAACCCGCCCGGCGTGATCCAGAGGCCCTGAACATAGAAGCCATAGTCCCGGACCCTGATCCGTTCGTCGTGGTGCTCTTCCTCTCCTTCGTGATCCATCTCCTCCACTTCGTCGTGATCGTCGTGATGCTCGGCAACTGACGCCTTGGAGGTCCGGTGCAGATATTCGGCGGTCAGGAGGAGCCGGTTGTTCGAGGGCAGCCGATGGCTGATCGCGACGTCAGCGCCCCAAATCGAGACCTTGTCGTCGCTGCCGTCCGGGTTCGGCTCGAACATCGCCGATCCGCCGAAAGTAAACGACGTTTGCGGCGATACCGTCACTTGGTTTGCCATCCGGATCGTGTAGCCGAAACCTGTCGTCTCCTCGGCTTCGTCGGCGTGCTCGTCCGCATGCTCATCGTCTTCCATCTGGTCGTCCGCATGGTCCTCCTCTTCAGCATGGGCCTCCTCTTCCTCGCCGTGCCCGTGGATGTGGAGGCTGCGCCGGTTCTGCATGCTCACAAGCAGGGAACTGCGCCATGCGCCGTTGTTGGACAGCCGGGCCTCCGCCTGGACGCCCAGCCCGCGGGCGCCGTCCGCACCGAACACCCGCGTCGCGGCAATCGGCCGGGTCTGCCAGGCCCAGTCGTGAATATGAGTCCGGTTGACGATGCCGAAGGGGGCATAAAATTGCCCGCCCTGGAAGCGCAAGCCGCCGCCCAGCCATTTCGAGCGGGCCCAGGCTTCCTCGAGCTCGATGGCGGTTTCGCCGCCCCCGTCGACGGTGACGGTGGCGTTGAAAAAGGCGTCGAAATAGGGGTCGTAGCTGCCGGCCGCCGAGAGGTCGACGCCCTGCAGCGTGAAGCCGGTCCGCTTCGGATCGTGATGGCCGCCGAACAGGGCTTCCATGTCCTCGCCCTCGGTCGTGCTGGAGCCCATGGCGAAATCGACGTTTACTCCGAGGCGCTTCAGGCGCAGCACGCCGTCGCCGACCCGGGCCGACCAGACCTCCGCGGCCTGCTCGTCGGCATGCATGTCGGCGTCCTCGCCGGGTTCATGGTCGTGCCCGTGCTCGTCCTTCTTGCCGCCCGCCATCTCTTCCTTGCCGGCGTCCGGCTTCTTGCCGTGGTCGTGGCCGTGGTCGTCCATTGCCGGTTTGTCCTTGGGCGCTACGGTGGCCAGACCGCGCCCGCCGCGCAGCCGCTTCAGCTCGGCCTCCATCGCCTTCATCTTGCGCTCGCGCGCTTCGTCGCGCGCCAGCAACTCCTTCACCGTCTGCTCAAGAAGCTTGAGGCGCTGTGCCTGCGTCTGCGCGACCGCCTCGGCGGCGAGCGCAGTCACGGCGATCGTCGCCACCAAGGCGCCAGCCAGCGCCGTGAAGATGCCGGACCGGGCCCGGCCGATTCCTGTCCCAACTCGCATTTCTCATGCCCCCGAAGAGAAACAAAATCCTATAAGATAATCCTTAGTCGCGATCCGGACTTTCGGAATGTTCCGGCCGGCAAGCACACGCGGCGCTAACCGGTAAGGCAGGCGCGCAGGCCGGCGACGAGGCGGCGCAGCAGCGTCGCGTAGGCGTCGTTGCCGGCGGGCAGGCCGGCGCCGACCGGGTCGAGCGTGCCGACCTTCGCAGACGTGCCCCTGACCAGCACGTTTACGATCTTGGGCTCGAATTGCGGCTCGCGGAAGACACAGGACGCGCCGCGCTCCAGGATGCGCGTCCGGATATCGAAGAGGCGGCGCGGCGACGGCACCCGGTGCGGATCGATGGTGATCGAGCCGGCGGGTTTCAGGCCGTAGCGCCTCTCGAAATACTGATAGGCGTCGTGGAACACGATATAGCGCTTGCCCCGGATCGGCCGGAGCGTCTTCGCGATCTCGGCGTCCAGCGCCTTCAGCCGGCCGACCGTCGCGGCGGCGTTGGCCCGGTAGGCGGCGGCGTTCGCTGCGTCGGCCCCGGCCAGCGCTTCGCCGATCGCCCGGGTCATGGCGATCGCGTTTACCGGATCCAGCCAGATATGCGAATCGATATCGGCGCGTTCCTCGTCTTCGCCGCCCTCTTCCTCGCCATGTCCATGGCCATGATCATGTTCGTCCAGTTCCCAAATCCCGCCCTCGCGCAGCTTGAGGAGCCGGACGCCCGGGGCGTCCTGAAGCGGAACCGAAACCGCCTTGCCGGCCAGGTTCCTGACGATTTTTGCAACGGACTGTTCGAGCGCCGGCCCGGTCCAGATCACCATCTCCGACTCGGCCAACATACGCGCCTGCGACGGCCGCAGGCTGACGCCGTGCGGCGACATCGAACCGCTGAGGAGCAGGGCCGGCGTGCCGATGCGGTCCATCACCGAAGCGACCAGCGCATGAATCGGCTTGATCGTGACGACCACCCGCGGCGCCTCGGCGCGTACCGGCGCGCCGGCAGCGGCAAGAGCCAGGACGGTGGCTGTGGCGGCCGTCCCGGCCCTTGCATTCCAGATTTTCGAACGGATCATCGGCGATGCTCCCGCAGGCCGCCCTTAGAATCAATCGTATAATATAACATTATTCGAGGCAGACAATGGAGAATCGCCACGCCGGCGCCCGCGCCGGGCGGCGCCGGCCCTACCGCCGGTGATAGGGGTGGCCGGCGAGAATCGCGGACGCGCGGTAGAGCTGCTCCGCCAGCATGACGCGGACCAGCTGGTGCGGCCAGGTCGCCCTGCCGAAGGACAGCACAAGGTCGGCCGCCGCGAGGGTTTCCGGCGCGTGGCCGTCGGCGCCGCCGATGGCGAAGCTGACGGTGCCGGCGCCGTCGTCGCGATACTGCACCAGGGTCTCGGCCAGGGACTCGCTGGTCAGGTCGGTGCCGGACCGGTCCAGCACAATGAGCGGGCCGTCCGGCAGGCGGCGGCGCAGCGCTTCGCCTTCGCGCTCCACCCGCACGGCCGGTGGATCGCCGCCCCGTTCGGCGATCTCGATCGCCGTCAACGGCCAGGGCAGGCGCTTCGAATAGGTTGCGAACAGGTCTTTCAGGGGGCCGGTGCGCAAACGGCCGACGGCGATCACGCAGATTCGCATTGCACCGGGGTTCCGCCGGCCGGATGCCTGTGCCCGTCCGGCCCGTCCGCAAGATGTGCCATGACGGCGGAGATTGCCCTAGCCGGCCATCTCCAGCGCCCTCGACTCGTCCCTAGACTCCTCCCGGGCATCGGCTTCCTCGTTCCACAGCTTCTCCAGATTGTAGAAGCTGCGGACTTCCGACTTGAAGAGGTGGACGATCACATCGCCGCCGTCGATCAGCACCCAGTCGCTGCGTTCGATCCCTTCGGCGGGGACCGATGGCAGCCCGGCTTGCTTCATTTTACGAATCAGGCGGTCGGCCATCGCGTGGACATGGCGGTCCGAGCGGCCGGTGGCGATGACCATGTAATCTGCGAACCCGGCCCGTCCGGCCAGGTCGATAACGACGATATCTTCGGCCTTGTCATCGTCGAGCGAAGTCTCGGCAACGGATTTCAGCGCGTCGGCCGAGGGTAAGTCACGCAATTTGTGGCGGATCTTCGGGCCTCCCGTTTCGACTGCGCCCGGCAGGTCGCGCCGCCGGACGCCGGTTCACGTTTCCGCCGGGAACGCCGCTTCCGGGGAAGCCGCCGTCCCGGCGCGGATCGCGCTCGCTGACGCATCGTGCAGCCGGCAATGAATGAATGTCCAGGCCGGCGGCGCGCACTGCGCCAGGCGACGCGCACGGTTCTCCGGCACCCGGCGGCGGGCGAACCGCTGTGCCGCCGCGCCGGATAACGCACGGGCAGAATAGGACGGACGGGCAAAAACGGCAACGGGAATGGAATGAAAGATTTTCGGCCAGTTCTTCCATGCGGGTATTTGAACGAGATTGTCGGCGCCCATGATCCACACGAAGCTGTTGCGCGGATACAGCGCCTTTATTTTCTCCAGCGTATCGGCGGTGTAGGCCGTGCCCAGGCCGGCTTCGAGGCCGGTCGCGCGCATCGCCGGATGCCGGGCCATGCGGGCCGCGGACGCCAGTCGGTCGGCCAGCGGCATCATCCCGTCGTCAGCCTTGAGCGGGTTCTGCGGCGAGACCAGCCACCAGATTTCATCGAGCCCGAGGCCGGCCAGCGCCGTGAGTGCAACATGCCGGTGGCCGTCATGGGCCGGATTGAACGACCCGCCGAGCAGACCGACGGTCCTGCGGGCGAAGCTGCTGGGCGGGCGGGGATGCCAGAAAATCAATGCATCACCCGTCGGTAGTGAGTCGGTTTGAAATACCCCGCCCGCCGCCGCATCCATTCGACTGATTTACCCGGTAACGACGAATTACCATTTTGGTATTGTCCACAGGCTCGACAGAAGGACAGAACACCATGCCACGCGGCCGCAGAGGTGAGAAGCGGCCAGCCGATGTCGTCGGCTGCGCCGTCCATGTCATGAAGATCGCCACGGGAGAGATCGAGGAAACGCTGGAAGATCCACCGAAGCGCCAGCCAGGCCGCACCAAGAGCGGCAAGGCCGGTGGCAAGGCCCGCGCGGCTAGCCTGTCACCGGAGCGGCGCAGCGAGATCGCCATGAGGGCGGCGGCGGCGCGATGGGAGAAATAACCGGCCCGCTGCTCGCAGTTCCCAACGCATGAGTGATATACCGTTTCTGTAGGTTCCGGGCCGCCGCTCAGAAAACGAAGACGAAGCAGCGACGATGTTCCGCCGCACCGGGCCCCGGGCCGCCCGCGCGAACTACGTCATTTCTTGGACGGCCGGCCATTGCCTTCCGGAAGCGGACTGGATACCCCGTTTTCTCTGAAGCGCTCGCTCAAGCCCAGGAACGACCCGTAGAATTCGCCCTTGGTGCTGTCGCTCTCTTCGAACGTGACGCTGCTGAAGCCTGCCGCCAGCCGGGGGTTCCGGTCCGTGTCCTGGCGGCTGGAAAAGGCTCCGCCCCAAGACCCCTCGGACTTGGTTACTGTCCGCTCCGGATGTTTCAGAATCAACCTGTTACGCACGAAATGGCCGTCTTCGCGGATGATCGCGCTGGGCAGGTGGAGTTCGTAGTCTCTGGCCGTGCCTTCCGGGGCATCCACTTCCTCGCCGAGGAAAACGCCGAAATGCGCGCGTCGCGTAACGAGGTCGCCGACGCACCCGATACAGCCTTTCACGGTGCCGTCGAAAAAATCCGCGGTCAGGGTGATCATCCCCTGGTATTCTTCAAGAACAACGTTTTCGAAATTCTCTCCCGGTTCGCCCCCCGGCACAAATCTGTAGAGCCCCCCGGCCTGACCGAGATAGGTGGCCGTCCCCTCGACCGGCACCTCCGGCACGATTCCATGGTCGAGTTCCGGGCCATCGACAAGCGCGAACCGCTCCGAATCCGCTAACGACAGACCCGGCGGATGCTGGCCGACAAACTCCGCCCACCAGCCGAACACGAGGTAATCCGCCGGGTTGTCCGGATTCCAGCTCAACAGGGCGTGGGACAGCGACGTGCCTTCCTTCTTGACCTTGAGGAACGTATAGGCCCGCGCCCGGTGGCCGGGCATGGGTGTGGCCCCGGGCAGCACCTCGATTACATCCTCGTTTGTATTGACGGTGGCTACGGCTCCGCTGCCCAGTCTCACGAAAAACCGCAGCGTCCTGCCGTCGAACTTGGTGTTCTGTTCGAGCTTGAACGCTTCCTGTCTCGGTGGGTTGTTTGCGCAGGCGGTCAGCACCAGCCCAAGAACGAGCAAAATAGGAAGGGGTTTCATGTGGGTTCCCCGCGGCCGGGCGACCGCCCTCTGCTTTTGGGAAATGTTTAGGAAAGTGCCGAACCCCGGCGCTCAATTCGGCGCGGGCTTGGGCATGGGGCTGTCCTCTCCATCGAGCAGCAGTACCCTACCGTGCCTATTACCCAGCGGCAACAGCCCTCAAAGCCAGGGTGACGTATCAGGGTTTGTGTCATGGGAAGCGAGGGGGGTACTCCGTGGGTTG
>WTGH01000005.1 GCA_011523655.1 Rhodospirillaceae bacterium
CAACCCACGGAGTACCCCCCTCGCTTCCCATGACACAAACCCTGATACGTCACCACGGTTGACCAGCTCCTTGAGCCGCACCGCCATCGACGCGAGCATGCTGATCGCCAGGTTCGGATCCTGCCGCACCCGCTGGCCGAAGGCCGCGGTCGGCACGGCCAGCAGCCGGCCTTCTTCGACCATCTCGGCGCTGACCGGATAGCCCTCGGGCATATGCATGGCGCCTTCGGCGAAGGATTCGCCGGGCCCGAAGATCTCCACCACCACTTCGGCGCCGTCCGGGCGCAGGCGGAACAGCTTCACCCAGCCGGAGAGGACGACGAAGAAATGCGTTGCCGGGTCGCCTTGCAGGAACAGGGTCTTGCGTTTGCCGTGCATCCGGACCGCGCAATCCCCGAGCAGGTCCATGAGGCTGCCTGAGGACAGGCCTGCGAAAAGGGGCAGGGCGTGCAGGCGGGCGATTTCCTGGGCGCTGAGATTCATGGGCGCTCGCAGCGGCTGCCGGAATTCGGCGCCAGCTTGCCACAAGTCGCCGCCTTTCCGCGATCACGCTGTCGTGGCCGGCTTTCAGCGCCGCCGGTCTGTGCTATGGGTTTCCGCCGCAATGAGACCTATACACCGGGCTATACACCGGGCGAAACGGAGGACGCTGCCCCATGACGGCCAAACCGCCCACACGGGAACAGATCGCGCGCGCCGCGGACGTGCTCGGCCTTTCGCTCGAACCCGCCGATCTGGACGAATTCACCGACATGATCCGCGGCACGGTGGAGACCTATTACCGGCCGCTCGACCGGCTGCCCGACAACCTGCCGCCGGTCGAATATCCGCGCACGCCGGGCCATTTCCCGACCGACGCGGAAGACCCGCTGCGCGCCTGGTACGTCAAATCGACCATCGAGGGCAGCAAGCGCGGCAAGCTGCGCGGCAAGACGGTTGCAATCAAGGACAATATCTGCGTCGCCGGCCTGCCGATGATGAACGGCGCCTCGGTGCTGGAGGGCTATGTGCCCGAGGTCGACGCCACGGTGGTGACCCGCACGCTGGACGCTGGCGGCACGATTCTCGGCAAGGCCCATTGCGAGTATTTCTGCTATTCCGGCAGCAGCCATACGAACGCCCAGAAGACCACGCTCAACCCGCTGAATCCCGTATACACGCCGGGCGGTTCGTCCTCCGGCTGCGCGGCGCTGCTGGCGGCCGGCGAGGTCGATCTCGCCATCGGCAGCGACCAGGGCGGTTCGATCCGCGAGCCGGCGGCGTTCAGCGGCCTCGTCGGCATGAAGCCGACCTGGGGCCTAGTGCCCTATACCGGCGCGGCGTCGATCGAGATGACGCTCGACCATCTCGGCCCGATGAGCCGGACCGTCGAGGACAATGCGCTCTACCTGGAGGTGCTGGCCGGGGAAGACGGGCTGGACCCGCGCCAGTATGCGCCGCGCACCGCGCGCTATACCCGGGCGCTGGGCCAATCCGCAGAGGGCCTGCGCATCGGCGTCATGCAGGAGGGCTTCGGTTTCGAGGACAGCGAGGCGGATGTCGACGAGGCCGTGCGCGCCGCTGCGGAGGTCTTCGCCTCGCTGGGCGCGGCGGTCACGGAAATTTCCGTGCCGGCCCATCGCGAACTCGGCATGCCGGTCTGGGTGCCGATCGCCTGCGAGGGCGCCTATGAGCAGATCCTCAAGGGGCTGGGCAACGGCCACAACTGGAAGGGCGCCTATGTGCCCAGCCTGCTGGAAAAGCTCAACGGCTGGCAGGCCAAGTCCAACATGTTCTCCGAGATCTTCAAGCTGGGGATGCTGTGCGCCGAGCACATGCGCACGGTCCATCACGGCCGCTACTACGCCAAGGCGCAGAATCTGAGCCGCCTGCTGCGTGCGGCCTACGATGCGGCGCTGGAGGAGGTCGATATCCTGCTGATGCCGACCTCGCCGATCAAGGGCTCGAAGCTGCCGCCGGAAGACCGCACCCGCGAGGAAGACATGGTGCCCGGCTTCACGCCGATCCCGAACACGGCGCCGATCGACTGCACCGGCCATCCGTCGATCAGCATTCCCTGCGCCATGCGCAGCGGGCTGCCGGTCGGCCTGATGCTGACCGGGCGGCATTTCGACGAATCGACGCTCTATCGCGCCGCCCACGCCTTCGAGCAGGCGGTCGACTGGAAATCGGTCTAGCGCGGCATTTGTACAGCGGCGCCGGTTGCTGTTACGGTGTCGCCGGAATCATACGTCACCGCACAAGGAGGAGGGTTCAATGCGTAGACGCACTTTGATTGCCGGCGTGGCCACCGGCGCCGCGGCCGTTCTGGCCGTTGCCGGGTCGCTGGCGCCCCAGGCCCAGGCCGCGAAGGACAGCGTGGTGATCGCCTGGCAGGTCGATCCCCAGACCTGGGATCCGAACAAGCGGACGGTTCCGGTCCGGCAATCGCTCTACAAGATGGTCTACGACCAGCTGCTCACGCAGGCGCCGGACATTAAGCTGGAGGCGTCGCTGGCGACGAAATGGTCCCAGTCGGCGGACGGCAAGACCGTGACGCTGGACATCCGGGACAACGCCTACTGGCACGACGGCACCAAGGTGACGTCGGCCGATGTCAAATACACCTTCCTCGAACGCGGCAAGGCGGGCCACAAGATCGACCTCGTGCGGATCTGGCGCAACGTCGCGGACATCGAGACGCCGACGCCGACCCGCGCGGTCATCAAGCTGAGCAAGCCGATGGCGACGGCGATCCCGTGGCTGGCGTTCCTGGCCAACTTCGTGGTGCCGAAGCACCATGTCGAGAAGGTCGGCGCCGACGGCTTCGCCGACAAGCCGATGGGCAGCGGGCCCTACAAGGTCGTGGACTATCAGCGCAATTCGCGCATCGTGCTCGAAGCTTTCGACAAATACTGGGGGCCGAAGCCGAAAATCCGCAAAGTGACGATCCTGATCATGAAGGACCCGTCGGCCCGCGTCGCGGCGGTCCAGTCCGGCCGGGTCGATTTCGCGCCGGACGTGCCGATTCGAGAAGTCGGACGGCTGGACAAGATGGCGGCGCTGAGCGGCCGGATCTTCCCGATCTCGCGCGTGATCCTGCTGCAGATCCGCAGCGACAAGGCGTTCGCCGACAAGAATGTCCGGCTGGCCGCGCATCACGCGATCAACAAGAAGGCGATTTCGCAGGCGCTCTATGCCGGCAAGGCGGTGCCGCTGTCGATCGTCGCGCCGCCCGGCACGCCCGGCTATGTCAAGGATTTCGAATTCCCCTACGATCCGGCGAAATCGAAGGCGCTGCTGGCGAAATCCGGGTTCAGCACGGACAAGCCGCTCAAGATCGGCATGGCCAGCTTCAACGGCAATTTCCCCGGCGACTACGACATCGCCCGGGCGA
This sequence comes from Rhodospirillaceae bacterium, assembly GCA_011523655.1. Classification (GTDB taxonomy): domain Bacteria; phylum Pseudomonadota; class Alphaproteobacteria; order Bin65; family Bin65; genus Bin65. The sequence goes on from WTGH01000005.1 coordinate 3,377, forward strand.
TCGTCTCGATGTGGAAGAAGGTCGGCATCGAAGCCAATCTGCAGGTGATCGAGTACTCGAAATATTTCGAGCTCAACCGCGGCAACAAGCTGCCGGAGGCGACCCTCTACAGCTGGGACAACGCCGTCGGCGACCCGGAGATGTTCACGGGCTACCTGATGCATCCGAAGCTGCCCTTCTCGGCCTGGAAGGACATGGATGTCGGCGGCCGGGTGATGAAGCTGTTCGGCGTCGTCGACTATGACAAGCGCATCCAGGGCTACAAGGATGTTGCCGTCTATGCGTCGAAGCAGGGCGCCGTCATGCCGCTGCTGCAATCCGTGATCACCTGGGTCCACAAGAGCGATCTCGGGGTGGTGCAGTACAACAACGGCTGGGCGCTGCCCCAAACCTGGTCCTGGAAATAGGCCCTGAAACGCCGGTAATGCGAGCGGCCCGGCGGAGAACATCCCGCCGGGCCGCCGCGTTGCTGGTTTTCCTTCGCTTCCCCGCCGCCGCTTGCGCGCCCGTGCGCGCGGGGCTTAAGTCTGCCCGATGAGCGGCGAAATCCTCGGCATCGTGTTGCGCCGGATCGCGGTCGCGATCCCGCTGATGCTGCTCGTCTCGATCCTCGTCTTCATCGTGCTGCGGCTGATTCCCGCCGATCCGGTGGCCATGTCCATGCCGCCGAACGCGACGAACGAGGATATCGAGGCGTTGCGGCGCGAAATGGGCCTGCACCTGCCGGTCATGCACCAGTATGCGATCTGGCTCGGCCACATCCTCGAAGGCGACCTGGGCCGGTCCATCGCCTTCGGGCAGCCGGTTTTCAAGCTGATCGGCCAGTCCCTGCCGGCGACCATCGAACTGGCGGTCTTCGGCGCCCTGTTCGCGACGGCGATCGGGCTGCCCGGCGGCATTCTCCTGTTCCGGCTGCGCGGCCAGCCGTCAGAGCAGGCGGTCGATGTCGGTAGCACGCTGATGATGTCGATCCCGGAATTCCTCTGGGCGCTGTTCCTGATCCTGGTCTTCGGCGTCGCCTTCAACCTGCTGCCATTCGCCGGCCGCCTGCCGCCGGACATGACGATTCCCAGGGTCACCGGTTTCCTGCTGCTCGATTGCCTGGTGACCGGCGACCTCACGGCCTTCTTCGAAGCGATCCGGCACATGCTGCTGCCGGCGCTCGCGCTCGCGCTCGGCACCGTGCCGCTCATCATGCGCCTGCTGCGCTCCAGCCTGCTCGACGTGATCGGCGAGGATTATGTGACCATGGCGCGGCTGCGCGGCGTGCCGGAGCGCCGGGTGATCAACCGCCACGCCCTGCGCAACGCGCTGCTGCCGACCCTGTCGCTGATGGGCGTCCAGTTCGGCTTCCTGTTCGGCGGCACGCTGCTGGTCGAGGTCATCTACTCCTATCCCGGCCTCGGCAACCTGATGGTCGAGGCGGTGCGCAACACCGACCTGCCGATCATCCAGGGCGCGGCGCTGGTCTTCGCGCTGGCCGTGCTGACCATCAACCTGGCGGTCGACGTGGTCTACATCGTCGTCAACCCCAAGCTGCGGCGGGCCCGGTGAGCGCGGAAATCGCAATGGGCGGGGCGGCCGTCGGCGGCGAGAGCCCGCTCCGGCGCGCCTTGCGTTCGGGCCGCGTCGTTGTCGGCGGGTCGATCCTGCTCATCTTGCTGTTCTGCGCCGCCGCCGCACCGCTGATCGCGCCCTACGATCCCAACGAACAGGACCTGCTGAACGCACTCAAGGGGCCGTTCTGGACCGATAATGCCGCGCCGGGCTTCTTACTCGGCACCGACAATCTCGGCCGCGATACCCTGTCCCGGCTGATCTACGGCACGCGGGTCGCCCTGTTCGTGGCGGTCTGCGCCGCGGTCGGCACGATGCTGATGGGCACCGCGCTGGCCCTGCTCGCCGGCTATTTCGGCGGCGTGATCGACTGGCTGATCTCGCGCGCCGTCGATCTGTGGATGTCCTTCCCGCCGGTCGTGCTGTCGCTGATCCTGATCGTCGGCTTCGGCGTCGGCATCGGCAACGTCATCCTGGCGATCATTCTCGTCGACTGGACGCGCTTCTGCCGCGTCGTGCGCAGCGAGGTGCTGGTGATCCGCCGGCAGAATTATGTCGATGCCGCCCGTCTCTCCGGCTTCTCCCATCTGCGCACGATGGTGCGCGAGGTGCTGCCGGCCGCCGCGCCGACGATCATCACACTCATGAGCCTGGAGATGGGCATCGCCGTGATCGTCGAGGCGATCCTCAGCTTCGTCGGCATGAGCGTCGAGGCGAGCATTCCGGCCTGGGGCGTGATGATCGCCGATGCGCGCAACTACATGTACCAGTCGGCCTGGGGGCTGGTGCTGCCGATCCTCGCCATCGTGACGACCGTGCTCGCCTTCAACCTGCTGGGCGACGGCCTGCGCCGGACCTTCGACGCCCGGCTCCAGCAGCACTGAGCGCCCTGTCATGACGCTCCTCGCCCTCAACGACGTCAACGTGACCACCGAGGCCGGCGGCCGGCGGATCGACGTGCTGCGCGATGTCTCGCTGGCGGTTGGGAGGGGCGAGCTGGTCGGCGTGGTCGGCGAATCCGGCGCCGGCAAGTCGATGGTCGGCCGCCTGATCGCCGGCATGCTGCCGAAAGGTTTCGCAACGAGCCGCGGCAGCGTGACCTTCCTCGACCGCGACCTGCTGGCCATGGCGCCGCGCGAGCGCACCGGCCTGCTCGGCGACGCCATCGCCTTCGTGCCCCAGCACCCGATGACCTCGCTCAACCCGGTCCTGTCGCTCGGCGCCCAGTTCGACGAACATCTCAGGCGGCTCGGCCAGGACGGCAAGGCGGCGCGGCGGGACCGCGCGCTCGCCGCGCTCGATTCGGTCCATCTGCCGCGCCCGGCCGACCTGCTCGGCCGCTTTCCGCACCAGCTTTCCGGCGGCCAGTGCCAGCGCGCGCTGATCGCCATGGCCTTCGCCGGCAAGCCCGACCTGATTATCGCCGACGAGCCGACCACGGCGCTCGACGTCATCACCCAGGCGCGGGTCATGGAGCTGATCGACGAGTTGCAGCGCGACAGCGAGACCGGCCTGCTGTTCATCACCCACGATCTGCGGCTGGCGGCGCAGCATTGCCAGCGCCTTGCCGTCATGTATGCCGGCGAGATCGTCGAGACCGGACCGGCGGCGGCGCTGCTCAGCGACCCGCTGCATCCCTATACGCGCAGCCTGGTCGCCGCCAACCCCGGCATCGCCGGGCCGGTGCGCCGGCTGGCCGCGCTGCCCGACCACATGCCGGGCCTGAGCGGTTTCGCCGACCTGCCCGGCTGCCGCTTCGCCCCGCGCTGCCCGGTGCGCGACGCGGCCTGCGCCGCCGCCCGCACGGCGCTGACCGAGGTTGCGCCGGGCCGCTTCGTGCGCGGCGCCGGGGCGTGCATGAAACGATCGTCGGCGCTGGCCGGGCAGGGCGAACTGCCCCGCGCCGCGGCCGATGCCGCCGCCCCGCCGATCCTCTCGGTCGACGGGCTGGGCAAGACCTTCCGCTCCGGCCGCGACTGGCTCGGCCGCCGCCGGGCGCCGGTGGTCGCGGTCGACGGGGTGAGCCTCGACATCGCGCCCGGCGAATTTGTCGGCCTGGTCGGCGAGAGCGGCAGCGGGAAATCCACCGTCGCCCGCCTGCTGCTCGGCCTGGAAACCCCGGACGGCGGCCGGATCGTCGTCGACGGTCGGGATATCACCGGCCCGTTCCAGCGCACTGCGAAGCAGCGCATCGCGCTGATCCAGATGATTTTCCAGGACCCGCAATCGGCGCTCAACCCGCGCCAGCGCATCGGCCGGCTGGTGACCCAGTCGATGGAGGTGCGCCGGCCGCCGGCGCGCTGGCCCGAGCGGCTGGAGCGGGCGCGCGACCTGCTCGGCCAGACCGGCCTGCCCCAGGATACGATCGGCCGCTACCCGGTGCAGGTCTCGGGCGGCCAGCGCCAGCGGGTCAACATCGCCCGGGCGCTGTGCACCGCGCCCAAGGTGCTGGTTGCCGACGAGATCGTCTCCGGCCTCGATGTCTCGGTGCAGGCGCAGATCCTCAACCTGCTGCTCGACATGCGCGCGCAGATGCAGATTTCCATGCTGTTCATCAGCCACGACCTCTCGGTCGTGCGCTACCTTTGCAACCGGGTCGCCATCATGAACCGCGGCCAAATCGTCGAGCAGGGCCCGACCGAGCAGGTCTTCCGCGCGCCGCAGCACGAGTATACGAAGGCGCTATTGGCGGCGGTGCCGTAACCGGCGGTCGCCAGGCCGCACCTCCGTACGGTTACAGACCGATGGGAGGCCCGGGTGCCACGTCTTCGCCGCGCAACGAAAGACGGGCTGCCTGAGCGAACGGGCAATATCGCACAGAGAGTCGTTCCTTCGACCGTAGCCGGGCTACCCGCACCGGCGCGCCGGCCGGCCGGACCCGCCGCGCGCCCGGTACTCGATGAGTTTCCGCGCTACCGATTCGCCGAGGGCCCGGAAGATGCCTGCCGCCGAAGCGCGGTACATGGTCTTGAGACACACCTCCGGCGGACAATAGGACGGGAGGGGGACTTCGGCATTGTCGGCGGCCTCGCCGATCCGCTCGCCCGAACCGGTGTCGTATATGCTGACCCACGGCTCGACATTGAGGTATTGCGGCCGGTTGTGCCAGATGCGGACATAGACCCTGGCGGTCACCAGGAAGGGAATGCAGGCGCCGGAGCCTTCGGCGGAGAGGCGCTTCGCCCCGGCGACGAAGTCCGCGTCCAGCCATCGGCCCCAGGGGCCTGCCCCGCCGCGGTTCAGGTCGAACTTGCCCCGGAACGCCTCCTCGCCGACCGCGCGGAAGCCGTGTTTCGCCAGGGCGTTTTCGAAATTGATGAAGACGGTCTCGCGGAACAACGGCGAGTCGCGCGGGACCAGATGCGGGTTGATGGCCGCTTCGTTGCCCACAACGAGGACCGGAACCGCCGCGCTGTCGCCGTCCGGGGAAAGGGCCGCGCAGGCGGACAGGAGGAGCGCCAGCCCGGCAAGGGCGGCGGCACGCAAAGGGGGATGTCTTCGACCGGTCACTTCATTGACTCAGTACAGTTTTCGTTCTGCACGGCGGCTCGCGGAATCTCGGCAGGCCGGAATTTCGATCCGCCCGCTGCTGCGGAAGCGGCAGTTCAGCCGCCCTTACCGATGGCAAAGCGGATCGTCACCGTCGCCCCGAATTCCAGCGAACCGGGCGCCACGGGGACCGCCGCCTTCTCTCTCCGGCCCAGATAACTCCGGTCACGGACCGGCAGGCTCATCCCGGTTTCGGCGATCAGAACGACCCGGCCGAGCGCAACCCCGGCCGCCTCGGTGTAAAGTGCCGCCCTGGCCCTTGCGTCGGCGACCGCGCGGCGGCGCGCCTGGCGCAGCAGCGTTTCAGGATCGCTCACCCCGAAACGAAGGCGGCCGATCCTGTCGGCGCCGGCGGCCGAGAGCCGGTCGAGCAGGCCACCCAGCCGGTCCAGCTTCCGCACCCGGATCGTTACCGAGTTGGAGACCCTGTAGCCGAGGATCGCGGGTAGCCGGTCATTGCCGCGCCTGTCCTCGTAAACCGGATGTACGGACACGTTCTCAGTCTGCACATCCGCCCCGGCGATGCCTGAGGTCTTGGCCAGCGCCAGGATCTTCGCGACCTTGTCGCTGTTTTCAGCCAGCGCCGCGGCGACGGTTTTCGCCTGGCTGTCGGCGCCCGCCGAAACGATCGCCATGTCGGGCCGCGCTTCGACCGCTCCCGCGCCATTGACGGTAATCGACGGCAGTTCTTCTGCGTTTACCGCCCCGCCGATCCAGAACGGCGCCAGGAGCAGGGCGGACAGGAAGGTCGCGGTGCGTAATCCGAATATCGTCATGGGTCGCTCGCTTTCCGGGTGAAGGATGCCCCGAATGATCTGTGCGACCGGGACAATTTGATGGCGGCATTGCGGAAAGGTTGTGAACGGCGCCGTGGCGCACGCCATGTCGAGAGGCGGTAGTTGACCTCCTCCGTCGCCGGGCAACCTGCCCCTATTCCTTCCCGTCGCCCGTCTCGCCCCCGTCCCCCGAGCGCAGCATGCGCGTGAGGGCGCTTTGCAGTTCCTCCGGGTCGCCGGCGGAGAAGCCGACGTCCTTGAGGAGCTGGTCGAGCACCGGGGCGTGGGCGCGGTAGCGCAGGGCGCTGTTGACGATCTGGTCGGAGAGGCCGGTCTCGCGCTTCTCGCCCTCCGCCGCGCCGGCGCCTCCGCTTTGGGGCGCCAGGCCGTCGACATGGACGATCTTGATGCCCTCGATCCGCTCCAGCGGCTTCACGCTCTCGGCGATCATGCCCTGGAGGTGCTCGACGATGGCGAGCCGGATCTTCATGTCGATCAACTCCGGGCTGAGGCCGGAGTCGGCGTCGTTCATGGCGCGCTTGGCGGCGGCCTCGATGCTGCTGCGCAGTTCCATGGCGGCAGCGCGCAGCTTCTCGCCTTCGGATTCCGCTTCGGCCATCGCCTTGATCCGGCCGGCCTCGCTGTCGGTCTGGAGCCGGTCGGCCTCGGCCAGTTCGCCGGCGGCCTCGCGTTTCGCGGTCGCCGAAGACACGGTGTCGATGGCCGATTTCTCGGCCTCCCGCTGCGCCTCGATCAGGTCGATCCGCTTCTGCCGTTCGGCGCGCTCGATCTCGCGCACCGTCTCCACGGCTTCGGCCGCGCGTTCGGCGTCGGCGCGCGCTTCTTCGGCCTCGGCGCGGACCTTGCTCTGCTCTTTCGCTTTGGTGTCGATCTCGATGCTGCGGTTGTGCCGGGCCAGTTCCACGGCGATATCGCGCTCGATGTCGCGCTCGCGCACCTCCTGCTCGGCGGCGATGCGCCTTGCCTCGATCTCCTGGTCGCTCGCCACCTTGGCGAGGTCGATCGCCTTGCCGGACGCGATCCGGGCCTCCTCCATCTCGCGTTCCTTCTCGGCCTCGCGCGCGGCGACCTCGCTGCGCTGCTCGGCGCGCCGGGTCGAGACCGCCCGTTCCTGTTCGAGGCGGGCAAATTCCTCGTCGCGCGCGATCTCCAGCTTTTCCTGCTCGGCCTTCAGGTTGCGCGCCTGGATCTCGACCTCTGTGTCCTGCTCGATCTCGTTGCGCTGGCGGCGCCGGTTCTCGATCTCCTGGGTCAGCCGGGTCAGGCCCTCGGCGTCGAACGCGTTCTGCGGGTTGAAGTGCTCGCGGTCGGTCTGGTCGAGGCTGGTCAGCGAGACCGACTGGAGTTCGAGGCCGATGGAGGCGAGGTCGTCGGCCAGGGTCTCCCGCACCCGGCGCACGAACTCGATCCGCTTCTCGTGCAGCTCCTCCATGCTCATTTCGGCGGCGACCGAGCGCAGGGCGTCGGTCAGGCGCCCCTCGATCAGCTCCTTGAGCAGTTCGACCCGCAGCGTCTTGGTGCCCAGGCTCTGCGCCGCGGTCGCGATGGCGTCGTGATCGGCGCCGACCCGGACCAGGAAATCCGCCGACACGTCGACCCGCAGCCGGTCCCGGGTGATCAGCGCGTTGCGCGCCGCCCGCGCCACGTCGATGCGCAGCGCGTTCATGTTGACCTGGATGATGTCGTGCAGGACGGGCAGGACCAGCGCGCCGCCGTTCATCACGACCTTCTGGCCGCCGAAGCCGGTGCGGACGAACGACAGTTCCTTGGTCGCGCGGCGGTAGAGCCACCAGAACAGCAGCCACAGGACGACGATCGCGACGAGGGCGATTACGATCGCCAGAACGGCGTTGCCCAATGTCATGTCCGCCTCCCCGGAGGATGGTTATCGCGCCGTTTTCGCTCCGGCCCGCCGCCGCCCCGGACTACGCAGGACCGGGAGAGCTACCGGGAACCTAATGTTTATCGGGGCAGGTTTGCAATCGCCGGGCGCGGGGGGCGTCGACCGGCCGGCCCGGCCGCCCCGCCGCGCCCTTTGGCGGCGCAAGTGGAAATCCACGGAATTCCGCAATTTTCCGGGTTCTGCCCGAACCCGCGATCCACCGTTCGGATATGGCACAATACCGGGCCGGTATTGTGCGGCCCGGCAATTCGGGCCGATGCCCGCGAATCAGGCCTGGAGGCGGCGGCTGACGCTGCGTGCGGTTTCGACGAAGCGGTGGACCAGCGGCCCGCGATTGTCGATCCGCCAGTTCACGCTCAGCTCGGTCTCGGCCTTCACGCCGTCGAGCGGCCGGCAGACCAGGCCCCTGCGCTCGCCGGTGGCGGTCGATTCCGGCACCAGCGATACCCCGACGCCGACGGAGACCAGGCCGGCTGCCGTCTGGTAGTCGTAGACGAGCTGCGCGACCCGCGGTTCCACGCCGCGGGAGCGGCAGATCGCGATAACGTGGTCGGCGAAGGTCGGCCGCGGCTTGTCCGGGTAGAGCACGAATTCCCGGTTCGCCAGGTCGGCGACGGTCAACGCCGGCATCCCGGCCAGCGGGTCGGTCGCCGGCAGCGCCACGACCAGCCGCTCGCGGTTGATCGTCTCGTGGCGCAGCTCGTCGTCGTCGATCCGCGGCCGGGCGATGCCGATATCCATGCGCCGCTGGATCAGGGCGTCACGCTGGCCGGCATTGTTCATGGGAACCAGGGTGAGTTCGACGTCCGCATTCTCTGCGCGGAAGGCGTGGACGATGTCGGGCAGCACGCTGTAGGTCGCGGAACTGACGAAGCCGATGGTCAGGCTGCCGATCGTCCCCGCGCCGGCCTGCCGCACGGCTTCTTCGGCATTCTCTACCCGGCCCAGGATGTCCCGTGCCCGTTCGCGCAGGATTTCGCCGGCGTCGGTCAGCCGAATCTGGCTGCGCGACCGGTTGAAGAGGATCGCGCCGAGCTCCTCTTCCAGCGCCTTGATCTGGCGCGACAGCGGCGGCTGCGCGATGCCGAGGCGCGCCGCCGCCCGGCCGAAATGAAGCTCGTCGGCGACGGCGACGAAATAGTGGAGGCGGCGGAAATTCATGGCCCAGCTCCCGTTCTGCGCCGCGCGGCCGGCGCGCTGCGCATCAGATACCGAATCGATGAAAAGATGATACCGAATCGGTTATTGTGCTGACCAGCGGTCACGGCAACAATGCGTTGATTTTTCGGGGGCTCGGCGCGATCGGATCGTGCGCCGGGCCGGGCGGTTCTCCGACGGCGCCGGCACCGGTCTCCGCTATCGTCCCGCCTCCCGGAACCGGCCCCCGTGCGCCGCGCGGGGAAGCAGGCGTGGGGAAGAAGGCCATGGCAAACGGCGAAATCATCGCAGGCTTCCTGGCGCCGCATCCGCCCCATCTGGTCTACGGCGAGAACCCGCCCCAGAACGAGCCGAAATCCGAAGGCGGCTGGGAACCGCTGCGCTGGGCCTACGAACGGGCGCGCGAAAGTCTGGATGAGCTACGGCCGGACGTTCTGCTAGTCCACTCGCCGCACTGGATCACCCAGGTCGGGCACCATTTCCTCGGCGTCCGGCACCTCTCGGGCAAGTCGGTCGATCCGATCTTCCCGAACCTGTTCCGCTACAGCTTCGAGCTGGAGGTCGATGTCGACCTGGCCGAAGCCTGCTGCGAAAAGGCCGCCCAGCGCGGCCTGACCGCGATGATGATGCGCAACCCGAAATTCCGGGTCGACTACGGCACCATCACCACGCTGCACATGATCCGCCCGCAATGGGACATTCCGATCGTCGGCATTTCGGCGAACAACTCGCCCTACTACCTGACGACAGAGGAAGGCCTGGACGAGATGGACACGCTCGGCAAGGCGACCCGGGAGGCCATCGAGGCGACCGGGCGGCGCGCCGTGCTGCTGGCGTCCAACACCCTGTGCCACTGGCATTTCCACGAAGAGCCCGACACGCCCGAGGACATGTCGCGCGAGCATCCGCAGAGCTATGACGGCTACAAGTGGGACATGCGGATCATCGAACTGCTGCGCCAGGGCAAGACCGCCGAGGTCTTCCGGATCCTGCCGCAATTCATCGACGAGGCCTTCGCCGAAGTGAAATCCGGCGCCTTCACCTGGATGTTCGCGGCCATGGGCTATCCGGAACTGCCCGGCGAACTGCACGGCTACGGCACGGTCATCGGCACCGGCAACGCGGTCATGGAATGGAACCTGGTGAAGGCCGGGCTGGCCGGCGCCGCAGCCGCTCCGCCGGCCGCCGGCGCGCGCGAAGCCTATGCAGGCGCGATGCGGTGACCGCGGTCTCCGCCTTCCTCGTGCCGGGCTCGCCCCTGCATCTGTTGCGGCCCGACAATCCGCCCTGGCGGCCGATCGTCGCCGGCTTCGAACGGGCGGCCAGGGCGCTGGCGGTGTCGCGTCCCGATGCCATCCTCCTCTATTCGACCCAGTGGATCGCGGTGCTCGACGCCCTGTGGCAGGCCCGGCCGCGGCTGACCGGCACCCATGTCGACGAGAACTGGCACGACCTGGGCGATATGCACTTCGACATCCGCGTCGATACCGATCTGGCCCTGGCCTGCGTCGCCGCGGTCAAGGCCGCCGGAATTTCGTCCAAGAGCGTCGACTACGACCAGTTTCCGATCGACAGCGGCACCATCGTCGCGACCCGGCTGCTCGACCCCGACGGCCGCTTCCCGCTCGCGATGGCGGCGAACAATCTCTACCACGACGCCGCCACGACCATGAAAATGGCCGGGATCGCCGCCGCGACGGCGCGCGCCCAGAACAAGAAGGTGGCGGTGGTCGGCGTCGGCGGACTGTCCGGCACGGTCTTCCGCGAGCCGATCGCCATAGAACAGGACCGCATCGCCGCGGAGTCGGACGACGCGTGGAACCGGCGCATATTGCGGTTGCTGGAAAAGGGCGAAACGGGCCAGCTTGACAGCCGGATCGAGGACTACGCCCGCGAAGCGCGGGTCGACATGGGCTTCAAGCATTTTGCCTGGGTCCGCGGCGCGGTCGGAGGCCGGTTCTTCGGCGCGCGGGTGCACGGATACGGCCCGGCGCATGGCGCCGGCGCCGCGGTTATCGAGTTCAGACTCTAGGGAGGACTTGGAAGATGCGTAAGGAACTAGCCTCTGTACTGGCGCTGGCGGCCATCGCCGGCACCGCCGTTGCGACCGGACCCGTCTTGTTCGGGGCACCCGCTGCGGCGCAGGATTGCAGCATCACGGTCGGCCGCGTCGTGCCGCTGACCGGCCCGCTGCTCGACATGGGCCGCGAAACGCCGTGGCTCGACGAGAACAAGGTCGGCGCGATCAACAAGGCCGGCGGCCTCGCGGTCGGCGGCAAGAAGTGCAAGATCAACTACAAGATCTACGATTCGCGCGGCACCATGGCGGGTTCCGGTGAAGCGGCGACCCGCGCCATCCTCAAGGACAAGGTGGACGTCGTCTTCGCCCAGGGCACGCCGGACACGACCAACGCGCCGTCGGACCTCTGTGAGCGTTACAAGGTGCCGTGCATCACCTCGAACACGCCGGTCGAGGCCTGGCTCTACGGGCCGGACGGCAAGCCGAAGACCTACAAATACACCTTCCACTTCTTCTTCGGCGTGCCGGACCTGGTGGCCAACCATGTCGGCATGATCAAGGCGCTGCCCGGCGGCTTCAACGGCAGCATCGGCTATCTCTATCCGAACGATCCCGACGGCGTCGTGTTCGCCTCGCTGTTCGATCCGACCTTCAAGAAGGAAGGCTGGAAACCGGTCGACACCGGCCGCTTCAAGCAGGGCCTGCCGGACTTTTCGGCGATCATCAACAAGTTCAAGCGCGGCCGGGTCCAGGTGGTGACCGGCGTGCTCGCCCCGCCCGACCTGCAGAATTACCTGCAGCAGGCGGCGCAGGCCGGCTTCAAGCCGCGCATGTACATCATCGACAAGGCGACAGGCTATCCGGAAGCGATGAAGGCGCTCGGCGAGTTCGGCATCGACATCCTGAGCGTGAACTTCTGGTCGCCGGCCTATCCGGGCAAGTCGAAATACGGCGGCTATACCGGCCAGGGCCTCGTCGACCTGTACGAGACGCAGAACGCCGGCAAGTATTATTCGCCGCCGCTGGCCTATACCGATGCGTCCTACGACGTACTGTTCGATGCCATGCAGCGGGCCGGCTCGACCGACCAGGCGAAACTGCTGGCGGCGCTGGCCAAGACCGATCTCGAAACCGTCGTCGGCCAGGTCAAGTTCAACGCCCAGCAGTTTTCCGTGCAGCCCCTGGGCGGCGCACAATGGCGCGTCGATTCGAAAACCAAGCGCTGGGTCAAGGACAACGTGTATAACGCGGTTTATCCGTCGGTTAAGAAGACGGCGGAAATGCGCCTGTACCAGGCCAAGTAACCGGCCGGTTCTCCGGTCGCCCGGCGTGCCCCCCGGACCAGGAACGGGGCGGCGCGCCGGGTGACGCTGCAGAAAGATCGTGCCGGCCGGAGCGCACGACCGGGATGCGATGACGACGGTTCTTTCTGCAACGCGGCTGTCCAAGGCGTTCGGCGCGATCCATGTCGCGGATCGCGTCAGCTTTTCGATAGACGAAGGCGAGATCCTCGGCGTCATCGGGCCGAACGGCGCGGGCAAGACCTCGCTGTTCGGCCTGATCTCCGGCAACATCCGGCCGGATTCCGGCTATGTCGAATTCGGCGGGAAGGACATCACCCGCTGGGCGCCGCAGGACCGCGCCCGCGCCGGCATCGCCCGGACATACCAGATCCCCAAGCCCTTCACCCACATGACCGTCGCCGGCAACCTCAAGGTTGCGGCGATCTTCGGCGGCGGCGTGGCCGAGGACGAGGTCGAGGAATGGATCGACGGGGTCCTCGCGCAAACCCATCTCGCGCCGGCGCGCAATACGCTGGCCGGGCGGCTGCCGCTGCTCATGCGCAAGCGCCACGAGCTGGCCCGGGCGCTCGCCATGCGCCCGAAGCTGCTGCTGGTCGACGAAGTCGCCGCCGGCCTGACCGACCACGAAGTCGGCGAATTTATCGACATGGTCGCGGGAATCCGGGCCGGCGGCGTGACCGTCCTGTGGATCGAGCATGTCATGAAGACCATGCTGACCGCGACCGACCGGCTGCTGGCGCTGGACTCCGGCCGCATCATCGCCCAGGGAAAGCCGGAAGAGGTCATCAACTCGCCGGACGTCCGCCGTGTCTATCTCGGCGCCTGAGCAACCGGCCCTGCTGACCGTCAAGGGCCTCTCGGCCTATTATGGCGAGAGCCGCGCGCTCTACGGCGTCGGTTTCGCCGTCGAGAAGGGCACGATCCATTCCATCGTCGGCGCCAACGGGGCCGGCAAGTCGACCCTGCTGCGCGCCATCGTCGGCATGATGAACCGCGGGCGGGCGGCCCATACCGCCGGCAGCATCGAATTCAAGGGGCGCAGGATCGACGCGCTGCCGACCGAAGACATCGTCGGCATGGGCGTGACCATGGTGCCGGAGGGCCGGCGCCTGTTCGCCAGCATGTCGGTGGAGGAGAACCTGGTGTGCGGCGCCTTCCTGCCGCGCTGCCGGTCGGGGCTGGGCGAGACCCTGGAGGATGTCTACAGCCTGTTCCCGCGGCTCGCCGACCGGCGCCAGCAGCCGGTGTCCCAAATGTCCGGCGGCGAACAGCAGATGGTCGCGATCGGCCGGGCGCTCATGTCCTCGCCCGAGCTGATCCTGCTCGACGAACTGTCCCTCGGGCTGGCGCCCATCGTGGTCGACCAGATCTACGAGCGGATCGCGGCGATCAACGCGCGCGGCGTCACCTGCATCGTGATCGAGCAGGATACCGAGCGCGCGATGCGGGTCGCCGGAGCGGTTTCCGTGCTGCTGGAAGGGCGCGTGGTGCTCGAAGGCGATCCCGAAGAACTGGGCCGCGACCGGGTCTCGGCGGCCTATTTCGGCATCGAGACGGCGGGACAGGGCGGATGAACGAAGACCTGTACTGGACGTTCATCGACATCGCCAACGGGCTGCTGTCCGGCGTCATGCTCGGCGGCTACTACGGAATCATCGCCATCGGCCTGGCGCTCACCTTCGGCGTCATGCGCATGGTCAACCTGGCCCACGGCGACATGCTGGTGCTCGCAGCCTATCTGGCGGTTCTGGTGCTCCAGTTCGTGCCGATGTCGCCCTTCATCACGCTGGCGCTGGTGATCCCGGTCATGTTCGGGGTCGGCTATGCGCTGCAGCGCTTCCTCCTGAACGCGATCTCGGTCCAGTCGATGGAGCGCAAGGGCATGTCCGCCGGCTTCGGCCTGATGTCGCCGATCCTGGTCACCTTCGGCCTGTCCATCGTCATCGCCCACGCGCTGCTCGGCGGCTTCGCGTCCGACGCGCGGATCATCCGCAACGCGCTCTCCTATTCGGCGGTGCGCCTGACCGAGGATCTGAACCTCTCGACCCTGCGGCTGATCTTCTTCGTCATCGCCGTCGCCATCCTGATCGCCCTGCACCTGTTCCTGAGGCGGACCCATGCCGGCCGCGCGATCCGCGCCGCGGCGGACGATGCCGAAATCGCACCGCTGATGGGCATCGCCACGCCGAAGATCAACGCGCTGGCCAGCGGCATCGCCATCGCGATTGCCGGCGTCGCCGGGGTCATGGTCGGCATGTCGCGCACCTTCCAGCCGTTCGACGGGCCGGTCTTCCTGCTGGTCGCCTTCGGGGTGGTGATCGTCGGCGGGCTCGGCTCGATCGTCGGCAGCTTGGTCGGCGGCGTCCTGCTTGGCATCACCCAGGTGCTGGCGGGCACCTATTTCGGCCCGTCGGCGCAGCTCGTCGCCGGCTATATCCTGATCCTGTTCGTCCTGGCGGTCCGGCCCCAGGGCCTGTTCGCGCGGCGGCGCTAGGCGCGGGCCGATGCTGGGCGGCTTCCTCGACCGATGGCTCACCGGCTGGCGCGCCCGGGCGCTGGTCGCAGCCGGGCTGGTTGTGCTCGTCCTGCTGCCGCCGGCGCTCGGGCCGAACAGCTACCTCACGCAGTTGCTGCTGACGCTCTTCGTCTTCGCCGTGTTCGGCCATGCCTGGAACCTGCTGGCCGGCTATTGCGGGCTGCTCTCCTTCGGCAACCAGGTCTATGTCGGCATCGCCGGCTTCACCATGGCGATCCTGGTCTATTACGGCGGCGTCCATGTCTGGGTCGCCATGCCGATCGCCGGCCTGGTCTCCGCCGCCTTCGCCTTCCTGCTGGCGATCCCGGTGCGCACCAGCCTGGTCGGCCCCGCGGTGCTCAGGCCGGTCGCCGTCGCGGTCGCCCTCTGGATCGGCTACGAAATTCTCGTCTACTACGATCCGTGGTGGGACGTGTTCGGCGACCCCTATGTCCGCCGGGTGATGATCCTGCTGCTCATCTTCCTCGGCGCGATGCCGCTGCTCACCCTGGAAGGCGCCTATTTCGCGGTCGCGACCTGGCTGATCGCGGCGGCGGTCGGCACCGTCTTCAACGAATGGAAGCTGGTCGGCGCCGGCGGCGGCATGCGCATCCCGTCCTCGGTGACGCTGGAGGAGATGTATTATGTCGGCCTGATCCTGCTGGTCTTCGCGACCTGGATCATCCGGGCCCTGCTGAACAGCCGGATCGGCCTGGCGCTCACCGCCGTGCGCGACGACGCCGAGGCGGCGGGGACCGTCGGCGTCGACGTCGCCAAGGTCAAGCTGCTCGCCTTCGTCCTGTCCGGGGCGCTCACCGGCCTCGCCGCCAGCCTCTATTTCGTCGATGCGGTGTCGCTGACGCCGCCGTCGGCCTTCACGGTCTTCTGGTCGGCCTATTTCGTCTTCGTCGCGGTCGCCGGCGGCATGGGCAGCCTGTCCGGCCCGATCGTCGGCGCGCTCATCTTCGTCGTCATCGACCGGCTGCTCTCCGGCTGGCTCGACCAGCCGTTGCTCGTGCTCGGGCTGGCCTCGGTCATCGTGATTCTGGTGCTGCCGCGCGGCGTCGTCGGCGCGCTCGATGTGCTGCGCAGCGCGCGCGACGCCCGCTCCGCCTGGCGCGAACTGTTCGAGGCGACCGCGCTGGCCGACCTGATCGGCCGGCTCGGCCGCCATCGCCGCGCGCGCGACGGCAACGCGGTCGTCGCCGCCTTCCTGGTGCCCGGCACGCCGTTGCCGCTGCTGCGGCCCGACGCGCCCGGCTGGAAAACCCTGCTCGACGGATACAGGGACGCCGCCCGGTCGCTCGAAAAGGCGCGGCCCGACGTTCTTCTCGTCTACTCGACCCAGTGGATCGCGGTGCTCGACCAGCTCTGGCAGACCAGGCCGCGGGTGCGCGGCATCCATGTCGACGAGAACTGGCACGCCTTCGGCGACCTGGCCTACGACTTCGACATCGACGCCGAACTGGCCCAGGCCTGCATCGACCAGTCCGACGATGTCGGCGTGCGCTCGAAACCCGTCAACTACGATCGCTTTCCCATCGATACCGGGACGATCGTTGCGGCGAACCTGCTCAATCCGGAGTCGCGCCGGCCCCTCGTCCTGGCGTCGAACAACCTCTACCACGACGGCGCGCTGACCGGGCAGCTGGCGGCACTCGCCGTGCAATGCGCGGCCGAACAGGGCAAGCGGGTGGCGCTGATCGGCGTCGGCGGCCTGTCGGGCGCGGTGCACCGGCGCGAGATCGACCCGGCCGAGGACAGCTTCGCCGGCGACGCCGACGACCACTGGAACCGCCGCCTGCTCGACGCGTTGATCGCCGGCGACGTTTCGCAGCTTCGCGCCCTGCTGCCGGACTATGCGGCCAACGCCCGGGGCGACATGGGCATGAAGCATCTGGAATGGCTGCTCGGCGGGGCGGGGCCGCAATGGCGCGGCGCCTACGTCCACGCCTACGGGCCGGTCTGGGGCAGCGGCGCGGCGGTGGTCGAACTGGCGCTCGACGACCGGATGGCCCGGCGCGGCCGGGCGCGCGGCATCCCCGCCGAAGCCAAGCGCCGGCTGACGGTAAGCGGCGATGTGCCGGAGCCTGCCGCTGGGCCGCCCCCGAAATCGTCAGTCCCGAAACCGTCAGCCCCGAAACCGTCAGTCGCCGCGCAGCCGGCCGCTCCGGGTCCGTCCCGCCGGGTTGCCGCGCCGGCCGCCGCGGCGGCAGGGAACGGCTTTCTGTACCGCAATTTCCGCGCGCAGGCGGAGATCGACGCGCAATACGATGTCGAGGCCTCGGTCGAGGATTTCGGCGTCTACGTCGAGTTCTTCCTGTCGAACAGCGAGCGGGTGCGGCGCAAGCTCAAGCCCACGCTCGACATCCCCTACGGCCCGACCGCGGCCGAGCATCTCGACCTCTATCCGGCCCGGGCGCCGGATGCGCCGCTGCACCTATTCATCCACGGCGGCTACTGGCATTCGCTGAGCAGCAAGGAATTCAGCTTCGTCGCCGAGGGGCTGGTCGAGGCCGGCGTCGCCGTCGCCGTCCTGAACTACGACCTCTGCCCGAACGTGACGATGACCGAGATCGTGCGCCAGAACCGGGCCGCCGTGAAATGGCTCTACGAGAACGCGGCGCGCCATAACTGCGATCCGAACCGGATCTCGGTCTCCGGCCATTCCGCCGGCGGCCATCTCACCGCCATGTTGATGGCGACCGACTGGGCCGGCGCCTGGGGCCTGCCGCCCGACGTCGTGAAAAGCGGCTGCGCGATCTCCGGCCTGTTCGACCTCGCGCCCTTCGAACACAGCTGGCTCCAGCCGAAGCTGAAGCTGGATGCCGGGGAGATCGAACGCAATAGCCCGATCCTGCATATCCCGCAGGCCGCCGGGCCGCTGATCGTTACGCTCGGCGGCGACGAATCGGCCGAGTTCCACCGCCAGTCCCAGGATTTCCTCGCCGCCTGGACCCGCGCCGGTCTGCCGGGAACCTATCTCGACCTGCCCGGCCTCAACCATTTCACCGTGCTCGAAGGCTACATGGACCGCCGCAGCCCCCTGTGCAGCGCCATACTGCGCCAGATCGAGGAGACGCGGGCAGCTTAGTTGGCGGTGCGCCGATCGTCGGACCTGTTACCCATGTATCCGGTTTGCACCGCTTGTCCCCCCTCCCCTTGGGGGAGGGGGTCAGGGGGAG
>WTGH01000010.1 GCA_011523655.1 Rhodospirillaceae bacterium
AACCAGGGAGTCCCTACCCTCTTCTCCCTGACACACAACTCTTGACGTTACCCTCGGGCCGGTTCCCCGACGCGCTCCGGGATGATCCCGTACTTGTGCCGGTACGGGGCGGGACACTATGGTCCCGGAATGCGAAGCGGCCCCGGAGGGACGACCCATGCAGCAAAGCGCGACCGCCGCGGAGGCGGAAATCGAGGCCGCAGAGCCGCTGCTGAAGCTCGAGGACGTGGTCACCTATTACGGGTCGATCAGAATTCTCAAGGAGGTCAATCTGGAGGTCTACCCGGGCGAAGTGGTGTCGCTGCTGGGCGGCAATGCGTCGGGCAAGACGACCACCATGAAGACCATTCTCGGCCTGGTGAAGCCCGTTTCCGGTTCCGTCTGGTTCGGCGGCAGGCGCATCGACGGACTGTCCACGGGCGAAGTGATCGCCATGGGCCTGGCGCCGGTGCCCGAGGCCAGGCGCCTGTTCCCGACCATGACGGTGCGCGAAAACCTGCTCATGGGGGCCTATGTCCACCGCCGCGAGAAGAACAACCGGGCCCAGCAAGACATGGATCGGGTGCTGGAGCTGTTTCCGGCTATCCGCGAACGGCTGGGTCAGACCGGCGGAACGCTTTCCGGCGGCGAGCAGCAGATGGTCGCCGTCGCGCGTGCCCTCATGGCGCGCCCGAAGATGATCCTTATGGACGAGCCGTCCATGGGCCTGGCGCCGGCCCTGGTCGAGAAGGTCTACGAGGTCATCGCCGGGATCGGGGCCGCCGGCACAACCATGTTCATCGTCGAGCAGAACGCCACCATGGCGCTGTCCGTGGCCGACCGGGGATATGTTCTTCAGAACGGCCAGATCGTCATCAGCGACACGGCGGAGAACATCCTGAAGAGCGAGAAGATCCGCAAGGCCTATCTGGGCGAGGCCTGAGGCGCGCCGGACCGGCATGGTAGCCGAGCCGGCGAGGGTGCCGTTCCGGAGGTCCTGACGTGCCAGAACGCGCCGCGCCGTCCCTGTTGTTTTCTCCCCTGAAGCTCCGCGAGGTCGAGCTTCCCAACCGCGTCGTCATATCGCCCATGTGCCAGTATTCGGCCGGCGGCGGCCTGGCCAACGACTGGCATTTCCAGCATCTGGGGCGCTTCCTCGGGGCCGGGCTGGTCTTCACGGAAGCCACGGCCGTCGAGTCCCGCGGCCGCATCACCCACGGCGACCTCGGCATCTGGTCCGGCGACCACGCAAAAGCGTTGCGGCGCATCGCCCGCTGCCTGAAAGACCGGGGCGCGGTTCCGGGCATTCAGCTCGCCCATGCCGGGCGCAAGGCGAGTTCGCGGCGCCCTTGGGACGGCGGCGCGGCGCTCGACGGCAACGATGCCGACGCCGGCGAGCCGCCCTGGGAGACCGTGGCGCCGAGCGCCGTACCCCTGTCCGACGGAACCACCCCGCCCCGCGCGCCGGACGCCGGTGAAATCGCCGCCATCGTCGACGCTTGGGGTGATGCCGCGCGGCGGGCGCACGACGCCGGGTTCGACGTCGTCGAAATCCACGCTGCCCACGGCTACCTGCTGCACCAGTTCCTGTCCGCGGTCTCGAACCGGCGCAACGACGCCTGGGGCGGCACGCTTGAGGGCCGCATGCGGTTTCCCTTGCAGGTGGCGGAGCGGGTGCGCCGGATATGGCCGCAGGAAAAGCCGGTCTTCCTGCGCCTCTCCGCCAGCGACGAAGGGGATCCCAGTTGGACGATGGACGAGGTCATCGTCTTCGTCAGCGAATTGCAGAAGCTCGGCATCGATGTCATCGACTGCTCGTCCGGCGGCATCGGCGCCCAGGGATTCGCCATCCGCGGGCGGCGGGTGGCGGGCTTCCAGGTCGGCCTGGCGGAGCAAATCCGCCGGCGCACCGGCCTCTGCACGATGGGCGTCGGCCTGATCACCGAAGCCCGGCAGGCCGAGAGCATTCTCCAGCGCGGGCAGTGCGACCTTGTCGCGATCGGCCGCGAGGCGCTGTTCGATCCCTGTTGGGTGCTCCACGCGGCCCGCGAGCTCGGGGCGGATCCGGATTTCCGGTTCTGGCCGAGGCCGTACGGCTGGTGGCTTGACTACCGGGCCCGGACCGTCGGGCCCGACCCGGACGAACGGGACCGGTAGAAGATCGCAGGCCGGACATGTCGAAGATACTGGAGGCCGTCGCCCGGCACGCAACCACGCTGTTGTTCTTCTGCATCTTCGCGGGGTTGATCTTTCCGGACCTGCCGCCGCTGTTCAGTCCCTATCTCGGTGTTTTCGTCTGGCTGGTGCTGTTCCTGTCCATGGTGCAGGACGACTGGACCGGCACCGTCCGGTTCGTCAAACGGCCGGGTCTTGTCATCGGCATCGGGATCTGGCTGCTGCTGGTCTCGCCCGGGCTTGCCTGGCTCTTGGGGAAGGGCCTGTCGCTCGACGGCGCCCTGCTGGCGGCGGCGGTTCTGTGGACCGCATCGCCGCCGCTCATGGGCTCGCCGGCCCTCGCGCGGTTCGTCGGGCTCGATGCGCCGATCAGCCTCGGCGTGCTGTTGACGGTGACGGCGGCGGCGCCTTTCGTGATGCCCGTTGTCGTCCTCGTGCTGCTTGGCCTCGATCTTGATGTCGGGGTCGGCGAGATGCTGCTGCGCCTGGCCGTCTTCGTCGGCAGCGCGTTTCTGGCGGCGCTGTTGTTCCGACGCGTCCTGGGCGACGGCGGCCGGCGCCGCTTCGCGCCCGGGTTCGATGCCGGGTTGGTCGCCGCCCTGATCCTGTTCGCGCTCGGGATTGTCGATGGCCTCGCCGCCCGGTTCGCGGACGATCCGGGACATGTGCTCCGGATTCTGGCCTTCGTCGTCGGATTGACGGCCCTTCTCTTCGTATCGGGGGGCCTCGCCTTCCTGTTTCTCGGGCGCCGGTTTGCGCTGACCGTGGGGCTGTCCAGCGGCCTGCGCAACATGGCGATCCTGCTGGGCGCCGTACCGGCAGCCGTCAATGCGGAAATCCTGCTGTTCCTCGCAGTGGCGCAATTCCCGATCTACATGGCGCCGGCCATGCTGAAACCCCTGGCCCGGCGCCTGGCGGCCGGCGGGGACGGGCCGGCTTCGGGCAAATAATTCCGGTGCTCGTTTCCGGTCCAGGCCGGGAACCGGCGGCACATCGAGTCCGGCGCGCCGGTTGCTGTGGGTCGCGATCTGCTGGAAGGGTATACGAGCAACTGAAACGAGCGGTCCTGCGTGGCTCGTTCGGCGAAGATCAACCCTGATCGGGCTCGGTCGGCAAGTTGTCTTTCAGATGGGCCTTGATCCGCCGGATGTGCCTTTCCGCAATACTCTGCGCTTTGCCCGGTTCGCGGGCGTCGATGGCGGCCAGCAGCTCGCTGTGGTCTTCGAGCGACTTTTCGGGCTCGCCGGGCAGCAGGATATCCGCCACGGGATAGAGCGCCGCGTCGATCCGCAGCGTGCGGTAAATCGAAATCAGCTTGGGATTGCCCGAGGCGGCGTAGATCAGATTGTGAAACTCCTGGCCCAGCGCGTGGAATGCGGGATCGTCCCGTTTCCGGAAAGCGGCTCGCTGTGCCTCGTGAACCCTCTTCAACTCCTCGATATCCGCGGCTTCGGCATTTTCCGCAGCCAGCCCCGCCGCAAGCCCGTCAAGGGCAACGCGAACCGTCAACAATTCCTCCATTTCCTCGACGGTAACGGATTTCACGAATGCGCCGCGGCGCGGTTGAATTTGCAACAGGCCGCGCGTTTCGAGGGTGTAGAATGCCTCGCGCAGCGGTGTCCGGCTAACGCCCAGCTGTTCGGCCAGTTCGACTTCGCGCAGCCTCTGGCCCGGTCGATAGCGGCCTTCGAAGATGGCGCGCTCGAGCAGGTTTGCGATTCGCGCCGAAACCGGTAAATTCAAATCGTCGACAAGGCCCTTGTCTAGATAGGGGCTCCATTTCGGCGCTGCGGCCATCGGCACTCATCCGTTGCAGCTGCGGATCCGGTTGCCTTCTGGCCCGGCGGCAGACCCGCCGCCGCGCGCCGTGGCCGCGGGCGGAAAATTGAATTTTTTACACAGTCTTGTGTCGACAGTAAATTAGCCGTTTGTCAATCTCGGTCATTCCGGGACGATCCTGCTGCGCGGCGCGGCCGCGCCGCTGGCAGCGGCAGCAACAGAAAGGCCCGCGCCATGAGCGCGGCGGCGGAACCGGCCCCCGGGCGCTCTGGCCGGATTCGCACGAAAATTCCGGCAAGATTCAGGTAAAGATTTCAGATAACGGAATGAAGCCGGGTACGATATAACCGGGCAAAACAAAGGCAACTGAAAGATAAAATCATTCCCTCAATTTTTTCTCTCTATTACCAACAGGTATTGAACATCGCCACGCAGACGACGCAGAACAATCGATGACCGTCCATTTCATCGGCGCAGGACCCGGCGCGCCGGACCTGATTACGGTCCGGGGCCGCGCACTGTTGGGTCGCTGTCCGGTGTGCCTCTATGCCGGCTCGCTGGTTCACCGCGATATTCTTTCGCATTGCCCGCCGGATGCGAAAGTCGTCGATACCGCGCCCATGAGCCTCGACGAAATCATTGCCGAAATCCGCACCGCCCACACCGCCGGGAAGGATGTCGCGCGGCTGCATTCCGGCGATCTTTCGGTCTGGAGTGCGGTCGGCGAGCAGTTCCGCCGGCTCGACCGGCTCGGCATTCCCTATACGATGACGCCGGGCGTTCCGGCGTTCGCCGCCTCGGCCGCCGCGCTGCGGCGGGAATTGACCCTGCCCGGCATCGGCCAGTCGCTGGTTCTGACCCGGACCACCGGCCGGGCCACGAAAATGCCGGAACGCGAAACCCTGGAAACCTTCGCGGCGTCCGGCGCGACGCTCGCGATCCACCTCTCGGTCCATGTGCTGGACCGGATCGTGTCCGCGCTGCTGCCGCATTACGGGCCGGATTGCCCGATTGCCATCGTGTGCCGGGCCAGCTGGCCCGACGAAGCGGTGCTGCGCGGCACGCTGGGCACGATAGAGACGCTGGCCGCCGAACAGCCGATGGAGCGTACGGCGACGATCCTTGTCGGGCCGGTTCTCGCGGCGGAAGATTTCAGCGAAAGCGCGCTCTACGACCCCGAATACCGCCGCCGCTTCCGGGGAGGGCCGTCCGGATGCGGCTGACGCGCCGAATTTCCCACCAGATTGCTGTCGCGGTCGAAGATCAGCACGTCGATCCCGATGTCCGCTCCGGCGACGACGGCCCCGGCTTCACGCTGAGCCGCAGCGGCGATCGCATCTCCGAGCGCCAGCCCTTCGGTCCCGGCAATCCGGAAGGCGAGCGCCGTCGTGTTGGCTTTGGCGATCGCGGCGACCGCCTCGTCGCTCGCCCCGACCTCGCCGGCGACCCGGGCAAGCGCAGCCCGGTCGACCGCGCCCTTGCCCGAATGCAGGTCGAGCATTCCCTGGGCCAGCTTGGTCATCTTCGCGACACCGCCGGCGATGGTGACCCGGGGCACGGGATGCTTGCGCAGGTGTTTCAGCATGCCGCCGACGAAATCGCCCATATCGATCAGCGCACCTTCCGGCAGTCCGTAATGGCGCTGGACCGCCGCCTCGGAGGTCGCGCCGGTGGCGCCGGCGATGTGGGTCAGGCCGGTCGCCCGGGCCACGTCGATGCCGCTGTAGATCGAGTGGATCCATGCGGCGCAGGAGTAGGGAACGACGATCCCTGTCGTGCCGAGGATCGACAGGCCGCCGACAATCCCGAGACGCCCGTTCATCGTCTTCTCGGCCAGCTTCTCGCCGCCGGGTATCGAAATCTCGACCTCGACATCGCCGGAACCGCCGTGCCTGTCGGCGACCTCGGCGATCGCACCGGCGATCATCTGCCTGGGCACGGGGTTGATCGCCGGCTCGCCGGGCCCGACCGGCAGGCCGGGCTTGGTCACCGTCCCGACGCCCGGACCGGCGCGGAACCGCAGGCCGCCATCCGACTTGCGAACGGTGGCTTCGACCAACGCGCCATGGGTCACGTCCGGATCGTCGCCGGCGTCCTTGACGATTGCCGCCGTCGCCGAATCCGCCGTCACCTCCTGCCGCGCCAGCGCAAAGGCAACCCGTTCGCCGCGCGGCAGGGCGATGGTCGCCGGATCCTCGAATGTTCCGGTGAGCAGGGCGGTATAGGCCGATTTGGCGGCAGCGGTGGCGCAGGCGCCGGTAGTCCAGCCGCGCTTGAGCGGTCGGTCGGGTTTCATGGCGAAAGACATAAGCGCCGGCCGCGCGGCTGTCATCAGGGGCACGACGGTCGATGATCGGCGCCAGGCTGGAGGGCATGCTGGACGGCGGCCCGGTCTTCGAGCCCGGCTCGGTCTGGCTGGTCGGCGCCGGCCCGGGCGATCCCGGCTATCTGACCGTCAACGCGATCCGCGCGCTGCAGCAAGCGGATACCGTCCTGCACGACGCGCTGATCGACGACCGGATACTCGATCTCGCACGGCCGGAAGCGCACAGGATTTTCTCGGGCAAGCGGGCCGGGATCCATTCCATCGACCAGGCCGCCCTGTGCGCCCGGATGGTCGACCTCGCCCGCTCCGGTCAGCGGGTGCTGCGCCTCAAAGGCGGCGATCCGATGGTCTTCGGCCGGGGCGGCGAGGAAATGCTGCGCCTCGCCGAAGCCGAAATTCCCTTCCGCATCATCCCCGGCGTCACGGCCGGCCTGGCGGCGATGGCGGTGGCGTCGATCCCGGCGACCCTGCGCGACGTCAACCGCGCCGTGGTGTTCGCGACCGGCCATGCCGCGCCCGACACCGATGAGACCGACTGGGCGGCGCTCGCCGCGCTGGGCCAGCCGCTGGTCCTCTACATGGCGCTGCGCCGGATCGACGGGATCGCCCGCGAACTGATCGCCGGCGGCCTGCCGCCGGCAACGCCGCTTGCCGTGATCTCGTCGGCCACCCGGCCGGACGAGGAGATCCTGATCTCCAGCCTGGGCGCTGTTGCCGAAGACCGGCAGCGCTACAACATCGAACCGCCCGCCATCGTCGTCGTCGGAGACATCGTGAAGACCCGCGAGCGGCTGCTGCGGGTTGCGCCGGCCTTTGCCGGAGCCATCGCTTGACCGCCAGGGCCATCCTTGTCGGCGCGCCGCGGTCCGGGGCCGGAAAGACGACACTCACCGTCGGCCTCATCGCGGCGCTGAACGCACGCGGACGGCGGGTGCGCGCGCTGAAATGCGGGCCGGATTATATCGACGCGGCGTTTCACAGCGCGGCAAGCGGCGCCGGGTGCGCCAACATCGACAGCTGGGCCATGTCGCCCGGCCATATGGCAGCGATCCTCAAGTCGGCCGGCGAGCCGGACGGCCTGGTCGTCGTCGAATCGGCCATGGGCCTGTTCGACGGGATCGCCGGGCAGGCGGGGCACTCCGGCGCTGCGGCCGATATTGCGGTCCGTTTCGGAATTCCGGTCGTTCTGGCGCTCGACATTGCCGGCCAGGCCCAGTCGGCCGGAGCCGTCGCCAAGGGCTTCGCCGAATTCGATCCGCGGCTCGAGATCGGCGGCGTCATCCTGAACGGGGTCGCCAGCGAACGGCATCTGCGCACCGCAACCGAAGGCCTGACCGCTGCCGGTATGGCGCGGCTCGGATGGTTGCCGCGGCGCCGGAAATTCGCCTTTCAGGACCGGCATCTCGGCCTGGTGCAGGCGCGCGAGCGGCACGACCTGGACAAGGAGATCGCCGCCCTTGCCGATCAGATCGCCGCGACTGTCGATCTCGACAGGATCGAAGCGCTGGCCCGGCCGGTCCGGGAGATCGGCGACGCCGATGCCGGGCAGGCCGCGACCTGCGCGCCCGATCCGCCGGGCCAGCGCATCGCCCTTGCCGACGACGACGCCTTCTCCTTCGTCTATCCGCACATGACGGAAGCGTGGCGCCGTCGGGGTGCGGAAATCGAACGCTTCTCGCCGCTTGCCGACGACCCGCCGCCGGAGGGATGCGACTGCTGCTGGCTGCCCGGCGGTTATCCCGAGCTGCATGCCGGGCGGATCGCTGCAGCCGGCAGATTTCTCGCCGGCCTCGCGGCCTTCTCCGGAACCCGCCCGGTGCACGGCGAATGCGGCGGCTACATGGTTCTCGGACAGACCCTCGAAGACTCCGACGGTGCGGCGCACGCCATGGCGGGACTGCTCGGCCACCGCACGAGCTTCAGGGACCGGAAGCTGCATCTGGGATATCGGCGAGCGGTAACGACGCAGGACTGCGTTCTGGGAAAGGCCGGCACTGCGGTTCGCGGCCATGAATTTCATTATGCGACGATCCGGGACGACAAGGCCGACGACGCCTTCCTCACAGTGTTCGATGGCGAGGGACGGGCGTTGGGCGCCGGCGGCGGCCGCCGGGGCAACACCACGGGAACCTTCTTTCACGCCATCGCGCGGGAATCCTGAGCAAGCCGGACGAAAATGAGCTGCATAACGAAGCGCGAAAATGCGGCGCCCGGCAGAAAGATCGCGCTGCTCGATGGCGGCGTCGGCCAGGAACTGCACCGGCGCAGCAGTCTTCCGTCCGGCCCCTTGTGGTCGACGCAGGTCATGATCGATGAACCTGAGCTGGTGGAGACCGTGCATCTGGAATTCATCGAAGCCGGCGCGCGGATTATCACGGTGAACAGCTATTCCGCGACGCCGCACCGGCTCGCCCGCGCCGGCCGGTCCGGAATGTTCGGAATGTTGCAGGACGCCGCCCTCCGCGCCGCGCAGGCTGCACGCGACCGCAGCGGGCGAGACATCCTGATCGCCGGATGCCTGCCGCCGCTGGCGGCATCCTACCGGCCGGACCTGACTCTGCCCGAAAACCTCTGTCTGGCGGACTACCGCAGGATCGTCGCGGCCCAGGCGGACCGGGTCGACCTGTTCCTGTGCGAGACGCTGGCCACCGTCAGGGAAGCGCGCATCGCCACGCTGGCGGCGTGCGAAAGCGGCCGGACGGTGTGGACCGCGCTCACGGTGGACGATGCGGACGGGACGGTGCTGCGGTCGGGGGAGCCGGTCGCAGACGGCGCCTTCGCGGCGCTCGACGCCGGGGCGTCTGCGGTTCTGATCAACTGCTCTTTCCCGGAGGCCGTCGCACGGGCATTGCCGGCAATGGCGGACATAGGCGCGCCGCTCGGGGCTTATGCCAACGGGTTCGTGTCGGTGGAGGCGCTTGAGCCGGGCGGGCCGTTCGATGTGCTGGAGGCGCGGGACGACCTGGGCCCGGAGGCCTATGCGTTGTACGCGCTCGACTGGGCAGCAGCGGGGGCGACGATCCTCGGCGGCTGCTGCGAAATCGGGCCGGCCCATATCGCGGAACTGGGCCGCCGGCTTCGCCTCGAAGGTTACGAAGTCACCGCCGAACCCGAATACGGTGCTCCGGCCGACAGCGGTTAGGCCGGCGGGTCGTTCCTGTGCGGCGGCGGGCGGCGGTCAGGGCTGACGCATGGCGCCTTCCGGATCGGAATAGGCGACCGCTTCGATCTCGATCAGGAATTCCTCCTTCACCAACCGGTCGACGATCAGCAGCGTATTCGGCGGATACAGGCTTCCGCCGAAGAGCGCCGGAAACAGCTCGGCGCGGATCTTCATAAATCGCTCGATATCCTGTGCATGGACCAGGTAGGTCGTGAACTTGACGATATTGTTGAAACCGAGGCCGGTGCCTTCGAGCACCGCGCCCAGATTTTCGAGCACCTGGCGCATCTGGGCGTCGAAATCGTTCTTGCCGACCACGCTGCCGTTGCGCCCGACCGATAGCTGGCCGGCGATGTGCAGCGTGCCGCCCGCGGGCACGGCGGTGGCGTGAGAATAGAGGCCCTGGGCCGGGCAGGTGTTCGGCGGATTCAGGTAAGCGATGGATTCGGCCGGCATCGTCGTTTCTTTCAAGACAGGAGAATCTTCGCCCACATTAGTCCGGGGCGCCGGGGAACTCGATCCCGAATTCGCCGGACCGGCCATGCCGTGAACGGAAATGCGTCCGGACCTCGAATATGATAGGAGAAGTCGATGTCGAACCGCAGCTTGACACGCCGAACCGTAACGGCCGGGCTCGCGGCCGGCGCGGCCGCAGCGCTGTTGCCGCCCGGCGCCCGTTCGGCGACTCTCGGATACAAATTCAGGGGGCCGGCGCCCGACCGGGTCCTCGGTCTCGCACCGCCGCCGGCCTGCACGCCCGGCACGATCGGGCGGACCGCGGGGCCGTTCTACACGCCGTCGACGCCGCGGCGCACCACGCTGCTTGAGCCGGACTCCGGCGGAGAACCGCTGGTCCTTCAGGGGCTCGTACTGACGCCCGACTGCCGCCCCGTGCCCGGCGCGGTTGTCGATCTGTGGCATTGCGACGAGCGCGGCCGCTACGACAACAGGGGCTTCCGCTACCGCGGCCATCAGTTCACCGATAGCGCCGGTGCGTTCCGGTTCGAGACCGTCCGACCCGGCCACTACACCGGGCGGACGCCGCATTTTCACGTCAAGGTGCAAGGCGAGAAGACGCGCCTGCTGACCACCCAACTGTATTTCCCGGACCTGCGGGAGGCCAACCGGCGGGATTTCATCTATCGCGGCGAACTGTTGCTGCGACTCGACAGGGCCGGCGGACACTGGCGGGCGCGGTTCGATTTCGTTCCTGCTCCGGTCTGAGGCGTCGATTCCGGGAGCCGCCGGCGCCGGGCAAAGGAGGCGGAAAAAGTGGCCGAGTCCCGAACGCTGCGGAACGCCGAACCGAACTGTCTGATCGTCTCCTGCCATCCGCTGAAGGACAGCCTGTGCCATCATCTCGTCAGCCGGGTCGAAGCCGGACTCGCGGCGAACGGCGTGGCCTACGAGCATCTGGACCTCTACGAACACGGCTTCGAGGCCGCTCTCACCGCCGCCGAGCGGGCGAGCTATTTCGGCGCGTTCGACGGCAGCGCCACAAGCGCGGAGACCGCGCAACTGAAGCGGGCGGAAACGCTGATCCTCGTCTTTCCGACCTGGTGGTTCGGGATGCCCGCGCTGCTCAAGGGCTGGTTCGACCGGGTATTGGCGCCCGGCGTCGCCTTCGACAGTGTAGCCGAGACGGGCGCGATCACGCCGGCGCTGGGCAGCCTCAAATCCTGCCTGGCGATCACGACGATGACGTCGCCGTGGAAAATCGACCGCCTGTTCCTGCGGCAGCCGGTCAAGCGGGTCCTGAAGGGGGCGATCCTCAAGGCTTGCGCGCCGCAGGCGGCCTTCGAAATGTTGAGCCTTTACGGCGTGGCGGCGCTCGACGAGGTGCGCCTCGAGGCGTTCTGCCGGAGAATCGACCGGGCGGTTGCGCAAATCCGCTGAGCGCGCGGGCCTCAGCCTGCCGTGCGACCCCGGCCGTCGATTTCGGCGTGCATTGCCTTGACCGTGTCGCTCGCTGTGGTCTCGAACAGTGCCGGGATGAGGGCATGGACGAAAGCGGCGGCGCCGGCGCAGAACAGCCGGGCGCCGAAGCGCATCGCAAACGCCATATGTTCCGGGTAGGTCTCGCCGACGCTGGCCGGATGATCGCGGAATGCGCTCAGCAACGATCGCGCCGGAATGCTCGCTTCCTGCTGGCTCATGTTTCTGGCTCCGCTCGCTCGGCCACACGCGGCCGATCATCCTTCCTTCAGTGTAACAGGCGCGCCCGGAGCAGATGTCCCAAGTTTCTTGGATTTTTCCAGATTATTGGGATATCATCCCAAAATGAGCCATGATCTCGATGAAGCGGATGTGAGAATCCTGCGTTGTCTGCAACAGGACGCGTCGGTCAGCATGGATGAACTGGCCGCGAGGACGAACCTGTCGCGCAACGCGTGCTGGCGGCGCGTCAAGCTGTTGGAGGAGCGGCGGATCATCCGCGGGCGCGTCGCGCTGATCGACCCGGATGCGGTCGGTCTCGGCCTGTCGGTCTTCGTCATCATCCGCACCAGCGCCCATGAAGAGGGCTGGCTCGCCAAGTTCGAGGAAGCGGTCCGGACGCTGCCGGAGATTCAGGGCGCCCACCGGATGACCGGCGATATCGATTACGTGCTCCGGCTGCGGGTCGCGGACGTCACGGGTTATGACCGGTTCTACAAGCGCCTGATCGCCAAGGTCCCGATCTCCGACATTTCGGCCAGTTTCGTCATGGAAGACATCAAGGAGTCGACGGCCCTGCCGATCTAGTTCCGCGTCGTCCGAATGAGACGGATTGTGCCCAGAACGATGCAGGTCGCCGCTGTCACGACGATCCCGGCGAATGACGGGACGGCGAAGACGAGATGCGACCACTCCATGTTGGTGGTGCGTTCTCCGGCTTCGTGCAGTTCCAGCCCGTGTCCGAGGACCGGCCAGGCCAGCACGGCGAAGAACAGGCCGGCGACGATCAGCCAGACGGCGTCCAGGCGGGCATTCGTGCGGCCGGACAGACGGGTCGTGAACAGGTCGACCGCAATATGCCCGTCTTTGACGAAGGTGTGGGAGAAGGCGAAATAGGCCATCAGCACCATGGTGAGCGTCGATATCTCGATGACGCCGACCAGGTAGAACAGCTTCAGGTTCCGGCCGGCGATATCCAGCACGGTAAGGGTCATCAGGCCAACGATGGCGACGCCGGCGAGCGCCGCCATTCCGGCCAGCAGCAGCCGTGGCGCGCGCCTCATTGGAAAAATACTCCCGGCAGCCACAAGACAATGACCGGAAAGGCGACGATCAGGAGCAGGCGCAGCGTATCGGCGACCAGATAGGGAGCGATGCCCTTGAACGCCTGCGCCGCCGATACCTGCGGCAGCTGTTTCGCCAGCACGAAAATGTTCATGCCGATCGGCGGCGTCACCGCGCCGAATTCCACGACCATCATGGTGACGATGCCGTACCACACCGGATGGAAGCCCAGATCGCGCATGATCGGGAACAGCACCGGCGTGGTGACGAAGACGATGGCGATCACGTCGAGAAAGCAACCGAGCACGATCAGCAGCAGAACGACGATCGCCAGGACGAGATATTTCGACAGCTCGAGATTGCCGACGGTTTCCGAAAGGAACTGCGGGAAATGGGCGCCGGTGACGAAGAAGGAAAACAGCGATACGCCGATCACGACGAACAGGATCGCGGCGGTCAGCACGACGGTTTCGGAGACGGCGTCGACGAAGGCGCGCCAGCCGATCTTGCCGGACAGGATGCCGAGCAGCAGCGCGCCGGCCGCCCCGACCGAGGCGCCCTCGGTCGGCGAGAACAGGCCGCCGAAGATGCCGCCGAGCACCAGAAGGAAGATCGAGACGACGCCCCAGACGCCGCCGAGGGCGCGCAGGCGGTCGATCCAGGCGATGCGCTCGCCGGCCGGCCCGTCCTGGGGCCTCGCCCACATCCAGACGACCGTGGTCAGCGAATAGAGCAGCACCGCCAGGATGCCCGGCAGGATGCCGGCGGCGAACAGCTTGCCGATCGAGACTTCGGTCAGCAGCGCATAGATGATCATGGGGAGCGAGGGCGGAATCAGGATGGCGACCGTCCCGGCCGTCGCGACCGATCCGGCCGCCAGCGGCCGGCTGTAGCCGTAGCGCAGCATCTCCGGCACTGCGAGCTTGCCCATCGCTGCGACGGTGGCGAGGCTGCTGCCGCTCACCGCGCCGAAGCCGCCGCAGGCGACGATGCTCGCAATGGCGAGGCCGCCCCTGCGATGGCCGACGAAAGCGTAGGCCGCCTTGTACAGCGACTCGGCGAACCCGGCCTTCACCGCCAGAATGCCCATGAAAATGAACAGCGGCAGGACCGAGAGGGTGAAGTTGCTCATCGCCTCGACCGGCGCCGAGCCGAGGGCGAACACGAGCGTATCCCAGCCCAGCAATGCCCAGGTGCCGCCGATGCCGACGACGCCGAGCGCAAGGCCGATCGGCATCCGCAAGGCGATCAGGAGGAGCAGGATTGCCAGACCGGCAAGGCCGGCGGCGGGTGCCATGTCGATCGGCCGGGGTTACGGCAGGGCCGGGTCGGACCGGGCCGGACGGAAGCCCGCCCGGCCCGGCGTAGCGTCTGTTTCTATTTCGCTTCTTCTTCGGCGATGGCCTTCTTCATCGCCGCGAGGATTTTCCGCGCCGGCAGGCCCTTCTTTTCCAGCCCGGCGATATAGGCTTCGCTGACGCCGGCCAGCCGCTTGCGGAAATCGGCCTGCATCCCGGCGTCGGCCATGACCACCTTGTTCTGCTTCTTCGCGATGGCCAGCCCCTTGGCGTCGACCGGCGTCCAGCAGTTGGAGCTCCAGGCCGCCAGCTTCGGGCCGGTAAAGTCGGAATCGATTACCGCCTTCGCATCCGCCGGCAGGCCGTCGTAAGCCTTCTTGCTCATGCCCAGGAACATGGTCGCGCCGTTCAGCGTCACACCGAGGCTGTAGTTCGTGACCTCGCCGATCTTCCACGACAACATGCCCGACCACGGGAACAGCGCGCCGTCGATCACGCCCTTCGACAGGCTCTCGTAAATGCGCGGCGCGGGGAGTTGCGCCGGCACCGAACCCAGCGCTTTCAGCACCATCTGGTGCACGCGGCCGGCGCCGCGCAGGCGCAGGCCCTTCATGTCGTCGATCGTCTTGATCTCCTTGCGCAGGTGGATCTGGTAGAGCGCCGGAACCACGATGGCGAGAAGGTGAATGTCCTTGAATTCGTTCTGCAAATGCGCCTGCACGACCCGGGTCACGGCCCGCGCGCCGGCGACATTGTCTTTCATCAGGAAGGGCAGCGCCGCGAGGCTGGTCAGCGGAAACCGGCCCGGCGTGTAGGTCAGCACGCCCTGGGACATGTCGGTGACATTCTTGGCGAGCTGCTGATACTGGCGCAGCGGATGGGACAGCGCGGTGCCGGCGAAGAAGCGGGTGAACTTCACCTTGCCGCCGGTGCGCTTGGTGATCGCCTCCATGATGGCGACCGGGCCGCACTGGTTGATCGGGTTGCGCTCCGGCGCCATCGAGGCGAATTTGAGCGTGACCGACTGGGCGGAGGACGCGCCGCACAGAGCGGCGAGCGCAACTCCCGCGAACGCGACTGACCTGGGCATTGTGGACATGAAAATTCCTTCCCTGAAGACGACAGGCCTATCGCCGCGAAGCAATCGCTGCTTCGGAACCGGAACGAGAGGGCGAATGCCTGCCTGTGCCGTGAGGGATACTACTTGCGGCGCCTCCGGGCTTCAATCCGATACCGGCCGGGGGAGGCGGAAGTGCGTTGAGCGAAAGGCGCCGCCAGCCGGGGAATACAGATGATCGAGCGCCCGAACTTCCTGTTTTTCATGACCGACCAGCAGCGGGCGGATCACCTGTCCTGCGCCGGCAACACCCTGCTGCGCACGCCGCACATCGATTCGATCGCGGCGCGCGGCACGCGGTTCGACCGCTTCTATGTCGCGGCGCCGATCTGCATGCCGAACCGGGCAACGATCCTGACCGGCCGGATGCCGAGCCTGCACGGCGTGCGGATGAACGGCATTCCGCTCGGCCTCGACGCGACCTGCTTTACCCATCTGCTGAAGCGCGCCGGCTACCGGACGGCGCTGATGGGCAAGGCCCATTTGCAGAACTTCACCGGCCAGGAGAAGGCCTTCGCTACCGAATGGCCGGAGGGCCTCGAAGCGACGCCGCCGGATTTGAGTGAAGCCGTCCATCCGCTGCGCAAGGGTCCGGCGTACGACCGCGAACTGCGTGCCGACGAATGCGACGATCCCGCGACCGACGAAGCCGAAGGGGATTTCTACGGCTTCGACAGCTTCCGGCTCTGCACCTGGCACGGCGACAGCGTGCGCGGCCACTATTCGCGCTGGCTCGAGCAGCGCCTCCCGGACTCCGACAGCTATCGCAGCCGGGACAACCCGCTGCCCGATCCGCGATACGACGCGCCCCAATGCCGGCGGACGCGCATTCCGGAGGCGCTGTACCCGTCAAGCTACATCGCGGACATGACCGTGGACTATCTGGAGAAGTACGCCGCCGAGGGCGCCCGGGCGCCCTTCTTTCTCCAGTGCTCGTTTCCCGATCCGCACCATCCCTTTACGCCGCCGGGAAGGTATTGGGACCTGTACGATCCGGCCGACATAGCGCTGCCGGAGAGTTTCTACCACCGGCCCCACGACCAGACGCCGGCGCTGGCGGCCATGCACCGGGAGTTCGAGACCGGCGTCGCCGACCGGCGCTGGGTGCTGCCCTACGCGGTCAACGAAGCCGAAGCGAAGCAGATCGTCGCCGTCACCTACGGCATGATCGCCCTGATCGACGACTGCATCGGCCGCGTGCTGGCGGCGCTCGAAGAGTTCGGGCTTGCGGCAAACACGGTCGTCGTCTTTACGAGCGACCATGGCGACTGGATGGGCGACCACGGCATCGTGCAGAAGGGGCCGCTGCACTATCAGAGCCTGATCCGTGTCCCGTTTCTCTGGTCCGATCCGGCCGCAAGGGACCGCCCGGTCTCGACCGACTCTCTGTGCAGTTCCCTGGACATTGCCCAGTCGATTCTGGCACGGGCCGGCCTCGCACCGTTCAACGGCATGCAGGGGCAGGACCTTGCCGCCGTGCTCGCTGGCGGCAGGTCGGAGCACGACGGCCTCGTCATCGAACAGCAAACGGCCCGGCCCTATATGGGTCTGACAAGTTCGGTCCGCGTCCGCACCTTCCAGGACCGGCGCTGGCGGATGACCTTGTGGGAAGGCCAGGACTTCGGCGAGTTGTACGATCTCGACAACGATCCCGGCGAGATCGCGAACCTGTGGGACGACGCCGGACACCGGGCCGTGCGCAAGGACCTCATGGAGCGCATGGCCTGGAAACTGTTCGAATTGCAGGACCGCTCGCCGCTCCAGACAGGCGAAGCCTGAACCGGATTTTTGCGTCCGGGCAATCGCGGATATCGAGGACACGACGGCCCTGCCGATCCAGGCTGCCTCTATTCCCGGCGGATCGCGAAAGACGCCTGAGCGGATCGGCGCCCCGGTGCGGGAGCCGACGGCATTGCCTGTCGCCGGCGATCGGGCGGCGGACGGCCCGGACGGCAGGCGACAAATTTGCTGGCGCGGGAAACCGCGAAAACGGAAACACTGCGCCAACCTGCGCGCCTGGGTAGCCCAGGCAGGAAACATCCGGGTGCCGGAAGGGCGGTGCCTACCATTCCGATACCCGTGACGGCCGGCTAATGCATCCTAATCCCGTTTTTCGACAGGCTTCCCGCGACGCGAACCTGGCATTCGCACGAGAGCGGTCGTTCGGCGTGCTGGCGGTGGACGCAGGGGACGCTGCCGGGCCCTTGCTCAGCCATATTCCCTTCCTGCTGGCCGGGGACGGCGGAGTTGTCCATGCCCATCTCGTCCTGTCGAACCCGATCGCACGCTGCCTGGCGAAGGGAGAAAGGCCGGCCGTGCTGGCGGCCAGCGGCCCCGACGGCTACGTTTCTCCCGACTGGTACGAAGCCGGCAACGACCTGGTCCCGACCTGGAACTATGTGGCCGTCCATCTGCGGGGCCGGCTGCGGCTTCGTCCGGAGGAGACCCTGCGCCCCCATCTCGATGCGCTCGCGGCGCAATTCGAGCATCGGCTCCTGCCCAAGCCGCCTTGGCGGACGTCGAAGGTGCCCGACCGGCAACTGCAGGCGATGATGCGCGCGATCCTGCCGATCGAACTGGTTGTGGAGTCTGTCGACGGAACCTGGAAGCTTAATCAGAACCGGGCCGACGAAGCCCGGCTGAACGCGGCGCGCCATCTCGAAACGGGCGGGATCGGGGTGGAAACCGCCCGGCTCGCCGGGATGATGCGGAAGCCGCCGGAGCCGGCCTGAGTCATGCAGTTTTTCAATGCCTTCCGAAACCGGCGGCCGGAGCGACGCGGAACTTCCAATCTGCCGCGGAATGGTGCGGCCCGACCCCGCCGGCAGCCGAAGTAACTTCCTGGCGGCCGCGTTCAGGCCGGCGCCGGCTCCGGGCTGTTCGCCGCCGCATTCTCCACCTCCAGCACCTGCTCGAAGGCCTTGAGGAAAACCGCGGGCTCCTGGGCGCCCGAAACGGCGTATTGCCGGTCGATGATGAAGCAGGGCACGCCCCGGATGCCCATCTGCCGGGCCATCAGGTCTTCCTGCCGGATGCGTTCGGCATCCTCGCCGCTGTCCAGATAGGCGCGGGTCTCGTCCGCATCCATCCCGGCGTCGGCGGCGAGCGCGACCAGGGTTTCGCGGTCGCCGATATCCCGGCCCTCTATGAAGCAGGCGCGGAACAGCCGCTCCACCACCGCATCCTGCAGGCCGGGCCGGCCCCCGGAGTCCTCTGCCGCCCGGCCGGCCCGGTCGATCAGCCGGTGCGAATCGAGGGTGTTGGGCTGGCGCGCCATGCGGGAGAAGTCGAAGTCGAGGCCGGTCGACGCGCCGGCCTCGCGGATCGCGGAATAGATGTGCTCGGCCCGCTCGTCGCCGCCGAACTTGGCTGCCAGGTATGCCTTCCGGTCCATGCCTTCCGCCGGCATGTCGGGATTGAGCTGGAACGGCCGCCAGCCGACATACACGTCAAGATCCGGCGGCCTGCGGGCGAGCGCCTCCTCGAAGCGCCGCTTGCCGACATAGCACCACGGGCAGACCGTGTCGGAGACGATATCGACGGTGATTTTCCGGCTCATGGCCGCTCCCTCGATTGTGCGCCCGGACCTGCGCCGGCCGGCCCCGGTACCGGTCGCGCCGGTCCGACAATAGAGCCGGTCGGGCCAAAGTCAAAACCGGAACCCGCCCGGAAAAGCGGACGCCGGCCTTCATCCCGGACTATGCGGCCTGCGCCGCCACCACGAGCCGCTGCCCGAGCGCGCGAAGCGCCGCCTCGACCTGGCCGATATGCGATCGGTGGTCGAGGTCGAGCAGACGACGAATCGACCCTTCCACGGTATCGAGTTTCCGCGCCAGGGCGGCATTGCCAATGCCCTGCTCCCGCATCGTGCTGTAGAGCGCGACCTTGGCCGCGACCAAAGCTGGCAGGGAAACCAGCGGACGGCCTCTGGCCGGCGACGGGGCGGGAATTTTGCGCCGGGCTTCGACATATCCGCCGAGAGCCGCGATGAGACAGTCCTCCGCTTCGGCCAACGCGTCCTGCATCGTGGCGCCTTCGGTCAAAGCCTCCGGAACATCGGGAAACGTAACCAGAAAACCGCCTCCGTTTCCATCGTCCAGCTTGACGGGATACGCCAGGGTCATTGTCCGAGCCATCCTGTCCTTCTCCAATCCTTCAGATGTCGTCGCGGGATAGGCCGAGTTGCCGAATCATGGCGGCAAGCAGACCGGTACCGATTTCCTTGCGACGGTCCTTGACCGTGGTGAAACGCTCTCCGTAGTAAAGACGGCCATGGCTGCCCTTGCCCGTTCGCGGTTCGAAGCGCACCGCGACGCCCCTTCGCCGGCCAAGCCTCCGAACACGCCGGACGAACTCTTCTCCGGTCATCGGCTCGCGTACATTTGTGTACGAATTGGGCCTGAGCCAATCCCTTTGTCAAGGTGTATTCCGTCACCATCCGAAAGTCGGCTCGCGGGCGGACGGCAGCAAACGATCGGCATTCCCGCAAATGTCCTACGACTCATCGAGCCGGATGGTTTCGATGCCGCCGTTGCGGACCGCGAGGGCGAGCCGGCCGTGCTTGAGGGCGAGGGCATCCTCGCCGAACAGGGTGCGGCGCCAGCCGGAAAGCGCCGGGACGTCCGCTTCGTCGTCCACCGCGATCCGTTCCAGATCGGCCGCCGACGCGACGAGTTTCTGGGCGACGCGGCCTTTCTCGCAGCGCTCTTTCAGCAGCACCTTGAGAAATTCGATGACCGGCGCCGCGCCGGCCGGCAGCTCTTCCCGGATCGCGCCGGGTTGCGGTTCGGGCGCCGGCCCGTTCAGACCGCGCTCGACCGCCTTGAGGATCGCCGCGCCGGCCGGGCCTTCCGCCAGCCCTTTCGAGACGCCGCGCGTGCGCATCAGCGCCGCCACGGTCCGCGGCGCATTGGCGGCGATGTCCACCAGGGCCTCGTCGCGGAACACCCGGTTGCGCGGAATATTCTTCTGTTGCGCAAAGCTCTCGCGCCACGCCGCGACCTGTTTCAGGACGCCGAGATACCGGGGCTTGAGGGAGCGTGACTTGACCCGCTTCCAGGCATCTTCCGGCTCTGTAATGTAGGTGGCGGCGTCTTCGAGCGCCGCCATGTCCCCCGCGATCCAGTCTTCGCGCCCTGCCGAGCGGATGCGCTCCCGCAATTTCCGGTAGGCCGTACGCAGATGGGTTACGTCTGAAAGCGCATAGGAGAGCAGCTTCCCGGTCAGCGGCCGGGCGGCCCAGTCGGCGAAGCGGGCGCCCTTGTCGATCTGCGCCTTGGCCAGCTTGCGCACCAGCTGTTCGTAGCCGACCTGGTCGCCGAAGCCGCACACCATCGCGGCGATCTGGGTATCGTAGACCGGCGCGGGCGTCTGGCCGGTCAGATGCACGAAAATCTCGATATCCTGCCGGGCGGCGTGGAAGACTTTCACGACATCGGGATTCTGCATCAGGTCCCAGACCGGCGTAAGGTCCATGCCCGGCGCCAGGGGGTCGACGGCCGCCGCCTCGTCGTCGCCGGCCAGCTGGATCAGGCACAGGACGGGCCAATAGGTCTTTTCGCGGATGAACTCGGTATCGACGGTGACGAAGTCTTCGGCCGCCAGACGGGCGCACAGCGCGGCGACCTGCGCCGGATCGGTGAGGAGGGTCATGGCCGGGATATACCGGATGGTGCGCCGCAGCGGAACGGCGCGCTTTGGCCTGCTGCTGGTCGGCCTCGCCGCCGCCGTCCTGGTTGCGGGCAGCGCGCAGGCGGGAGACTGGTCCCGGCTGACGCGGCCCTGGCCGGGCGGGGCGGGCCTCGAAGGCGTCGCCGGGCGGGACATCCGCTTCCCGACCACAAGCCCGTTCGCGCCGGACGATCTGGACGATGCGGAGCCCGCGACCGGCGTCGGCACCCTCTATCTGCCGAAACCGGAAGCCGCCGGCCGCCTGGGCCGCCGCAGCGTGCCGCTGGTCGTTCTGCTGCACGGCTCGAGCGGGGTGCGCTGGGCGCGCGAGCACACCTACGGCCGCCAGTTCGCCGCCATGGGGCTGGCCGCGGTCGCGGTCGACGTGTTCGCCGCGCGCAACGACGGCGGCGGCGGCTTCGTCCGGCGGCTGATCAACGTCACCGAAACCATGATGCTGGCCGACGCCTTCGCGGCGCTGCGCTGGGTCGCCCGCAAGCATCCGGCGGTCGATCCGGGCCGGGCCTTCGTCATGGGCTTCTCCTACGGTGGCATGGCGGCCGCCTATGCGCTCGACCGCCGCGTCACCCGCAAGCTGGGCCGGGGCCTGCGCTTCGCCGGCCATATCGCTTTCTACGCGCCCTGCATCGCGCGTTTCGCCAGGCCGCGGACCACCGGCGCGCCGCTCCTGATGATGTACGGCACCGCCGACGAGCTGAT
Source organism: Rhodospirillaceae bacterium (assembly GCA_011523655.1). GTDB lineage: Bacteria > Pseudomonadota > Alphaproteobacteria > Bin65 > Bin65 > Bin65. The sequence goes on from WTGH01000010.1 coordinate 21,447, forward strand.
CGATCCCGTGCGCTGCCGGGCCTATCTGGACGACATGAAGCGCGGCGGCAGCGCGGGCCGGCTGATCGCGATAAAGGACGCGCCGCACCAGTGGGACGGCGGCTGGTCCCGGTTCCGCATCGGCCGGCAGATGCATGGCTGCCGCTTGCGCGTCGAGCCCGACGGCGCGATCCGCGACCTCAACACCGGGCTGGTCATGGCCTCGCCGGTGCTGCGCATGACCATCCTCGGCCTGTGCGTCGGCGGCCCGCCCTACCTGATCGGCCGCGACGACCGCGCCCGGCGCATCTCCAACCGCGCCGTCGGCCGGTTTCTGCAAGCGATTCTCACGGGTAACGAGCCGTTCGGGGAATAGGGCGGATTTGCGGCGGTTCCGACCCGTGTCTCCCTTCCCCGTCATACCGACCGGAGCCGCTCTTCCCCGCCGGGCCCACTCCAGTGAATGTGTCATGAAATGTCATGGTCTGTAATGATCCTGCATTTCCACCTTCCATTGCCGCCCCGGACTTGTTCCGGGGCCCAGGGCCACCCCGAAAAGTCTCAGCCCGTGGCCCCTTCGACAGGCTCAGGGCAGGCCCCTGGACCCCGGATCGCCGCTGCGCTCCGTCCGGGGTGGCACGGAGGAGTGGCGGTGAGTCCGGGCCATGGGGCCCACTCCAGTGTCATGAAATGTCATGATTCGTCATGACCGCCTCCTTCTTCGCCCGCTCCCGTCATTCCGACCGGAGCAGTCCGCAGGACTGCGGAGTGGAGGAATCCCGGCGCCGGACCCGGGTTCCTGTCGGACAGATCGAGCCGAGTTCCCTCCGCTCGCCGGCGCTCGGTGGGGATGACGGAAAGGGGAACGGCCGGCGCTGCCCGCCGGATCGTCAGGTTCATGTTTTGTTTTGATCGTTCATTTATCAAATTCCGCTTAACTTCGTGGAATTGCGCTGTTTTTCGGTTGGCCGGAAATCAAAACAGACCGGTCTTTCTACCGTGTTTTTTTGCCGGGCCTCTGTCCAAAGGGCTGGAGAAAACGCAGATTTGTTCATATAATGTTCTCTGACGCGACGTCAAGCCTTTTTCGGGGCGGCGTCCGGGGCGCCCCTTCGTTTCCGTGACGACGAGCTTCGACCTGGCTGGCAAGCGAGCAGGGGCGTTCGCTACCCCTCCCACACCAGCGCCAGTACCCTGAGCGGCGAGCCGCTGCCCTGCTTGATCTTGAGCGGGGCGGTGAAGAGCACGCTGCCGGTCGGCGGCAGCAGGTCGAGGTTGGTCAGGCATTGCAGGCCGTAGCGCCCGGCGCCGTGGATATAGTAGTGGCACGGGTAGGGCGGGCGCAGGTGCATGGCCTGGCCGGCGTCGGTGCCGATGCACTCGCTGCCGAAACCCATGACGTCGCGCTCCTCGACGAGGAAGCGCACGGCGTCGGTGTCCGGTCCCGGCGTGTGCTGCCCTTCCTCGTCGAAATTCTGGTAGGATTCCGGGTCCGGCCGCTTCGACCAGTCGGTGCGCATCAGGACCCAGGAGCGCGGCGGGATTTTGCCGTGCTCCTCCTCCCAGTTGCGCAGGAAGTCGGCGCTGAGCAGGTAGTCGGCGTTCTGCTCGACATGCTTCACGCAATCGACGACGCAGGCCGGCGCGACCATGTTCTCGACCGGCACGGTATCGGTGCTGTTGTTGGGCAGGTTGCGGCCGGAGACCCAGTGGATCGGCGCGTCGAAATGGGTGCCGGTATGCTCGCCGCACGAGAAGTTGTTCCAGTAGGCGGCGAGGCCGCGGTCGTCGTAGCGCGAGACCTCCTCGAGCCGGAACGGCCAGCACTGGCCCATCTCCGGCGGCAGTTCGATCTGCGGAAAATCCGGCGTCAGGGTCTGGGTCAGGTCGATCACGCGGATTTGCCGCTCGGCGATGCCGCGGACCATGTCCAGAAGCGGGTTGGCGGTCATGCTGCTTCCTTCATTCCAGACGGCTTCCTAACGACCGGACGTCCCTCGATACGCCCCGGATTTAATCCCGGGCTACTCGGGATGAGGGTGTGAAATAAGTTCACGCTTCCTTCACCCTGAGTAGCCCCGGTCCCCGGCCGGGGCGTATCGAAGGGCTACTCGCCATGGGCCAGCTCGCGTTCCAGCACCTTGGGATCGCGGCGCCAGCGTTCGTACCAGTCCTTCGCGACGTCGCCGGGATAAACGTCCTCGGCGCCGCCCTGCAAGGCGCCGACGATGGCGCGGGCGAGGGCCGCCGGCGTCACCTTGGGCGGGCGCAGTTCCTGGTTCCATTCGACGTCGAGCGGCCCCGGATACAGGTTGATCACCCGCACGCCGGACCGGTGCATGCCCGCACGCATCGCCTGGGCGAGCGAATGGGCCGCCGCCTTGGAGGCCGAGAAGGTGCTCTGGTCCGGCTTGTTGGCGAGCGCGAAGATCGACAGGACGTTGACCCACGCCACCGCATTGGTCTCGGTATCGGCGCCGCGGGACATCATCACCGGCCCGAACTCCTGGGCCAGGCGCAGCAGGCCGAAATAATTGATCTCCATCTCGGCGCGGGCGTTCTCCGTGCCGTAGCGCCCGCCGACGGTATAGGCCCGGTGCTGCTCGGCCGTGTTGACCAGGATATCGACCTTGGGGCCGATCTGGCCGGCGCAGCGCTTGACCGAATCCGGGTTGGTCACGTCCAGGTCGACCACCGTGACCTCCGGCAGCGCCTTGATCTCCTCGAAACCGGGGATCTTCTTCCACGGCGCGGCCTCGCCGACCCAGACCAGGTCGGACCCGGCCGCGATCATGGCCTTCACGACCGCCTGGCCGACCGGGTTCTTGCCGTCGGTCACGAAGACCTTGCGGAATTTCGGATCGCAGGTCAGTTCGCGCATCTGGGGATCGTCGCTCATATGGGGCGTATCCTTTTCCGGCAGGGCCAGCAGCACCGCCTGTCCCGACCGGTCCAGCATAGCGCGGATGCGGACCCGGGCCGGCGGTTCGGCGCAATCGCCATGGACATGGACGATCAGGCTGGGCGCCACCGTCTCCGATTCGCCCGGGGCCCCGTCGCCGTCCAGCTTCACGATGCCGAGCCGCCAGGGCAGGCGCTCGCGGAAATAGTTCTCCATGGCGTGGCGCAGGGTGGTGTGCGCCACCAGTTCGCCGCGGCCGCTGTGGGGCGTCCAGTCCAGCCGGTCCGACAGGCATTCCCGGCAGGCTTCGCGCGGCGGATACTGGACGGCGCCGCAGTCCCGGCAGACCTGGAGTTCGAAGACGCCGCGCGCCGCGCCCGAGGTCAGGCCGAGCGAAATCCGGCTGCGCGGCGCCGGCGGCAGCATCGGCGCCCTTGTGCGCAGGACCGGGTTCTTGCGCTTCGGTTTCTTGAGCGGGGCGGCCACGGACTCAGTCTCCCGCCGCCAGGATGGCCGCTGCGGAACAGACGCCGCGGTCGTAGCTGATCATGCCGAAGCCGCCGACCAGGCCGATCTTGGCGTCCGGGACCGGGTTGCCGAGCGCCTGCCCGGTGACCTGGCGGATCGTCTCGACCGTGCCGAGAAAGCCGCCCGCGCCGCCGGCCTGCCCGACGGAAAGCTGGCCGCCGGAGGTGTTGATCGGGAAGCTGCCGCCGGTCGTCAGGCTGTGGCTGCGCACGAAGTCCGGCGCCTCGCCCTTGGCGCAGAAGCCCAGATCCTCGAACTGCAGCATGTTGATCACGGGATAGTCGTCGTAGGTCTCGAAGAAATCGATGTCGTCCGGGCTCACGCCGGCCATGCCGTAGAGTTCGCCGCCGTCCATCGCCCAGCCGCCGCGGTACTGCACCGGGTCGTCCGGAAAGGCGTTGTGCCGCTCGATGGTGCCGAGAATGCGCCCGAAGCTCAAGCCGAGGCCGCGCGCCTCCTCCTCGCGCATGACGAGATAGGCTTCGGCGCCGGCGCAGGGCATGACGCAGTCGAACAGATGCACCGGCTCGGCGATCGGCCGGGCGGTCATATACTGCTCCAGGGTCAACGGCGCCTTGAACAGGGCGTGGGGATAGGCGAGGGCGTTCTCCCGTTGCGCCACGCACATCTTGCCGAAATCCTCCCGCCGGGCGCCATAGGTCCGCATGTAATAATCGGTGAGAAAGGCGAAACTGGCGTTCGGCCCTCCCGTTCCAATGGGATAGACGGCGTCCTTGCCAAACTGGCTGAAGTTTTCGAGGCCCTGGCGGAAGCTGTCGATATGGTTTGTGTCGCCGGCCACGCAGGCGACGATGTCGGCGTCGCCGGCCTGGACCGCGCGCGCCGCCCGGCGCATCGCGACGACGCCGGTGACGCCGCCCATCGGTATGAAGTCGAGCCAGCGCGGCGTCAGCCCGTGATGCTGGACGATACCGACGGCGGTATCCGGCGCCAGCGACATGCTGGTCGCGCACACGCCGTCGAAGCGGTCCTTGGAGAGGCCGGAGTCCCGGACCAGCGCGGCCAGGGCGCGGCCGATCCACCAGTGCGCGCCCCGGGTCGAGAAGCGGACATAGGGGATCGAGACCGGCGTCGTGACAACGATCCCGTCATACGGCGCGCGCCGGGTCATGGGCGAATCATGGGCGGCGCTTCCCGAGCCGAACAAGATTGCCCTGAAAAAAGCGCCGCCGGAATCCCCCTCCCCTTGGGGGAGGGGCTAGGGGAGGGGTCGTCCGGCAGCGCGCCGATGCCGGTTCCGGCAAGGCTTCGGTCGCCGCTTACCCCTCCCCCTAACCCCCTCCCCCAAGGGGAGGGGGGACTGCCTTGCTTGCCCTGTTGAAGCCCGGTCGCGGCCTTTCGCAGGGGAATCCTCTGAAAAGGGGAAAAAACGTTTCCGGCCGGTCCGGACCGAAGGACAGGCGCCGGCGCGGCGGTTGCGGCGTCTGCGGCCGATGAAAACAGCAGCCAGGCCAGGGCGAGGATCGCCGCGGCCCACCAGGGGGCGGGCATCCGTTTGCGCAGCGGCCGGCCTCCCGGCAAGCCTAGGCCGCCCTGCGCGCGCCGTTCAGCAGCCGGAAAACCGCCTGCGGCGTCGCCGGCATGTCGATATGGTCGATTCCGGTCGCCGGGCGCAGGGCATCGACCAGGGCGTTGATCGCGGCGGGCGGCGCGCCGATCGCGCCGGCCTCGCCCGCGCCCTTAATCCCCAGCGGGTTGGTCGTGCAGCGCACGTTGCGGGTGGCGAAGCTGAAGAACGGGAAATAATCCGCCTTGGGCATGTTGTAGTCCATGAACGACCCGGTCTCGAGCTGGCCGCTCGCCGGATCGTACCAGGTGAATTCGTGCAGGGCCTGCCCCAGCCCCTGGACAATTCCGCCATGGACCTGGCCCTCGATCAGCAGCGGGTTGATGACGGCGCCGAAATCGTCGACCACCGTGTAGCGCAGGATCGCGATCTCGGCCGTCTCGGCGTCGACTTCCAGTTCGACGACATGGGCGCCGTTCGGAAACGTGTCGGCCTCGGGCGTGCGTTCGAAGGAGTCGTCCAGCGGTTCGCCGTTCTCCTGCGCCCGGCGGGCGACATCGAACAGGTCCACCTCCCGGTCGGTGCCGGCGACCCGGTAGGCGCCGTCGCCATATTCGACGTCCCCGGCCGCGGCCTCCAGCATGTCGGCGGCGGTCCGCCGTCCCTTGCCGATAATGGCCGCGGCCAGCCCGAGCATCGCCGACCCGCCGACCGGGACCGAGCGCGAGCCGCCGGTCATGCCGGGCGGGGCGCGGTCGGAATCGCCCTGGAATATCCGGATATTCTCCATATCGATGCCCAGTTCGCCGGACAGGATCTGGCTGTAAGACGTCTTGTGGCCCTGGCCGTTGTCCATCGTCCCGATGGCGACCGTGAGAATGCCGTCGTCGCCGAAACTGCCGGCCGCGACCTCCGGCGGGCCGCCGCCGCAGCGCTCGATATAGGTGGCGAGGCCGATGCCGCGATACTTGCCGCGCCGCAGCGACTCGGCCCGGCGCGCCTCGAAACCGGCCCAGTCGGCCTGCGCCATCGCCTGGTCCATCAGCGCCTCGAACTCGCCGCTGTCATAAGTGTCGCCCAGGCAGGTGGTATAGGGCATCCGGTCCGGCCGGATGAAATTGATCCGGCGGAATTCGTCGGGCGACCGGCCGGTTTCCAGCGCCGCCTTGTCGATGACCCGCTCGACGATATAGGCGGCTTCCGGCCGCCCGGCGCCGCGATAGGCGTCGACCGGCACCGTATTGGTCAGCACGCCCTTCACCGTCGTGTAGATGACCGGGATATCGTAGAGCCCGGCCAGCATGTCCATGCCGAAGCAGGCGACCAGCGGGGCGAAGGTCGACAGGTAGGCGCCCTCGTTGGCGAAGGTGTCGGCGCGCAGGGCGAGGATGCGGCCGTTCCGGTCCAGTCCCAGCTTGCAGTAGGTGATGTTGTCCCGCGCCTGGACGTCGGAAAGGAAGCCTTCGGACCGCTCGGAAGTCCATTTGACCGGCCGCCCGAGCCGGCGCGCCGCCCAGACCACCAGCGCCTGCTCCGCATGCGGAAAGACCTTCATGCCGAATCCGCCGCCGACATGGCCGGTGGTGACGCGCAGGTTCGACGGATCGATCCCGAAGACCGGTTGGGCGAGGATGTCGCGGATCAGGCTCGGCCCCTGGGTCGAGGCCGCGAGCGTCGTGCGCCCGGACGCGGCGTCGTGCACAGCGAGCGCGCTGCGCGGCTCCATCGGGTTGGCGACCACCCGGTTGTTGACCAGCCGGAGTTCGCAGACATGGTGCGCCCGGGCCAGCGCCGCCTCGACGCCGGCCTCGTCGCCCTTGTGCCAGTCGTAGATCAGATTGTTGGGGATGTGGTCGTAGAGCAGCGGGGCGCCGTCCGCCGCCGAATGCTCCGTGTGGACGGTGACCGGCAGTTCCTCATAGTCGACCGCAATCCGCTCGGCGGCGTCGCGCGCCTGGGCCAGGGTTTCGGCCACGACCAGCGCCACGGGATGGCCGACATAGCGCACCCGATCGCCGGCCAGGATGCCGTGCGGCGAGTCGTGGCGCTCCGAACCGTCCCGGTTCTCGAGCGGGACCAGGCAGGGCAGGTCGCCGAGGCCGTCGGCGGTCATATCCGCTCCGGTCAGGATTCCGATCACGCCCGGCGCGGCGGCGGCCTCCGTACTGTCGATGCCGAGAATGCGGGCGTGGGCGTGGGGCGAGCGCAGAACACAGGCCCAGGCCTGGCCGTCGATCGAGGTGTCGTCGGTATAGGCGCCGGCGCCGGTCACCAGCACCCGGTCCTCGATCCGGGCCGCCGCCTGGCCCACTCCGAATTTCGTCATCGCGTTTCTTGCCTGTTGGGTTGCCTGCACGCCGAACTCGTTCCGGTGCGGCAGCGGTAATGCCGCGCCCGGCACGGTGCGCCAAACTTAGCGTGCAGGGCAGGGGCGGCAAGCGGATTCCGCGGCGGGTTCCACGGCGGATTCCATAGTGCTGGGGCGACCGCTGGACCCGGCCGGTTCGACCGGTTTCGGGACCCGTCCGCGGCCGTACACGAAGCTGTGATTTCGGCCTGCATTTTTTCGCTTTTCAACGCCGGATAAAGGGCGTAGAGGCCGCTCCCACCCTGAATCGGCCCGTGCAGCACAGGCGCACCGGGCCCGGCCGATCGGCACGACCATGAACTATGATCGTCGCTCCGCCGCGTATCCCGTCCATCGGCAACCGCTCTTGCAGCGCCTGCTGTCGCAGGTGTCGACGGAAACCCTGCCGGACCCGGACCAGGTCGACAAGGTGTGCGCGCACGTTCCGGCGGGCACCCGGGTCTTCGTCGCCTCGTTGCCGTCGCGCGACCGGACCGATACCGTGAGCGCCGCGAAAACCCTGAACGCGCGGGGCTATATCGCCGTGCCGCATATCGCGGCGCGGGCCCTGCCGAGCCACGCGGCGCTTGAGGATTTCCTCTACCGGCTGACCGGCGAGGCCGGTTGCCGCGAGGCGCTGGTTATCGCCGGAGACCGGCCCGAGGTCGCCGGGCCGTTTGCCGAAAGCATGGATGTGCTGCTGACCGGCGCCCTGGAGCGGCACGGCCTGCAAACGATCCATGTCGGCGCGCATCCCGAGGGCAACCGCCTCATCGGCGACGACGCCCTGCGCGAGGCAATGCTCAGGAAGGATCACTACGCCCGCAGCAGCGACGCCGATTTCGATTTCGTCACCCAGTTCGTCTTCGAAGGCGCCACGGTCGTCGACTGGGCGCAAAAAATGCGCGGCCTGGGCATCGGCCTGCCGGTGCGCCTCGGCATCGCCGGCCCCGCCGATCTGGCGACCCTGCTGCGTTATGCGAAAATCTGCGGCATCGGCGTTTCGACCCGCGCCCTGATGCGCCAGGGCGCCGGCAGCGTGAAGCTGATCCGCCGGACCGTGAAACCGGACGACCTGATCGCCGGCCTGGTCGCCGCGGCGGGGAGCGATCCGCTGCCCGAGATCGCCGGGCTGCACATTTTCCCCTTCGGCGGCGTCGGCCGGGCGATGGACTGGCTGGCCGAGGCCCGCAAGGCGGCCGGGCTTTAGCCGCCTCCGACCGGAGCACGGCCGCCCGCAACCGGCTTTCCGCAATCCTGGGAATTCCCGCAGCGTCCCGAATGATGTAAGGCTGGCACCCGGCCCGGCGGCGGTGTGCGCCTGCGGGCCGCGCCGCACCCGCATCGGACCGCCGTCATGCCCGCCTATACCGCCATCGACCATGCCGCTGCCCAAAGCAACACGGGCGGCCTGGTCTGGCCCGCCGAGGGCTGGAGCCGCGTTCCGTTCGAACTGTTCACGAGTCCGGACATCCACGAACGCGAAGACGAACGGCTCTTTCGCGGCCCGCACTGGAACTATCTCGGGCTCGAAGTCGAGGTCCCCGAACCCGGCGACTACACGACGTGCCACGTCGGCGCGACGCCGGTCGTGCTGGTACGGGACGAGGGCGGGGCGCTGCGCGCCTTCGTCAACCGCTGCGCCCATCGCGGCGCCGAGGTGGTGCGCCGGCCGCGCGGCAATGCGCGCGGCTTCACCTGCATCTACCACAACTGGAGCTATGACCGGGCCGGCCGGGTCGTCGGCGTGCCCTGGGAGAAAGGGCGCGGCGGCGTCGGCGGCTACGACGCGGCGTTCGACAAGGCGCAGCACCGGATGCGGCCGCTGCGCGTCGCATCGTGGGCCGGCGTGGTCTTCGGCACCTTTTCCGACGATGCGCTGCCGCTGGAAGACTATCTGGGCCCGGCCATCCGCGAGCGGCTTTCGGCAGTGTTCGCCCGGCCGATGACGGTAACCGGCTATCAGCGCCACACGATCCGGGCCAACTGGAAGCTGCTTTACGAAAACTCGCGCGATTTCTATCACGCGCCCCAGCTGCACAAGTTTTTCGGCGCGTTCGGCATCGTCCAGCCCGACCAGGCGGCCCGCGCCGAGATGTGGCACGAAGGCACCCATTGCCTGCTGACAATCTACCGGAGCCCGGAGGCCCGCAAGCAACGCACCAAACTGGAGGAGCCGCGCGTCGCCGCCTTTCGCACCGCGCTGCCCGACGACATCGCCATTTCGATCGTGGGGATTTTCCCGAACTGCCTGTTCACGCTGATCGGCAGCGCGTTCAGCATCCGCCAGTTCCGGCCCAAGGCGCCGGACCGCTTCGAGGTGGTCTATACCTACTTCACCTATGCCGACGATCCGGAATGCCTGCGCGAACACCTGTTCCAGAACAACCAGTTCGGGCCGGCCGGCTATGTCGCGATGGAAGACGCCGAGGTGGTCGAGAAACTCCAGGCGCGAATTGCATTGGGTGCGGAGAAGGGCGCCAGCCTGGTGGCGATGGACGGCACGGACACGACTCCCGAGCGGATCGACCACATGGTCAGCGAGGCCAACCTGCGGGCGATGTGGAAGGGCTACGCCCGGTTCATGGGTTTCGCGCCGCCGGAGCCGGGCGGGTCCGCCGCAGGCGGGGAGCGGTCGCCCCGGTGAGCGGCATCGGGCTCGCCGTCGACCGCGACGCCCTGTTCGCGATCGAGCAGATGAACAAGGCCTATGCCCGCTGCCTCGACGACGACCGGCTGGAGGAATGGCCCGACTTCTTCCTCGACGACGCGCGCTACCTGATCCAGTCGCGCGAGAACCGGGACGCCGGCCTCTACGGCTACATCCTGTATTTCGAAAACAGGGCGATGATGCGCGACCGGATCAAATCGTTGCGGATCGCCAACTATTACAACCTGCATACCGACCGGCACCTCATCACGAATGTCGATATCCTCGGCGTGGCCGACGGGGTCTACGACGCCCGGGCGAACTATGCCGTGATCCAGACCGACGCCGAGGGACGGTCGGACCTGTTCTCCGCCGGCGAATATGTCGACCGGATCGTGTTCCGCAACGGCGTGCCGAAGTTCAGGGAGCGGCTGGTCCTGCTCGATACCTCGAACATCGTCGGCCTGCTGGCGGTCCCCCTTTGATTCGCCCTAATGCGTTGTCCGCAGACCGGGGCTGGGTTATGACAAGACGTTGCAGGCTGGCGGGCGGAGCCCGGTCCACGACGCCTGCTGATCGTAAGTCTGGGAGGAAAAATCCATGAAGTTTCACAGATTTGCCGTGCCCGCCGCCGCCGCGGCCGTGCTCGCGGCAGGTGCGGTTCCGTCGGCGGTCAGCGCTGCGGAAGTCACGTTGCGCGGCGCCAGCTGCTTCCCGATCGGCGCCCCGCCGGGCCGGCCGTTCGAAGCGGTCGCCAAGGAGATCAACGCCAAGGGCAAGGGCGTCGTGCAGGTCAAGATGCTCGGCGGCGCGCCGGCCATCGGCAGCCCGTTCACGATGACCCAACGCATGGCCAAGGGCGCCTACGACATCATCGGCTGTACCGAAGCCTATTTCGGCAATGTGCTGCCCGAAGCGCCCGTGCTGCGCCTGCAGGAAAAGACCTTCGCCGAACTGCGCAAGAACGGCGGCATCGCCTATGTCCAGAAGCTCCTCAACGCCAAGGGCATCCACTATGTCGGGCGGCATCACGATTTCGGCCCGTTCCATCTCTATCTGAGCAAGCCGATTACCGGGCCGAACCTGAAGGGCCTGCATCTCCGCGTGGCGCCGGTCTACACGGCGTTCTTCACGCGGCTGGGCGCGACGGTGCAGCGGGCGGCGATGCCGCAGATTTACACCCTCATGGAAAACGGCACGGTGCAGGGCTACGGCTGGCCGCTGGGCGGCTACCCGCCGCCGTGGCACAAGGTGACCAAGTACCGGGTCGATCCCGGCTTCTACAACTCGTCGCTGCACACCCTGCTCAACCTGCGCAAATGGAAGACGCTGAGCAAGAAGGCCCAGGACATCATTACGGCGGTCGTTCTGGAAAGGGAAGGCAAGGTCGAGGGCACGAGCAAGACCGCCATGGCGCGGGACGAGAAACAGCGTGCCTTCCATGCCAAGGGCGGCATAAAAACGATTACCTTCAACGAAGCCGACACCAAAAAATGGTCGGACACGGCGCGCGACGCAGCGTGGGACGAGGTGATCGAGCGCAGCCCGGAGCACGGGCTGAAGCTCAAGGCGCTGTTCGCCGGCAAGGGCTGATCCGGATGGCGTAGCGGGGCGGCCGGTCCCTTGCGGCCGGCCGCCCTTTTTCCGTTCCGGGTTCCGATATGCAGGCCACCCCGTCCTTTCTCGACCTGTTCGAGGCGGGTTTCGAACAGGTGAATCGCTTCATCGCGGCGCTGGTGGCGCTGTCCATCGGCGTTTTTACGCTCCTGATCCCCATCGACCTGTTCCTGCGCAAGCTCGGCTGGGGCAACCTGCCCTGGCTGCACGAAGGCGCAGAGTACGCGCTCTATATCGGCGTCTTCCTGTCGGCGGCCTGGGTGCTCAACAAGGGCGCCCATGTCCGGGTCGATATCGTCATTGCCGCGCTGCCCGGCCCGGTTGCCCTGCGGCTGGAGAGACTGCTCGATATCGGTGGCGCGCTGCTCTGCGCGGCGATGTGCTACTGCGGCCTGACCGGCACGATCGGCGAGTTCGAGCTCGGCACGTTGCCGGACAAGGACCTGCGCATCCCGAACTGGTACATGCTGCTGGTCTTCGCGGTTTCGTTCGCCCTGCTGGCGATCGAATTCCTGCTGCGCTACCGGCGGGCGGGCAAGGCCGGCGAAATCGCTTCCTCGGAAGCGGGGTTCTGAGCGATGGAATGGTATTTCGCCATGATCCTGCTGCTGGGGATCGTGTGCGCGTTCCTGTTCCTCGGCATGCCCGTGGCGTTCGCCTTCATGGCGGCGAACCTGTTCGGCACGGCCCTGTTCATCGGCGACTTCGCGCTGACCGGCGACTGGACGATCGCGGCGATCGCGCTCGAAAGCATGCCGATGGAGTTCCACTTGGCGGTGCGCTATTCGCTGACGCCCATCGCCCTGTTCCTGCTCATGGGCGAAATCCTGTTGCAGACCGGAGTCGCCTTCAAGGCGATCGGCGCGATCGAACGCCTGATCGCCCGGATTCCGGGGCGCCTGTCCATCGTCTCGATCGTCGGCGGCACGATCTTTTCGTCTCTTTCCGGTTCGACCATCGCCAACACCGCCATCCTGGGCAACGTCCTGTTGCCGGACATGGTGAAGCGCGGCTACCAGCCGTCGATCTCCATGGGGCCGATCATGGCGGTCGGCGGCATCGCCATGCTGATCCCGCCCTCGGCGCTGGCCGTGCTGCTGGCAAGCATCGCCGAGCAGTCCGTCGCGCTGCTGCTGGTCGCCGGAATCGTGCCGGGCATCCTGATGGCGCTGCTGTTCTTCGCCTATGTCATCGGGCGCTGCACCCTCGATCCGAGCCTGGCGCCCGGCTACGATCCGGACCAGAGCCACCTCGACGTGCCGCTCACCGTCGCGATCAACGGCCGCAGCGGTCCGCTCTGGTCCGTAACCTACAGCGGCCGTGCGCTCCGGGCGGTCAACCGCATCCTGCCGTTCGTCCTCTATATCTTTCCGCTGTTCTCCATCTTCGTCGTGGTGGTCGGCAGCATTTTCCTCGATTTCGCTTCGCCGACCGAGGCCGCCGCTCTGGGCTGTCTCGCCGCGCTCGGCGCCTGCTATTTCTTCCGCCTGTTCCGCAGCCGGATCGCCGTGACCGGCGTCGAAGGCGCCGACTTCGACTGGCGCGCGATCGCCAAGGCGCTGGTCGAGACCGCCAAGATCAACACGATGATCCTGTTCATCATCGCCGGCTCGCTGGTCTTCACCCAGTCGCTGGCAGTGTCCGGCGCCACCCGCGGCCTGCTCGAGAGCCTGACGGCGCTTCAGCTCACGCCGCTCACCGTCGTCATCATGATGATGGTCGTGCTGCTGTTCCTCGGCGCCTTCATGGACCAGGTGAGCATGCTGCTGCTCACCCTGCCGTTCTTCCTGCTCGGCGCGACCTCGCTGCAGGCGACCTACGATATCGACCCGATCTGGCTGATGGTGCTGATCCTGATCACCATGGAGATCAGCCTGCTGACGCCGCCCTTCGGCCTGCTGCTCTATGTGATGAAGGGCGTGGCGCCGTTCGACGTCACCATCGGGGCGGTCATCCGCTCGGCGTTGCCCTTCATCCTGATCGAGCTTCTGGTCCTGATCCTGCTGATTTTCGTCCCGGAGGTGGCGACCTGGCTGCCCAGACAGATCGGCTGAAAGCCGGCCCGGCCGCGGCGGCCGGGCCTTACGGTTCGCCGCGTCCGCCCGGGTCTTCGAAGCGCCGGCGGAATACGGTCGGCAGGACGAGCACGACCAGGGCGATCCGGATGACGTGATGAGCGGCCACGAACGCCGCCTCGATGCCGAGGGCAAGCGCGATCAGGCTCATTTCCGCCAGCCCGCCCGGCGCGAGCGCCAGCACGAGCGCGGGGATCGACGCATCGACGAAGGCGGAGGCAGCCGCCGCCAGCAGGATGGTCAGCGAGATCATGATCGCGGTCGACCCGAGCGAATGGACGACCAGGCGCAGGACGCGGCGGATCGGGACGCCGGCGAAACGGGCGCCGAGGGTTGAGCCGACGACAACCTGCGCAATGGCGACCAGCGGGCCGGGCGGCGCGATGGTGCTGGCGCCCACCAGATGGAGCAGGGCGCTGACGATCATCGGGCCGGTCAGCGCCGCAGCGGGGATTTTCAGGGCCTTTGCGCCGAAATACCCGGCGACGCCGCCGGCCGTCAGGATGGCCGCTTCGTCCAGCGAAATGTCGCCGAAGGCAGCGCCGAGCGACGCCCGGCTGCCCTGATCGTACAGGCCGAGGGCGATGAAGCCGAAGGGCACGATCAACACCGTCACCAGCACGCGGGTGGCGTGGACCAGCGCGACCGAGAGATAGTCGCCGCGCATTTCCTGCGCGATCAGCACCATTTCGTTGAGGCCGCCGGGCGTGGAAGCGCAATATGCGGTGACCGGGCCGTGCCCCAGGCGCCGGAAGTACCAGAAGAGCAGGCTGGTACTGAGTCCGACATAGGCAAGCAGGGCGATCACCGAGGCCCACCACTCGGGAATTCGTGCCGCAACTTCCGGCGTGAACTGGGCGCCCAGCATGACGCCGATGATCGCGATCAGCGGCTGGCGCACCTTGTGGGAGGCGATCATCGGCACGCCGGCGATCGCGCCGACGGTCGTGAAGACGAGGGCGCCGATCATCCAGGCGAGCGGCAGGTTCGCCTGATCGAACAGCCAGCCGCCGGCCGCGCCGACGAGAAAGGTGATCGACAGGCGGAAGACCCAGGTGCGGCGCGGCAGGGCCGCCGCCGCGGCCGGGCCCTCCACGCTCCGGCCGGTCACGGCAGGAACTGCTCGCGCAGGATGCGCTCTTCGAGATTGTGCTCCGGATCGAACAGCAGGGAGAGCGTCATGTCGGCGGCCTGCCGGACGGTCACCGTCGCCACGTCCCGGACTTCGGTCGAGTCGGCGACGGCGCTGACAGGGCGCTTTGCCGGTTCGAGAATTTCTACGGTTACGGTGGCCGTGTCCGGCAGCAACGCGCCGCGCCAGCGCCGCGGGCGGAAGGCGCTGATCGGTGTGAGCGCCAGGAGCCTGGCGCCGATCGGGACGATCGGTCCCTGCGCCGACAGGTTGTAGGCCGTGCTGCCGGCCGGCGTCGCGACCAGGGCGCCGTCGCATGCCAGTTCGGCCAGCCGCTCGACGCCGTCGATCAGGATACGCAGTTTCGCGGTCTGGTGCGTCTCGCGAAGCAATGACACGTCGTTGATCGCGACCGCTTCGACCGTTCGCCCTGCTACGGTCCGGGCCTGCATCAATAGCGGATGGATATCGACCCGCTGAGCCGCTTCCAGCCGTTCCGCCAGTCCCGCCGGCTCGAATTCGTTCATCAGAAAGCCGACGCTGCCCAGATTCATGCCGTAGACGGCGACGTCGCGGTCCAGCGTGGTGCGCAGGGTTTCGAGCATGAAGCCGTCTCCGCCGAGAACGACGAGACGGCGCGCTTCCGCCGCCGGAACGATCGGATAGCGCGCGGTCAGCCCGGCCAGCGCCGACTGCGCCTCGGGCGTGTCGGCGGCGACGATCGAGAAAGGCGAAACGGCCATCGGCTATGCCTGTCGATTTCCGGCGGAACCGGAGTCCACGGGTGACTCCGGCCTTCGCGACAAGACATGGCCAAAATGCCCGCTGCCGTCAAACGGCGGTTCGCCTGCCCGGCGGCCGGCGCCGAGACGGAAGGAGCGGCCTCACCGCTCCCCGGCGGCGATTTTTTCCCGCTGCCGGCGCTGCCGGTTGGTGAGCGCGATGCCGATCATCGCCACGGCCATGACGGCGAGGAGGCCGGCCGAATAGGGGCGCTCGACGAAGATCGCCATGTCGCCGCCGGCCGTGCCGAGGGCCTGGCGCAGCCGCGCCTCGAAGATCGGCCCGAGCACGAGGCCGAGCACGATCGGCACGATCGGGATGTTGTGGCGCTTCAGGATGTAGCCGATCAGGCCGAAGACCAGCGCCATCAGCGGATGGACGATGTTGTAGCTCGCCGTGTAGGTGCCGACCAGGGTCAGCGCCAGGATGATAACGCCGATGAACTTGGTGTTGACGCGCGACAGCGCCACGATCAGCCGGGTCGCGAACAGCAGGAAAATCAGGATCACGATGTTCATCGCCAGCAGGGAGAGATAGAGGCCGGAGATGAACTCGGGGCGCGTGGCGAACAACTCCGGCCCCGGGATCACATTGTGCACCATGAAAACCGACAGCATCATCGCGGTCAGCGCTTCGCCGGGAATGCCGAGCGCGAGCAGGGGCACCAGCGCGGCGGCCGGCACGGCGTTGTTGGCGGCCTCCGAGGCGATCAGCCCTTCCGGCGCGCCCTTGCCGAACAGGTCCGGCGTCTTCGAGGTCTTCTGCGCCAGCGTGTAGCTGAAGAACTGGGCGAGAAACTCGCCGACGCCGGGCAGGATGCCCATGAAGACGCCGAAGCCGGACGAGGAGAACAGGGTCTTGGGATAGCGGAAGGCTTCGGCAAGGCCTTGGAAGAAGCGGCCGGTCAGCCGCGGCGGCTCGCCGGACTGGTCGTCCTCGGTCAACAGGACGAAGGCCTGGGACATGGCGAACAGGCCGAGCACCACCGGGATCAGCGGCACGCCGCCCTGGAGCCAGACCTGGCCGAAGGTGAAACGCTGGGTGTTGAACGCGGTCTCCAGCCCGACGGTGGCGAGGAACAGGCCGAAGGCCAGCGTGATCGCCGCCGCCAGCACCCGGCCGCGGTGCGCGACCACGACGAGCACCATCGCCATCAGCGCCGCCATGGCGAATTCCGCCGAACCGAAATTCGAGGCGATGTCCGCGAGCGGCTGCGCCATCGCGATCAGCACGACCACGCTGACGATGCCGCCGACGAAGCTGGAACTGTAGGCAAGCGACAGGGCGCGGCGCGCCTGGCCGGCGAGCGTCATCGGATAGCCGTCGTAGGTCGTCAGCACGTTGACCGGCGTGCCCGGCGTGTTGATCAGGATCGCCGGGATCGCGCCGCCGTACCAGGCGCCGGAATAGATGCCGAGCAGCAGGGTGAGCGCGGTCAGCGGATCCATCGCGTAGGTCGCCGGAAGCAGGACGGCGATGGCGACCGCCGGCCCCAGGCCCGGTATCGCGCCGATGATGACACCGCTGATCGCCCCGGCGAAGAGCGCGATCAGGACGTGCCACTGGCCGAGCTGGCTCAGTCCGGCGAGGATCGCGTCCATGGCCCGCCCGGTCCCGGCTAGAAATACCGCTGGAGAAACACGGCGACGCTCTTGGGCAGCAGGTCGTACAGGTCGGCCGGCGGCACCCAGATTTCGAGGCCGAGACGGAACAGCAGCACCATCGCCAGCGTCGCGCCCAGCGCCGCCAGCAGCCATTTCGGCTGCCGCAGTCCGACGCGCAATCCGAGGCAGGCGACGAACAGGAAGGTCGAGAGCCCATAACCGATCAGTCCGAGCAGGACGATATAGGCGACGTACCAGGCGAAGAATTCGGCCGACTTGAGCCAAATCCAAATCTCGCCTGCCAGCGCGGGGCCGCTTGTCTTTGCCCTCGCAAATTCCCCGTCTCTCCAAAGCTTTACTACGAAAAGCAGAGATACCGCGGTAAGCAGGCCGAGGGTCAGCAGCGGCATCAGCCAGGGCTGGGTGAACCAGCCCTCGTCGCCCGGCGAGGTGCCTGTCTGGAGTGGCATCAGCGCGAGCCCGCCGGCGCCGAAGACGAAGAAGAACAGGGCCACGACCGTCCGGCCGGGCACGCCTTCCTGCGCGGTGTCTTCGTCAAACGCGGACATGGGCTCGAACGGGGGCTCGATCGGGGGCTCGATCGGGGCTCGATCGGGAAAGTCGCCGGCGCTCCGGTTTCCCCCTTCCCTTGGGGGAGGGGGTCAGGGGGAGGGGTCTGCCGCGATCCGCTTCAATTCCGAAAGCGGCCGTGAGCGCGCCGGCAAGCAACTCCTCCGCTAACCCCTCCCCCAAGGGGAGCCGTTTGGCATAGACAGGGCTTGACACACCTAGTCACCCCTTCCCTAACCTATTGAAATTAATTGCAATCCTATGTCTTGCCATGACAGGGCAGGACACTATATGATATGCGTAAAGTGGTAAACAGAAAGGTACTGATATGAAGCGTCCAAAGACACTCACAGCCGCCTTTGTTCGCAACGTGAAAGCGCGGGGCAGGTTCGGAGACGGGCGGGGCGGGCACGGCCTGTCCCTGCTAGTACAGAAAACGAAATCCGACCGCTGGTCTAAGACTTGGAGCCAAAGGCTTCGCATTGGCGGCAAAAAACCTGTCAGCATCGGCCTTGGCTCTTATCCTGCCGTCACCCTGTCCGAAGCGCGGGACCGCGCCCTTCGGAATGCGCGGGCCGTTCAAGAGGGGCGCGACCCCCGCGGGCCGGGTGTGCCGTCATTCCATGAAGCCGCCGCCCGGACAATCGACCTTCAATCACAAGCATGGACCGGAAACAAGACGGAAGCCCTTTGGCGGAATACTCTGGCGACCTATGCCGCCCCGATTGCCGAGCGCCGGATTGACACGATACAAGTTGCGGACGTGTTGACGGTGATTTTGCCGATTTGGCATGACAAGCCGGAACTGGCGCGCAAATTCCGGCAGATGCTTTCCGCGGTGTTCAAGTACAGCATTGCGCACGGATGGCGGCAGGATGATCCAGCCCATGCTGTAGGGGCCATTCTGCCGAAACAGAACGGCAAGACGGTTAAGCATCGGGAAGCCGTACCGCACGCCAAGGCGGCGGACGCACTCGCCAAGGTCCGGGGAGTTACCGCCGTTGCTACCGCGAAATTGGCGTTGGAATGGATCATGTTGACGGCTTGCCGGTCGGGTGAGGCACGCGGCGCGACGTGGGATGAAATAGACCTAGAAGCGGGTGTTTGGGTTGTGCCTGCCGAGCGCATGAAGGGCGGCAAGGAATGGCGTGTTCCTCTGTCTGCCGCGGCCCTAGACGTGTTAGAGCGGGCGGCGGCACACCGGGACGCTTCCGGCCTGATTTTCCCCTCTGTCCGCGGGCGGGTTATGACGGACAAGGTTTTGTCCGGCTTGCTCAAAGACGCCAAGGTTGCCGCGACGGTACACGGCTTTCGTACCAGCTTCCGCACATGGGCCGGCGACACTGGCGAGGAAAGGGAACTGGCGGAACTGTCCCTCGCACACTGCATCGGCAATTCCGTTGAGCAAGCCTACGCCCGCACAGACTTGTTGGAGCGTCGCCGCGGCCTTATGGAGCGTTGGGCCGGATACATCTGTTAGAGCCGCCTAGAAGCCCGTACAGGGCCAGGAAGGCACAGGGCCGGGGAAACACCCCGGCCCTTTTCTTTGGCTGGCAGCGGCCCTTAAACGGCGCTCTAGGGTGTGACTATCTGTCCAGTGTTGAAGGCCGATGCTAGGAATTGACAGGAAAGGAAAACAATCCTTATTATCGACAAACACAAAAGAAAGGCCCATCCGGTGCTTATGAGGATCAAAGAGATTGGCGAAATGCTAGGGGTTTCGTCCCGCACCGTACACCGCTGGTACAAAGAGGGGAATTTCCCCCCGCCCATTCGTTTGTCAAAGAACTGCGTTGCTTGGAAGCGCGAGATTGTTGAGGCATGGATTTCGGAACGGCAATCCTAGCCTTCAAGGTCCGCGCGGGGAGTATCCACCGGCGCGCGGGAAACAATAACGGCCTACCGGGGGATGTAACAAAGGCCGAAACCTAGACCAAGCCGCCCAAAGAGAAAGCGTCGGCGAAAGCGGCAATCAGGGCGGGCGGTGTGCAGACAGGGCGTTACCGCGGGGCGTTACCGCGTAAGGAACTGCAAGGGATGGAGCTACGCTGCTGCCATTCCCGCCGTAGCGACGGAATACGTTGCCCGGTGCTGGTCTGTCCCTGTAACCGGGGATAGACCAATTGCGCCTTTGCTCTGGAATACACCCCCGAGCATTGCAATCAATTGCAATTATCGAACCTTGTAGAACCGGCCCGAAGGGCTACACTGGAACATCCCTCCGGTATTGAAATTGATTGCAATGCGAGGGGGAAGGGTAGAGTAGAGATAGATTAGGGAATAGTCCCATAACCCTAGACAGGGAGTAGAGAAGATGAGCACCGAGAACGTCGCTGCATTCCGAAAAGAGATTTCGGAAATTGCGGATCGCATCTGTCAGCTTGAGACCGATGAAATCTATGGGTTGAAGCTAGGCGAGATCGAGGAAGATTATCGCCCCATAGTCGAAGGCTTGGAGCTTGCCGTCATCAAGGCACTGTCCGATGCCAGACTGTCCCTCTCGGCTATCGAAGACTTGTTCAAGCCCATGATCGAACAGACCGGCGGCTAACCCAAAAAGAAAGCGGCCCATCCCTGCGTCCGGGAAAAGAGAGGAAAACCGGACGCGGGGACAGGCCAGTGCGTGTGCAAACGTGCAGACACGGGGAGACTGCACACCGCCAATATGCCACCCTCCCGCAATATGTGTCAAATACATATTTCCCGCCCGCATGGCCTAGACATGCGTTCAGTGCATGGCTTGGGACCCTGCCGCGCCAGATTTTGAACTAGCAGGGACCGGCGGGGGAACCCTGCTATGTAAATTTGCGCTTATCTGGACGGTCGGGAAAAGGGCTTGAAACTGGCGAGCCATGCGTCTATTGCATGGATATGGCGTTGCTGTTCAAATTCCAGAAAGATTTTCTGGCGGGTTGTTTGGACCCTGAAATTGACACTGCCGCCCTTAGCGTACCGCGGGGAAACGGCAAGTCATGGCTGGCCGGACACCTTGTTTCCCGGATACTCAACCCAAGTGACAAGCTATTTGCACCGGGAACCGAAAGCGTTTTGTTTTCAGGCTCTATTGAACAATGCCGGATCGTATTTCGGTTTGCCCGGAAAAGATTGGAGCCTTTGGGGGGATATAGGTTTGTAGACAGCGCAACCCGCGTTGCAATTACTCACAAGGCGACCGGGACCAGATTGCGGGTAATCGGAAGCAACGCAAAGACAAGTTTCGGATTAGTGGATACCCCGTTTGCGATTTGCGACGAACCGGGAGCATGGGAAACGAACGGCGGAACCTTGCTCTATGACGCTATCGCAACCGCACAGGGCAAACCGGGAAGCCCATTGAAGGCCGTATTTATCGGGACACTTGCCCCCGCAAAAGGCGGCTGGTGGCATACCATGATAGAAACCGGAACGCACGGTTCAACCTATGTCCAATCTTTGCAGGGCGATAGAGACAAGTGGGACCAGTGGGAGGAAATACAACGCTGCAACCCCTTGTCCGCAATAGACGAAAATTTCAAAAGGAAACTACTTGAGGAACGCGACGCGGCCCTAGCGGATAGCCGATTGAAGGCAAGGTTTTTTTCGTACCGTCTCAACATCCCATCGGCAGACGAAAGCGAATTGCTATTGACTGTAGACGATTGGCAAAAGGTATCTGCAAGGCCCATAGAAGGCCGTACAGGGCGGCCAATCGTGGGATTGGACCTTGGGGCGCATAGAGCATGGAGCGCGGCCCTGGCGATATGGCCGAACGGCAGGACGGAAGCTATTGCCGTTGCTCCCGGTATCCCCGACATACGGGAACAGGAAAAGCGGGACCGCGTGCCGGAAGGCATGTATCAGAAATTAGTCGATAAAGGGTTATTGCAATTGGCTGCAAATTTGCGCGTGCCTCCCCCGTCATTGCTAATTAACTGGGTACGCGAAAAATGGGGCGTTCCCCATGCGGTTGTTTGCGACAGGTTTCGGCTTGCGGAATTACGGGATTGCTCTTTGCCTTGTGAGTTAATCTCCCGCGTTGCGCGCTGGTCCGATGCAAGTTTTGATATTCGGGCGTTGCGGAAAATTGCAAAAGACGGTCCCTTGTCCGTCACAGAGGAAAGCCGGCCCTTGATCCTTGCCAGTCTGTCCGCGGCCCTAGTGGAAAACGACAAACAAGGATCAATGCGGCTTATCAAACGGGGAACCGAAAACGCGGCCCGCGATGACGTTGCAGCGGCCTTCACACTGGCGGCGGGGGAATTTGAAAGGCGGCGGGCAAGGCCGGCAATCGGCACATACGGCGGTCTGGTCTAATGGCGGGCAAGGCCGGCAAGCGGGTTTACAAGACAAAGCAATGGCAGATTGTGAGGCAACAAGTCTTTGCGCGGGATAACTGGCGTTGCGTGAAGTGCGGAAGGATGGGAATATTGGAATGTGACCATATCGAGTCGATACAAAAGGGCGGCGATTGGTTTAGGCTCAACAATCTGCAAACGCTATGCCGAGGGTGTCACATTGGAAAAACTAGACAGGAAAACCGGAAAGGCTTACCTTCAGCGGAATGCGCAACCTTTTTAAGGATGGCGACCGATGCCCCGTGAAAGACTGGATCAAATCATCAAGGTTGCATCCGTCAGTGTTGCGGACCCGGACCCTTCGGATGCTTTCGTTTACAATGTTTCGGCAAACGACGAACTGATAGAGGAATGGCGTATTCCGCTGTTCAATCAGGACGATCCCGACATTGTGTCCCTTCAAATCGACCTAGGAGACTTTTACCCGGTCGGTACATTTCCGAAGGGATACGATATCATAGTCGGGCGGGAAAAAGACGATCCCGACGCTGTATCCTACACCATTTCGGAGTTTATCGCTTTCGCCGATGCTTTCGATTTGGTGCCCGAAGTCCGCGACGGAAACGCGGTATTCCCGCCCATTCCCGAAGGGCAGAGAATACGCGGCTTCAATCGGCAAACGGTTGCGACGGCGCGCGCCCGGCTTGACCGGCCCTTTCAAAGCCCAGGACACGGTTTGCGCTTTGTGTCGGCATGGGTGGGGGCAACGGGCGGGCGTTCCGGCACGTTGTACAAGGAAACCGCCCGGCAGGTATGGGCGCGGCAGGTTAATTTGCGGGCCGTTCCCGCGGTCGGGGCGATAGACGATCCGAAGGCCGCGGGGATCGAGTACCGCGGGGAATGGCTGGTACAGGATACAGCGGTTAAGGTCGGTGACGTGCTGCTAATCCCGAACGGGACAGAGGAAAGGCGGTACGTCGTTCAGGAAACCGAATGGGAAGATTTGCGGGCAACGCAAACGACAGTCACCGCGACGCTTGACCAGCCTGCCGCCTAGATCATGGCCGCTATCGTCTATCGCGTCGAATTATTAGTCGCGGACGCTCCCGATTTTGTTACGCCGGAAGGTCAAAGGGCGTATGGCCGTTTTGAACAGGAAAGCGACAAACTACTAAAGGCGGCTATGGACGAAACCCGGAAGCTATTGCGCCGGGAAGCCCCCAAGCGGCCCGGAAGCCGCCGCCTTGCCAATTCGCTTCGGGTATCGAAAATCCGCCGAAAAAGAAAACGCGGCCTGCCGGTTGTCGTAGGGTATCAAGTATCTTCGGGCCGCTCCCGAAGGGTGTTCTATGCTTCAATAACAGAGACAAGACAGGGAACCCGCGTAAGCGGCTGGTTTTCCGATTTTCTGGAAACCCTAGAGAAAAGCCCCGAACTGGAGAATTTGCAGCGGGAGATTGTGGCATTATTCACACAGGCCATTGCAATTGAATTTCGCTTCCGTTCCCGAAAAGACATGATCGGACGAATAAAGGTTGATTTTCCTAAAGCGCGTGTTGTACCTTTGGGGAGGGATGGCTTTAGAGCCACGGTTAATTTCGGCAGAGGGTGACGGGACCATGCGACGGTCACAGGAACTGACAATCAAAATTTCGGAGGCGCGGGAGCGCCTTAACAAAGCAATCGAAAAACGCAACGCCCTTGGCGACAAGGAACCGGATGGCGAATTGCTTTCCGAAATGGACGCTGCGTCAAAAGCCCTTCCGCCGTTGGAGATTGAATACCGGGCCGCGGTTCAAGCGGAAGCGGCGGAAGACGAAGCCGCGACACGCGACAACCCGGACAGCGAAATGCGGGAACGCCAACGCCTAGAAGGGCAATGCAGCGTTACCGCTTTCATGGCGGAAGCGGTTGCCGATAAGCCGGTGAAGGGCGCAGAAGCCGAATACCGGGCGGCGGAATTGGGCGACAACGCCGCGGAGGGTTTCATGCCGCTTCGCTTGTTGGCCGAACCGCAAAGCGAAGAGCAACGCACCGAAAAGCGCGCCGTGACGCCCGTTGCCGATGCCGCTACCGGCTTGGGCTCGCAATCTGACATTATGGGCCGGGTTTTTGAGCGGTCCATTGCCGCACAATTGGGCGTTGCAATGCCCGCCGTCCCGATGGGAACGCGGACTTGGCCTATCTTGACCGGAGGCACTACGGTTTCCCAGCAAGCGCCTTCCGGGGAGCAGGCCGCGGTTGCCGGCACGTTTGCCGGAACGGAACTTTCCCCCCGCCGGTTGACCGGCAGTTACGAATTTCGGGTTGAAGATTTGTCCTTGCTTCGCGGTTTGGAACCGGCATTGCGGCGCGATTTGCGCGCCCTGATAACGGACCAGATGGATCAGCAAATCTTGAATGGCGACGGAACCGATCCGAACGTCAACGGGTTTTTCGCCAAGCTAGGCGACCCTGACGCGGCAACCGGCTTGGCCGGCCATACGGAATTTGTTGCCGCCTTTACTGGCATGGTTGACGGCAAACATGCGTATTCCCTTGCGGATGTCCGCGCCATTATCGGCAAGGCCACATATACCCGCATGGAAAGCGTCTACCGTTCCAACAATGCAGACGAAAGCGCCTATTCGTACCTGTCCCGCCGGGCCGGTATCATCCGTGTTTCGTCTCGTATGCCGGCGGTTGCGAGTAACGATCAAGAAGCGATTTTCGCCCTTACCAGCGTTCCCGGTACAACCGCGGTTGCGCCGATTTGGAGCGCCGCGCAATTGATCCGTGATCCGTACACGCTGGCGCAAAAGGGCGAAGTGCGCATTACTATGCTGGCGCTTTGGAATTTCGCCGTCTTGCGCACCGCAGCTTTCGCCCGTTACGAATTTCAAGTTACGTCCTAGGGCGGACTAATGGCGGACGGTCTAGAGCGCCGGGCGTTCGAGTTTCGGGCGTCCGATGATGGCGTATTGCAGGGAATTGTCATTCCCTACAATCAGGCCGCGACTATTGGCGATTTTTCCGAAAAGTTTTTGCCCGGAAGCGTCCAATTTTCGGATGTGATAGCCAATCGGCAACACGATAGATCGAAACCCCTTGCCCGTACCGGAATGGCCGGCGGTTTGTCTCTTACGGACGGACCGGACGCTTTGCGCGCCCGGATCGAATTGCCGGACACTCAAGACGGGCGGGACGTTCGGGCATTGGTAAAGCGGCGCGTGTTGCGCGGCCTGTCTGCCGAATTTCGCGTGCAGCGGGATATGTGGGAAGGCCGGTCCCGGACTATCCATGCCGCAACCCTCACGGGATTGGCTATTGTGGACAAACCGGGATACGGGGGAGCAACTGTTGCAGAGGTCCGGGCCGCCGTCGCCAGACTTGAAGCGGGTTGCTTGAAGGCAAAACCGGGAGCGCCCTTGTTGTGGCCGTCACTGTAACGACCCTTGCCATAGACTTGCAGGTTCACACCGACCCAGATACACCCCCGGTTGAGCCGCTGGCGGGCGTCCTAGGCCGCGCCCTTGATACGGCGCGGGCACTTGTGGAGAAACGAACGGCAACCGACACCCCGGAAGCCGTGAAGGATGCAGCGATAACCGCAATTGCAAGCTACCTGTACGACCGGCCTACCGCCCCCCAGGGCGAAAGGTTTAGCAACCCGTGGCGTAGCAGCGGGGCCGCATCCATTCTAGCGCCGTGGGTAGTATTGCGTGCGCAAGCCATCAACGGGGATGCAGACAATGAGTAGAATTGAAATTGACGAAATTCTTTCAGCGGGAAACCCGCTTTCCGAACAAGTGGATTTTACCGATAAGGACAGGGTTTCGGTTCATGTTTCCCGCCTTTCAAATTCCGGCGCTTTTGTCGTTACGCTTGAAGCAACCCTTTTAGGCGCGGGGGATTGGGCTGTTATTGGCAGGTTTTCCGATACCAAGCTAACCGATACATCTTCAAATCTTTCCGTGCTGAATGTCGGGCCGTCCTTGTCTTATCGCTTCCGCCATGTTTCGGGCGAAAATGTCCGCGTTATGTTACGGAATTAAACTATGTGGCCGTTTGGAAAATCCGCTCCCCCGGTTGAGGAACGCGCCAGTTACACGGACGCGGCGGTTGCCGCTTTACTGGATGCCGCAACCGGGGGAGGGAAAGCCGACTATAAGGAAACCGCCGCCGCACAGGCCGCAGCGGGATTGGTAGGGCGTTCCCTTGCGCTTGCCACAATAGAAGGCGGGACGCCCGCCCGAACCGGCTTAACGCCCGCCTTGTTGCATGATTTAGGGTGCGCTTTGATCCTTGACGGGGAAGCGGTCTACAGGATCGACGTGACGCAGGCCGGGATTGTCATTCTGCAAAGGGCTTCCGATTGGGACATAACGGGCGGACCTAACCCCTTGTCATGGCGCTACCGCCTAACCCTGCCGGGACCGTCCCGAAACGAACAAGTTATTTTGCCGGGGGATGCAGTCTTTCACCCTCGCATGAATGTTTCCGCTTCCGAACCGCACAAGGGACAATCGCCTATTGCCGTTGCCGTACAGTCTGCCCGCCTTGCCGCGGGATTGGAAAAGCAAATGGCAAATGAGGCAACGCAACCGTCCGGGCAATTGCTCCCCCATCCCGACGGTGTAGAAGGCAATATCCTAGACGATATTAAGGCCGATTTGAAAAAGATGGCGGGCCGGTCCATGCTTGTGCCGTCTATGGCCGGGGGATGGGGCGATGGCAAGGCTAACGCACCGGCAGACTGGCAACCGCGCCGCTTAGGTTTCAATCCTGCCGAAACCGTCCTAGGCGTCCGGGAGAGCGTCTATAAGAGCCTTGTTGCCGCGGCAGGCATTCCGCCCGCCCTGTTCGGGGAAAGCCGTGCAGAAGGCGCGCGAGAAGCCCTGAGGCAGTTTTTACATTTTGCCCTTGAGCCGATGGCCGCAATTATCGCGGTTGAGGCAAGCGCGAAACTTGCCGCCCCTGTCCGGTTCGGTTTCGATAGGTTGTTTGCAAGCGACATTCAGGGCCGGGCGCGGGCGTTCAAATCGCTTCGGGATGGCGGTATGAGTAAGGCCAGCGCGGCGCGCGTCACCGGCATGGCATGATGGCGATTAAGTGGGCGCACAGGGACCGGGATACCGCCATGCGCACTACGGGCCTTCCCGCTGGCCTCTATGTCGGCAAATCGGGCGGGGCGGGCCTTACCAAGGATGTTGCTTTCCTGCGCGCCAAGAAAAAGCCGTGTGCCTGTTGCGGGACCCTATTCCGCCCTACCCTGAAACGCCGGATGCTTTGTGTTGATTGTTACAGGAATGGCGGACCTGCCGACGATATGCCGGACTAGGCAACCTTCCGGCTCTTAGCGGCCATGCGTTCCTTGTGCCGGGCGGCAGTTTGCCTTTCTGACAAATCCTCCCGCCATTGCTCTATCAGCAATTCCGCGTCGGCTTCGGAAAATGCGTCAAGCCTTTCCGGTACGGCCCGATCAAGGCCGGCGCAAAGTCCCTCTATGATGATCCTTTGGGCGGGTGTGATCCGCGGATCGTCCCTTGCCGTGTCGGCTTCCGTGGTATCCAATGCCCTAGCGTATTCCCTTTGCAGGGACCGCTTGCCGAGTTTCCAGCCGACCAATCCCCCAATGAGGGAAAAGCAAACGGCAAAGCCTGTAATAGCAACCCACATGATCCGCTCCTCTGCGTCAAAAGCGACCAGAATCAAACCTAGTCATATCGTGTCTGTTTAGGACAATGGGGTGTCTGGTCCATTAACCGCACCCCTAGCCATGACTGTTCATGCACTTGCCGATATAGCAATTGACTGGATTGCTGAGGAATACGCCGGAGATACCGGCCTTGACCTACCGCCGGCCCTCAAAAAGCACTTGATGCAGCTTGGGGAGAAAGATGTGAAAATCAAATGGCACTGGTATGGATGTAAAATTCTGTTTATCAAACACCTCTGATAGGCAAAGTGGTAACGAATTTTGAGGAATGGCGGAAAACTGCCGTTTTTCATACCTTACCGGCTCACCCAAGGGGAGGGGGATATGGCTGCATGGCCGCACCCATGCGACACCATCCGAGGGAAGACAGTTCCCGCGTCGCATTTTCGCAGAGCAATCCGGCAAAAAGGACGGCGAACGAGACGCCGGCCGGCCCCGCCGGTCAGGCGGCAGGGGCCGGTCCGGCGACAGGCGCTACTTCTTCAGATCGCCCATTTCCTTGAGCATGCCGCGGACGATGTCGAAATCGCGGTCGATCTGCTTCTTCGATTCGGCCGGGCCCTTCCAGTAGATGATCGCGCCGGTCGTCTTGGCGACCTTCTTGGCGGCCTCGCTGGTAAGCGCCTTCTTCGCCGAGGCTTCGATCTTGTCCTTGACGTCCTGCGGCGTGCCCTTGGGCACGAACAGGCCGTTCCACAGCAGCGGCAGCTCGCGGCCCTTCACCTGCTCGGCGAGCGTCGGCACGTTCGGCAGGATCGAGATGCGGTTGTCCGCGAACGCGGCCAGGACCTTGATGTCCTTGAGGCACGGCAGCACGAGCTGGGCCGTCGTGTTGATGACGTCGGCGTCCTTGGCCTTGAGCGTCGCGCAGGTCAGCTCGTCGAAGGCCGCGTTGGACCCGAAGGAGAAGCCCATCTGCTTGGCGGCCAGGATGGTCGCCCGCGTCGGGATCAGTCCGTAGCCGAAATGGCCCAGCCGCACCTTGTTCTTCTTCGCATGGGCGGCGAGCTCGGCGATGTTGCCGTAGGGCGCATCGCCCCGGGCCGCGAGCAGGAAGGGATAGGTCACGAAAATGCCGACCGGGTCGAAGGTGTCGCGCTTCCACGGCGCGTTGCCCATCAGGACGTGGACCGTCGGAATGCCGATGACGAAGCTGCCGACGGTGTAGCCGTCGGGCTTGGCGCGCGCGACCGTCGAGGCGCCGACCACGCCGCCGCCGCCGGGCCGGTTCACCACCGCGGCCGGGACGCCGTAATCCTTGGTCATCTGCTTGGCGATCAGGCGGGTCAGCACGTCTTCCAGGTCGCCGGGCGGCCAGGGCACGACGAACTGGATCGGACGTTCCGGATAGGCGGCCTGGACCGGGGCCGCGGCGATACCGAGGGCGGTCAGCGCCGTAAGGGTGGCTGCAACAACTCTTTTCATGGGTCTCCTCCCGTTCCGATAAGGCGCGCAACATCGGGCCAAAATCGAGGCGGCGCAAGGAAAAATCCGCGCCGCGGCCGGCGGTGGGCCGCGCCTCAGGGCCTGAAACGCAGGAAGGAGAAGCGCGCCCTGCCGTAGCTGCGGCTGTCCAGCGTCTCGAAGCCGTTCGGCGGCTCGGGAACCGGCGATCCGGCGGCGCTTTCCGCCACGCAGAGCGCGCCGGTCGCCAGCCAGCCTGCCGCGGCCAGGGCCGTCAGGGCGTCGGCGATGGCATTTCCGGCATAGGGCGGGTCGAGAAAGGCCAGCGTGCAGGGGGCGGCGGCGGGTGGCGGGTCCGTCGCGTCGGCCCGGAGGACCGTTGCGCGGCCGTCGACGCCGAGTGCGGCGATATTGGTGCGGACGCAGGCAATGGCGTCGTCGTCGTTGTCGATGAAGACGGCCTGCGCCGCGCCGCGCGACAGGGCTTCGAAGCCCAGGGCGCCGGTGCCGCAGAAGGCGTCGAGCACACCGGCGCCGGCGACGCTGGACGCTCCGTCGCCGGAAAAGGCGCCATGGACCAGGCGGTTGAACAGGGCCTCGCGCGCCCGGTCGGCGGTCGGGCGGACCGCGCCGCCCGGCGGCGCGGCGAGGCGCCGGCCCTTAAGGCTTCCGCCGACGATGCGCATTGCCTGCCGACTTCCCTTTCGGCTGCTGCTGTGATCTTCCAGCCGGTCCGGACCGGTCGCCGCCGCCGGCGAACCCGGGCCAGTGCGGCAGCTGTTGGCGCAAGACCCGTTCCGGTATCCGTTCGACCGCGCCGGACGCCAGCTTGCCGAGCTGGAACGGCCCGTACGCCGTGCGGATCAGCCGGTTCGCGGTCAGCCCCAGATGGGCGCACAGCTTGCGGATTTCCCGGTTCTTGCCCTCCCGGATGCTCATGGTGAGCCAGGCGTTGGCGCCCCCGGACCGCTCGGGCTGCCGGTCGAGCCGGGCCTGGACCGGCCCGTAGCGGACACCGTCGACGGTGACGCCGTCGGCCAGCCGGGCCAGCGCGGCCTCGTCGGGCCGGCCCTTGACCCGGACCCGGTAGCGCCGGGTCCAGCCCGTCGAGGGGAGTTCGAGAAAACGGGCGAGGTCGCCGTCGTTGGTCAGCAGCAGCAGGCCCTCGGTCGTCAGGTCGAGCCGGCCGACGGTCATCACCCGCGGCAGATCCGGCGGCAGCCGGTCAAAAACGGTCGGCCGGCCCTGCGGATCGCGGTTCGTCGTCACCAGGCCCGCCGGTTTGTGGTAGCGCCACAGGGCCGGCGGCGCGCTGGCCTTCAGCGGTTGGCCGTCCACGACGATCCGGTGATGCGGCAGCACGGCGAAAGCGGGCGTGTCGAGCACGCGGCCGTCCACCGCAACCCGCCCGGCGGCGATCCAGCGCTCGGCCTCCCGGCGCGAGCACAGGCCGGCCCGCGCGATTCGCTTGGCGATGCGCTCGCCCTTGCCGGCGCTATCGTCACTGTCTCCGGTCATAGTCGAGGGCTCGCACACGCCGGGCCCATGGACAAGCCCCCGCGTTCCGCTTGAGGGAGCCGTGGACACGGCAAGTCCCTCGGATTCCTCTGCAAAGAGCCGCCCGGAAATCATTTGCGGCGGGCAACGCAATCCTGCGTGCCCTTCCATCCTTGCCGCCCTGCACTCCCCATACAGCGGGCTCCGCCGGGCCGGTCTCCAACAATATTTCCTTTTTTTCGATAATATTCCTTGACACGGGCGATCCCGCGCCCTATATCGGCCCCGTCAATGCCCGAAGTGCGCCTGCCGCGGCCGGCCGACACCCCCCGAAAAGAAGCAAACGAAGAAACAGTCGGGAGCCCGTGCGGGACCGTTCCGTTTTTCGTCTCTCCGGCCCGCTCTCCGGCCCGCCGCCGCCAATCGGCGATCCAGGGTGCCGCCCTGTGCGCCATTGGGCCTGACGGCCGGACCCCATACGGTTCCACCCTCCGGTTCGACCCTCCGATTCCGCCGGGCCATCGCGCCCCGATCCTGCCCGGCGGTGCCGCCGCCGGTGTCGAGAAGCGCTCCCGTTCGGCCGGGAGGCTGGAAAATTTCCTATCGAGATTGATTTTGCGCATTTCCGAAAGACGTCTTTCCAACGATTCCAAAGGGTTAGGGCAGCCGGGCGCACAAAAAAAGAAAAAGAAAAAAATTGAACATTCATTCAAAATCCGGCCGTTTTCCGGCATCCGGCACGCCCTTTCGCAGAGGAATCCTTTGGGGAGGGGGATTCGATCAGTACCCAATTCGCAGAGAAATCTTCAAGGGGAGGAGCCGCGCGGCAAGTCCCGATCGCTCTGCCTTGCCGAAGTGCGGCCGGGCGGCTACTTCCCAGATCATGGACAGCATCGCGCCCGCACGGCAGGACGAACCCGCGCCGCCGCCTGTCCCCGCCGCGAACGGGGCAGGGCGGCCATCCCTGGTCGGGGCCGACATGGCCGGCCTCGGCGAAGCGGTGCGCGCCCTCGGCGAGCCGCCGTTCCGGGCGAAGCAGTTGCGGCACTGGATCTATCACCGCGGCGCGCGCGGCTTCGAGGAGATGACCAGCATTTCCAAGGCGGCTCGCGCGAAACTCGCCGAGCGCTACACGCTGGGCCGGCCGGCACCGGCGGATGCGCAGGTCTCGGCCGACGGCACGCGCAAATGGCTATTGCGTTTCCCGGACGCCAGCGAGGCGGAGATGGTGTTCATCCCGGAGGAGGACCGCGGCACGCTGTGCATCTCGTCCCAGGTCGGCTGCACGCTCAACTGCCGCTTCTGCCATACCGGCACCCAGCCCTGGGTGCGCAACCTCGGCGCCGGCGAGATCGTCGGCCAGCTGATGCTGGCGCGGGATGCGCTGGACGACTGGCCGTCGGGCAGGAAAGACCGGAAGATTACCAATATCGTCCTGATGGGCATGGGCGAGCCGCTCTACAACTACGATAATGTCGCCCGCGCCGCCGGCATTATGACTGACGGCGACGGCATCGCCATTTCCCGCCGCAGGCTGACCCTGTCGACCGCCGGCGTCGTGCCGGTCATGCGGCAATGCGGCGAGGAACTGGGCGTCAACCTCGCCGTCTCGCTCCATGCCGTGACCGACGCCATCCGCGACGAGATCGTGCCGCTCAACCGGCGCTACCCGATCGCCGAACTGCTCGACGCCTGCCGCAACTATGGCGGCGTCAACAACGCAAGGCGCATCACCTTCGAATATGTCATGCTCAAGGGCGTCAACGACAGGGACGCCGACGCGCGCGAACTGGTCCGGCTGCTGAAGGACATCCCGGCCAAGATCAACCTGATCCCGTTCAACCCCTGGCCGGGCGCGCCCTATGAATGCTCCCGCGAGAAGCGCATCCGCGCCTTCATGACGATCTGCCTCGACGGCGGCCTGACCTGCACCGTGCGCACCCCGCGCGGCCGGGACATCATGGCCGCCTGCGGCCAACTCAAGAGCGCGAGCGAACGGAAGAGGGCGGCGGCGCGGGCGTAGCGAAGCTTGCGCGACGGCAGAGTTTCGGCGGTATTGCTCATCCCGGCGATCGATTGCAGGAGTTTCAACCGTCCTTCCTGCGCTTCATCGAATGTTCGCGTTTTTGTCCTGATTGACATTTCCTTAGATGCTGCACCACCCCGGCAATTTTGCTGGGGTCATCCATTTCCCGATGGCCTACCGTTGGTCAAACCGCCACGCTCATGAGGGCTCCTGGGAGTTTCTCCGGAATTGGTAATGGAGTCATGAGCAACAGAACGGCGTTCGATCGCATTCTGGCGTCGCTGTACGATGCCGCGCTCGACGACACCCGCTGGCCGGCATGTTCCGCCCTCATCGACGAGGCCTGCCGGACCAAAGGCAACATACTGGCCTTCGCCCGCGGACAATCCCCGGAAGACGTGGAAATCTACCTGGCGCCGCTCTATTACCGCGGCGAACGCCGCTACGACCTGGAGCGCGCATATTTCGACCACTACTACCCGCGGGACGAACGGATACCGCGGCTGATTCGCCTGCCCGACGGCGATGTCGTCCACGTCACCAGCCTGTACACCGAAGAGGAGCTGAAGACGTCGGCGGCATTCAACGAGAACCTGCCCGTCGGCCAGTATCAGAATGGCGTCAACGTGCGCATGGATGGACCGAACGGAACGCGCATCACCTGGTGCACGGCCGATCCCGTCGACGGGGAAGGGTGGTCGTTCGCCCAGACGGCGTTCATCCGGGAATTGCTGCCGCATCTTCGCCAATACGTGATTGTCCGGCAGGTGCTCGGCGACGCTAAGGCGATGCGCGCGTCCCTTACCGAACTGCTAGACAAGAGCGGGCTCGGGATCGTCCATCTCGACGGGCGCGGGCGGATCGTTACCGCGAACGACCGCGCAAGAGGCATCCTTCGAAAGGGCGATGCGCTCTTCGACAGGGGCGGATTTCTCCATGCCCGGTTACCCGCCGATGACGCCAGCCTTCAAGCCACCCTCGCGCGCGCGCTGCCCGGTCGGAGAGAGCCAGAGGAAAGCGGTTCGCTAGCGATCCGCCGCCCCAACCATCTGCCGGGGCTGACGGTGCACATCAACCCCGTCGGCGACGGCGAGATCGACTTCCGCCCCTGGCGCGTCGCCGCGCTCGTCTTGGTAATCGATCAGGAGCCGAAGGGCATCGATCCCGATTTCGTGGCGGCGGTCCTCGGCCTCACCCCGGCGGAAAGCCGCGTGGCGGTGCTCCTGGCCGAGGGCAGGACGGTCCGCGATATCGCCGCCGCGACGGGCCGCTCGGAAAAGACCGTCCGCTGGCACGTGCAGCAGATATTCGAGAAGCGGGGCATCTCCCGGCAGACCGACCTCGTGCGGCAGGTTCTGTCGCTCGATGGCACTTCTGCTTCCGGACCCTGAATTCGACCCGCACGCCGGCGGTAACAGGTCCGGCAAGCGTTTACCACGACCTGAAGTTCAGAGGTGGCGTTCCGGGGCGGAGCGGCACTTCAGGCCGCTCGCAATAGACCGGTCCTGCCGCATATCGTCCGGATTCCCGCTATTCCTTCAGGACATTGCGCCCGAAAAAATTCTAACCGATCCCCGCAATGTTGCCGGGGTCACGATGCTGCCGAACGCCTAAGATTCACCCAACTCGCAAAGGTCGACAATCGCACACGGCGGGAGCTTTGCGAGGACGATGTCTTTTCCATCCCATCCGGTAGCAACCAGGGAGCAGGCTCGATGAACTTGGTTCGCATCGTCATTGCCGCAGCTGTTGCGCTGTCTGCGGTTGAAGTTGGTTCGACTGCCTACGCCGCCGATCCTGCTGAAAAACGGATCGATCGGAATTTCGAGCCGGGGAAGAATCGCGGAAAGCGCATTTCGGCCATTCCCGTATCGGCGCTCCGGAAGGCCAAGGGCAGCGTGAACGTACAGATCGACGGCCGCGAACACCGGCTCGAAACCCTGACCGTCACCCCGCCGGGTTCGGGACCGTTTCCGCTCGCCGTCGTTTCCCACGGCACGCCGACGCGCGGTGGCCGGGATGCGCTTCGAAGATTGCGGATTCGGATGTTGCTGCCGATCGCCGAGGACTTTGCCCGGCGCGGCTATAAGGCCGTCGTCTTTGCGCGTCGGGGTTATGCGTCTTCGACCGGACCTTTCGCCGAGAGCTATGGACGATGCAGCGACGCGAGCCAGGCGACTTTCTTCCATGCCGCATTCGAAGGCGCGAAGGACTTCGGCGCGGTCATCGATGCGTTCGCGCGCCGGCCCGATGTCGACGGCTCGACGATCATCGCCGCCGGCCATTCCAGCGGCGGCTTTGCTGCGAGTGCCTTGGCCATCATTCCGCCGCACGGCCTGACCGGCATTGTCAATTTCGCAGGTGGACGCGGGGGAGCGGGCAAGGGCAGAAATTGCAGCGAAGCCGGCTTTGTCGGTGCTTTCGGCGAATTCGGCAAGGGCGCGAGAGTGCCAGCGCACTGGCTGTATTCCACGACAGACCGGCTGTTTGGGCCGGAGCTGGTCGGACGGGCCTTCGAGGCCTATGCGGGCCGCGGTGCGCCGGTCCGGCTCGACATGGTCGGCCCGCTCTGGTTTACCGGCAACGGCCATATGATTACCGCAATCGGCGCGCGCGAACTGTGGCGACCGCGGATCGACGATTTCCTCAATGCGATCGGGGCGCAGAACTGGAAACGGGCACCCGACGACGCGGCCGTCGAGAGAGTGCCTCCTCCACCGGGCCTCGGCTCTGGATGCCATAATTGGTGGCAACGCTATCTTGGCTACGGCGGTCACAAGGCATTCGCCACGAGCGACGACGGCCATTGCGGGCCGTCGCGATGGCACGACACTGTCGAAAGGGCGAGAGCGGCTGCGATGCGGCGCTGCGAACGGCGAGGAAGCGGATGCCGAGTCGTTTCCGTCGACGGCAAGATGGTGCGCTAGCGGCCGTCCAACGCGCGCGAACTGGTCCGGCTGCTGAGGGACATCCCGGCCAAGATCAACCTGATCCCGTTCAACCCCTGGCCGGGCGCGCCTTACGAGTGCTCCAGCCAGAACCGCATCCGCGCCTTCATGACGATCTGCCTGGACGGCGGCCTGACCTGCACCGTGCGCACCCCGCGCGGCCGGGACATCATGGCCGCCTGCGGCCAACTCAAGAGCGCGAGCGAGCGGAAGAGGGCAGGAGGGCAGCGGGTGTAGTGTCGACGGCGTGACGGCAGGGCTCCTGCGGTATCCCTCATCGCGGCGCTCGATTGCAGCGGTATCGATGGCCCTACCTGCGTTTCGCAGAATGCGCACGCAGGCATTTCCGACCGACTTTCCGGCGATTTCCACTCCGGCCCGGCAAAATTGCGGGGGTCGGACATTTCCCGATGGCCTACAGTCGAACGACCCTCCACGCCAGCAACGTGCGCCGAGAGTTTCTCCGGAAGCGAATATGGAGTCATGAGCAGCAGAACGGCGTTCGACCGCATTCTGGCATCCCTGCACAACGCTGTGCTCGACGATACGCACTGGCCGGCCTGCTCAGCCCTCATCGACCAAGCCTGCCGGACGAAGGGCAACATGCTAACCTTCGCCCGCGGGCGATCCCAGGACGAAGTGGAAATCTACTTGGCGCGCCTCTACTTCCGCGGTGAACGCAACCAGGCGTTGGAGCGCGAATATTTCGACCACTACTACCGGCGGGACGAACGGATTCCGCGCCTGATTCGCCTGCCCGACAGTGACGTTGTCCACGTCCCCAGCCTGTACACCGAAAACGAGCTGAAGACGTCGGCGACGTACAACGAGCATTTGCCGACAAGCCAGTTCCAGAACGGCGTTCACGCGCGCATGGATGGACCGAACGGAACGCGCATCAACTGGTGTTCTTCCGATCCCGTCGACGGGGACAGCTGGTCGTTCGATCAGATTGCCACTATCCGGGCGCTGCTTCCCCATTTTCGCCAATATGTAATTGTCCGGCAGGCGCTCGGCGATGCGAGGGCGCTGGGCGCGTCCCTCACCGGGCTGCTGGAGACCAGCGGCCTCGGTATCGTCCATCTCGACGGGCGCGGGCGGATCGCCACTGCGAACGACTGCGCAAGAGGCATCCTTCGAAAGGGCGAAGCGCTCTTCGACCGGGACGGATTTCTCCAAGCCCGATTTTCCGCCGACAACGCAGGCCTTCAGGCCACCCTCGCGCGCGCACTGCCCGGTTGGGGCGCCCAGGGGGAAAGCGGTTCGCTCGCGATCCACCGCGCCAACCATCTGCCGGGGCTGACGGTGCACATCAACCCCGTCGGCGACGGCGAAATCGACTTCCGCCCCTGGCGCGTCGCCGCGCTCGTCCTGGTAATCGACCAGGAGCCGAAGGGCATCGATCCCGATTTCGTGGCGGCGGTCCTCGGCCTCACCCCGGCGGAAAGCCGCGTGGCAGTGCTCCTGGCCGAAGGCAGGACGGTCCGCGATATCGCCACCGCGACGGGCCGCTCGGAAAAGACCGTCCGCTGGCACGTGCAGCAGATCTTCGAGAAGCGCGGCATCTCCCGGCAGACCGACCTTGTGCGGCAGGTGCTGTCGCTCGACGGCGCGCCCGATTCCAGACCCTGAATTCGATACGCGGGCCGGCATATGGGTCGGTGCCGACAGGACCGGCAGTCTTTCGCGTTAACCCGGCATAGAGGACTCAGATTTTCAGGCGGAAAGGCACTTCTGGTCGGCTTCAGAACACGGATACCGCCATCTATCGGCCGAATTGTCGCGAGTTTTTGAGGTTTCGGCGTTAGAAATTTTTCGGCTAATCCCCGTAAAATTGCTGGGGTCACAATTCAACTGATCGCTTAGAATTTAACAACCAGGAACCCTTCGTCTGCGGCTCCTTGTCGAGCATGGGGTCTTAGCAAGGCCCCATCTCGCGCCTGCGACGCCGGCTCCGGTAAAGCCACGGCTTGCTGGACTTGGCGATGCCTGTTTCCTACTCGAACAGGAGAATTTCAATGAATCGCAATTCAATCGCCGCTTTGGTTACCGGTGCCAGTATGGTTCTTGCGGCATGCGGCGGAGGCGGAACCGCTACCGACCAATCACTCATGCCCGCACCCGAAACGCCGCCGGTTCCACAAATTTCATATAGCACGATCAAGTATTCAATTCCGATCGATACAACGGTCGAAGTCTTGGATGATGAAAATAGAATTATAGGGATCATGATAGGAAATACTTTAGTGCAACACAGGCTCGGAAGTGTAAGAGGTACGTTTCAACGACCGACTATTGGAGATATCTTGCAAGATGAGGATACCTCGCAAGATGAGAACGTTCGTGTCCGTAATGTCCATTCCCACTGGAACATGACAACTGATGAGGTTTCACGGTATTCATATATGGAATTCGGGGCTTGGTCGAAAGTAGCACCGAAAGTCGACGGCAATGCTCAATTTGACTATCGATACGAGAGTATCGGCGGCAGCTATCTGGCGAGCCTTAACGGTGCAGCGACGCCGGTTGCAAACCTGCCGACTTCCGGGGGTGCAACCTACACGGGACAGGTTACAGGCTTCCTTCAAGGTCATGGTGTCGATGGCCAAATTGGCAAATTCGACGGCGATGTCGACATAATTGCAGACTTTTTGGATGCCTCAATAACTATGGATATGGTTTCCACCAGAGGTAATAGCCTCGTACTCACCGGCTCAATTCAGGGAAATACCTTTTCGGGAACTCATATTGAGCGAATGAGCGACACTCCAGTACTTCAGGCCGAAGGCGCGATGGCAAATATGAAGGGCGGTTTTTTTGGCGTGCAAGCGGGCGAGGCCGGCGGCGTCTTTGAAATTGTCGGAGGCCGCGCACAGAATCCGGGCCGCATGTTTGGGGCTTTCGGTGGGAAAAAACCAAACTAGTTGCCGAATTGCGCATCCGGCAATTTGAGAAAGACTAATCGTTAGCGTTCGCTTGACAGGTATGGACAACGCGCCGCAATTCCGTAGCAATCGAGGAAGTGGATTTATGCGGCTGGATTTGTATTGCCATTATCCCGGTAATCGACCTGTCCGACGTCAATTTTGTTGACGGGAGTTATGCCGCTGATCCGGCCGCAAATTGGACCGACAAGAACTTCAATCCGGCAAAGAAATGCAGAAAACGGATTCCTACCATCCCGGTATCGGCGCTCCGGATTGCCAAGGGTAACGTGAAAGTACGGACCGACGGCCATGAACACTGCCGCGAAACCCTTACCGTCACGCCTCCGGATTCCGGACCGTTCCTCCCACCCCTACAACCCCATTTGCCGCACCGCCAGGTCGCGCATGATTTCCTCGGAGCCGCCGCCGATGGCGACGACCTTGACCTCGCGGTACATGCGCTCGACGATATTTCCGCGCAGATAGCCGGCGCCGCCGAAGATCTGCATGGCCTCGCTGCACACGAATTCCAGCGCCTTGGTCGAATGGAACTTGGCCTTGGAGATTTCCGCCACCGGCATCCGGTCCTCGTTGACCGACCAGCAGATCCAGTTCAGCAGCGCCTCGACGGCGTCGATCCGGGCCGACATGTCGGCCAGCTTGTGGCGGATGACCTGGTGTTCGATCAGGCGTTTGCCGAAGGTCCGGCGCTGCCGGGCGTAGTCGACGCATTCCTCGAAGCAGGCCTGCATCATGCCGAGGGCCTGGGCGACCAGGCCGACGCGCTCCAGGTTGAAATTCTCCATGATCGCGATGAAGCCGCGGTCTTCCTCGCCCATCAGGTTTTCCGCCGGCACCCGGCACTCGTCGAAATAGAGCGTCGCCTGGTCCGAGCACCACCAGCCCATCTTGCGGTCGAGCGGCGTGCGGCTGAAATTCTCCGTATCGGCCTCGACGAGGAACAGCGATATGCCGGCCAGCCCCTCGCCGCCGGTGCGCGCCGCGACGACGAAATAGTCGCTCGTCATGCCGCCGGTGATGAAGGTCTTGCTGCCCTTGA
Organism: Rhodospirillaceae bacterium; assembly: GCA_011523655.1. Taxonomy (GTDB): domain Bacteria; phylum Pseudomonadota; class Alphaproteobacteria; order Bin65; family Bin65; genus Bin65. The sequence continues at coordinate 60,996 of WTGH01000010.1, forward strand.
TGACGAAGTGGTTGCCGTCCTTCCAGGCCCGGGTCTGCAGGTTGGCGACGTCCGATCCGCCGCCCGGCTCGGTGATGCAGAGCGACGAGCCCTTGCGCCCGGAGACGATGTCCGGCAGCGCGCGCGCCTTGATCTCCTCCGAGGCGAGGATGTGGATCGGCGCGGTCGAGATGTTGCGCCCGCCGACCGCCGCGCCGACGCCGGTCGCGCCGCATTTAGCCAGCTCGACGGCGCCGTCCTTGCGCATGAAGCAGTCGTCGAAGCCGAGCCCGCCATATTGCTCGTTGATGCCGAAGCCGAAAAAGCCGAGCGCGCCCAGCTTCTCGTGGATCTCCCACGGGATCGCCCCGGCCTCGTCCCATGCGTCGACATGGGGCCTGATCTCCGCCGCCACGAACTTCGCGATCGTCTCGCGATACGCGGCGCGCTCCGGGGTGTCGAACGGGTTCTTCATCGGCGGGGTTTCCGGTGAATACGAAGCATCCGCCTTGCCCTACACGCTTACACTGCCGAACGGAATGCGCATTCCGGTTCGAAAGGGCCCGTCGCGGCGAGTCAGGGTCCCGTTTGCAGACCGGCTTGAACGCCGTCGCGCGCTGGGCGATAAGCCGGGCTTGTGACCAACGGACCACTCGCGGATGTACGAGAACGCCTTCAATTCCATTGAGCGCGAATTGCGCAACGAAGCCGGCATCGCCAACGAACTGGACTATGTCGAGCAGATCTCCTGGGTGCTGTTCCTCAAGTACCTCCACGACCTCGAAACCGAGCGCCGGGACCGGGCGGAACTGAACGGCGAGAGATACGAAGCCCTGATCGGTCCGGACTTCGGATGGGCGGACTGGGCCGCGCCGCGGACGGCGGAAGGCGGCTTCGACCACAACGAAGCCCTGGTCGGCGACGATCTGATCGATTTCGTCGACCGCGACCTGTTTCCCTATCTCGGCGGCTTCCGGCAATCGGCCGCCGGCCCGCGTACGATCGAATACAAGATCGGCGAAATCTTCACCGAACTGCGCAACAAGTTCCGCTCCGGCTACATCCTGCGCGATGTGCTGGAGATCGTCGACGGCCTGTCCTTCAACACGCAGGACCAGCGCCACGAACTCTCGGAACTTTACGAAAGCCGCATCCGCCGCATGGGCAATGCAGGCCGCAACGGCGGCGAATATTACACGCCGCGCCCGCTGATCCGCGCCATGATCCGGGTGATCGATCCGAAGATCGGCGAGACCGTCTACGACGGCGCCGTCGGCTTCCTGTGCGAGGCGTGGGAGCATATGCGCCGGCCCGGCCTCAGCGCCTCGCAACTCGAAATGCTCCAGAACGAGACCTTCTTCGGTCAGGAGAAGAAGTCCCTCGCCTACATCATCGGCATCATGAACATGGTGCTGCACGGCATCGAGGCGCCGAACATCGTCCACACCAACTCGCTCAACGAGAATGTGATGGACTTCCAGGAGCGCGACCGCCACGACATCGTGCTCGCCAATCCCCCCTTCGGCGGCGGCGAGCGGCGCGAGGTCCAGCACAATTTCCCGATCCGCTCGGGCGAGACCGCCTATCTCTTCCTCCAGCATTTCATCCGCAAGCTGCGCGCCGGCGGCCGGGCGGCGGTCGTCATCAAGAACACCTTTCTCAGCAATCCGGACAGCGCGGCGGTCTCCCTTCGCCGGGAACTGCTGGAGTCCTGCACCCTCCATACGATCCTCGATTGTCCACAGGGCACCTTCCAGGGCGCCGGCGTCAAGACGGTGGTGCTGTTCTTCAAAAAGGGCGCGCCGACGCGGGACATCTGGGTCTACCAACTCGATCCCGGCCGCTCCCTCGGCAAGACCAGCCCGTTGAACGACGGCGACTTGGCAGAGTTCGTAGACTTGCAAGAGACCTTCGCAGAAGGTCCGCAAAGTTGGCGCGTCGCCCGCGCCGACCTCGACCCGGACACGCTGGACCTCTCGGTCAGGAATCCCAACGCGCCCAAAGAGGCGCCTCTGCGCAGCCCGGAAGAGATCATCGCCGACATGCTCGCCCGCGACGCCGAGACAGCGAAGATTCTGGAGAATATCCGGGGGATGCTTTGATGGACGCCATGCCTTCTCCGTGGCCCCTCGCGTCCCTTGGCGAATTGTGCCGGATCGAGCTAGGAAGCACGCCGCCCAGAAAAAGCGGCGCGATGTGGGATTCTGAAAAGTCCACCAACAACGTATGGCTTACAATCGCAGACCTGCCGAAAAGTCTTAATGCGTCAGCATTTGACAGCAAAGAATATGTGTCCGACCTCGCAGCGGCAAACATGCGGAAAATTCCTGCCGGCACGTTACTTGTCAGCTTTAAGTTAACGCTCGGTCGCCTTGGTTACGCAGGGATTGATCTTTTCTCCAACGAAGCAATAGCTTCGTTGCTTGATATCGACGAGAGTAAAGTTCAAAAACGCTTTCTCTATTGGGCCCTGTCAGCATTCGATTGGGACAAGGCGGCAGAAGGCGATCAGAAAATCAAAGGGAAGACATTAAACAAGGCAAAGTTGAAGCGAATACCGATTTCACTCCCGCCGTTGGAGGAACAACGGCGGATCGTTGCGGTTCTGGACGAGGCCTTCGAGGGTCTGGACCGTGCCCACGCCCATATCGAAGCCAATCTCCGACAGAGCAAAGAGGTATTCGACGAAGCGATCAGCAAATGCTTTCAAAATATACCGGAGAATTCCAATCTTAGCACACTTGGGAAAATCGCAACGTTTCGTAATGGACTAAATTTTACTCGAACTAGCCAAGGGGAACAAGTCAGAGTAGTTGGGGTCGGTGATTTCAAAGATAATTTTGATGTGCCGATTTATGAGATAGGGACCGCTCGGATAAACGGCAGTTTGGATGAAAATGATCGACTGAAACGTGGAGATGTCTTGGTAGTGAGGTCTAACGGAAATCGGCAATTGATTGGCCGTACTATGTTAGTTCCGGAGATCGATGAGCCAACTTCATTTTCCGGATTCACAATACGCATTCGTCTAGAATCGGGTTGCGTTCTTCCCGAATACCTATGTTCGTATATGCGAACCAAGGAAGCACGAAAACGTCTGACGGCTGGAGGCGGTGGCACAAACATAAGCAACCTAAACCAACGTCTGCTATCCTCATTTCCGATTATGTTTCCTAATACTGATGGGCAGTTAGAAGTATTATCACAAGTCGAACACTTTCAGTCCAAAAAGGTGGAGATTGATCAACGTTATAGCAGTACATTAACGGACCTTGGCGACCTCCGCCAATCCCTCCTGCAACGCGCCTTCGCCGGCGAACTGACCTGACGCGGCGTCGCGCCATGAGCCTGCACGACGAGACCGAGGCCGAGACCCGCGCGGACCGGATCGATCCGGTGCTGCGGGATGCCGGCTGGGGCATCGTCGAAGGCTCGCGCATCCGGCGCGAGATGATCTGCCCCGGCCGCATCCAGGCCGGCGGCAAGCGCGGCAAGGGGCTCTCCTGCGACTACGTCCTGTTCCACAAAGGCCAGAAGATCGCCGTGCTGGAGGCCAAGCGGGCCGGCCTTGGCCATACCGAAGGCGTCGGGCAGGCCAAGGACTACGCCGGCCGGCTCGGCGCCCGCTTCGCCTACGCCTCGAACGGGCTGAAATGGTACGGCATCGACATGACGACCGGCGCCGAGGGCGACATGATCCTGCCCTTCCCGACGCCGCAGGACCTGTGGGACCGGACCTTCGCCGAGCCGAACGAATGGCGCAACGCCTTCGGCGACGTTCCGTTCGAGGCCGACGGCGGCAAGTGGGAGCCGCGCTACTACCAGCACAAGGCCATCGCCGCGGCCCTCGAAGCCGTCGCGCGGGGCGAGCGGCGCATCCTGCTCACGCTGGCGACCGGGACGGGCAAGACCTCCATCGCCTTCCAGATCGCCTGGAAGCTGTTTCAGGCGAAATGGAGCCTCGCCCGCGAGCCGGTACGCCGCCCGCGCATCCTGTTCCTCGCCGACCGCAACATCCTCGCCGACCAGGCCTACACCGCCTTCTCCGCCTTCCCGCCGGACGCCGTGGCGCGCATCGATCCCGGCTCCCTGCGCAAGCGGGGTGGCCGGCCGCCGAGGAACGCCAGCGTTTTCTTCACCATCTTCCAGACGTTTATGACGGGCGAGGGCGAACCCGTTTTCACCGGCTATCCGCCCGACTTTTTCGATTTCGTCGTGATCGATGAGTGCCACCGCGGCGGCGCGCAAGACGAAAGCAAGTGGCGCGGGATTCTCGAACACTTCGCACCTGCGGTGCAGCTCGGCCTGACGGCGACGCCCAAACGCAAACACAACGCCGACACCTACGCGTATTTCGGCGAGCCGGTCTACACCTACGCCCTGCGCGACGGCATCGAGGACGGCTTCCTGACGCCCTTCAAGGTGCGCCAGATGGCCAGCACCATCGACGAATATGTCTACGTCCCGGAAGACGATGTCATCAGGGGCGAGGTCGAGGTCGGCGAGCGCTTTACCGAGGAGGATTTCAACACCAGGATCGTCATCCCGGAGCGCGAACTGAGCCGCGTGCGCGAATTCATGGGCCAGACCGACCAGGGCCAGAAAACGCTGGTTTTCTGCGCCACCCAGGTCCACGCCGCGCTGGTGCGCGACCTGATCAACCAGGTCAAGGACAGCACGGACCCGAACTATTGCCACCGGGTGACGGCCGATGAAGGCAAGGTCGGCGACCAGCATCTCCGGGATTTTCAGGATAACGAAAAGACGGTTCCGACGGTGCTCACGACGTCGCAGAAGCTCTCGACCGGTGTGGACGCGCTCAACATCCGCCACATCGTCCTGATGCGGCCGATCCGCTCGATGATTGAGTTCAAGCAGATCATCGGCCGGGGCACCCGGACCTACGAAGGCAAGGACTTCTTCACCATCTGGGATTTCGTGAAGGCGCACCTGAACTTCAGCGACCCGGAATGGGACGGCGAACCGGAAGAGCCGGTTCCGCCCGGCCCGCCGGGCGACCCACCGGACCCGCCGGACGACGATCAGCCGGACAATGGCGGGGAAGACGGCGGTTTAGACGATTCCCAGAAAATCGAAATCCGGCTGGCAGACGGCAAGGCGCGGTCCATCCAGTTCATATCCGCCACGACCTACTGGAGCGCGGACGGCAAACCGGTTTCGGCCACCCAGTTCCTCGAACTTCTGTTCGGCGATCTGGCCGGCATGATTGCCGACGAGGACCAGCTTCGCGCGATCTGGGCCGATCCCGACAACCGGGAGCGGTTCCTGGCGCAACTCGACGAGCGCGGATACGACGGCGGCCGGCTGGACGATATCCGGCAACTGGTCGATGCGCCGGACAGCGACCTGTTCGACGTGCTGGCCTATGTGCTGTTCGCCAATCCGCCGAAGACCCGCGGGGAACGCGCCGACGATGTGCGGCAAGGCGGGCTGGACCCGGCCGGCGGCGAATTGCGCCAGTTGCTTCTCGACATTCTCCGCGCCTACGAGACTCACGGCGAAGACGAACTGGCGTCCGCCAAGCTCGCCACCTTCATGATCGGGCGCTACGGCAGCGTCGGCGAAGGCAAGGCGCATCTCGGAGACCTGCCGGCGGTCCAGGCAGCCTTCCGCCAGATGCAGGCGCGGCTTTACGCGAATTGAGGCGTACCGCCGCCTACTGCCGCGACCGCCAGCTGTCGGCGTAGTCTTCGCGCACCGCGGCCGAGTAGGGCACCTTGGCGACGCGGACGCGGATTTCGGTCTGTTCGTGCCGTTCGACGGTGGTCTTGGCCGTGCCGCCGTCCTCCTCGCCCCACACCAGCGTCAGGATCTCGTTCTCCGCGATGTCCGGCTCGACGAAGCCGAGGGAGAGCTGGGCGCGCTCGTTGTAGGAGTAGCCGGCGAACATCGACATGCCGACGATCCGGCCGTCCTTCAGCACCTTGTCGGCGCTGGTCGAGGCATAGTTGGAAATCGGGATGTCGATCGTCTTGCAGTTCGGCTTGCCCGGATCGAGGTGGGAAGCGTGGACCCGCGCCACGTCCTCGGGGTTCCATTCGAAGGTTACCTTGCGCCGGTGCGGGCCGCCGCGGATTTTTTCCAGCGCCGCCCGGCCCATGAAATCCCGGTCGAACCTGACGTAGAAGCCGTAGCCCAGGTCGTAGGGCGTGCAGTAATAGTCCTCGATATCGCCCGAGACGAAGGAGCCGCCGATCGAGCCCGTCGCCTCGTAGCAATTCGCCGGCATCCACTGCCGGTACGCCGCCTCGGTCTCGCCGCCGGTGTAGATCGCTGGGAGCGGCGAGGGTATCCAGCCCGATTCGAGCGTGTTCGAGGCATAAGCGCGGCTGCCGACCTGGGTGAGGCCGAGGCCTTCGCCCGCCTCGATCAGCGCGGCCCGGACTTCCTCGCCCTCCTCGTAGGGCCCCCAGAGTTCGAGCCCCGGCGTGCCCGCCATGCCGTGGCGCAGCGCCTTGACCCGCCGCCCGCCGACATTGATCCGGTCCATGTGGAAGAACTTGATCTCCGGCACCGGGCCGCCGTTCGCGCGGTTCAGCACTTCCGGCGCGTTCGGCCCCTGGACCTGGAAGCGGTAATGCCGCCGCGTCACCGGCCTGCCCATCGGCCGCGCCGGCGAGCGGTCGTCCCGGCCGATGACGACGTCGTAGCCGCCGGTCTCGGCGTGGAACTGGAGCCAGGTGACGCTCGGCGCCCGGCCGACCAGATTGAAGCGCATCGCGTCGTCGCGGAAGCCGATCACGTCGCCGACGACATGGCCGCTGCTCGACACCGGCACGACATGCCTGGCCCGGCCGACCGGCCAGTTGGCGACCGCGTTGATAATGGTGTCGCTCAGCAGCCGTTCGGCGTCCGGGCCTTCGATCGACAGCTCGGCCATGTGGTGCGACTGGTCGAACAGCACCGCCGCCTCGCGCCAGGCCCGCTGCTCGTCGCGCCAGTTTGTGAATTCCGGCGCGACGACCGGATAGACATAGGCCCCGATCCGGCTGTTGCGCAGGTGATCGACGATATTGCCGGCATTGTCGAGCACGTCCTGGAGCGATGTGGCGGTCATGGATATTCCCCGTCCGGGTCTTGTTCGGTTCGATCCATATTGCGCAGCCGGAATCCTACGGACAACCTTGCGCACGGCGCATTGCGATTTTGTCGCCGCGTTTGCTGGGCCGGGCGCTGCTTGACAAGGGAAACGTCCCTGCTAACGAAAGGAAATGGCCAGGACTACAAACAAATTGCAGGTACCAGTGCCGAACCCCGCGGCGGAGCGCGGCTGGACCCGGGATGAGCTTTACGATCGAGGCCGCCCGAGGACTCTGCCGCGCATCGAAGACATGGACGTCGCCGGCAAGCGCCTGCTGGTGCGGGCGGATCTCAACGTGCCGGTCGAGGACGGGCGGGTGACCGACGCCACCCGGATCGACCGCTTCGCCGCCGGGATGCGGCCGCTGCTGGCGCGCGGCGCGCGGCTGGTGATCCTGACCCACTACGGCCGGCCGGACCCGGCGGTGCGCGAGCCCGGGCTGTCGGTCGAACGGCTGTGCCCGGCGCTCTCGGAGGCCCTGGGCGTCCCGGTCCGGTTTGCCGCGTCCTGCACCGGCCGGGATACGGCCGCGCTTTCGGCGCAACTGGCCGACGGCGAGGCCATGCTGTGCGAAAACCTGCGCTACGACGCCGGCGAGACCGCGAACGATCCGGCCTTCGCAGCGGAACTGGCCAAACTGGGCGATATCTACGTCAACGACGCCTTCTCCTGCGCCCACCGGGCCCATGCCTCGATCGTGGCGGTCGCGTCGCTGTTGCCCGCAGCGGCCGGCCCGCTGCTGGCGGAGGAATTGCAGGCGCTGAACGACGCCCTGGAGGCGCCGCGCCGCCCGTCGGTCGCCATCGTCGGCGGCGCCAAGGTCTCGACCAAGATCGCGGTGCTGAAGAATCTCGTCGGCAAGCTCGACGCCGTCATCGTCGGCGGCGGCATGGCGAACACCTTTCTGCTGGCCGACGGCATCCCGGTCGGCCGCTCGCTGTGCGAGCCGGACCATGTTGGCACCGTGCGGGACATCCGCCGTCTGGCCGAGGCGGCGGGCTGCCGGATCGTCCTGCCCGTCGACATCGTAACGGCGCGCGAACTGAGCCGCGAGGCCGTGGCAACCGTCCGGGCGCTCGGGGACTGCCCGACGGACGAGCTGATCCTGGATGCCGGGCCGCGCTCGCGGGACGTGTTCGCCGGGGTTCTGGACGGCGCCCGCACGCTGCTCTGGAACGGCCCGCCCGGCGCGTTCGAATATCCCGCATTCGCGGACACGACGGTTGCGGTCGCGCGGCACGCCGCAGCGCTGACCCGCGCCGGGGCCCTCACCAGCGTCGCCGGCGGCGGGGATACCGTCGCAGCGCTCAACGCCGCCGGCGTAGCGGACGATTTCACCTACGTCTCGACCGCCGGCGGCGCGTTCCTCGAATGGCTGGAGGGCCGTACGCTGCCCGGCATCGCGGCCCTGGAAGCGGCTTAGGCCGCACAGGCCGCGCATCAAACGCCGGGCCTGCGGCAGCGCCGGTAGGCCGCTCCGGCGTCAGGCCTTCCGGACCGGCTTGCGGTTGCCGCGGCTGAAGAACACCACGACGAGCGCGGCGATAGCCATGAAGGCGATGGATATCGGGCTCGAAAACAGGAACCACGGATCGGAGCCCGTCGCGGAGAAGGCCTGCCGCACCGCCTCTTCGAGATTGTTGGCGAGGATGAAGCCGATCACGAAGGGCAGAACGGAGAAATTGAGCTTGCGCAGCAGGTAGCCGACGAAGCCGAAGAACAGCGCGATGTAGATCGCCAGCATTTCCGGGCGCTGGACATAGATCGCCGTCAGCGTGAGCAGCAGCACGATCGGCAGCAGGCGCTGTTTCGGAATCCGCACCATGATGCCCATCGAGCGCATGAACGCGCCGCCTATCGTCCAGTTCAGCAGGTTGGCCAGCACCATGGTGGTGAACAGGCCGAAGGCGATCACCATCTCGCTGTTGATCTGGTCCGGCACCAGGCGGAACACCGCCGGACCGGGATTGAAGCCGCTGATCGTCTCGGTCGCCAGGATGATGAAGACGGCGGCGACGTTGCCCGGGATGCCGAGCGACAGCACCGGGATGAGGTTGGCGCCCGAGACCGCGCTGTTGGCCGCCTCCGTCGCGGCGACGCCTTCGGGCGTGCCTTCGCCGAACGGCACGTCGCCCTTGTGCAGCTTGCGGCCGGTCGCGTAGCCGAGCGTCGCCGCCAGGGTCGATCCGATGCCGGGCAGGGCGCCGATCATCGTGCCGATAGCGGCGGAAATGCCGACGAAGGGCGCGATGCGCCGGATGTCCCGGAAGCGCAGCCGGTTGTCGCCGCCCGCCGGCGGTACCGAGATCGCGTCGGTCGCGCGCTTCTCGCGCCACATGTCCTCCAGCGCCTTGAACACCTCGCCGAGGATCAGCACGCCGAGGACCACGCCGATGAGCGGCAGGCCGCCGGCCAGCGCGTCGCTGCCGAAGGACAGGCGCGGGTGCGTGTCTTCCCCGGTGCCGATATAGGCGACGAACATGCCGAACAGCGCCGAGAGCAGGCCCTTCCAGACGGAATCGCCGACCACCGCCGAAATGAAGGCCAGCGACAGGACGATCAGCGCCGCCTTTTCCGGAAAGTCGAGATAGGCCTCGACGGCGATCGCCAGGAACGGCGCGCAGGTGAACAGGACGAGATCGGAGAAGGTGTCGCCCGACGCGGACGAAAAATGCGCGACCCGGAGCGCCTTGCCGGCCTCGCCCTTTTTCGTCATCGGGAAGCCGTCCAGCGTCGTCATCAGGGAATCCGGCGTTCCCGGCGTGTTGAACAGGATCGCCGGCACCGCGCCGCCCACCGTCGCGCCCTTCATGATCCCGATCATGAAGCCCAGAACCGGGAGAAGGGCGTCCGGATTGAAGCCGAAGATGGTGATCAGGATCGGCAGCGAGATCGCCATGGCGAACGGCCCGCCGAGGCCCGGCGCTGCGCCCACCACGATGCCGCCGAGGAAGCCGAGCACGACCATGACCACGGTGATCGAGATCGGCAGCCCGAAGATGCTCGCGACCGGCGCCTCGGTGAACACCGCGACGACGCCGAGCCAGACGTGGTCGAGGATGCCCATTACTGGTCGCCGTTGGGCGGCAGGAGGACGTCGTCGAACGGCAGGTCGTACAGCACGATATGGACGAGCACCGCCAATACGGCCGCGGCGGCCGCGCTGCGGGCCAGCCGCTGTTCGACCACGGCAACGATGCCGCCGACCATGACCGTGCCGCCGGCCAGGTAGCCGAGATACTTGTAGGGAACCGTGTCGCGCAGTTGGCGATAGCTGCCGATCTCGCCGCCGGCGGCATTGATGGCGTCGACCGTGAGCGGCCCGGTGTAGACCATCAGCGCCAGTCCGGCCCCGATCGCCGCGGCGACGCGGACGATGAACACGGCGCTCTGCCTGTCGAACGGCGCGTTCGCCTGCCGCGGGCGCAGCAACTCCGTGGCGGCAAACAGCCCGGCCACCACAAGCATGGCGATGGCGACGACCGTCGGGGCGAGGGCGTCGCCGATGATGACCCGCCGCCGGAACGTCTCGACGACGCCGCTTTCGATGTCGGCCGGAATCCAGAAAATCAGGGTCGCCAGGGCGAAGGCGGCGACGACCGCCGCCACGCCCAGCGACCAGGGATCGGCGCGCATGAGTATGCCGGGGACCGGGGCGCGCCGGGAAGCGAGGCGCGCCGGCCCCGACCCGGACGGTTTACTCTACTGGGTCGCTTCCATCAGTTGCTTGGAGCTGGCGATGCCGTCGGCGACCAGCTTGTCGAGCGCGGCGCCGGAAATCAGCAGCGGCCCGCCGAAGGCGCGGGTCACGAACTGCGCGGCCTTGGTGGACTTGTCCTTCAGGATCCCGGCGATGGCGTCGGCCAGCCCCTTGCGGGCGTCGGCCGGGATGCCTTTCGGCGCAACGATCAGGAACTTGGCGCCGGCGTCGTAGGGAATGCCCAGCTCGATCATTGTGGGTGCGTCGGGCGAGACCTTGAGCCGGGCGGACTCGCCGGACATCAGGTTGACGAGGTCGCCCGCCCTGACGCCCTTGCCCTGGATGCCCGCGACCCAGCCGGCGTCGACGTCGCCCGCGGTGATCGCGTTCAGGACACCGCGGCCGCCCTTGAACATGACGGTGTTGAGCTCGATGCCGAACTTCTGCTGGACGACGTAGGCCAGATCCGCGAGTCGCGCGCTCATGGCGCCGAACTTGACCTTGGCGCCGCCCTTCGCGGCCTTGACCAGGTCGTGGATCGATTTCCAGCCGCGGCCCTTCTTCGCGACGACGCCCATCTGCGAGCCTGCCGTGGTCGTGATGTAGGTGAAGTCGCTCACCGCATAGCCGGGCTTTTTCGCGGCCAGAATGTTGTAGCCGAAGGTCTCCGTGACGGCGATGCCGATGGTGAGCCCGTCATTGGGCTGGGTCTTCAGCTTGCGCGCCATCACCGCGCCGCCCTTGCCGGTGACGTTCTGCGGGATGATCTTCCAGCCCTTGGTTTTCTCGAGCGAGGTGGCCATCAGGCGCGCCTGGGTGTCGGCGCCGCCGCCGGCCCGGAACGCGATCATCAGGTTGATCGGGCCGCTCGGTTTCCACTCGGCGGCCGAGGGCGTGGCCGCGATCGCCAAGGCCACGGTCGCGACGGCTGCGGCGGCCGATACGCGCAAAGGCGTGAACGTCATCTTCATTTCCTCCTTCTTGAGCATTCGCTCATTCCGTTGACTAATCAACCATATCATGTCCGCTCCGTGCCGAGCTGCGCATCCTGTCCCATATATGGTGAGCCGTGTCCCGGGCGTGCCGTTCGTTCCGTGCCGGCCTGCTGTCTATCCGATTTCGTCCAGCACTGCCTTGAAGCGGTGCAGCGGAGCCCGGTTGCGCAGCATGGCGACCGGCACGCTGAAATGGCCGCGCCGCCAGACGAAGCGGTTCTCCGGCGGCACGCGCCACTCCTCGATCAGCAGACGCGCGCTGGCAAAGGGCGTCACATGGTCCCGGCTGCCCAGCACGGTGACGATGTTCTCCGGCGGAATCACGGGTTCGCCGACCGGATCGAGCAGGGGCATGAAGCGCCCGATCAGCTCGCCGGTCCAGCCTTGTGCCATCGTGTTTTCGGCGATGCCCCAGGCCTGCGCCATCGAGCCGTGCACGGCGGCGTCGGCGATCCGGCCGGTATGGGTGATCAGCAGCATGGCGTCGGGCCGCAGCCTTTCGGGCCAGAAGCGCGCCTTGTCGACGATCACCTGGGAGGTCATGGCGCCCAGGCTGCTGCCGCCGATTGCGACCGGCGCGTCGCTGGTGCGGCGGCACCAGTCGATCAGCACCGCCCATTCGCGCGCCGCGGCGGTGAAATGGTCGAGCGCGCCGCGCGGCGCCGAGGCGATGAACATCTCGCCGCCGTAGCGCCCGTCGGGCACCCGCCGGCCGTGCCACGGCGCTTCTGGCCGGACGACCCGGATACCCATGGCGACCAGCGCCTCGATCTCGTCGACCAGGCCGCGCCAGTGATCGAACTCGACGCAGATGCCGTGGCCGAAGATCAGGGTCGGCGGGTCGGCGATACTGTCCGGCTCGTAGACCCGGGCGACCACCTCGTCGTTCATGCGCGAAGAGGGCGACGCAAAGCGGATCCAGCGGTCCCGGCGGCCGGGCGCGGCGGGAAACCGGCGCGATTCCGCAACCGGCGGCAGCGGGGCCGGAACGGCAAACGCCTGCGCCGGATCGGCGACCAGGCTCGCAAAGTCCGCCGCGACCTCTTCGGGCGACGGAATGGCCCAGCGGATCGGCGCCGCCCGGACGGCGCTCCGCCAGGGCGCGAACAGCCGCCGCTGAGCGTTGTAGCCGTTGCGCCGGAACAGGCGCTGCCGCTCGATCCCGGCGAGGTCGTCCGGCGCAACGTCGCCGTCGCTGAAGAAGGCCGCTTCCCATTCCCGTTCGCTGTCCAGCACCCGGCCGCGGACGCCTTCGAAGCGGCGCAGCCGGCCTTCGAGCAGGGACCGGCCGTGCACCGCCGATGCGTCGGGCATTTCCGCCACGAAACGCTCGAGCGAGCCTTCCGCGGCCCGCGCCGCCGCCCAGAGCCGCGACAGCGGGAAGAACCAGTTGCACAGCAGATGCATGGCCGCGCGGTCGAACCAGGGCCGCCCGACCAGGCTGCCGATCGGCGAGCGCAGGCAGGCCCGCATGAACTCCGGCGCGGGCAGTCGCCGCGGGGCGGTGCTACTCAGGGCCGGACAGCTTCCGCTGGAGTTGCGCGCGCACCTGCACGATGGAGGCGGCATAGTAGGTCAGCAGCGCGCGTTCGGCCGCGGCCGGGGCCAGCCCGCCGCCGCTCTGCTCCGCAATCAGTCTGCGCTTGCGCATGCGATTCACCGCTGCCTCGATTTCGGCGGCTTCGCTGCCTTCCCTGAGGCCGATATGGGCGCCCAGTTCACGGACGTCATTGAGCCAGCGCAATGCGCGACTTTTTATCTCCTCCGCTTCCAGCGGCCCGTCCGCCTCGGTCAGGATCAGCGAGACCAGAGGCACCGCAAGCACCGGCACGACATCGGTAATCCGTTCGGTCAGTTCCGCACCGAGCTGTTCGATGGCGGAAAAGAACGGCTCCCGTTCCAGCCGGGAAAGATCGACGCCGCGCTCGTCCGACCAGGTCCGGAGCGAGAGCGGTTCGCCGAAGTTGGCGCAGGCGACGCCGAATCCGGCGGACCGCCCCTGCATTTTCCGCCAGGCCAGCTTGAGCACGAATTTGGCCGTGCCGCCCATCAGGAATCGCCCGCCCCGGCCGCGAAAATCCGTGTCCGGATTGGCCACGAGGGTCCGTTCCTCGGCCACCCGGTCGAAGTTGGTGGCGACGGGAATGAACATGATGTCGTAGGGCCCCGCGGGGTCGAAGGTCTTGGTGATATAACCGAGCATGCCGAGCTTCGGCGGATTGATCGTGCCGTCGCGCGAGAGCTTGCCCTCGGCGAAGATGGCGTGGGGCACGCAGGCCTCCGTCGCCATCTGGACATACCGCTCGAGCACCTTGCGGTAGAGCGGATCGTCGGTCTTGCGGCGCAGGATATAGGCGCCGGCCAGGCGCAGCAGGCTGCGGAACGGCCACACCCGCGCCCACTCGCCGGCGCCGTAGGACAGGGCGACGCTGCCCGAGGCGAGATAGGTCACCAGCAGGTAATCGGCGTTGCTGCGGTGGTTGATGAAGAAAACGACTGCGGTGTCGGGCGGGATGTCGGCCATCGTCTGCTCGTGGGCATAGGCCAGGCGGACCCGGTAGAAGGCGCGCAGCAGCCAGCGCGCGCAGCGGTAACCCAGCCGGAAATAGAAATAGGCGTTGAAGGCCGGCACCATCTCCCGCGCGATCCTGGAAACCTCGGTCGTCAGGCTGTCGCGCGACACGCCGCGTTCGGCGGCGACTTCGCCGACCGTTTTCATCACCTCCGGATCGTAGATCAGCCGGTCGATCAGCACCCGGCGCTTGGTGATCTGGAAGGTCGGCAGCTCCAGCCTCAGCCGGGCGTTGACGTCGTCGATCACCTTGTTGACATGGCGGCGCAGATACCAGCGCGCGGTGGGCAGCAGGACATCGTCGAGCGCTGCCAGCACTGCCAGCGCCACGACGATCAGCAGCAGCCAGACCGGTATCTCGACCGTCTCCGTCATGGCTTTTCGTTCCGGGCCTTTCGTTCCGGGCCTTCCGCACGGGTCCGAAGTTAACACGGAAGACCGCCGGTGAGACAGGCCGGGAAGGGAGAGCGCAATCCGGCTCGGCGCCAAGCCCGCCGTCCGGTTGACATGCCGAATACGGGCTCGTACTTACATTGTCGCTACAAACGCGAGCGAACGGCGAGACTTCGGAGGAACCGAAAATGCGGACGCAAACGATCAATCTGCGCGCCTCCGAAGAGCAGAAGGCGCTGATCGACCGGGCGGCCGCATGCCTCGGCAAGTCGAGGACGGAGTTCATCCTCGATACGATGCGCGAAGCGTCGGAGAATGTGTTGCTCGACCAGCGCGTATTTTGGCTCGACGACGAAGCCTTTGCCGCCTTTCAGGCGATCCTCGACGCACCGCCGGAACCGAGCGAGGAATTGCGTCGTACCCTGAACAGGACGCCTCTCTGGGAAAGGTAAAGTCCGGCAATGCCGCTGACCGGACCGGAGCCGCTTTCCGAGCGTCATATCCTGACCGGTTTCGACAGCGGCCAACCGGCTCTCGATTCCTGGCTTGTTTCGCGAGCGTTCAGAAACGAGCGGTCTGGAGCTTCGCGCACCTACGTCGCGTGCGAAGACGGCAGGGCGATTGCCTATTATTGTCTTTCTGCGGCCTCGGCGGCGCACCGGGCTGTTCCCGGACGAATCAGACGGAACATGCCCGATCCGGTTCCTGTTGTCCTGCTGGGGCGGCTGGCGGTCGCAAGGTCCCATCAAGGCAGAGGACTCGCCCGGGACCTCGTCCGGGACGCGACGCTGCGGACCCTGCGCGCCGCGGAAATTGCCGGCGTCAGGGCCCTGCTCGTACACGCAGCCGATGCCGGTGCGGCCGGATTTTACAGGAAGGTGGGATTTATCGAATCGCCGACCGATCCGCTTGTCCTGTTATTGCCGTTGGAGACGATGCGCAACGGATTCGATACATGAATCATTCGCGTTGGCTTTCCACAAGCCCGGCTAGTGCCCGGCAGTATTGCCGGGTCGATTGTCGCCAGTGCCATTGCCGCTGAATAACATCTTTTCAAAACCGCCCGCTTCGGGGATTTTGCCGGCGGAGCGAACCTTGGGGGACTGGCGGAAGGATGACATCGGCGCCCGACATCGTCCGCATCGGCGGGGCGAGCGGCTATTGGGGTGAGTCGGCCATGGCGACGCCGCAATTGCTTGCCGACCGCTCGGTCGATTTTCTGGTCTACGACTATCTGGCCGAGATCACCATGTCGATCCTGGCCCGCGCCCGCGGCAAGAATCCGGCCATGGGCTACGCGACCGATTTCGTCTCGGCGGTTCTCAAACCCAATATCCGGGAGATTGCCGCCCAGGGGGTCAAGGTGGTCAGCAATGCCGGCGGCGTGAATCCGGAGGCCTGCGCCGAGGCCGCCCGCGCCGTCATCGCCGAGGCCGGACTGGACCTCAAGGTCGGCGTCGTGCGCGGCGACGACCTGATGGCGGACCGGGAGAGGCTCGCCGAGGCCGCGCCCTGCGAAATGTTCAGCGGCGCGCCGTTTCCCCCCGTGAAAAATCTCGCCAGCATCAACGCCTATATCGGCGCCTTCCCGATCGCCGCGGCGCTCGACGCCGGCGCCGACATCGTCATCACCGGCCGCTGCGTCGACAGCGCGGTCACGCTGGGCGCCTGCATCCACGCCTTCGGCTGGCGGCCCGGCGAGTGGGACTGGCTGGCCGCCGGCAGCCTGGCCGGCCATATCCTGGAGTGCGGGCCCCAGGCGACCGGCGGCAACCATACCGACTGGGAGGGTATCGCCGGGTCGATCGACGACATCGGCTATCCGATCGGCGATATCACATCCGACGGCAGCTTCACCCTGCGCAAGCCGGCGGGCAGCGGCGGCATGGTGACGGTCGGCACGGTGGCGGAGCAGATGGTCTACGAAATCGGCGATCCCCAGGCCTATCTGTTGCCCGACGTCTGCTGCGACTTTTCCGGGGTGGCGATCGAACAACTCGGCGAGGACAGGGTGGGCGTGACCGGCGCGCGCGGCCGGCCGGCTCCGCCGGACTATAAGGTCAGCGCGACCTGGGCCGACGGTTTCCGTGCCGGCGGCTATTTCACCTTCACCGGCCGCAACGCCGCCGGTAAGGCGCAGGTCTTCGCCAAAGCGGCAATCGCCCGGGCTCAGGCTGCATTGCGCGGGCGCAACCTGGGCGATTTCACCGAAACCAGCATCGAGGTGATCGGCGCCGGGAGCCAGTACGGCGCGGCGGCCGGGTCGGCGGACGCGCGGGAAGTCGTGCTCAAGCTGGCGGCTCGGCATCCGGAGGCGGCCGGCGTCGGCCTCCTGCTGCGCGAGGCCTCGGGCCTCGGCCTGGCGACCCCGGCGGCGCTTTCCGGCTTTTCCGGCACGAGGCCGCGGCCGTCGCCGGTCGTCCGCCTGTTCTCTTTCCTGGCGCCGAAGACGGAGATCGCCCTGAGCGTCGAGGTCGATGGCGTGCCGATCCCGTATGCCGAGCCCGTCACAGAAGGCGGGCCGGGAGAACCGGTCCGTCCGCCGCCGCCCGGCGATCCCGGCGCCGATGCGGAGCCTGCCGGGCTGGTCGCGGTCCGTCTCGAAGACCTCGCCTGGGGGCGCAGCGGCGACAAGGGCGACAAGGCGAATATCGGCGTCATCGCCCGGCGCGCCGATTACCTGCCCTGGATCTGGCGCAGCCTGACGGAAGAGCGCGTCGCGGAGACTTTTGCGCATTTCCTTGACGGCGCCGCCGCGAAACCGGTCGAGCGCTTCCTGATGCCTGGGACGAACGCCGTCAATTTCCTGCTCCACGACGTTCTGGGCGGCGGCGGCGTCGCCAGCCTGCGCAACGATGCCCAGGGCAAGGGCTACGCACAGATCCTGCTGGATACGCCGATTGCGGTGCCGGCGGCGCTGGCTGCGCAGGCCGCGGCCGATGCGGAGGCGCGCGCCGCATGACCGTGTTCCGCAGCCAGATCGACCCGGCCAGCGAAGGCTTCAAGGCCAACCGCGCCGACATGCTGGCGCTGATCGGCCGGATGGAGGAGCTCAACCGGCGCGGCGCGGTCCGCTCGGAGGCACGCAAGCCGCGCTTCGTCGAGCGCAACCAGCTCACCCCGCGCGAGCGCCTCGCCTGCCTGCTCGATCCGGGCATGCCCTTCCTCGTCATGGGCAACATGGCCGGCTTCCTGCTCGATACGGCGGATGAGGAGAAATCGCTGCCCGGCGGCAACGCGATCGCCGGCATCGGTTTCATCCGCGGCGTGCGCTGCGCCATTGCGGTCGACGACAGCGGCATCCAGGCCGGCGCGCTGACCCAGGCGACCGCCTTCCGCATCCGCCGCATGCAGGAAATAGCGCTCGCCCAGAAGCTGCCCTTCATCCATCTGGTCGAAAGCGCCGGCGCCAACCTGATGGAATACACGGTCGAGGGCTTTCTGATCGGTGGCCGGTTGTTCGCCAACCAGGCGCGGCTCTCCGGGGCCGGCGTGCCCGTCATCACCGTCCTGCACGGCTCGTCGACCGCCGGCGGCGCCTACATGCCGGGCATGAGCGACTATGTCATCGGCGTAAAGGGCAGGGGGCGGGCCTTCCTGGCAGGGCCGCCATTGCTCAAGGCCGCGACCGGCGAGATCGCGACGGAGGAGGAACTGGGCGGCGCCGAGATGCACGCCAGCGTGTCCGGCCTGGTCGAATATCTGGCGGAGGACGACGGCGAAGGCGTCGACATGTGCCGCGAGGTCGTGCAGCGGCTGAACTGGAACGCCGGCGAGACGCCGGCCGCCGCCGAAGGGCCGCCGCCGCTCTACGATCCCGACGAGATCGCCGGCATCGTGCCGGTCGATTACCGCAAGCCCTACGAGGTCCGGGAGGTCGTCGCGCGCATCGTCGACGGCTCGGAGTTCCTCGATTTCAAGCCGCGCTTCGGCGTCACGACCGTTTGCCTCCAGGCCGAGGTGATGGGCCGGGGCTGCGGCATCATCGGCAACAACGGCCCGATCGATCCGGACGGCGCAGCCAAGGCGACCCAGTTCCTCCAGCTCTGCGATCAGGCCGGCCTCCCGATGGTCTTCCTCCAGAACACCACGGGTTACATCGTCGGCAAGGAATATGAGCGCGCGGGCATGATCAAGCACGGCTCGAAGATGATCCAGTCGGTCACCAATATCGACGTGCCGCGGCTGACCTTCATGACCGGGGCCAGTTTCGGCGCCGGCAACTACGGCATGTGCGGCCGCGGCTACGATCCGGATTTCCTCTATACCTGGCCCAACGCGACCACCGGCGTGATGGGCGGCGACCAGGCCGCCAAGACCATGACGATGGTCGCCGAGGGGGTCGCCCGCTCGAAGGGGCAGGACGTGGACGAGCAACAGCTGAGGAAGCAGGAAGAGATGCTGGTCCGGCATTTCGACGGCCAGTCGAGCGCCTTCTACACCTCCGGCCATCTCCAGGACGACGGCATGATCGACCCGCGCGAGACGCGCCGGACCCTGGGCTTCCTGCTGGCGACGGTGGACGAGGCGCGCCGCCGCACCGTGCGGCCGAACAGCTTCGGCGTCGCCCGGATCTGACCGCAGCGCCGCTGCCTCCGCGCCGGGGACGGAAGGGGAAAGCATGTCCGACGAACTGATTGTCGAGCGCGACGACGGCTGGCTGACCCTGTGGATGAACCGGCCGGAGGTGCGCAACGCCTTGGGCGCGGAAATGCTGGAAGCGATGCGCGGCGCGCTGGAGGCGGCGCGCGACGACCGCACGGTGCGCGGCATCACCCTGCGCGGCAAGGGCGGCGTGTTCTGCGCCGGCGGCGACCTCAAGAGCTTTCGCAGCCATTTCCAGGGCGGCGCTTCCCGTGCCGAGATTGCCGCGTCGAACGCGAGCGCCGGAAAATTTTTTAGCTATCTCAATACGATGCCGCAGGTCGTTGTCATGCTGATCGAAGGCGCGGCGATCGCGGGCGGCCTCGGCCTGGCATGCACGGGCGATGTCGTCGCCGTCACCGCCGATGCAAAATTCGCCATCACCGAAACCTCGCTCGGCCTGCCGCCGGCCCAGATCGCGCCCTTCGTGGTCCAACGCATCGGTCTCACGGCGGCGCGCCGGCTGATGCTGACCGGCGCGCGCTTCGACGGGCGCGAAGCCGGCCGCCTCGGCCTGGCCGATTTCGTCGCCGAAGACGCCGCCGGGCTGGACGCCATCGAAGCGGATATCCGCAGGAGCGTCCGACGCTGTGCGCCGGAGGCCAACGCCGTCACCAAGGATCTCGTCCTGAAGGCGCCGCTGCTGCCGCGGGACGAGATGATCGCCTTCGCCGGCGAGCGGTTTGCCGATTGCATGCTCGACGAGGAGGCCCGCGAAGGCATCGCCGCCTTCCTCGACAAGCGTCGGCCGTCCTGGGCCGAGAGCCCGGGCGCCGGTTAGGAACGATGCACCGCTTCGGCACCATCCTCGTCGCCAATCGGGGCGAGATCGCCGTCAGGGTCATGCGTACGGCGCGCGCCCTGGGTTACCGGACTGCCGCCGTCTATTCCGATGCCGACTCCGAAGCGCCCCATGTCCGCATGGCGGACGCCGCCGCGCACATCGGTCCGCCGCCAGCCGCCGAAAGCTATCTGAACATCGACAATATCCTCCGCGCGGCGGCGGAGACCGGGGCCGACGCCGTTCATCCCGGCTACGGGTTCCTGTCGGAGAATGCCGCCTTCGCCCGCGCCTGCGCGGACGCTGGGCTCACTTTCATCGGACCGGATGCCGACGCCATCGCGCTCATGGGCGACAAGGCCGAAGCCCGCCGCCGCATGGCGGATGCCGGCGTCCCATGCGTGCCGGGCTACGACGGCGCGGACCAGAGCAACGCGGTCCTGGCCGCGGCGGCAGCGAAGATCGGATTTCCGGTCATGGTCAAGGCAGCGGCCGGCGGGGGCGGTCGCGGCATGCGTCTCGTCGCGCAGGCCGGTGCGTTGCCGGATGCGCTTGCTGCGGCGCGCTCGGAAGCCGAGAACGCCTTCGGCTCCGGCAGTCTGATCCTGGAGAAGGCCATCGCCCGGCCGCGCCATGTCGAAATCCAGATCGTCGCCGACAGCCACGGCAACACGATCCATCTTGGCGAGCGCGACTGCTCCGTGCAGCGCCGGCACCAGAAGGTGATCGAGGAAGCGCCGTGCCCGGTCATAACCGGGGAACTGCGGGAAGCGATGGGCGCGGCGGCGGTCGAAGCGGCGCGCAGCATCGGCTATTGCGGCGCCGGCACCGTCGAGTTCCTGCTCGATGCGGACGGCAGCTTCTATTTCCTGGAGATGAACACGCGGCTGCAGGTCGAACATCCGGTGACCGAGGCGATTACCGGGCTCGACCTGGTCGCGCTTCAAATCCGGGTCGCCGAAGGCCGGCCGCTCGGCTTCGCGCAGGAGGACTTCCGGCCGTCCGGCCATGCCATCGAGGCGCGCCTCTACGCCGAGGATGCGGCGCTGGACTTCCTGCCGGCAGCCGGCGACATCGCCCTGTGGCGGCCGCCGGCCGGGCCCGGCGTGCGCATCGACAGCGGCGTCGAGAGCGGCCAGGCCGTCTCGCCCTTCTACGACCCGATGATCGCCAAGGTCATCGCCCACGGCGAGACGCGGGATATCGCGCGCCGCCGGCTGATCCGGGCGCTGACGGAGACCGCTGTTTTCGGTCTCACGACCAACAAGCGCTTCCTGATCGACTGTCTGGAAAAGGATTCCTTCGCCAAGGGAGATGCGACGACGGCCTTTATCGAGGAGCACTTCCCGGCCGCGGATCTGGCGCCGTCCGGGCCGGAATTCGCCATCGCAGCGATGGCGGCGGTCTTGAAATTCCTCATCGACCGGGACGAGGCCTTCGGACACAGCCTGAATGTGTCGCCGGAGCTGCTCGACTGGACCAGCGCCGGGGCGCTGGAGAGCCGGTACAGCCTCACGGCTGGCGAAACGGTTTTCGACCTGTCGGTTTCGCCCGCCGGCGCGCGCGCATACACCGTCCGCGGCGACAGCGAAACAGTCCACGTCAAGGTCGTCTCCGTCGAGGAAGGCCGGTCGGTCGTCGGAATCGACGGCGCGCAGCGGCATCTCCTGTTCCACGCCGACGGCGACTCACTGTATCTGAGCGAGTCCGGCCGGGATTATCGCTTCGATTGGGGCCGCTCAGGCGCAGCCTCGCAGGAGGACGGCGGCGGCGGCCGGGTCGTCGCGCCGATGCACGGCAAAGTCCTTGAGATCACGGTCGAACCGGGCGATAGGGTGAACCGGGGCGACCGGCTGCTCGTCATCGAGGCGATGAAGATGCAGCACGATATCGTTGCGCCGGCGGCCGGCGCCGTTGCGGACATCCTGCAACAGGTCGGCGTCCAGGTTGCGGCCGGCGATCCGCTCGTCGATTTTGCAGTTGCGGACCGGAGTTAGGGCAGGGGAGGGGGAGAGCCGATGCTGAGCGAAGCCGCCGATTTCAGGGCCGAGTGCGACGCGCTGTACGCCCTGCTGCAAGACCGGGACGATGCCGATTTCGAGCGCGCGACCCAGTTCAAGGACTGGACGGTCAACGACGTGATCGCCCATCTCCACATGTGGAACCACGCCGTGAACCTGTCGGTGACCGACGAGGCGGCCTTCGACGCCTTCGTGCAGGCGTTCCAGGACGCCGGCCGCCAACACTTCCCCTATACCCACGAATGGTCCGGCGGCCTGAAGGGGCAGGCGCTGCTCGCCGCGTGGTACGGCCTGTGCAGCGACATGGAGCCGCTGTGGCGCGACCTCGACCCGGAACGGCGGGTCAAATGGGTCGGACCGCCGATGACCGTGCGCATGAGCATGATCGCGCGGCAGATGGAAACCTGGTCGCACGGCCAGGAGGTCTTCGACGTGTTCGGCGTCGCGCGGCAGGACGACGACCGCATCCGCAACATTGCAGAACTCGGCGTGCGCACGTTCGGCTATACCTTCGCCAACCGCGGGATCGAGCGGCCGGCGGTCAAGCCTTTCGTCCGGCTGACCGCGCCGTCGGGCGCCGTCTGGGCCTGGAACGAGGCGAGCGACACCGACTGTGTCGCCGGGCCGGCGACCGATTTCTGCCAGGTCGTGACCCAGACGCGCAATGTCGCCGATGTCGGTCTGGAGGTGCGCGGCGACGCGGCAGCCCGATGGATGGCGATCGCGCAATGCTTCGCCGGCGGCCCCAACGATCCGCCGCCGCCCGGCGCGCGCCACGCCGCGTCGTAGGAAACCAGCCGTTCGGCGTTGACCGGCCGGACGCTGCGGCGCGCCCGCCCGGTCCGGCGGGCTACTCGGCCGCTTCGGCCAACCCGGTGCCGCCGGAATCGTCGCCGAACCGGGCGAACTCACCGGTAAACGCCTTGCGCTCCGGGAAGCGGTAGGTCTTGCTCTTGCTGGTCGTCTTGCCCAGTTCGACCACCGCTTCGGCCAGCTTGACCGCGCACACGACTCCGTCGAGCACCGGAATGCTGAGCTCCTCCTCCAGCTCGTCGGCAAACTCGGCGAATCCGGCGCAGCCGAGCAGAATGGCCTCGGCATCGTCCTCCGCCACCGCGCGGCGCGCCTCTTCGCGCAACGTCTCCAAGGCGCCCTCAGGGTCCTTCTCGACATCGAGCACATAGAGCGGCGTGGTCCGCACATTGACCACCTTGCGGCCGAACCCGTAATTCTCGACCATCTCCTCAAGCATCGTCTTGATGCGCGGGATGACGGTCACGATCGAGAAGCGCGCCGCCAGGATCGACGCGGTGTAGAGCGAAGCCTCGGCGATCCCGATCACCGGTTTGAGCGTGACTTCGCGCGCGGCGTGCAGGCCGGGATCGCCGTAGCAGGCGACGATGTAGGCGTCGCAACCCTCCCGGTCGCCCTTGCGCACCTCGTCGATCACGCCCGGCGCACACAGGAACTCGTCATAGTAGGATTCGATCGAAGCCGGGCCGAAAGTCGGGCTGACCGCAACGATTTCGGTTCCCTGCCGCGCGACCGACCGGCCCGCAGCGCCGATCGATTCGGTCATTTCCAGGGTCGTGTTGGGATTGATGATCTTGATTTTCATGCCGGTGTTCCTCCCTGTCCCGCCTGCCGCCCGGCTTCGGTCACCGCCGCGTCGACGGTCATGGATTCGGTGATCGCGACACCATAGTCCCGCAGCGCGGTTTCGGCCGAGATCAGACCGTCGCGCACGTCTTCCAGGACCTGCGCCGGATCGCGCGCCATCGGATCGCCATAGCCGCCGCCGCACGGCCCGATCATGACGATGCGGTCGCCCGCCCGGGCGGTCATGTTGGGCAGTTTCGACGGCAGGTCGAGATCGGCGCCGTCCTTGCGCCTGAAGGTCAGACCGGCGGTCCTGCCGTCGCCGCCGCCGTCAAATCCCCACGGCGCGTATTTGTGGCCCTCGCCCTCGACCGACACGCCGCCGTCCTCGAGATATTCGACCTCGCGGATCGACCCGATGCCGCCGCGCCATTGCCCCGGCGGGCAGGCGTCGTCGCGCAGTTCGTAACGGTGGACCCTGAGCGGCAGGTGCGATTCGACGTCCTCGATCGGGTTGTTGCGGGTATTGGCATAAAGGGTGTCGACCGCGTCCATGCCGTCCTTGCCGTAGCGCCCGCCATAGCAGCCTTCGTGGATCTCCATGTGGACCCAGTGGGTCTCGTCCCGGATCCCGCTGAACGCGACGACGTGCAGATTGCCCACGCCGGCGCTCACCTGGTGCGGCACCGCCTGGGACAGCGCCTTCATCAGCGTGTCCGCGGCCTGGTTGCCTGTGCAGAAGCGGGCGATGGTCGGCGCCGGGAAGACCGGATTGACCAGCGTGCCGGCCGGCGCGACGATTTCGATGGGGCGGGTCAGGCCGCTGTTCTGCGGAATATGGCCGTGGACCGCCGAATCCAGCAGGATCGAACGGATCGTCAGCCAGACGGCGCAGTCGGTGGTGCCCTTGAGCGGCATGTTGATGGGCCGGTCCGGCACCTGCGCCGCGGTGCCGGTAAAGTCGACCGTGATGTCGCTGTCCTCGACCGTTACCGCAACCTCGATCGGCAGGTCGCCGCGGCTCGGGTCGTCGCCGTCGAGAAAGCCGTCGATGAAAGTCCTGGCCCGATAGACACCGTCGGGCAGGGCTTCGATCGCCAGGCGCATGACCCGCTCGGAATGGTCCATCAGCTCGTCGCAGGCCGCTTCGACCGTGTCCAGCCCGTAGCGGCCGATCAGTTCCACGAAGCGCTCCGCGCCGATGCGCGCGGCGGCGATCTGGGCCTCCATGTCGCCGACCACCAGGTCCGGCGCGCGGATATTGTCGCGCAGCATCTGCCACAGCGGCTTGTTCAGTGTGCCCCGGTCATAGACCTTGAGCGCCTTGAACTGCAGTCCCTCGGCGTAGGCGTCGATGGCGTCGACGATGCCGCAACTGCCCGGACTGAGCGCGCCGATGTCGAGATGATGCGCGGTCGTGACGGAAAACCCGACGAGGCCGCCGTCATGGAACACGGGCACGCAAAAGGCGACGTCCGGGCCGTGCGAGGCGCCGTGATAGGCCGAATTGTGAATGATCACGTCGCCGGGCTCGAAGCCGTCGCCGCGTTCCGCAAAGATTTGCTGGATGCCCTGGACGTAGCCCGGGATCGGACCCGATTGCAAAGGCGTGCTCTGCGGGGTCTCGCACAGCTGGCGCCCCTCGGGGTCGATCAGCGCCGCGCCGAAGTCTTCGGATTCGCGGATGATGCTGGAATAGGACATGCGCATCAGCTTATGTCCCATCTCGACAGCGATGTTCTCCAGCCCGCCCTGGATGACGCTGGCGGTGACCGGATCGATCCGTCTGACGTTATGAAGGCCGGCGGGGCGAAGGCCGGGGGGGTGAAGGCCGGCGGGGGCGGTATCGGCCATCGCTCACGCTCCATGTTTCAGGATCAGGTTGCGGTTGCTCCCGGCGACCGCGGTCCAGCCCGGCGGCACCACCGTGGTCGTATCGCGCTGCACCACGACCGCCGGCCCGTCGACCGGGCGGTCGGCCGGGAGCGCGTCGCGTCGGTAATAGGGCGTTTCGAATGGCGTCAGCCCGCCATCGACGCGGAAGCTGCACGAACCGACGCGCAGCCTGGCTGCGTCGAGGGTGCCGGTTCCGGTCGGCGCCGGCCGCCCGATCTTGGGCATGAGCGCGGTGCCGGTCAGGCGGATGTTGACGATCTCGACCGGACTGTCGGCAAAGACGTGGCCGTATTCTGTCCGATGCTGGCGCTCGAACGCCTGCCACACGCCGGCCAGCGCGGCCTCGTCGACCGGTCCATCGGCGAACGCGACGCGGAGTTCGTAACCCTGGCCGACATAGCGCAGGTCGCCGGCGCGGATCAGGCCGATCCGGCCGCGCTCGAAGCCGTCGGCGGCGAACTGCGCGACAAGGGTATCCTCAAGCCAGGCGAAGTCGGCGTTCAGCTTCGCGGCGTCGACCGAGTCGCTGGTCTGGAAGGCGGTCTTCACCGCGTCGTATTTGAGATCCGTGGTCAGTAGCCCGGCGGCCGAGGTAATGCCGGGATGCGGCGGCACGATGACCTTGGGAATGTCGAGCATCGCCGCGACCTCGGCCGCGTGGAGCGGGCCGGCGCCGCCCAGGGCGACCAGCGAGAAACCCCGCGGATCGAGGCCCCTCTGGATGGTCTGGGCGCGGATGGCGTTGGCCATGTTGCTGTTGAGGATGGTCACCACGCCCTCCGCCGCCTCCAGTTCGCCGAGGCCGACCTGTTCGGCAAGGCGGCCGATAACGCGCCGGGATGCGTCTGTGTCGAGCGTCATCTCGCCGCCCAGGAAATTGGCCGGGTCGAGCCGGCCCAGCACCAGGTTGGCGTCGGTCACGGTCGGCTGCTCGCCGCCCAGGCCGTAGGCCGCCGGACCGGGGCGGGAGCCGGCGCTTTGCGGCCCGACCCGATAGGCGCCGCCGCGGTCGACATGGGCGATGCTGCCGCCACCGGCGCCGATGGTGGCGATGTCCAGCATCGGCACCAGCACCGGGTAGCCGCCGATCCAGGTGTCCCGCGCGGTGGCTTCGCTGACCCTGCCGTCGACCACGGTGCCGATATCGGCGCTGGTGCCGCCGACGTCGAACGTGATCAGCCGCTCATCCCCCTCCGGCGCGGCCGCCCACCGGCCGCCGAGGACTCCCGCCGCCGGTCCCGACAGCAGCGTCAGGACCGGCCGCTCGGCGATCGTGGCGGCGGTGGCGATGCCGCCGTTCGAGCCCATTATGTGGAGGTCGGCCCGGCACTTCGCCTCCCCGAGCCCGGCGGCGAAGTTCCGGACATAGCCCCGCACCTTGGGGCCGACAAAGGCGTTCATCGCCGCCGTGGTGAAGCGCTCGAACTCGCGGAACTGGGGCGCCACGGCTGCCGAGTTGGTGACGAACGCTTCGGGATATTCTTCGAGCACGATCTCGCGGGCGCGCTCTTCGTGGCGCGGATCGATGTAGGAAAACAGGAAACACACGCAGATCGCCTCGATCCCCCGGGCCTTGAAGCCGCGCGCGGCCTCCCGCACGGCCTCCTCGTCCAGCGGCTCCAGCACCGCGCCGCGCGGCGGCGCCAGGCGTTCGCGCACCGTGGCGCGGTCGCGCCGGCGCACCAGCGGCCGGTCCTGCCAGGGAATGTCCTGCATGATCGAGTAGTTTTCCGGCCGTTGGTGGCGGCCGATATGCAGGATGTCGCGATAGCCGCGGTTGGTGATCATGCCGGTCCGGGCGCCGTCATGCTCGAGCACGGCGTTGGTCGCGATGGTGGTGCCGTGGAAGACGTGGTCGATGGCGGCCGGGTCGAGATCGTGGCGCGCGCACAATTCGCGCAGGCCCGCGATCGCGCCGATCGAGGGATCGTCGGGCGTGGTCGGCACCTTGTGAATGAGGGTGACGTCCCGGTCGGTGTCGGTGAAGATCAGATCGGTAAAGGTGCCGCCGACATCGACCCCGATCAGCTGCATATCGCCCGTACCCCCGGTCCCGTTCGCTCGATGCCGGCCAACCGCGCCGGCCGGCCGCGCCCGGCGAAGGTAGCAGCCGCTTCCCGTGGCCGCCATCCGAATTTGCCCGGACCCGTCCGGCTTTGCGGCCACGCCCCGGTCCGGCTGCATTTGCCCCATGACAAAGCGGTCGCGAGACGCCACCTTTCCGGCCATGGCGCGGAACGACCGGCATGCCCACCGCCTCGTGGCCCAGAACCGCAAGGCGCGGCGCAACTATTTCATCGACGATTCCCTGGAGGCCGGGATCGTCCTGACCGGGACGGAGGTGAAATCGCTCCGCGCGGGGAAGGGCAATATTGCCGAAGCCTACGCCCGGGACGACCAGGGCGAACTGTTCCTGTTCAACAGCTACATCCCGGAATACCACGCCGGCAGCTACAACAACCACGAGCCGCGCCGGCCGCGGAAACTGCTGCTGCGGCGGCGGGAGATGGCGCGCCTGATCGCGGCGATCCAGGAAAAGGGGCTCACCCTCGTGCCGCTGTCGGTCTATTTCAACGAACGCGGCGTCGCCAAGCTCGACCTCGGCCTCGCGCGCGGCAAGAAGCAGCACGACAAGCGCGAGACCGACAAGCGGCGCGACTGGCAGCGCGAGAAGGCGCGGCTGATGCGGGAAAAGGGGTAGAGCGAATCGAGGGCCGAAGCGGGCCGCCCGGTCTCAGTCGAACATCGCGATACAGTCGATTTCGACATTCACGCCCTTGCGGTGGGGCGTGCCGCCGATACAGGTGCGGGTGACCCGCTCGCCGGCCATGAATTCGGTGAAGGCCTCGTTGAACTTCGGGAAGTCCGCGGTGTCGCGCAGGCAGACGCGCATGTTGACGACGTTGGCGAAGGTCGCGCCGGCCGCCGCCAGCACGCCCTGAAGATTGGTCAGCGTCTGGCGGGTCTGGACCTGGATGTCGTCGGACACGACCTCGCGCGTCGCCGGGTCGAGCGGACCTTGGCCGGAGACGAACAGCATGTCGCCCCAGCGGATGCCCTGGGCCAGCGGCGAGGCGGTCTTGCGGTCGGTGAAACCGGTGGTCGGCGCGGTGGCGGAAGTGACGAATTCCTTCGGCATGACGGTTCTCCGGGGCGCCTACTCGGCAGGCGCGGGCATGACGTGGCCGCAGGCGGTGCAGGTGCGGTGTGCCTCGATGTCGAAGAAATTGGCGTAGGCCTTTGAGACCGGATCGAGGGCGTAGTCGGCGACGACGAATTCTTCCTCGTGCAGGAAGGCGTCGCATTCCGGGCAGAACCACTGGAAGCGGTCGATCTCGCCGGGCCGGCGCTTTCGTTCCTGGACCAGCAGGAAGGCGTCGGGGGGGAAGCGCGGCGAATGCGGGATCAGCGGCGCGGTGTAGACCGCTTCGCCCGCCTTGAGGACCTGGATGTCCTCCTTCCCGTCCGGGTCGCGATAATGCAGGTTCATCTCGCCCGAGATCATGTACATGACCTCGGAACTCGGATTGATGTGGAACTCGCTGCGGTATTCGCGGCCGCGGGCGACGAAGAGCAGGGTTTCCGGCTCCTGCCACAGCACATGCACCCGCCTGCCGGTTTCGGCAAGATTCCGGGAAATGGCGTGCAGATCGCCGACAGGCATGGGCAACATGGCGAACCCCTGTCCCGGTTGTCCCGGTCTCATGGTAGGCAGCGGACCGCCGTGCAGGCAAAGACTTTCTCGCCCCGGATTTTCCAACTCCAGCCGGTCCGCGACAGATCGGCGGCGATTCAGCGGCCGAACGGCAGTCCGGTATAGTTTTCCGCAAGGGTCTGCTGCCCGGCGGCGCTGACGAGAACGTAATCCAGTTCGGCGCGCTGAACCCGACTGTCGAAGGCGCTCCGGTCCGGAAACCGGTGGAGCAGGGAGGTCATCCACCAGGCGAACCGCTGCGCCTTCCAGATCCGCCTGAGACAGGTGTCGGAATAGGCATCGAGCCGGTCGCGTCGACCGGTGCGGTAGAAGGCGTTGAAAGCCTCGGCGAGGACGCGCACATCGGCGACGGCGAGGTTCAGCCCCTTGGCAGCGGTCGGCGGCACGATATGGGCGGCATCGCCGGCGAGGAACAGGTTGCCCCAGCGCATCGGCTCGGCAACGAAACTGCGCAACGATGCGATGCTCTTGTCGGTCGACGGGCCGGTTTCCATGCCTTCCGAAGCCTCGGGGCCGAGCCGGCGCTGCAGTTCGGTCCATATCCGGTCGTCGGACCACTCGCTCAGGTCTTCGTTGGGCGCGCACTGGAGGTAGAGCCGGCTGACCCGGATGGCGCGCATGCTGAACAGTGCGAAACCGCGAGCGCTGCAAGTGTAGATTAATTCGTCGGAAACCGGCCTGGTATCCGCAAGAATGCCGAGCCAGGCGAACGGATAGACGCGCTCGAACGTTTCGAGCCGGTCGGCCGGGATGCTGGCCCGGCTGACGCCGTGAAACCCGTCGCAACCGGCGATGAAGTCGCAATCGACGCGATGTTCGGCGCCGTCATGGACATAGCGCAGGGACGGCCGGTCGCTTTCGACATCGTGGAGCGATACGGGCGCGGCCTCGAAGACGATGCTGGCGTTTTCGGCGAGGCGCTTCGCGAACAGGTCCTTTTGAATCTGCGTCTGGCCGTAAACGGTGACGCAACTCCCGCCGGTGAGGGCCTTCATGTCGATCCGGTGGCGGCGGCCGTCGACCGCAATTTCGACACCCCCATGCACAAGGCCCTCTCGCTGCAGCCGCTCACCGACGCCGGCAGCGGTCAGCAGGTCGACCGTGCCCTGCTCCAGCACGCCGGCGCGGATCCGGCCCTCGACATAGGCCCGGCTGTGGCGCTCCAGAACGACCGATTCGACGCCGGCATTGTGCAATAGCTGGGACAACAGCAGACCGGCCGGCCCGGAGCCGACGATGCCGACCTGGGTCCGGATCGCGCTCACCTGGTCTATCCGGGTGGGTTCAGGCCGGGCCGGCCCAGGCCGGCGCCGTGGTGCGCCGCTTGCCGTCCAGGGTCCGTTTCACGCCGGGCTCGTCCAGCTCCTTGCGGTCCCACAGCTTGCAGGTCACCTGCTTGTGCTTCTGGTCGAGCCCTTCGCAATAGTTGGTGTATTCGCAGACCCGCACCTCGTCGCCGCAGCCGGCGCGCACCTTGAGGAAGAAGTCCGGATCGGCTAGGGCCTGGCGGGCGATGCCGACGATGTCCGCCTTGCCCTCCTGCAGGATCCGTTCGCCCTTCTCGAATCCATGGATGCCGCCGGTGACGATGACCGGCGTCTCGAAACCGGCGTCGCGCACTGCCTTGCGGATCGCCGCGCCTGGTTCGACGTTGCGGCCGAACGGCCCGCGCTCGTCGGAGATATAGGCCGGCATGCATTCGTAGCCCGACCGGCCGGTATAGGGATAGGCCGCCTCGCCGACATTGGGCTGCTTGGCGTCCTCGAACCGGCCGCCGCGGGACAGGGACAGGAAATCCATGCCGGCGCGGGCGAATTCGGCGGCGTAGAAGCTGCTGTCCGGGACTTCCGAGCCGCCGTCGACGATATCCTCGGTCAGGAACCGGCAGCCGACCGGATAGTCGTCGCCGACAACCTCGCGCACTCTGGCGAACGCCTCGAGCGGAAGGCGGACCCGGTTCTCCCTGGAGCCGCCGTAGCCGTCGTCCCGGTCGTTGGTCCGCGACAGGAAGGAGGCCATGGTATAGGCGTGGGCATAGTGCAGCTCGACGCCGTCGATGCCCGCTTCCTGCGCCCGCCGGGCGGCGTCGGCGAACAGGTCCGGCAGCACCTTGGGCAGGTCGCGGATGTGCGGCACATGGGTATCGCCGACCCGTTCGCGGAAGCCCATGCGCAGGGATTCGAGCTGGCGTTCGTCGAGGATGCCGTCGAGTTCGGCGTCCGACAGCGCCTTGAGCGTTTCCCGGATATCAGCTTCCGGCGCGTCTGCCATGCCGAGCGCCGCCCGGATGTCGTCGGTCACGACGAGGAAGCGGTCGAGAAACTTCGCCGGATCGGGCCGGCGCCGGATCGCCAGGAAGTCGATGCACTGGATGAACAGGCGGGTCTGGCCCTCGCTGGCGCGCTGCACCGTCTGGGCGATCTCCCTGAGGCCGGGGATGTAGCGGTCGTGCCCGATCCGCAGTAACGGACCGGAAGGAATATCCCGGATGCCGGTGGCCTCGATGACCAGGCCGCCGGGCTTGCCGCGGGCGAACTGCTCGTACCAGTCGAGCACGTCGTCGGTGACCCAGCCTTCCTCGTTCGAGCGCCAGGGCACCATGGCCGGCACCCAGGTGCGGCTCGTCAGGATCAACGGCCCGATGCGAATCGGGCTAAACCACAGGGAGCGCTCGGCCTGTTCGCGGCTCGGCCAGGCGCCAGGTTCGGGCGTGTATTTGATCCGTTCCGGCGGTTTCCACATCGCGTCGTCACTCCGGGTGTCGCCACTCCGGCCACTGCCCGGCTTCCCATGCCGTTCTTGCCGCACGGAAGCCGGCCACAATTAGTTTAGGTCTAAATATTTTATATATAAAATATATTTCCGCAAGCCGAAACCGAGGACGGAACCACGGCGTGGCGCGGTGGCGCGCGCGAGCAAGCGTTTCCGAGTTCCCGCTACAGGGTCGAAATCAATTGCACCGCCCGCTCGCCGGTCCAGATCGCAGCTACGAGTATGCATGGCAGGGCGATCGCCCAGCGCACCACGACCGCGCCACGAGGCAGTCTCTTCGCGACGAGGAAAAGGAGAGGCCACAGGACCAGCACGATCAGGAGTTGGCCGGCTTCGATACCCAGGTTGAAGGCCAGCAGGCTCTGCCAGAGATTCGGCGAATCGAGTTTCAATATCTCCCGCAGGACGAAGGAAAAGCCGAGCCCGTGGAGTAGGCCGAGAAGCGCGGTGACGCCCGTCGTCAAACGGTGTCCGACAGAAGTCAGGGCGGCGACGGCGGCGTAAACGATCGACAGGGCGATGCCTGTCTCGACCAGCGGAACGAACCACGCGCCGCTGGGGTAGTAGCCGAAGAATCCGAGGGTCAGCGTAACGCTGTGTCCGAGGGTGAATCCGGTCACCCGCCAGGCCAGGGATCCGAGCGCGGTCGCGCCGAGCACGAGGCAGACGACGAACAGCACATGGTCCAGACCTTCCAGGATGTGACGGACGCCTTCGACGATAAAGGTCCAGGCAGCCTCCAGGACTGATCTCGATACTGTCACCGGCTTCGCGATCAGGCCGCGGATGCGGAATATCAGGGGCGGATCGGTTGCGTGATCCAGAATGAGGTTTGCGGTCTCGTCCTGCCCGGGAAGACCGGGATCGAGCGTGCTTCGGAGCGTATACTCGGTGTGCCTGCGGCGCGTCGGAAAGATAAGTTCGGCATCGACGACCGTATCGCCGACATAGGTGACCTCGAACCCTTCCGCATAGACCGGCCCGGCCAACGCGGCTTCGGCTTCCTCGAGACTCGCAAACGGCGGCTGGATCCGGGCGGGATAGGCGCGAATTCTTCCTGTCCTCGCCCGGAGCGTGCTGCCCGCTGCCTCCAGGACCAGGCTGTCGGCGAGAATGCGAGCCAGTCCGCCGGGCGCGCGCCGGAGCGCTTCGGCGTCTAGATAGTGAACGGGCTCGCCGTCCTCGATCCGGTTGGTCGTGTAGGGGGCCGGCGCGCGGACACCTTCGGCGTTTTCCGGGCCGAGCTTGTCGGCGACGAGATAGGGCATGGGCAGCCGGACCAGGAGCCGCATCCGGCCCTGTTCGTGCACGACGTGAACGACCCGGATATTGACATTGAGAAGAAAGTGGGCCGCGGCAGGGGCGCTAATCCAGGCCAGGGCCGCCAATATCAGTACGACGACAAGAAGGGAAAGGGCGGCGGGGCGCTGTGCACCCCGCCTCGCGGTCCGCGACACGCGAATGCCCTTGGACGGTCAGACTATTTCTTCTTCTTGGCCATCTCGGTGGCCATGTTGTTGGAGCCGAAATAGTAGACGTGGCCGGACTTGCCCTTGAGGTCCGCCTGCGAAATCTCGACGGACGCCGATTTGAGCATCGTATGCTCGTGGGTCTTCGCCCATTCCGTCGCCGGCGTGAGGGTCGAGGTCACGAAGGTGGTTTCCGGCACCAGATAGTGGTGCGGAATGGCAATCTTGGCACCGCTTTTCGCAACCACGGAATCCGCCTGCTTGTAGTCCAGAATGTGCCGGGAGCCGTCCACCGGCACGAAAACCACATCGACCTTGCCGATCCGGTCCCAGACCTCCTTCGGCGGATTCGGGCGGTTATCGCCCCACATCAGGAATTTCATTCCACCGGTTTCGATGACGTACAGCGTGTTGTCCATGTGCCGGAAGTTCGTGGGCGGACAGATGTTGTCGCGGCCTTCGAACTGCTTCACCGCGTCCGTCCACGCGACGGTGCCCGGCGCGACGCACTGGTGCTTGTCGGCAATGCCGGTGATCTTCACGTCACCGAGCTGGAACGTGCCGGCCATGCGGTCGAGCAGCATGTTGGCTTCCAGGCGGCCGAGCGCGTCGTGGTCGAAATGCGCGTGGGTCGACATGCCGATGTCGACTTCGGCCTTGGGAAATTCCATGCGGTACCACAGCCCCCAGGCGCCCGAAGGATCGTTGCGCCAGGGGTCGACCATGATCCGGATCCCCTTCGGCGAGGTGATCTGGAACGCGGAATTGGAAAAGAAGGCGACTCCGACTTTGCCGCTGTCGGGCTGGACGCCGCCGGTGTTCTGCACCTTGATGATACGGTTGTGGTTCTTGCCGGATTTCCAGGTGTCGAGCCCGGTCGTATTCGCTCCGACGGCGCCGATGCCGATGCCGGCGACCACGACCGCCGCGACGCCGCCGTATAACAATTTCCTACGCATGATGGCGCTCCCCTTGGTTGTTGTCGTTCCTGCAGGCAGCGCCGGAACGCCGCCCGCACCCTGTCGCAATACCAAGGAACAGGAAATGCCGGTAGGTGGGCTGACCATGGGGGGTATATGGGGAGAAACCTCACACCTAATTTTGGTTAGCTGCCGCCGTTTCGGGGCGGCCGGGGCGATGCCGGAATGACGGCGCGCCAGGGCGATTGCGGGCGCCGGAACGGTCCGGTCCAGGCAGCCGGCGCAAACGTCCCTAGTCCCGGCGGGCAGACGCCTCTTCGAAGTACGACGCGAGATAGGTGCGCAGGTTGATCGGGGCGCCGCGTATGCCGATTTTTTTTCGGATATTGTTCCGGTGAAAGTCGACGGTGCTGGTCGCGATGCTGAGCATGTCGGCGATCATCTTGGTCGTCTTGCCCTGGATGACGAGCTTTGCCACTTCCAGTTCCGTCTGGGTCAATCTCGAATACCGCGCCGACAGATGCTTGCTCAGGGGGGACGTCAGTTCGCTGACATTCGCCTCGAGTATTTCGACATAGGCCCGCGCCCGGGCGTCGTTCACGCGGCGTTTCAATCTGTCGAGATAGGGAAAGACCAGGTCGTTGACGTTGGTGAGTATCTTCTCTTCCAGATCCGCCTTCGAATCCTCGATACGCTTGAGCAGCACCTTCAGCGCCGCATTCGCCTCTTCCAGTTCCGCCTCTCTCCTGCGAAGGGAGGCTTCTACCTTGCGCCGGGTTTCGACCTCGTTTTTCAGTTCTTCGTTGACCGTTGCCAGATCCTTGGTTCGAATTTCGACGCGCGACTCCAGTTCGTCGCGCGCCCGCTGCAGTTTCTGCTGGGCGGCCTTGCGCTCGCTCACCTCGATCAGATACTTGAGGTCGCTCTCGACGACGTCCCGGAATTCCGCGAGCAGGTTCGTATAGGTGATCGCCTGCTCGTTGGTCTGTATGTCGAGCACGCAAATCGTGCCGAAAATGGATCGGTCCGGCCACGCGATCGGCAGGCCCAGGTAAAACACCATTCCGTGCTTGAGGTCCGGATTCCGGTCCCATACCGGGTCCTGTATCGCGTCGCGCACCAGCAGCAGGCGACGGTCGCGCATCACGGCGTCGCAATACAAACCGGTATCAAGCGTGAAAGAATCGTCGACTTCGTAAGGATTCCCCGGATTTCCGCTCGTAACGAACACCCGGTGGTCCGGTGGATCCCGTTGCATGATAAGCCCGGCAGGGACATCGAGCAGACGAGCGAGAATGTCGACGATTCGCTGCCACTTGAGCAGCATGTCATCCGGTATCGGAGGCTTTTCCTGCACCCTGAGATTTCCGGAGCCCGACCGGTGTCATGGCGTCTGGCAGGACCGTGTCCCATTGCCGGTGAATCGATACACGGCGCTGCTGACCTTGCCCGACGCCGGAAAAGGTGTCAACTACGGCCGGCCTCAATTGCGGCTGCCGAAAGCACGCCTGACGTTGCGGCAGGCGGGATATTCCCGACGGGTCTCGACAAGCGCCATGTTCACCAGCTTCTTCCTCGAACTCCGCAAGGCCCACCTGCCGGTCAGCATGAAGGAGTACCTGCTGCTGCTCGAGGCGGTGAAGCAGGGGCTGGCCGACTACAGGGTCGACGACTTCTACTATCTGTCGCGCTCGGCTCTGGTGAAGGACGAGCGCAACCTGGACAAGTTCGACCGGGTGTTCGGCCATGTCTTCAAGGGCCTGGAGATGCTGTCCGAGCTGTTCGAGCCGGCCAACATCCCGGAAGACTGGCTGCGCAAGATGGCCGAGCTTCACTTGACCGAGGAGGAGAAGGCCGAGATCGAGGCCATGGGCGGCTGGGAAAAGCTCATGGAGGAACTGAAAAAACGCCTCGAAGAGCAGAAGGGCCGGCACCAGGGCGGTAACAAGTGGATCGGCACGGCCGGCAAGAGCCCCTACGGCGCCTACGGCTACAATCCGGAAGGCGTGCGCATCGGCCAGGACGGCAACCGCAACTTTTCGGCCGTCAAGGTCTGGGACAAGCGCGAATTCCGCAATCTGGACGATTCGGTCGAACTCGGCACGCGCAACATCAAGATCGCCCTGCGCAAGCTGCGCCGCTTCGCCCGCGAAGGCGCAGCCGACGAGCTCGACCTGCCGGACACCATCCACTCCACCGCCAGGCAGGGCTGGCTCGACATCAAGATGGTGCCGGAGCGGCACAACGCCGTGAAAGTGCTGATCTTCTTCGACGTCGGCGGCTCGATGAGCCCGCACGTCAAGGTGTGCGAGGAGCTGTTCTCGGCCTGCAAGACCGAGTTCAAGCACCTGCAATACTATTACTTCCACAACTGCCTGTACGACTATGTCTGGGAGGACAACCGCCGGCGCAACAGCGACCCGATGCAGACCTGGGACGTGCTCCACACCTACGGCAGCGACTACAAGGTGATCTTCGTCGGCGACGCCTCCATGAGCCCCTACGAGATCGCCATGCCGGGCGGCTCGGTCGAATACTGGAACGAGGAAGCCGGCGAGGTCTGGCTCAACCGGATTACCCAGACCTTCACCCACTGCGTCTGGCTGAACCCGGTGCCCCGGCGGCACTGGCAGTATACGCCCTCGATCGGCATGATCGGCGACATCTTCGAGCGCCGCATGTTCGAACTGACCCTCCAGGGCCTGGACGACGCGATCAAGGAATTGAGCCACTAGGCTCGGCCGTCGTCGGCGCGTCCCGTGTCTGAAGACGCCGCAATTTACATGGTGTTCGGGCCGCTGCCGCAGGGCGCGCCGGGCAACGACGCGTCGACGCTGCGCGCGCTGGACGCGGTTCCGGACCGCGATGCCGTCAGGCAGGTGCTCGACCTTGGAGCGGGGCGCGGCCGCACGACCTTCGCCCTGGCGCAGGCGCTCCCGCACGCGCAGGTCACGGCTGTCGAGATCCACGCGCCCTTCGCCGGGCGGATCGCCGAACGCGCCCGCGAGGCGGGCCTGGCGGACCGCGTCGATGCGCTGTGCGGGGACATGGCGAAGATCGAGGTCGCCGCGGGGAGCATCGACCTGATCTGGGCCGAGGGCTCCATCTATGTCGTGGGCATGGAATGGGCGCTCGCCCTGTGGCGCCCCTGGCTTCGTCCGGGCGGCTGCATCGCCTTCAGCGACGTCGTCCGGTGGACCGGCGATCTCTCGAAAGAGGCCCGCGCATTCTGGGCGGCGGAATACCCGGACATGGCGTCCGAAGCCGCAATCCGGTCTCGTGCGGAGGCTGCCGGCTATCGGGTCGTCGCCGGTTTTCGCATGCCGAAGGCGGCGCATGATGCTTACTACGTCCCGCTGGCGGCACGCGCAGCCGAACTTGCGGGATGCGCCGATACCGACGTCGCGCAGGTCCTTGCGGGTCTTCGAAGGGAAATTGACGTCGTCCGGCGCTTTTCCGATGAGGCAGGCTACACCTTCTTCGTCCTTCAGCGCAGCGACGGCTGAGCCCTGGTCGCCGGCGGCAAGGGATCCGCGACCGCAAGAAGCAGGACAAGGGGAGCGGCAACCCGAGGACCGGCGAGACGTCGGCGGCGGGCGTGCGGCGGGCCGCTCGACAACCGCGTGCCGAGTGCCTTCCTCGCGGCCGTTGCCGCCATGCGCGGGCCCGCCGTTGCGACCCGGAACACGAGCGAGTTCCGCAACACCGGGGTGGGGCCGTCGATCCCTGGGCTGCGGAAGCGCGTTGGGCCTCCTTCCCGACACGGTACATCGCCGCAGCGCATTTACATTCGGACAGTTGAATATATAGAACGCTGCCATGAACATCCGTTTCCTCACCGGCCGGTTTGCCGTCGCCGACGGCGCGCCGGATATCGCTCAAATCGCCGAATTCAAGGCGCAGGGCGTCCACGCCGTCGTCAGCCTGCGCATGGCCGGGGAACGCGGCGAAATTCTGCCGCCGGACGGCGAAAGGGCGGCGGTCGAAGCCGCCGGCATGGCGTGGCTGCACTTTCCGCTGGCGCCGCCCCAGGTCGGCGATGTCGAGAAGACCGACGACCTCAGCCGCAAGATGCAGGAACTGCCGGCGCCGATCCTGATCCATTGCGCGTCCGGCGCCCGGGCCGCCGCCATGGCGCTGGCGGTCTGCACGATCGGCGAGCGATGGGAGCCGGATACGGGGGCGCGAAAGGCGGACGAAGCCGGAATCGCGTTAGCGCCGGAACTCGCGCCGAAAGTGGCGGCTTACGTCGAGGCGAAACGGGCCTGAATTCGTACCGGAGCCGTGCGCTTGCCGAATGGCGAATATGCGGCGCCTGTTGCGCAAACCGGGCCGTCACACCACATCATGTTGTTGTAACCGGCCCCGCCGTATGCTAAATTTTGTGGTGCTTTTCGCTCCCGACCCAATTCACCGCCGCATAGTCCCGATCCGGAGACCGGCATTGCCGGTTTTCCGCGGTTTCCGCCGCCGGAAACTGCCGCAGCACCCTTCGATCTAGCGAGTTCGCACCGCCTTGGCCGAGCCGACGACGCCCGAACGCGACATCGCGCCCATCTCCATCGAGGAGGAGATGAAGCGCTCCTATCTCGATTACGCCATGAGCGTGATCGTGGCCCGGGCGATTCCGGACGTGCGCGACGGCCTCAAGCCGGTGCACCGGCGCATCCTCTACGCCATGCGCGAGGGCGGCTACACCAGCGACAAGCCGTACCGCAAGTCGGCCCTGATCGTCGGCGACGTGATGGGCAAATACCATCCCCACGGCGACCAGGCGATCTACGACGCGCTGGTGCGCATGGCGCAGCCCTTCTCCATGCGCCTGCCGCTGATCGACGGCCAGGGCAATTTCGGCTCGATGGACAGCGATCCGCCGGCAGCCATGCGCTACACCGAGGCGCGGCTCGCCAAGGCCGCGGAATCGCTGCTCGACGACATCGACCGCAACACGGTCGATTTCCAGGACAATTACGACGAATCGCGCCAGGAACCCGTCGTTCTTCCGGCCCGGTATCCGAACCTGCTGGTCAACGGCGCCGGCGGCATCGCGGTCGGCATGGCGACCAACATACCGCCGCACAATCTGGGCGAGGTGATCGCCGCCTGCCTGGCGCTGATCGCCGACCCCGACGCCGCGCTCGAAGACATCATGGAGCTGCTGCCGGGGCCGGATTTCCCGACCGGCGCCCTGGTCATGGGCCGGGCCGGCATCCACGAGGCCTACCGGACCGGCCGGGGCGCCGTCGTCATGCGCGCGCGCCACAAGATCGAGCCCGGCCGCAACGGGCGCGAGAACCTGGTTTTCACCGAAGTTCCCTACCAGGTGAACAAGGAGAGGGTGCTGGAGAAAATCGGCGAACTCGCCCGCTCCAAGCAGATCGAAGGCATCGCCGGCGCCAACGACGAATCCGACCGGGAAGGCGTGCGCCTGGTGGTCGAGGTCAAGCGCGACGCCGATGCGGAGGTTGTGCTGAACCAGCTATTCCGCTTCACCCAGCTCCAGACCAGCTTCGGCGTCAACATGCTGGCCCTGAACGGCGGCCGGCCGGAGCAGATGGGGCTCCTGGACGTGCTCAGGGCCTTCCTGGCCTTCCGCGAGCAGATCATCGTCCGGCGTACCGCATTCCTGCTCGAGGAAGCGCGCGGCAAGGCGCATACGCTGGCCGGACTCGCCGTCGCGGTCGCCAATATCGACGAGGTCGTGGCGCTGATCCGCCACGCGCCTGACGCCGCCGCCGCGCGGGAACAACTGATGGAACGGGCCTGGCCGGCGGCCGACGTCGCGCCGCTGATCGCGCTGATCGCGGAACCCGGCCGGCTGGTCGGCGAAGACGGCGGCTACCGGCTCTCCGAAGCGCAGGCGCGCGCCATCCTCGATCTGCGGCTGCACCGCCTGACCGGCCTCGAACGCGAAAAGATCGGCGATGACCTCCGGCAGATCGTCGAGGAAATTCGCGATTATCTCGACATCCTCGGTTCGCGCATCCGGGTGCTCGAAATCCTGCGCGAGGAACTCGGGGAGATGCGGGAAACCTATGCCGATCCGCGCCGCACCGCGATCGAAGACGGGGATTTCGACCAGGATATCGAAGACCTGATCCAGCGCGAGGACATGGTCCTCACCTTCACCCACGGCGGCTATATCAAGCGCGTGCCGCTCGCCACCTACCGGGCGCAGAGGCGCGGCGGCAAGGGCCGCGCCGGCATGAAGACCAAGGAAGAGGATTTCGTCGACCAGGTCTATGTCGTCAACACCCACACGCCGGTCCTGTTCTTCTCCTCGACCGGCATGGTTTACAAGCTCAAGGTCTACCGGCTGCCCCTCGGCACGCCCCAGGCGCGCGGCAAGGCTATGGTCAACATGCTGCCGCTCCAGCAGGGCGAAAACATCTCGATTATCCTGCCGTTGCCCGACGAATCGGAGTGGCCGGACCTCGACGTGATGTTCGCGACCAGCAGCGGCACGGTGCGGCGCAACTCGCTCGCCGATTTCGTCAATGTCCGGGCGAACGGCAAGATCGCCATGAAGCTGGATGAGGGCGAGACGCTGGTCGGGGTCGAAACCTGCGACGCCGGGCAGGACGTGCTGCTGGCCACCGCCGCCGGCCGGGCGATCCGTTTTCCGGTGGCCGACGTGCGACGCTTCCGGGGGCGGGATTCGCGCGGCGTGCGCGGAATCAGGCTGGCGGCGGGAGATCGGATCATCTCCCTATCCATCCTGAATCATATCGATGCCGATACCGAAACCCGGGACGAGTATGTCCGCATCGCCAACGCGCATAAGCGGGCCGGCTCGCGGATCGAGCAGGGTGAAACTCCCAACCGGGAGGATGTCGAACTCGCGGCGCGGATCGTCGAATCGCCATGGTCCGGAATGCATGCCGTTGAGGAATTCGCGCTCACCGTTTCGGACGACGGCCTCGGCAAGCGCACCTCGGCCTATGAGTATCGCATCACCGGCCGCGGCGGCATCGGTATCGTCAACATGGATCTCGATCGCGACGGCAGCGAAGCCCGGGTTGTAGGCGCTTTCCCGGTGGAGAAAGAGGACGAACTGATCCTCGTGACCAATGGCGGGCAGATCATCCGCGTCCCCGTGGACGGCATCGGTGTCGTCGGCCGCAAGACCCGTGGCGTCTACCTGTTCCGGTTGGACGACGACGAGCGGGTCGTCTCGGTCTCGCGCCTGCGCGATGCGAACGGCGCGGCGGAATCCCACCCGGAAGCCGGTCCGGAAGCTGGCTCCGCCTGAGACGAAGCGGCCTTCCCGCCGCGCCGGATTGGCCGTTGCATTCCCGGCCGCGTCCGCCTAGGCGTTTCGCCAGCCGCATCGCGAAGGGGGAGCGCATCCATGGCCGAGCGTATCGCAGTTTATCCGGGCACCTTCGACCCGATCACGAACGGGCATGTCGATATCATCCGGCGCGCCCTGCGGATCTGCGATCGCCTGATCGTCGCCGTGGCGGAAAATATCGGCAAGACTCCGCTGTTCACGCTCGACGAACGGCTGGCCCTGGTCGAACACGAACTCCGGATCGTCAACGGGGCGAACGACGGCGGTCAGGCGCAGGTCAAGGTTTTCGGCAATCTGCTGATGCATTTCGCGGAGCAAAACGACGCCGTGATGATTATCCGCGGCCTGCGGGCGGTCTCGGATTTCGACTACGAGTTCCAGATGGCGGGGATGAACGCCCGGCTCAATCCGGATGTCGAGATGGTCTACCTGATGGCGTCCGAGCAGCAGCAGTTCATCGCGTCCCGGCTGGTCAAGGAAATCGCGTCCCTCGGCGGCGACATCGAGAGCTTCGTGCCACCGAACACCGCAACGGCCCTGCGGGCTAAATTCTCCTGAATTCGGGATTGCAGATCCGGGCCGGCGCCGGCTCCAGCGGGGTTGACGCCGCGGGGCGGCCGCGGCAGTCTTGGGCGAACCAAACAGGTACAAATCGGAAAGAGCCGGAATGAAACACCTGCCCCTGTTCGTTCTTCTGGCTCTCGCCCTCGCTGCCTGCGCGCCGCAGTCGCGGGTTCCGGAGATTTCGCGCAAGGCCGCGGAGGAAGAGGCCCGCAAGCAGCGCGAAATCGTCGTCCTCGAACGCATGAAGGTGCAGGATCGCCTCCGCCGGGTCGATTTCGCCGTTCGCGCGGCCAACGTCGACCTTTGCAAGGAAAAGGCGCCGGCCGTCGGCTTCCTGACCATGGACCGGGACAGCGCGCCGCCGGAATACCGGGATGCCTATGCCAGCCTCTACGGCGTTACGCGGCAGATGACCGTGATCTCGGTCTTCGGGGGCGGCCCCGCCGCGCGGGCTGAACTGGCGGTCGGCGACCGGATCGTCTCGGTGAACGGAAAGATCATAGGAGGCGGCAGTTCGGGGCGGTCCCGGGTCGCGAAGCTGATTGCAGAAGGCAAGGGCCGGCCGCTCAGCCTGATGGTGCGGCGCGGCGTTGCGCTGGTCCCTGTCGAACTGACGCCGGCGATGGTCTGCAACTATCCGACCTTCCTGCGCAACGACGACAGCGTGAACGCGTTTGCCGACGGCAGCCGGATCATCGTGACATCGGGCCTGATGCGCTTTGCCGAAGCGGATGACGAACTTGCCTTCGTGATCGGGCACGAACTGGCCCACAACACGATGGGCCACATCGAAGCCAAGACCGGCAACATGATCCTGGGTGGCATCGTCGGGGCGATCCTCACTGGACTGAGCGGCGTCAACGTCATCGATCCGATGATGCAGGTCGGCGTGCTCGCCTTCAGCCAGGAATTCGAGGCTGAGGCCGATTATGTCGGCGTCTACTATGCGGCAAAGGCGGGCTACGACACGAAGAAGGCCGCCTATTTCTGGCGCCGGATGGCGGCGGCGCATCCCCGCGCGATCGGCCTCCAGGGCACGACCCACCCGTCGAGCGCCAAACGGTTCCTCGCCGTGGAAGCGGCGACCAGGGAAGTCGCCGGGAAACGGGCAAGAGGCGAACCCCTCGTCCCTTACATGAAATCCAGCAGAAAGCGGGCCTCGAAACCGGCGGGGTCGGGTCCCACCCAGTAGCCGTCCGGTGCGGATCCGGTATTACCCGGCCATCGTCAGCCCGCCGGATACGCTGATCGTCTGGCCCGTGATGAAGTCGGCGTCGCTGCTGGCGAGGAAAGCGACCAGGCCGGGATAGTCGTCCGGCTGGCCGAGACGGCGCATGGGTATGGCGCGCTCCAGCGCCGCTACCAGCTTTTGGCCGGCTTCGTCGTCGCCGGCGAAAGTGCGGAACAGGTTGGTGTCGGTCGGCCCCGGGCAGACGCAGTTCACCTGGACGT
The DNA here is from genome assembly GCA_011523655.1 of Rhodospirillaceae bacterium. Lineage (GTDB taxonomy): Bacteria > Pseudomonadota > Alphaproteobacteria > Bin65 > Bin65 > Bin65. The sequence goes on from WTGH01000010.1 coordinate 104,864, forward strand.
TGCGCCGGGCCAGTTCCCGCGCCAGCGTCTTGGAAAACGAGATGATGCCGCCCTTGCAGGCGGCGTAGACCGACTCGCCCGAAGAGCCGACCCGCGCGGCATCGGAGGAAATGTTGATCACCTTGCCGGACCGGCGCTCGGCCATGCCGCGCACCGCGATATGGTGCAGGTTCAGCGGTCCGAAGAGGTTGATCTCGACGATCCGGCGCCACAGCCCGGCGTCGGTGTCCAGAAACGGCATTGCGATGTCGATACCGGCATTGTTGACGAGGATGTCGAGCGGGCCTGCCGCCGCCTCGAAGGCCGACACCGCGTCGGCGACTGAGTCATAGTCCGTGATGTCGGCCTCGAATGCCGTCGCCCGGCCGCCATTTCCGGCGATCAGGTCCGCCGTCTCGCGCGCCGCCGGGCCGTCACGGTCGAGGACGCCGACGGTTACGCCTTCCTCGCCGAGCCGCTGGCAGATCGCGCGGCCGATGCCGGCGCCGCCGCCGGTTACCAGGGCAGTCTTTCCCGCAAGTCCGCGCATTTCATGCTCCCGTATCGCCGTGTTCCCGGCGGGCGACACTACCCCGGCCCGGCCCCGGAACGCCGCGCAAATGCCGCCGGCTTCCGGGCCATTTCGCCGCGCGCCGGCCTTGCGCCGCGTCTCAAGCGTCGGACAGGACGCAAAACCCTCGCCGACCCACCTTCCTTGCCGCCCCGGCCGACCGGAGGGAGAGCCGGGGGCCAGAGTCGACCCGACGGGCCTGCACTTGTGGCCCCTGGGCCCCGGATCGTCGCTGCGCTCCGTCCGGCGCGGCATTGTGGGGGGATCGGGTTACACCACCTCGACAATTCGTTTCTGGATCGCCCGGGCAATTCGCTTTAGTGAGCCCGGTTCGGCAACGCCGGCCGGAAACCGGAAGCGGTATCCGGCGCGTGTAAGGAGCGAAACGATGGACCAGTATCGGGTCGTGGTGATCGGCGGCGGGGTGGTCGGCGCCTCGGTCCTCTATCATCTGGCCAAGTATGGCTGGACCGACATTGCACTGGTCGAGCGCTCGGTGCTGACCGCCGGATCGTCCTGGCACGCGGCCGGCGGCATCCATGCGCTCAACGCCGACCCGAACATGGCGGCGCTCCAGGCCTACACCATCGACCTGCTGCGCGAGATCGGGCCGGAATCGGGCCAGGATATCGGCCTGCACATGACGGGGGGGATCACCGTCGCCTCGGCGCCGGCGCGCTGGGAATGGCTCCAGAGCGCCTACCGCATCTTCCAGACCATCGGCATCGAGGACTGCCACCTGATGACGCCGGCGGAGATCGAGGAGCGCTGCCCGATCATGGATGTCGACGGTGTGATCGGCGGCCTGTGGGCCGACCGCGAAGGCTATGTCGATACCACCGGCACGGTTCACGCCTATGCCGGCGCGGCGCGCAAGCGGGGCGCGACGGTGATCGAGCACAACCGGGTGCTCGAACTGAAACAGCGGCCGGACGGTTTCTGGGAGGTCGTGACCGAAAAGGGCACAATCCTCGCCGAGCATGTCGTCAACTCCGCCGGCCTGTGGGCCAAGCAGGTCGGCCGCATGGTCGGCCTCGAACTGCCGCTTTCGCCGCTGGCCCATCACTACCTGGTGACGGAGTCCATTCCGGAGATCGAGGCGCTGGACTTCGAAGTGCCGATGACGGTCGACCTGGAAGGCTTCACCTATCTGCGCCAGGACCAGAACGGCGTTCTGGTCGGCATATACGAGATCGACCACCAGCACTGGAATATCGACGGCGCGCCCTGGGACTACGGGTTCGACCTGATCCAGGAGGATACCGACCGGATCGCCAATGAGCTCGAACTCGCGTTCACGCGCTATCCCGTACTCCAGCGGGTCGGCGTCAAGAACTGGGTCAACGGCGCTTTCACCTTTTCGCCCGACGGCAATCCGCTGGTCGGTCCGGTCCGCGGACTGCCGAACTACTGGCTTGCCTGCGGGGTGATGGCGGGCTTCCTGCAGGGCGGCGGCGTCGGCAAGACGCTCGCCGAATGGATGATCCACGGCGAGCCCGAGGCCGACGCCTGGTCGATGGACATCGCGCGCTACGGGCCGTTCGCCTCGAACCGGGAATATATCCGCCAGACGACCGGCCAGTTCTATTCGCGCCGCTTCGTGATGACCTATCCGAACGAGCAGTTGCCGGCGGGCCGGCCGCTCAACAAGGCGCCGGCCCACGACGCGATGAAAGCCGCTGGCGCGCAGTGGGGCGTGAGCTGGGGCCTGGAGGTGCCCCTCGTGTTCGCGCATTCGGGTTTCGAGGAGACGCCGACGCTCAAGCGGTCCAACGCCTTCGGCCTCGTCGGCGAGGAATGCCGTGCCGTGCGCGAGGGTGTCGGGCTGCTCGATATCACCGGCTTCTCCCGCTACGAGGTCACGGGCCGGGACGCCGAGGCCTGGCTCGACCGGACGATGGCGGGACGTTTGCCGAAACCGGGCCGGGTGCGCCTGTCGCCGATGCTGGCGCCGGACGGCCGGCTGAAGGGCGACCTGACGATCCTGAACTGGGGCGACGGTTCCTGGTGGATCATGGGTTCCTACTATCTGCGCGAATGGCACATGCGCTGGTTCCACGACCGGTTGGACCCGGTGCGCGACGGCGACGTTCAGGTGCGGGACATTTCGGACGCGACCGTCGGCTTCTCGCTGTCCGGCCCGAAATCCCGCGACGTGCTGGCGGTGCTGACCCATGAGGATGTCAGCCACGAGGCCCTGCCGTTCATGAGCTGCCGCCTCATGGATATTGGCCTGATCCGCGCCCGGGTCGGCCGGCTCTCGGTCGCCGGCGAGCTGGGCTACGAGATCAACTGCCCGGCCTCGGCGCATGTCACCCTGCGCGAAATGCTGCTGGAGGCAGGTGCCGCGGCCGGCATCCGCGAATACGGCTACTACGCCCTCAATTCGTTGCGGCTCGAAAAGAGCTTCGGCATATGGTCCGCCGAATTCACCCAGGGCTATACGCCGGGCATGACCGGCCTCGACCGCTGGATCTCCTTCGGCAAGGGCGGCTTCGTCGGCCGGGAAGCCGCCCTGGCGGAGCGCGAGAAGAACACCGCACCCCAGCGGCTCGTGACGCTGGAGGTCGACTCGCCCGACGCCGATGCGTCCGGGTTCGAGCCGGTCTGGCGCGACGGCCTCCGGGTCGGATTCATCACCTCCGGCGGCTACGGCCATGTCGTCGGCAAGAGCCTGGCGATGGCGCTGGTCGAACCGGAGTTCGCCGAAGCCGGCACGGTGCTCCGGACCCATATCGTCGGCGTGGAACGCGAAGCGGCCGTGATTCCGGCCTCGCCGTACGATCCCCCGGGCGAAAAGATGCGGATGTAGCGAGCGGTTCGGCCTGCCCGTGCAGCGGTTTTCCGCTGTTTGCCGAATCGGTTTTGCTGTTATTGAACGCGAAGCGGCCCGCCGCGGCTTCCGGGAGAATCGAGATCGTTTCGGACCGTAAACCCGACACAGTGATCGACGGCCTGCAATATTGCCGGTGGTCGGAAAAGATATTCCGCCAGTTGCGGTCCGGTGGCGTAGACGCGGTCCACACGACCGTCGTCTATCACGAGGACTATCGCGGCGCGCTCGGCCGGCTCGACGAATGGTCGGCCTTGTTCGACCGTTTCAGCGACCATGTCCTGCCGGGGCGAACGGCGGCCGACATCCGGCAGGCGCAGGCGGCGGGCAAGACGGCCGTTTTCTTCGGCATGCAGAATTGCACGCCCGTCGAGGACGATCTGGCCCGGATCGAAGACCTCCACGGCCGCGGCGTCCGGTTCATGCAGCTCTCCTACAATGCGAAATGCTCGCTGGCGACGGGATGGGTCGAAGAAGCGGCGGACGAGGGCGTGACGGCGAAAGGGCGGGAGGCGATTGCGGAAATGAACCGGGTCGGCATGGTCGTCGACATGTCCCACTCGGCCGAACGGTCCACGCTGGAAGCCATCGAACGGTCGGCCCGGCCGATCGTCGTGTCCCATGCCAACCCGCGGACGTGGCGGGACACCGGGCGCAACAAGTCGGAGACCGTCCTGAAGGCGCTGGCCGGGAGCGGCGGGCTGCTGGGCTTCAGCCTATACCCCCATCACATGAAGGATGGACCGGCCACGACCCTGCGGAGTTTTTGCGACATGGCCGCCCGCACCGCCGACCTGATGGGCGCGGACCGCATCGGCATCGGGTCGGACCTCTGTCAGGATCAGCCGGATTCGGTCGTTCGCTGGATGCGCAGCGGCGTATGGGAGGACGCGAATACGCCTCCGCCGGAGAGCGTGAAACACGTCCGGTTTCCCGACATGCCGTCCTGGTTCCGCTCGAACGAGGATTTTCCCGCCATCGCCCGGGCACTGCGCGCAACGGGTTTCTCGGCGGAGGAGACCGCCGGGATCATGGGCAACAACTGGTTCCGCTTCATGGAAGCAGCCTTCGAACCGCGGGCAGCCTGAATTGGTCGCCCCAGGCGACTTCCTTGCGGTTCCGGACGGCCGAACGGGGTGCACCCTGCGCTTGCGGCCGCCGGAGCAGGTCATGCGCCTCGCCCGCCTCGGCGCCTTTCACCAGACCAGGCTGAGTTTCCTCAGGGCGACGCTGCGGCATGTATGGTCCGCCGGCTTCCGCTTCGCCTACGACCGCTGGGAAATCGGCGACGACGGCGTCGGCGTCGCCGTCTATGCGGCTGCGGGACCGGAACACACCTACTCGCTGGTCTGTTTCGCCCACGACCTCGATCCTGCGATGCGCACCGACCGCGTGATCGCCGAGGCCTGGGACGCCACCTACGTCCTCTACGACGGCATTCCCGACGACAGCGAAATCGAACGGCTGCGCGCCAATACGCCAAAGCAGGAGGCGGGGCGCTATCGCCACACCGATCTGATCCTGTCCCGCACCAACAAGAGTGCGCGTCTTTTCGACAATGTCGTCGGTTGCCTGGCCGAAGGCCGGCAGCCCGAAGCGGCACGGCTTGAGGATGTCGGCTATGTCATGCGGACGACGGCGGTGTACGGCAACGGCAAATTCGGCATTGCCGACCGGCATCGCTATGCCGGCCGGGCCGGGTTCGGCGCCCCGTTCCGCATGGAAATGCTGACGGTCTGGATGATCCGCCAATTTGTCGCCGATCTCGTCGATCACATGGCGCGGGTCAGGGGCGGCTCCGGCGCCGCACCGCTCGACAGGGCGCTCCGGCGCCGGCTGGGAATCGGCAATTCGACCGGCCTCGGCCTCGGGCCGTTCATCGTCAACCATCCCGCCCTGTTCGCGCGCTGGATCGAATGCCGTGAAACGGCGCTCGCGCGGGTTTGCGCACAGGAAAGGGCGCCTTCGGAAATCTGGACCGTGTTCCGGCAGTGGATCGGGCGCGCCAGGGCCGATGTCGCGGCGTGGATCGTGCCGGACGCATTGCAGGCGGAAAAGATCGCCCGGCTGGCGGGCGACATTGATCGGCTGGAGACGTTTTCCGCCGGTTTCGGGCCGGAAATCGCCAGGCCCTGGGCCCGGATCCGGGATTGGGCGGCGGACCGGCTGTCGCTCGAAGGCCAGGAACTCACCGTTTCGCTGCTCATCGAGCCGTATGGCGAGTTGGTCGACGACCTGGCCGACCGGATGGCGATCGACGAACGGGAAATGGCGCCGGCCGGCCTGCCCGGAAGCGTCGGCGAAATTCTCGCGGCTGTCGAAGACCGGTACGGCTGGGCACTGGAGCCCGACTATGCGACGCCGGATGCGCAGGCGCGCTTCTGGTACGTCTCGGCGAACAAGCTGGAGCCGCGGCTCGGCGAGCGGTGGGAGGAGGCGGGCGCTGATCTGGAGCTTCCGCTCGCGACCGGCCGCGATATCGCGGCGTGCCGCGCCGATCTGCGCAAGGCGGCGTGGGAGGAATGTCTTGCGGATTTCCTGCTGCGCCACCCGGAGCATCGCCATGTCGTCCGCCGGCTCTGCGATCCGGACCTCGGACCGTACGGCCAGATTCGCGACAATCTGGTCGGCGCCGATCTGCTGCCGCTCAACCTGCTGCGCTGCAAGCTGGCGTTTTTCGGCGCCACGCATTTCGATCCGAAATCGGATCGCTGGCTGCGCATCAACATGTTCTGCCATGCGCCCTATCCGGACGAAACGGAAAGCCAGCCGCCGGACGACTGGATTTTTCCCCGGAGCGACGCCCAGGCCGATGCTCTGCTCCCTTAACGAAATTCAGGCGCTGGCGACGAAGGCGGCCCGCGGCGCCGGACTGCCCTGGGGCGTGGCCGACGAGGCCGGCCGCGCGGCGCGCTGGCTGGAAGCGCGGGGTTTCGCCGGCTTGTCGGCCCTGGAGGGGGCGCTTGATCGCCTGTCCGGGCCGGATTGGCGGCGCTGCGCCCCGATCCCCGACGGCGCCGAGTGGTGCGCGGAAGGCGGCGAGATCGACGGGCTGTGTGCCGGGATCGCGCTGGCGGACCGGGCCGGCGAGCCGATTCCGCATGCCGGCGCCGGAGCCCTGGTTCTCTCCAGGGTCCGCTGGCCGCTGCTGACGATGCCCTTTCTTGCAACCGTCGCCGGGGCTCTCGGCGAGCGGCTGGCGGTTTCGCTCGGGCCGGACACGCCCGTGATCGGGGTCGGGCCCCACGCCGTCTCCGAAACCTGCCGCAACATTGAGGGATTGCCGTTGGCGGCATCCGTCCGGGTCGAAAGGGTGGAAGGCAGCACCGCGCTGCAAGGCGCCGCGCGGCTTGACGGCAGCATCCCGATCGACAAAGAGGTCTATGCCCGCCTCGATCGCCGCGCTGCGCGGACGTATGTGGCCGAAAGCGCCGAATCGCAAACGCGCGGCGCGGGCGGCGGCGATCTGATCGAAACCGACTGAGCATTTGACGGGAGAGACGATGGCTACCGCCGAAACCGTTGCCATGACCCTCGGCGAGATCGAAGACCTGGCCTTTCGCGCACTTCTGAAGGCCGGAACCGGGACGGCGAATGCCCGCGCTGTCGCCCGGTCCTCGGCGGCGGCCCACGCCGACGGCGTCGCCTCGCACGGACTGCCTTATGTGCCGATCTATTGCGAGCACGTCCGGTGCGGCAGGGTGAAGGGCGCTGCGGCGCCGGTCGTCAGCCAGCCCAGGCCGGCAGCGCTGGTGGTGGACGCCGGCAACGGTTTCGCCCATCCCGCGATCGATGCCGGATTCGAACGGCTGGTTCCGCTGGCAAGGGAACAGGGGATCGCCTGCCTTGCGATCCGCAATTCCTACAATTGCGGTGTCCTGGGCTGGCATTCCTTCAGGCTCGCGCAGCAGGGGCTTCTGGCGATCGGTTTTACGAAATCGCCGGCGGCCATTGCTCCGGCGGGTGGGGCCCGCAAGGTGGTCGGCACCAACCCCTTCACGGTCGCGGCGCCGGACGGCGAGGGCGAGGCGCATGTCCTGATCGACCAGAGCGCCAGCGTCATCGCGCGCAGCGAGGTCATGCAATGTGCGCGCCGGGGCGAGGCCATTCCCGAAGGCTGGGGCCTGGACGTCGAAGGCAATCCGACGACCGACCCCGAGGCCGCCCTCGCCGGATCGATGCTGCCGAGCGGCGGCTACAAGGGCTTCGGCGTCGGGCTCATGGTCGAATTGTTTGCCGCCGCGGCAGCCGGCGCAACCCTGGGCATCCACGCCAGCCCGTTTTCCGGGACGGTCGGCGGACCGCCGGCCACCGGCCAGTTTTTCATTGCGGTCGATGCCGAGGCGACGTCCGGCGGCGCGTTTGCCGAGCGGGTGGCGGACCTGGTCGCCGCCATCGCGGAGCAGCCGGGCGCCCGAGTCCACGGCGCCGGCCGCAAGGCGGCGCGGGCCAGGGCGGCGGCCGGACCGATCGACGTCGACGCGGCCATCGTCGAAAAGGCGCGGGCGCTGGCGGCCTGAAATCGTCATCCGTCAACGGAAGGACCGGACATGACAGGCGGGTCCAGCATCCGCGACGTCGCCATGAAAGGCGCCGGCTATTATTCGAGTTCGACCGCCGGCGCGAAAGACGTCATCGACGGTGCGACCCCGCTGGTTCTGGACGCCGCAGATGCGCTGCCGATCCCGGAGGACGGCCGCCCGATCACGGTGGCGGACATGGGCTGCGCCGACGGCGGCACCTCCATGGAAATGATCGGCAAGGTGCTGGCGGCCCTGCGCCGGCGGGCGCCGGGACATCCGATCCAGATGGTCTACACCGATTTGCCGCGCAACGATTTCAGCCAGTTGTTTCAGAACGTTCACGGGCTGAGCGATCTGGCGAGCCCGTTTCCGGACATGCCGGACGTCTACTGCTTCGCGAGCGGCACGTCGTTTCACAAGGGCATATTCCCGCCCGGCAGCCTGCATCTCGGCTTTTCGGCCACGGCGTCGCACTATGTCAGCGAGAAGCCCTGCGCGATCCCCGATCACGTCCACATGGTCGGCGCCACCGGCCCGGTGCGCGCGGCCTACGAAGCGCAGGGCGCGCGCGACTGGGAGGCCATGCTGCTCCAGCGCGCCCGGGAACTCGTGAGCGGCGGTCGTCTGGCCCTGTTCAATTTCGGCATCGACGAGGCAGGCCGTTACCTCGGCCATACCGGTGGAGTCAGCATGTTCGATACGTTCAACGAACTGTGGCGCGATCTGGCCGAGCGCGGCGCGATCGCGCCTGAAGAGTATCGCGACACGAATTTCGCCCAGTGCTATCGCACCGTCGATCAGTTCTGCGCCCCGTTGACCGACCGTGAAAATGCGGTGTACCGGGCCGGTCTGCGCTTGGAGCATGTCGAGACTCGGGTCGTCCGCTGCCCCTATGAACGCGATTTCTCCGATCACGGCGACGCCGACCGCTTTGCCGCAGAGTATATCCCGACCCTGCGGTCGTGGAGCGAGCACACGTTCGTTGCCGGCCTGTCGCCGGCCCGCCCCGCTGCAGAGCGACAGGCTATCGTCGACCGGTTTTACGACAACTACGAGAACCGGGTCCGCGAAAACCCGGACGGCCACGCCATGGACTATGTCCACATCTATCTGGTGTGCGAAAAAGTATGACGGTTCGGGCGCGGCCGGCGCGCTGAATACCGGCCTGAATTTCTCACCGGACCGGGGGCGCCGGCGGGCGGCGGCATATTCGGAAATTTGAACATTTCGCGCGGCGGGTTATGTTGTGCAGCGGTCCCGGCTGGGCTGCGTGTCCCGGTGCGCGGCCGAGCGGTGTGCCTGAATCCGTCCGAAATCGAGAATTGCCGGGGAGCCGTTGGGTGGCCATCGACACGATCGATACCGAGGCGATGGCGCGCAGTGCCGAAGAGGCGGCGCGGTTCCTGAAGACGATCGGCAATCCGAAACGGATGCTGATCCTCTGCTATCTGGTGAATTGCGAACGCAACGTCATGGAACTGGAGCAGCTGCTCGACGTGCGGCAGTCCAGCATTTCGCAGGAACTGGCCCAGCTGCGCCGCAGCGGCATGGTCGCGACGCGGCGCCGGCGCAGGAATGTCTACTACCGGATCAGCGATCCGAAGGTCGAGGCGATCATCGGCGCGGTCCACAAGGCCTTTTGCTCAACCTAGAATATCTCCCGACCGGATATGATCGCACGGGAGGTCTTCTCCGGCCGCAAGGCGCAGCCTGACGTCGCGGGCGGATTGTGACGCCCGCCCTGGCCGAAACGATGGCCGCCTGGGACGGCAAGTCCGCCGCCGCATTGCAGTCGGCCTACGAGCGCCACCATGCCGAAGAGGGTTTCGTCGCGACGATCCTCGAGCATCTCGCAGAGGTCAAATTGCAACGGGCGGCGACCTGGCTGCTCAAGAAACACCTTGAATCCGACAATACCCTGAGCGCTGCCGAGTGCCGTGCGCTTGTCGGCGGGCTTTCCCTCCAGGAGCACTGGGAGAGCAAACTGCATATGCTCCAGTGCATCCCTTATTTGAGTATCGCTGAGGAGGATTGCGCCGCTCTGGAGAGGTTTCTGGAGGCCGGTGTCAGGAGCGACAGGAAATTCGTCAGGGCCTGGGCCTACAACGGTTTCAACGAACTGTCGCTTCGCTTCCCGCGATATCGGAAAATGACGGACCGCATGCTCGCCCGGGCGAGCGAATCGGAAGCGGCATCGGTCCGGGCAAGAATTCGCAACATCCTGAAGACTCGCTGAATTTTTCGCCGAATCGACTTCTGGCGGCGCCGGCGCTGAAGCCGGGTCGAGGGCAGCGCCCCGTCGGACGAAGCGTGACGGAGGAAGGTGCCGCCCGGAAATTCGGCTTTTTTCCGCTGCCGCCATGACGAAATCGCTTCCAACATCGGCGCACGCGGCATAGCATAGAGGTACCGCGCCGGGACGCCGGCTGTTCCGGTTCGACGAAAACGATGGAGGAAGCGCATGAAACTGGGATATGGCCCGGCTGCCGCCGGGCTCATCGCTGCGGCCCTGATCGCCGTCGCACCGGTTGGCGCTCTGGCGGAATCGTCCGGGCGCAATCTCGCCCTGTCCTGCTTCAGCTGCCACGGCCCGGCGGGCAAGAGCCCGGATACGATTCCGGGGATCGCGGGCAAGAGCAAGGCGTTTATCGTCCAGGAAATGATCGGTTTCCGCGACGGCAAGCGGAAATCCACGGTGATGCAGCGGATCGGCAAAGGCTATAGCGATGCGGAAATCCGCGCGCTCGCCGGTTACATTGCCGGCCTGAAATAGGAGTTCGCGACATGAGCAGACTGACACGACGCGAATTTACTGCGGCGGCCGGCGCCTCGGCAGCTGCGTTCGCCGCCCCTGCGGTAGCCCAGGGAAAGGGCGGCCGGATCGTTGTGGTCGGCGGCGGCTTCGGCGGCGCGAGCGCGGCGAAATACGCCAAGATGTTCGGCGGCAACGCCGTCGAGGTGACGCTGATCGAGCCGAACAAGACCTTCTACACCTGCCCGTTCAGCAACCTCGTTCTGGGCGGCCTGCGCGACATCGGGTCGATCGGGCACGGCTTCGACGCCATGGCGAAGCGTGGCGTCAAGGTGGTCCACGATTCGGTGACCGGGGTCGATCACGCCAAGAAAACGGTGACGACCGCCGGCGGCGCTACGATCGGCTGGGACAAGCTGATCCTGTCGCCGGGCATCGATTTCCAGTGGGGCAAGATCAAGGGCTACGACGCGGCGGCGGCGGAGAAGATGCCGCACGCCTGGAAGGCCGGTCCGCAGACCGTCGTGCTGCGCAAGCAGCTCGAGGCGATGGATGACGGCGGCGTCGTCGTCCTGGCACCGCCGGGCAACCCGTTCCGCTGCCCGCCCGGGCCGTACGAGCGGGCCAGCATGATCGCCCATTACCTCAAGACCAAGAAGCCGAAGTCCAAGGTCCTGATCGTCGATTCCAAGGACAAGTTCTCCAAGATGCCCCTGTTCATGGAGGGCTGGAAGAAGGTCTACGGGCCGATGATCGAATGGATCCCGCAGAAGAAGGACGGCCCGGTTACCGAGGTGGATGTCGCCAACAACACGGTCATCACCGAGTTCGGCGCCAAGCACAAGGGCGCGGTGGTCAACCTGATTCCGCCCCAGAAAGCGGGCGACGTGGCCGATATCGCCGGCGTGACCAACAAGTCCGGCTGGGCGCCGGTCGACCGGCGGACCTTCGCATCGACCATGCAGAAGGATGTCCATGTGATCGGCGACGCCTCGATCGCCTCGCCGATGCCGAAGTCCGGCTTCTCGGCGAGCAGCCAGGGCAAGGTGGTGGCCGCTGCGGCTGTCGATGCGCTGGCCGGCAAGAACCCGGCCGATCCGTCTTTCGCCAACACCTGCTACAGCCTCGTGGCGCCGGAGTACGGCATCTCGGTCGCCAAGGTCTATGCGTGGCAGGGCGGCAAGCTGGTCGGCGTCAAGGGCTCCGGCGGCGTCAGCCCGAAGGGCGCGGCCGCCAGCTTCCGCGCCGAGGAAGCCCGGTACGCCAGCGGCTGGTACGCCAGCATCGCGGCGGACATCTGGGGATAGTCCGGCACGTCGATCCGGTATCGGCGAACGCAGAAAAAGGGGCCGCCCGGTTCGGGCGGCCCTTCTCTTTTCGGGAGCCCGGTAGGCGGACGTGTGACAAGGCCGATGCGCCGGCAGCAGGAGATTTGCCGCATGGCGCGGTCGGCCGTTGCTCTCCGGGTGCCGCTGGCCTAGGTCTTGCTGCGTCAACTCCTCACGCGGATTTGCGGCAGCCGGGATCTCCGGTCCTGTCGATCCGGTGTCCGGACCGAAGCGGCCGACAGGCGCCGGGGTCCGGATGAACGTCCGCGGCGGTCGAACCGGTAAAGGAAATTGCCATGGCGATGCCAAGCTTCACCATGCGCCAGCTGCTCGAGGCCGGCGTCCATTTCGGACACAATACGCGCCGCTGGAACCCGAAGATGGAGCCCTACATCTTCGGCGCGCGCAACAATGTCCACATCATCGATCTTCAGCAGACCGTGCCGATGCTCCAGCGCGCGATGAACGCGCTGAGGGATGTCGCAACGGCCGGGGGGCGCGTGCTGTTCGTCGGCACGAAGCGCCAGGCCTCGCGCATGATCGCCCAGTCTGCCGAGCGGTGCGGCCAGTTCTACGTCGACCACCGCTGGCTCGGCGGCATGCTGACCAACTGGGCGACGATCCAGCGCTCGATCGCGCGCCTGAAGGCTCTCGACGCCCAGCTTGGCAACGAGGAAGAGACCCAGGGCCTGACCAAGAAGGAACTGCTCCAGCTGACACGGGAGCGCGACAAGCTGGAGAAGGCGCTGGGCGGCATCAAGGAAATGTCTGCGGTGCCGGATATCATCGTCGTCATCGATACCAACAAGGAGGCTATCGCGGTCGCCGAGGCGAACAAGCTGAAGATCCCGGTGATCGCGGTGATCGACAGCAACAGCGATCCCAAGGGCATCGACTATCCGGTGCCCGGCAACGACGATTCGCTGCGCGCCATCGAAATTTACCTGGAACTGTTCTGGGGCGCGGTGCTGGACGGTCTCGCGCAGGAAGTGGCGCTGTCCGGCGGCGATCTGGGCGAGGCGGAAACGCCGGTGCCCGAGGAGCTGCCCGAGGCGGCGGCGGAGGGCGACGCCGAAGCCACCGAAGCGGCTGCCAACCCGGTTGCGGACCCGGCCGACGCCGCCGTTGCCCCAGCCGAAACGCCAGCCGAAACGCCGGCCGAAACGCCAGCCGAAACGCCGCCCGCAGCCGATGGCCCGGAAGCGGAACCGGGCACGGATGCGGCTCCTGAAGCGGAATCGGAAGCCGCCCCGGAATCAGGTCAGGAACAGACCGCCGGCTGACCGGCCCGCCATTGGCGTTTGAGACACAGATCGCGCGCTGCCGCGGCCGGCGCAGCGAATGCCCCGGGGAATGCCTCGGGGAATACCAGACAAGACGAGGAAGAAATGGCTCAGATCAGTGCGTCCATGGTGAAGGAACTGCGCGGGCGCACCGGCGCCGGCATGCTGGACTGCAAGAAGGCTTTGGTCGAATCCGAAGGCGATATCGAGGCGGCCGGCGAGTGGCTGCGCAAGAAGGGTCTGGCGGCGGCGGCGAAGAAATCCGGCCGGGTGACCGCGGAAGGCCTTGTCGGGCTGCGGACGGACGGTGCGCGCGGGGCGTTGGTCGAAGTCAATGCCGAAACGGATTTTGTGGCGCGCAACGAACATTTTCAGGCTTTCGTCGGCGCCGCTGCCGATGTCGCGCTCCGCGTCGGCGGCGACATGGCCGCGCTGAAGGCGGCCGAGTATCCGGACGGCGCCCGTACGGTCGATGGCGAACTCACCAATCTGATCGCGACTGTCGGCGAGAACATGACCCTGCGCCGTTCGGTCGGCCTGAGCGTCGAGGAAGGCGTCGTTGCCTCCTATATGCACAATTCGGCGGCGCCCGGTCTCGGCAAGATCGGCGTTCTGGTCGGCATGAAGTCCGCCGCGGAGCCCGAAGCGCTGCAGCAACTCGGCAAGCAGGTCGCCATGCATGTGGCGGCGAGCAGCCCCCGGGCGGTGACCGCCGAAGACCTCGACGCCGAGACGGTCGAGAAGGAGCGCGAAATCCTTCGGGAACAGGCCGCCGGCAGTGGCAAGCCGCCGGAGATCGTCGAGAAGATGATCGAAGGCCGGCTGCGCAAGTTCTACGAAGACGTAGTCCTCATGAACCAGACATGGGTGATCGACGGCGAATCGAAGGTCTCGAAAGTCATCGATGCCGCCGCAAAGGAGCTCGGAGCTCCGATTGAGATTGCCGGTTTCGTGCGTTATCAGCTTGGCGAAGGGATCGAACGCAGGGAAGGCGATTTTGCCGCCGAAGTTGCGCAACTCGCCGGCTGATCCCGCCGTTTCGGCACAGGCATCGGCGCCGGTATCGATGCAGGGAGGCGACCGCTCTTGAAGGACGAACCCAAATACAGGCGCGTCCTTCTGAAACTGTCGGGCGAGGCGCTGATGGGCGGGCGGAGTTTCGGGCTTGACCCCGAGACACTGGAGCGCATCGCGACGGAGGTGAAATCGATCCACGACATCGGGATCGAAGTTTGCCTGGTTGTCGGCGGCGGCAACATATTCCGGGGAATTCAGTCGGCCGCGCATGCCATAGACCGGGCGACCGGCGACTATATGGGCATGCTGGCGACGGTGATGAACTCGCTGGCGATCCAGGGCGCGCTAGAGCAGGTCGGCGTCGATACCCGGGTTCAATCCGCGATTCCGATGTCGACCGTCTCGGAACCCTATATCCGCCGCCGTGCCGTCAGGCATCTCGAGAAGGGGAGGGTGGTGATCTTCGCCGCCGGAACCGGCAATCCCTTCTTCACGACGGATACCGCGGCCGCCCTGCGCGCTTCGGAAATGAATTGCGACGCCCTTTTCAAGGGGACCAAGGTGGACGGAGTCTACAGCGACGATCCGGTCGCCAATCCGGCGGCGGAGCGCTACGAAACCCTCACCTTCACAGAGGCGTTAAACCAAAATCTGAAAATCATGGACGCGACCGCTATCGCGCTGGCGCGGGAGAACGGCATCCCGATCCTCGTTTTCTCGATTCAGTCGCCCGGCTCGATCGCCGAAGTCGCCCATGGCCGGGGCGCCTTTACCCTGATTACCGAATAAGGCATTTCCCGCTTCGAACATTCTGTTAAAAAAGTAGGAACAAGTGGCGCGCGAGGAGAAGCGCCAGCCGCGTGCAGCATTGCCGCCACTCGACGAAACGGAGCGAGAGGCCGAACCATGAAGGATCCCGTTCTGAAAGACATCAAACGCCGGATGGACGGGGCGATGGATTCCCTGCGCGGCGATCTTTCGGGGTTGCGAACCGGGCGGGCGTCGACCGGCCTGCTCGAGCCGATAACCGTGGAGGCCTACGGCACGCAAATGCCGTTGAACCAGGTCGGCAACATTTCGGCGCCGGAGCCGCGCCTGCTGACGGTCCAGGTGTGGGACACCAACCTCGTCGGCGCCGTCGAAAAGGCGATCCGTGCGTCCGATCTTGGCCTCAATCCGCAAACCGAGGGGCAGGTGTTGCGGGTGCCGCTGCCCGACCTCACCGAAGAGCGCCGCAAGGAACTCGTCAAGGTGGCGGGCAACTATGCCGAACAGGCCCGGGTCGCGGTGCGCAACGTCCGCCGCGACGGAATGGACCGCCTTAAAAAATCCGAGAAGGCCGGCGAGATTTCGCAGGACGAACATCGCGCCCGGGCCGACGATATCCAGAAGGCCACCGACGCGCATATCGAGGATATCGACATGTTGCTCGCCCAGAAGCGTGGCGAGATCATGCAGGTCTAGAGTCATCCGGAAATGGATGCCGTTTCACCCTGCGCGATCGTACAGACCCCGCCGCGCCACATTGCGATCATCATGGATGGCAACGGCCGGTGGGCGAAGGCGCGCGGCTTGCCGCGCACTGCCGGCCACCGACGCGGCGTGGAGGCCGTGCGCCGGACCGTCAAGGCCGCGATTGCGGACGGCATACGCTATCTGACGCTCTACGGTTTTTCTTCCGAGAACTGGAACCGCCCGGCCTCGGAAGTCCGGGAGCTAATGGAACTGCTGCGGTATTACCTGCATAGCGAAATCGCCGAGTTGCACGAACAGGGCGTACGACTCCGCTTCATCGGCGATAGGCCGAGGCTGCCGGCCGATATCATCGCACAGATCGACCATGCCGAGCGGCGCACGGCCGGCAATACGGTCTTCACGCTGGTCATCGCTCTCAGCTACGGCGGCCGGGACGAAATTCTGGCCGCGGCACGGCGGATGGCCGCAAGGGCGGCGCAGGGCGATCTCGATCCCGACGCGATCGGGCAGGAGGAATTTTCCCGCCACCTGCTGACCGGCGATATCCCGGATCCCGACCTGGTCATACGAACCAGCGGCGAGCAAAGGCTGAGCAACTTCCTGCTGTGGCAGTCGGCCTATGCTGAACTGGTCTTCACGAAATGTCTGTGGCCGGATTTCGACGCCGAGACCCTGCGCGCCGCGGTCTCGGAATATTGTCAGCGGGAGCGCCGTTTTGGCGCGGTCGGCTGACCGGACAATCGCGCCGGAGCCGGCCATCGCTTCCCCGGCAACGGCGGGCGCGGCGGATGGATCGGGCAAAATTCTGATCAGGTTGCTGTCCGCGACAGTCCTGACGGCTCTTGTGGCCGGCAGCCTGTATTTCGGCTGGCCGTTTTTCCACCTGCTGATTTTCGGCGCCGCGGGGCTGATGGCCTGGGAGTGGGCGGCGCTGTGCAGCCGGGGCAGGGTCGCGGGCGGCGGCTATGCGCTGATTGCCGTTTGCCTCGCTATCGTCGGGCTGGCTTCGTTCGCCATGTCCGGCGAGGCATCGCTGGTTCTGATCCTCGGAGCGCCTGCGATAGCAGTTTTGGCCCGTACCGACCGCATGTCGGATGCGGTGTGGCTCGGCGCCGGCGTGCTCTATGTCGGCGGCGCAGCCTGGGGTGCAATCGCCCTGTTCGACATGTACCGGGACGGCGCATGGGCCGTCGCCTGGATCTTCTGGGTGGTTGCGCTGACCGATATCGGCGCATTCCTGACCGGCCGGGCCGTCGGCGGCAGCAGGCTTGCGCCCCGGTTGAGTCCGAACAAGACCTGGTCGGGCTTCTTCGGCGGACTGGCGTTTGCCGCCGTAGCCGGGCTGCTGTTTGCCCTCGCCGCCGACCGTCCGGCGGCCGGATTCCATATCGCCGCCGCCCTGGTCGTGAGCTTGGTGGCGCAGGGCGGCGACCTGTTCGAGTCGGTGTTGAAGCGCCGCTACGGCGCAAAGGATTCCGGAAAATCGGTGCCGGGGCACGGCGGGTTGCTCGACAGGGTCGACGGCGTCGTTCCCGTCATGATCCTGGTCGCGGTGCTGGCGTCGCTGCGTGGCGGCGTGGAAACGCCATGGCTCTAGGCGGACCCGATCCGGCGGCGCGGCGATCCGGCCGGATCCGTACGGAATCCGCCGCCAGTGCCCCGCCCCGGCGCCTCACGATCCTTGGCGCGACCGGCTCGATCGGCCGAAGCACGCTAGATCTGGTTGCCCGCGAGCCCGACCGGTTTGCGGTCGAGGCGCTGACCGCCCATCGCAACGTCGCGCTCCTGATCGAGCAGGCGCGGGAAACCGGCGCGCGTCTGGCCGCAATCGGGGACCCGGCGCTCTACGGCGAGTTGAAGGAAGGGCTTGCCGGAACCGGCGTCGAGGCGGCTGCCGGGCCGGAGGCAGTTGCAGACGCCGCCAGCCGCCCGGCCGACTGGGTGATGGCCGGCATTGTCGGCGCCGCCGGCCTCGAGCCGACGCTGCGTGCGGTGCGGCAAGGGACGGTCGTTGCGCTGGCCAACAAGGAGAGCCTGGTCTGTGCCGGGGATTTCGTCCAGGCGGAAGTGGAGCGCTGCGGCGCGACGCTGCTGCCGGTCGATTCCGAGCATAACGCAATCTTCCAGGTGTTCGATTTCGACCAGCCGGAGCGGGTGGCGCGCATCGTCCTGACGGCGTCGGGCGGCCCGTTCCTGAACTGGTCGCTCGAACGAATGGCCGCGGCGACGCCGGCCGAGGCCGTCGCCCATCCGAACTGGGACATGGGCGCCAAGATTTCCGTCGATTCGGCCACCTTGATGAACAAGGGACTGGAAATTATCGAGGCGTGGTACCTGTTTCCCGTCGAAAAGGACCGGATCGCCGTTGTGGTGCACCCCGAATCGGTCGTCCATTCCATGGTCGATTATGTCGATGGGTCGACGCTCGCCCAGATGGGGACGCCGGACATGCGCACCCCGATCGCCTACACCCTGGCCTGGCCGGAACGGATGGTGGCGCCGTCCGCCCGGCTGGACCTGACGGAGACCGGGACGCTCACGTTCGAAGGACCGGATTTCATGCGCTTTCCGGCTCTCAGGCTGGCGTTTGGCGCGCTCGATGCCGGCGGCGCCGCGCCCGCCGTGCTTAACGCCGCCAACGAGGTTGCGGTCGCAGCGTTTCTCGAGGGAAGGATTCCTTTCCTCGACATTGCCGCGGTTGTCGAGGAGACCCTGGCGCGCGGGCCCCAGCACCCGATCGGGTCGATCGAGGATGTTCTTGAGCTCGACGGGGCCGCCCGGCGGGTCGCACGCGCGTTGACGATCCAGTGAGCGGGCAGTGAGCGGGCTCGAATTCCGCTATTGCGAGGACCAGATTCCGAGAGGGCCGGGCGTATCGGCAAGGCGCTCCCGGCTATTGGGCGGCGCGACATGCCGATCGGAGAATTCGGCACGGTCGCACCTATATCCGATCCGGACCATGAGCGGCGCCACCGCTCGGCTTGCTGCACCGGACTGAAGACAGATGGAATTCATCTCCGTCCTCTGGAACTACATTCTTCCGTTCCTGGTTCTCTTCACGCTGCTCGTCTTCGTGCACGAAATGGGGCACTATTCCGTAGCGCGCCGCAACGGCGTGCGTGTCGAGATTTTCTCGATCGGCTTCGGCCCCGAACTGTTCGGCCGGGACGACCGGTGGGGCACGCGCTGGAAATTCTGCGCGATTCCGCTCGGCGGCTACGTCAAGATGTTCGGCGACGCCGATGCGGCCAGCCGGCCGGGCGAGGCGGTGCAGCGGCTCACGCCCGAACAGCGCAAGGTGAGCTTCTACCACAAGAGCGTGAGGCAGCGCGCAGCCATCGTGTTCGCCGGCCCTGCCGTCAACTATCTGTTTGCAGTCCTGATCCTCGCGCTGCTGTTCATGACCGCCGGCCAGCGCCATACACCCGCCGTCGTGGGAGCGGTGATCCCCGGCGGGGCAGCCGAAAGCGCCGGCCTGCACACCGGCGACACGATCGTGCAATTCGCCGGCCGGAACATCGATCGTTTCGAAGAGGTCGAACAGGTCGCCCTGTTGCACCCCGGACAGGCGCTTCGGATTGTCGTCAGGCGCGACAACGCCGAGCGTGCGTTCCGGCTGACGCCGGAACCGCGCACCGTGCGCGACAAGCACGGCAATACCGAGGTCTACGGCGTGCTCGGCGCCGTGCGGATGGTCGCGCCGGTCGTCGGGCGGGTTCTGGAGAATTCGGCCGCCGCCGAGGCCGGGCTTATGAACGGTGACCGGATCGTCGCAATCGACGGGCGGCCGGTATCGACCTTCCAGGAAGTCCGCACAGTCGTGATGGCCGGGCCGGAAAAGCGGCTGAGATTGCGGATCCTGCGCGACGGCCGTTCCCTCGGTCTGACGGTCGTTCCGAAAGTTTATTCGTACAGGGACGGTGCCGGCGTCGCGCGGACGGTCGGGCGGATCGGAATCGGGGTCGCGCCGCCGCCGATGAAACGTCACGGTCCGCTTGCCGCGCTCTGGGCGGCCGTGGGCGAGACCTGGTCGCTGACTGTCATATCCGCCACGGCCATCGGGCAGATGTTCGCCGGCAAGCGGGAGCTCAGGGATATCGGCGGTCCGCTGCGCATCGCAGAAATGTCCGGCGACATGGCGCAGATCGGAATTTATGCATTCGTCTGGTTCATGGCGGCGATTTCGCTTTCCCTGTGCCTGATCAATCTTCTGCCGGTGCCGATGCTCGACGGCGGCCATCTTCTGTATTACGGGATCGAAGCAATTCGCGGTAAACCATTGGGCGAGAAGGCTCAGGAATTTGGTTTCCGAATAGGCATGGCTTTGGTATTAGGGCTCATGGTCGTCGTTACGTGGAACGATCTGCTCCGACTGTTCGGAGCGCACGGTTCGTAATCCTGTCGAGTAGTGCGATCGCCGGCGATGGAATCGGCGGTCGCGTTGACTTGTGGCTGAAAGGGTCTGGCGTGCGAATATTGACGGTGTTGCTGCTGGGCGTAGCGCTGCTTGCCGGAATCGCACAAGCGATCGCCGTCAGCCCTGCAACCGCCCAGGCGCGCGGCGGAACGATCCGGAACATAATTGTCGAGGGGACGCGGCGCATCGATCCCCAGTCGGTCGCCGGCTATCTGACGATCAAGCGCGGCGAACCGTTCGATAGTGCAAAGATCGATGCCTCGCTGAAATCGTTATTCGCGAGCGGCCTGTTCCGCGATGTGTCGATCCGCCGCCGCGGCCGGGATCTCGTCGTCCGCGTTGTCGAAAGCCCGATTGTCAACCGGGTGGCCTTCGAGGGCAACTCCAAGCTCGACAATGAGGATCTGAACGCTGCCGCCAACATCAGTCCGCGCAGCGTCTATTCCCGCGCCAGGGTCGAAGAAGCGATCCGGAATATGCTGGTCGCCTATCGGGCCGCGGGCCGGTATGCGGCAGCCATAACGCCGAAGGTCATTGCGCGCTCGCAGAACCGCGTCGACGTCGTATTCGAGATCGAGGAAGGGGCCAAGACCCTGGTCCGTCGGATCACCTTTATCGGTAACAGAAACTATTCCGACGGGTCGCTACGCGATGCGATTGTCACCAAGGAAACGGCTTTCTGGCGTTTTCTCGGCCGCTCGGACATTTACGACCCCGGAAAGCTTGAGGCGGACAAGGAACTTCTGCGTCGATACTATTTGGAGCGCGGTTTCGCCGAATTTCAGGTTTTATCTGCGGTCGCCGAACTGGCTCCTGACCGGGAAGGTTTCTTTATAACCATAACTGTCAGCGAAGGTCCTCGCTACCGGTTCGGCAAGCTGGTGGTGGATTCCCGGCTCCCGCGGATCGAATCGAAAGAGCTGACTGCCGCCGTCAAGGCGCAAACCGGCGATCGGTATAACGCCGGGAAAATCGATCGTTCGGTCGTTGCCCTTACCAATGTTGCAGGCACCCACGGCTATGCGTTTGCCAGGGTGAACCCGCGGGTCAAGCTGAACCGCGACAAAGCGACGGCAGACGTTACCTTCACGATCGACAGAGGGCAGCGGATCTTTATCGAGCGGATCGAGATTCTGGGGAATGTTCGAACCCGGGATTCGGTGGTTCGGCGAGAGATCCTTGTTTCCGAAGGCGACGCGTTCAATACGACCAAGATCAGCCAGTCGCGGCGGCGTTTGGTCAACACCGGCTATTTCGAATCCGTCAATATCGAGCGGAGGGAAGGCACGACACCGGACAGGGTACGCCTGGTCATTGTCGTCGTCGAACGCGCTACAGGCCAACTGTCGCTGGGCGGCGGATTTTCGACGCGGGACGGACCGCTGGGCAATATCGGCATACAGGAATCCAATTTTCTCGGACGAGGCTACGATGTGCGCTTGTCGGGCCAACTGTCTCTGAGAGCTTCGCAGATCGACGCCAGCTTTACCGATAAGCATTTCCTGGGGCGCGACGTCTCCTTCGGCGTGGATCTGTTCCGGACCAAACGCGGATTTCAGAGCAATTTCTCGGAATCTTCGGATTTCCAGATAGAACGGCTGGGCGGCCGGGTCCGGTTCGGTTATCCGCTGGCTGAAAACGTCCGCCAGGGGGCGTTCTACGAACTGACGAACCGTCGAGTGACAGATGTGGCGGAGGAACGCTCCCAATTCCTTCGAAACGACACGGGCACTTCGACGAAGTCGGCTGTCGGCACCAACATCGTTTGGGATACCCGCGACAATCGCTTCGAAGCGACGGACGGCTTCGTTCTGGGCGGCGGTACGACGATCGCCGGTCTCGGAGGATCGGAGAGTTTCTACAAATTCACTGCCGAGGCCGGCTATTGGCAATCGTTGACACCGGGCCTGGTGCTGGCGTTGCTCGGCGAGGCCGGCCATGTTGGCGGAATTGGTCAGGACGTCAAGCTGGGCGAACGCTTTTTCCTCGGCGGCGATAGGCTCCGCGGCTTCGAATACGGCGGAGTCGGTCCGCGCGATCGGGCGACGAACGATTCCCTTGGCGGCAATAACTACTGGCTGCTGACCGCCGAATTGAGTTTTCCGCTCGGCCTGCCGAAGGAACTGGGTATCAAGGGGCGGGTTTTCACCGATACCGGCAGCGCCTTCGGAATCGACGCGAGCGGATCGAATCTGATCGACAATGGGTCACCGCGTATTTCCGCAGGCGCCGGCCTTTCCTGGCGTTCGCCGCTCGGGCCGCTCCGGTTCGACTTCGGTTTTCCGCTGGCGCGTCAACCCCATGATCGCGCCCGCCTGTTCAACTTCCGCTTCGGAACCAGGTTTTAGATCATGAAAATTTGCGGATTGCTGGGTTTGGCTGCGGCGATCGCCTTGGGCACCGTTTCCGCATCGCAGGCGCAGACAAAGGCGCCGGCGATCAGGATCGGAATCGTCGACGTGCAACAGGTACAGCGCGATTCGCATGCGATGATCGGCATCCGGAAAGCGCTGGAGGCATTGCGTACCAAGTACAACAAGAATTTCGAATCCACCGAAAAGGAAATGCAGGCGGAATACGACCGGCTGCGCAAGGACAAGGAAATGTCGCGCGGCGAGTATGAGCGGCGTGTTCGTGCCCTTCAGGCCGAACTGGTGAAGCTGCGGCGGCAGAGCCGGGCGCGGAACGATGCATTGGGCCAGGCCTTCCAGCAGGCGTTTGCCAAATTCCGGCAGGAAGTGGTTCTGGTTGTGAAGGCAATGGCGGTCGAGGACGGCCTGACGCTGATTCTGAACCAGGTCGCGTTCATTCACGCCTCCCCGCAGTTCAACATCACGGAAAAGGTCATCGCCCGCCTGAACAAGCGCCTGCCGAAACTGGCCCTGAACTTCAAGGATCCGGTCGGCAGTGCCAGGAAAGAAGTAAAAAAACGGCGCGAAAAGGCGAAGAAAAAGAAACAATAACCGCCGCCGCTCTTCGGCAAGCGTCCGCGATCTGAATTGTTCGCATGGCGGTCGCGGCGAACCGGTAAATGACAGTGTCCGACGAAACGCCTCCCTCGACCCTGGACATTCAGCGCATCCTGGAGGTGCTGCCGCATCGCTATCCGTTCCTGATGGTTGACCGGATGGAAGATGTGGTCCGCGGCGAAAGCGCGGTCGGGATCAAGAATGTGTCGATCAACGAGCCGTATTTCCAGGGGCATTTTCCGGGTGCTCCCGTAATGCCGGGCGTGTTGGTGATCGAGGCGATGGCGCAGACCGCCGGGATCCTGGTCATCGAAACGCTGGGGCCGGAAATGGAAGGCAAGCTGGTCTATTTCATGTCGATCGAGAATGCGCGCTTCAGAAAGCCGGTCCGTCCCGGCGACCGGATGCGCATCCATGTGGTCAAGCGCCATGCGCGGAAGCTGGTCTGGAAGTTCGGCGGCGTGTGCAGCATCGACGGCGAAGTGGTCGCCGAAGCGACCTACACCGCCATGATCGTCGATGAAGTGAGCTGAGTGGCGGCGCCGGCATGTCAGGAATTCACCCGACCGCCATTGTCGATCGATCCGCCACACTGGGGGACGCCGTTCGCATCGGTCCCTACGCCACGATCGGAGCCCATGTCGTTCTTGCGGACGGTTGCACGGTGATGCAGCACGCCGTGGTCGAAGGCCATACCAGCGTCGGCGCCGGCACGATCATTTACCCGCATGCCTGTGTGGGTTTGCCGCCTCAGGACGTAAGTTATCGAGGCGAACCGACCCGCCTCGTGGTCGGCAGGAACACCGTGATCCGCGAACACGCCACGCTGCATACAGGAACGGCGAAAGGCCATGGCGTCACGACAGTCGGCGACAATTGCCTCTTCATGGTGAATACCCATGTCGCGCACGATTGCACCATAGGCGACAACGTGATCCTGGCGAACAATGCCGTAATGGGAGGACACGTCACCATCGGCGACTACGCGATCCTCGGCGGCAATTCGGCGATCCAGCAGTTCGCCAGGGTCGGCCGGCATGCCATGATGGGCGGGATGTCGGCCTCCGAAGCCGATATCATTCCCTACGGCCTGGTGATCGGCGTGCGTGAGGGCCTTTCGGGCCTGAACCTTATCGGTTTGCGCCGCCGCGGCTATACGCGCGACCAGATCCACGAGTTGCGCCGCGCCTACAGATTGCTGTTCGCCGCCGAAGGCACGCTGACCGAGCGCACCAACGATGTCGCCGAAATGTTCAACGGCAGCGCTGCGGTTCGGGAAATCGTCGATTTCATCCGTGCCGATCCGGCACGGCCGATCTGCCAGCCGCCGGCGACCAGTGGCTGAGACGGCGGCCGGAACGCTCGCCATCATCGCCGGCGGCGGCGAAATCCCTTCGCTGGCCATTGAAGCCTGCGAAGAGGCGGGCCGGCCCTATTTCGTCTTTGCGCTGAAGGGGCACGCCGACCATCCTGCCGTTTTCGCCGCGCCGCACGAGGTTATACGGATCGGCGCCGCCGGGCGCTTCGAAAACCGGGCGCGCGAACTGGGCGTCAGGGATATCGTCATGGTCGGTCGGGTTCGCCGCCCGGCTCTCAGGGAAATCCGGCCGGATGCCAAGGCGGCGGCCTTCCTGGCGCGCGTCGCGGTCAAGTCGCTGGGCGACGACGGATTGCTGCGCGCGGTCGCCGGGGAGCTGGAACGCTTCGGTTTCAGGGTGGTTGCCATCCAGGATATCGTAACCGGCCTGCTGGCGCCGTCCGGCAACCTGAGCCGCGCGCGGCCGGATCGAGAGGCGCAACGCGATATCGCATACGGGGTCGGCATCGCCCGGTCCCTCGGCAAACTGGATGTCGGCCAGGCCGTTGTCGTACAGCAATCCCTGGTCTTGGGCGTGGAAGCTATCGAAGGCACGGATGCCCTGCTCGAACGCTGCGCAGCCCTCAAGCGCAGCGGACCGGGCGGTGTCCTGGTCAAGCTGCGGAAAACCGGTCAGGACCGGCGCATCGATCTGCCAACGATCGGCGCTGCGACAGTGGAAAAGGCGGCGGCGGCCGGCTTGCGCGGCATTGCAGTCGAGGCGGGCGCGACGCTCCTGGTCAACCGGGATGCCATTATCGCGGCAGCGGACGAGGCCAGCCTTTTCCTGGTCGGTCTGGATCTGGATGGCAACGGAACGGATGCCGGGCACACCGTCTGATTCCGGCCGATCAGGCAGCCGCCGCCCGTTCGTCTACTTCATCGTGGGCGAACCGTCCGGCGACCAGATCGGCGGGCACCTGATCCGGGCGCTGCAGCGCCGAACCGGGGGCGAGGTCGATTTCGGCGGGATCGGCGGCCCGGCAATGGCCGCGGCCGGTCTCGAGAGCCTGTTTTCCATCGATCTGTTCTCAGTCATGGGCCTCGACTATGTGCCGCGCCTGCGCAGCATTCTCGGGCGCATGAAACAGCTTGAGCGCGACATCGCCCGCCGCCGGCCCGATTGCGTCGTCACGATCGACGCCCAGGCCCTGTCCGGCCATATGGGGCGACGCCTGGCGCGGCGCGGCCAGACCTTGGTGCATTATGTGGCGCCGACGGTATGGGCGTGGCGCCCGGGGCGGGCCCGGGTGATCGCGCGGCGCCTGACGCATCTGTTGACGATTTTCCCGTTCGAAGCGCCGTGGTTCGAACCGCATGGTTTGCCGGTCACGTTTGTCGGCCATCCCGCCGCCGAACCGGATCCGCCCGATGCCGCCGCCGTGGCCCGGTTCCGGGAACGTTACGCCGCCGAGGGCGGAAGGCCCTTGCTGTGTCTGCTGCCCGGCAGCCGGCGCAAGGAGGTCGGCCGGCAATTGCCGCTGTACCGCGCCGCGATCCGGCGCCTCAAGAGCCAGGGCCTGGCGCCGGTTTGCCTGATGCCTACGGTGGCATCGGTTCGGGAACTGGCGTCGGCCCTGACGGCGGACTGGCCCGTACCGCTGTTCCCGCTGCCCGCCGACGATACGAGATACCTCGCCCTGGCTGCGGCCGACGCGGCGCTGGCGGCCTCCGGCACCGTTACGGTCGAACTGGCGCTCGCCGGCACGCCGGCCGTGGTGACCTACAAGCTGCCCCGGCTCGAAGGGCGGATCGCGGGGTTCCTCGTCAACACGCCGTATGTATCGGCGGTCAACGTCGCCGCCGGCGAGGAGATCATGCCGGAATGCCTGCTGGAGCGGTGCCGGCCGGAACCGGTCGCCGACGCGCTGGCGCCGCTGTTGCGCGATCCGGCGTTGCGCCGCGCCCAGGCGGAGCGTATTCGTGCGGTCGCCCAAACGCTGTCGGTGCCCGGCCGTAAACCCAGCGACCTGGCCGCCGAAACGGTCCTGAACATCATCCGGGAAAAGAAGCGCGATGAATGACGGAAGGCCCGCTTTTCGAATGCTGCACACCATGCTGCGGGTGCGGGATCTGGAAGCGTCCATCGCGTTCTACACCGGACATCTCGGCATGTCGCTCCTGCGCAAGCGGGACTTTCCGGGCGGCCGGTTCACGCTCGCCTTTGTCGGCTACGGCGACCAGGCCGGCAATACCGTGCTGGAGTTGACGCACAACTGGGACCGGGAAGAGCCCTACGAAATCGGGACCGGCTATGGCCATATCGCGCTGGGCGTGCCGGATATCCACGGAACCTGCGCAAAGCTGGAAGCCGCCGGTGTCGCGATCCTGCGTCCGCCGGGCCCGATGAAGTACAGCTCAATGGTCATCGCCTTCATCGAAGACCCGGACGGTTACAGGGTCGAACTGATCGAAACGTAGAGGCACGGCAACATTCGAAACGGGCGCGGCCCTGCCGAATGTCGGTATTCCTGACCTGGACTCCGGAATTCGCGGGCGTCCGGATCAGGTCATCGACTCGGCCTTGATCGACCACGGCAACCAGAATTTCTGCACCTGTTGAACGATCTGGTAGAGCACCACGCTCATCAGCGCCAGCGCCACGACCGACGCGATTGCCTGGGCCAGATCGAAATTGGTGGTGGCGGATACGATCAAAAATCCGAGACCCTTTTGCGACGTAATGAATTCGCCGACGACGGCGCCGATCACTGAAAGGGAAATCCCGATCTTGAGGCCGCTGAAAATGAAAGGCGCGGCGTGCGGCATCCGGATGGTCAGGAGTTCGGTTGCGAACGAGGCGCCCGTCGATTTGCCGAGGTCGAGATATTCCCGGGGCGTGTCGAGGATGCCGGTCGCAGTGGCGACCATGATGGGGAAGAAACAGACCATCAGGGTGATCACCAAGCGCGATTCCAGACCGGTTCCGAACATGACCACGATGATCGGCGCAACCGCGATCACCGGCACCGCATTGGCGAAGACCAGCAGCGGATAAAGCGCTTCGGAAACGGTCTTGTTGATCGAGAGGCCGACCCCCAGGGGTATGGAAATTGCGGCAGAAAGCGCAAATCCCGAGAGAACGGTCACGAGCGTCGCCATGATGTGACGCGGCAGGACCGCCGCGATATCGACTGCAGCCGACCAGACGCGGCTGGGCGCCGGCAGGAGATAGGCCGGAATCTCCAGGGCGAACACCGCAAGCTCCCACAATGCCAGCATCGCGGCGAGGCTTGCGGTCGGCAACAGGATCAGGCGCAGTTTCATTCCTGTCCCCGGTCCCGTCCGTAGATCAGCTGCCGAATCCGGCCATCGAGCTCCCGAGCCCTGTCGAGCCGGAGCGATTCGAGGGTGCGCGGATGCGGCATGCCGGTTTCGAGCGTTTCGGCGATTCTTCCCGGCGAGGTCGCCATGACGACGATCTTCGACGACATCAGGACGGCCTCGGGAATGGAATGCGTTACGAAGATGATCGTCTTGCCGCTGTCGGCGTGAATACGGAGCAACTCGAACTGCAACTCCTCGCGCGTCATGGCATCGAGCGCGCTGAACGGCTCGTCCATGACCAGGATTTCGGGATCGAGGATCAGCGAGCGGCAGATTGCGGCGCGCTGCTGCATCCCGCCGGACAGGCTGCTCGGCGGCTGGTCGGCGACCCGCGACAGGCCGACCATGTCCAGCAGGCGCAGGGCTTCGCCTCGTTTTTCCCGTGCCAGTCGTTGCGAGCGCACCCGTGCCGGGTAGACGACGTTTTCGAGTATCGACAGCCACGGCAGGAGCGTGGGCTGCTGAAAGACCATCCCGATCCGCTCGAACCCGGCGGCGATTGGGTCTCCACTGACGCGGATGTCACCCCGGGTCGGCGCGTCGAGGCCGGCAATCAGGCGCAGAAGCGTGGACTTTCCGCAGCCCGACGGACCCAGCAGGAGGACGAATTCTCCCTGATCGATCGTCAGGTCGATATTGTCGAGGGCCACGAATGGTTCCGTGGCCCCCGTTTCGAATTCCTTCGCAACTTCGGATACGACGACGTGCGCCCGGTCGACGCCCGCCGTCATCCCGGGTGTCCGAAGTCACTGAAGCCGGCACGGATCATTTGAACTTGTGCACATAGGCGGCGCCCGCAGCGCCTTCCACCTTTTCGCCCTGTGCGGTCAGCGCCAGCTGGAACGTCCTGGCGACTTTGTCCATGTCCCAATCGAAACCGTGAGTCTTGTAGGTCCCGGCTCCGAAGGTCAGGATGATGCCGCCCCGGATGCTGGCGAGTTCCGCGCCTCGCTTCTTCGACGGAAACGCGGCAAGCAGCGCATCCGCCGCCGCATCGGGATTGGCGCGGGCGACCTCGTAGGCGCATTTCATGCCGGCCATCAGCCGTTTCGCCACCGCCGGACGCTCCTTGAGGAACGTGTCGGTCGCGAAGATGACCGAACCGTAGATCTTCAAATCCCTGCCGTAGTGGTAGAAGGCAACCTCCTTGCCGGCATTCTTGGAAACGGCTTTCAGAATTTGTGCGGTCGTCAGAAACGTGGTGAACGCCTCGACCTTTTCCCGCAGAAGCAGCCCGAGCAGCGCCGAGAAATCGGCCCGCTCGGCTTTCACTTTCTTGAAATCCGCCCCGGCGAGCTGCATCGCGTACGGCAGCATCTGGATGTTGGAATCGCCCGGACCGGCCGCCAGCTTCAGCCCTTCGAGATCCTTCAACGAGGCGATTTTGGTGGTTTTCAGCGACAGGATGCCGAACGGGTTGTCCATATAGACGGGAAAGATCGCTTTCACGCCGGCCTTGTTCTTGTGCGCGCCGATCATCACCGTTCCGAGATCGGCCATGCCGACGTCCGCAAGCCCGGACGCCACCTTCGCGACGGTATCGACGCCGCCCGAACCGCGCTGCAACGAGACCTCCAGCTTCCGGTCACCGAAGCAGCCGTTCACTTTGCCGGCGTACCAGGCGGCGTGCCAGCCGCCGGGAATCCAGTCGAACATCACCTTGACGCTGTCGGCAGCAGATGACGGGGATGCCGCTGAAGCCGTAATCGCAGCGGCAACGAAGCCCTTTTTCAATATTGCTAGCGGTTTCATGTCACTGTTCCTCCTTCTTCGATGACTGTCTCGACAAGCTGCATGCGTTGGTCCGAAGCGACGAGCCCCTTGTTGGTGAAGCCGTAGTCCGGAATATTCGGCAGCGAGAGAAAATTCATGTTGATCAGCGCCTTGTCGTCCAGGTCCGCGCCAAGGAAATCGCGCAGCGCCTCCTCGAGCGACCTCAGGTCCGACGCCACCTCCTCGATGCTCGCTTCCGACATGAGCCCGGCAATGGGCAGTGCGAGTTCGGCGACGATTTCGCCGTCGCAGGCCAGAACGTATCCGCCGCCGATTTCCGCGAGGCGGTTGCCGGCCAGCGCCATGTCGCGGTGATTGGCGCCGAGCAGCATCACATTGTGCGCATCGTGGTTGACCGAACAGGCAATGGCGCCGCGCCGGAGCTTGAGGCTGGTCGCAAAGCCGCGCCCGATCTCGCCGCTGGCCTTGTGCCGCTCGACGACGGCGAGCGCATTGATGCCGCATTCCGGCGCGGGAACGATGATCCCGTCTTCGACCGGAAGCTCGACCTCCCGCGCCGTCTTCCTGCCCTTGCCGGTGGGCGCCGCGATGCAGCGGACCTTTGCCGAATCGGCGTTGCCCGGCGGTCGCAGCGAAAGATCGGCGGCCGTCAGCGGCTTTGCATAGCGGATTGTCGATTTCGTCCAGTCGGGGTAGCGCAGGCTTTCGCCGGCCCCGCGATATTCTCCATCGGCATAGACGATCCGGCCGGCAATGATCGTGGCCGCGACGGAAACCGCCCGAAGGTCGTCGAGGAGAACGATATCGGCGACCTTGCCGGGACCGATGCTGCCGTAGTCCCGGTCGACGCGAAGGCCCTGCGCGACGTTCAGGGTGGCGAACTGAAAGGCCTCGACCGGATCGAATCCGGCTTCGATCACGACCCGCAGGCGGTGGTCCAGATGACCTTCGTGGAGCAGATCGTGGGCGTGAATGTCGTCGGTGCAAAGCTGGAACAGCCTGGTGTCGAGCCTTTCCTCGGCCACGCGCCGGGCCAGTTCCGCCATATGCGCGGCATCGAGCCTCCGGGCCGGCCGCAATGCGAGGACCGACCGCATCCCGACGCGGGTATTTTCCACAATTTCGTCGACCGAACTCGCAACGTGCGAGTCTTCGGGGCCGGCGGCGACGAATGCCGACAACGCCCTCCCGCTCAAGCCCGGCGACTGGCCGGAGATCGTGACGCCCAATTCATCGGCCAGTTCGAATTTATCGAGCTGTTCCCGGTCCTGCCGCAGGACCAGATTCGGATTGATGTCCCCGGCGAGGCACAGGGCCTCCGGCCAGTCGAACATGGCGCGGGTGTCGGCAACGCTCAGCTCGCCGTTGGAGGTCTCCATCCATGCCGGCACCGCGGGGATTCGTCCGGGCACCCGCAACCTGACCCGCAGAGGCGCCGCGCTCGCTTCTTCGAACAGGGCTTTCATGCCGGGAAGCCCCAGCACGTTGCCGATTTCGTGCGGATCCGCTGCAACCATCGTGGTGCCGCGCGGAATCACGGCGCGGGCGTATTCAGCCACGGTGATCATGGAACTTTCGATATGGACGTGCGGATCGATGAAGCCCGGCGCAGCGAACCGGCCTTCGGCCTCGATGACGCGAACGCTCCGATCGTATTCGCCGCCAGGTTCGAGGACGGCCGCGATGCGGTCGCCCTTGACCACGATGTCCGCTGGGTGAAGCTCGCGGCTGATTACGTTGACCAGCGTTGCCGACCGAATGACCAGGTCAGGGGGGTCAACGCCCAATGCGACACCGATAAGGTCTCGTCGCTTCATTTCGCTGCGCCCGGATTTGTCCCTACAGGGCAGGGACGATCCTAATCCCCGTCGGAAGGCCGTCAACGAATTAGCTATGCGCCTTTCTCAAGCGACGGCTTCGGCAGATTCGGATCCGGCTTCCGAACCGCCCGGACCTGTCGCGGCGGCGGCGGCGCGTCGGCCTACCGCTCGTCCAGCGGCACGAAGGGCCGGCGGGCTTCGCCGGTGTAGAGCTGGCGCGGGCGGCCGATCTTCTGGACCGGGTCCTCGATCATTTCCTTCCACTGGGCGATCCAGCCGACCGTGCGGGCGAGCGCGAACAGCACGGTGAACATCGAGGTCGGGAAGCCCATCGCCTGCAGCAGGATGCCGGAATAGAAATCGACGTTCGGGAACAGCTTGCGTTGCTGGAAATACTCGTCTTCCCCGGCGATCCGCTCCAGTTCCAGAGCCAGTTCCAGCAGCGGCTCGTTGCGCACGCCCAGTTCGTCCAGCACCGAATCGGTGGATTTCTTGAGGACCGCGGCGCGCGGGTCGTAGTTCTTGTAAACGCGGTGGCCGAAACCCATCAGGCGGAACGGGTCGTCCCTGTCCCGGGCCCGTTTCAGAAACTCAGGGATACGGTCCTTGCTGCCGATCTCCCGCAGCATGTTCAGTACGGCTTCGTTCGCGCCGCCATGGGCCGGGCCCCACAGGGAGGCGATGCCCGCGGCGATGCAGGCGAACGGGTTGGCGCCCGAAGAACCGGCGAGGCGGACCGTCGAGGTCGAGGCGTTCTGTTCGTGATCGGCGTGCAGGATGAAGATGCGGTCCATCGCGCGGGCGAGCACCGGCGAAACCGGCTTGTCCTCGCACGGCACGTTGAACGTCATGTGCAGGAAGTTTTCCGCGTAGCGCAGTTCGTTGCGCGGATACATGAAGGGCTGGCCGATCGAGTATTTGTAGGCCATGGCCGCGATGGTCGGAATCTTGGCGATCAGCCGGTGCGACGCGACCATGCGCTGGTACGGATCGTCGATGTCGGTGCTGTCGTGATAGAAGGCCGACATGGCGCCGACAACGCCGACCATAATCGCCATGGGATGCGCGTCGCGGCGGAAGCCGCTGAAGAAGGTCCGCATCTGCTCGTGGACCATCGTGTGCATGGAGATGGTCTGTTCGAAATCCTCCTTTTCCGCCTTGTCCGGCAGATGGCCGTAGAGCAGGAGGAAACAGACCTCCAGGAAATCGCTGTGCTCGGCCAGTTCCTCGATGGCGTAGCCGCGGTGCAGCAGCACGCCCTCGTCGCCGTCGATGAAGGTGATCTTGGATTCGCAGCTGCCGGTGGCGGTGAATCCCGGATCGTAAGTGAATATGCCCAGATCGCTGTAAAGACGGCGGATGTCTGCGACCCGCGGGCCTTCCGTGCCCTGGCGCACCGGCAGCTCAAGCCTCTGTCCGGTCGCATTGTCGGTCACGGTAAGGGTGTGCGTGGTGGCGCCGCCGGCGGTCTCGGACATATCGTTCATGGTGTTCCCGACTTAGGGTTCGCGATCGTTCCCGATGCTGCCCCGACCGGCGTTCCGCATGTCCGTGCGCAGGGCGCGGACAGGGCCGTGGTGCAGCGCAGCATCAAGCGGAAAATAGGCCGTCGGGCCCGGTTGGGCAAATGCAACGTCGGGCAGGGAACCGCGGGGACGGCGACGGCGCGGTTCAACCGGCGGTCCGCCCGAGACTGTCGTCGATCCGGCCGAGGCTCTCCGCCCGGCCGAGCACTTCCAGAACCTCGAAAATTCCCGGCGAGACCGTGCTGCCGGTGAGCGCCGCGCGCAAGGGCTGGGCGAGGCTGCCCAGTTTTTCGCCGGAGGATTCGGCGGCGGCGCGGATGGCCGCTTCGGCATGTCCAGCGGACCAGTCGTCCAGCCCGGCGATCGCCGCCCGGCCGAGCGCCAGCCGGGCCTTGCCGGCGTCGTCCAGCAGTTTCGCCGCCTTGGCGTCCGGCGCCAGAGGCCGCGGCCGGCAGTAGAACAGGGCGGACTCGGCGAGGTCGGCCAGCGTCTTGGCCCGCGGTTTCAGGCCGGACAGGCCGGCGCGCAGCCGCGTGCGCTGCGTCTGCGAAAGCGGCGCGCCGAGCAGCCCGGCGACCAGGGGCTCGATCATGTCGGCGAGCGGGCCGTCGGCCATCTCCCGGATGTAATGGGCGCTGAGGCTGGTCAGCTTTGCGGGATCGAAGCGGGCCGGGGACCTGCCGACATCCTTGAGATCGAACCAGTCCGCCGCCTGCGCCATGGAGAAGATCTCGTCGTCGCCATGGCTCCAGCCGAGCCGGGCGAGATAGTTGCACACGGCTTCCGGCGGAAAGCCCATGTCG
The DNA here is from genome assembly GCA_011523655.1 of Rhodospirillaceae bacterium. Taxonomy (GTDB): domain Bacteria; phylum Pseudomonadota; class Alphaproteobacteria; order Bin65; family Bin65; genus Bin65. The sequence goes on from WTGH01000010.1 coordinate 138,579, forward strand.
CGATAGGCCTCGACGCCCAGCGCGCCGTGCCGTTTGGACAGTTTGGCGCCGTCGGGCCCGTGGATCAGCGGGATATGCGCGAAGGCCGGGATATCCCAGCCCATGGCCCGGTAGATCAGGGTCTGGCGGAATGCGTTGGTCAGGTGGTCGTCGCCGCGCACGATATGGGTGATGTCCATGTCGTGGTCGTCGACGACGACGGACAGCATGTAGGTCGGCGTGCCGTCCGCGCGCAGCAGGACCATGTCGTCGAGTTGGTCGTTGCGTACGGTCACCCGGCCCTGGACCGCGTCGTCGACGACGGTCTCGCCGTCCAGCGGCGCTCTCAGGCGCACCACCGGCGCGACTCCCTCCGGCGCCTCCGCCGGATTGCGGTCGCGCCAGGTGCCGTCATAGAGCCGCCCGCTGCCGCGTCTGCGCGCCGCCTCCCGCATCGCGGCCAGTTCGTCCGGGCTGCAATAGCAGCGATAGGCCCCGCCCGCATCGAGCAGTTCTTGCGCCACTGCGGCGTGCCGTTCGAGGCGGTCCGACTGGTAAACCGGCGCGCCGTCCCATTCCAGGCCGAGCCAGCGCAGGCCGTCCAGGATGGCCCGTTTGGCGGCGTCGGTCGAGCGCGCGGGGTCCGTGTCTTCGATACGCAGCAGGAATTGCCCGCCGTACCGCTGCGCGTAAAGCTGGTTGAACAGGGCGGTCCGGGCGCCGCCAATGTGGAGAAATCCCGTCGGCGAAGGGGCAAAACGGGTAACGACAGTCATCGGCGCTTCATGTAGATTTCGCGGCTACGGCCGGAGCGCCGCGCGTCGTACGGGCAGAGGCGTGGAAGCGGGCCGGACGGGTGGGTGCCATAGCACAGCCGCTGTCGCCATGCACGCACCCGGAAAAAAAGAAGAATAGACGTTCAGAGGAGTGCGCCCGATCCCCGGCTGGATCGGCCAGATGGCAAGGATGCGGCGCCGCCTGCCGGAGGATGCGGGCGGCGCGTTCGGTCGTGCGGCAAGGCTGTTCGCCGCCGGGCTGGCAGCGCGACTGTCCGACGAACGGGAACGCTGGCTGCTCTGGTCTCCGGCCGCGGTCGGCTTGGGTGTCTTTCTCTATTTCTCCGGGACGGCCGAACCGGCCCTGTCGATGGCGCTCGCCCTGCCGGCAATTGCGGCCGTCGTTCTGGGGGCGGGATGGCGCCGGGAACTCCTGCGCTTCCCGGCATTCCTGCTTCTCCTCTGCGCGATCGGCTACGCCGCCGGCGCGGTGCGGACCTGGAGCGTCGAGGCTCCGGCGATCAGCCGGAAGATCGGTCCCGTGACCGTGACCGGCCGGGTGGTCGCCGTCGATCCGCTCCGCCACGGCGCGCGCGCGGTGCTGGACGATCTCGCAATCGGCAGGCTTGCCGCAGCCGAAACGCCGGAGCGGGTTCGCCTCACGGTTCGCCTCGGCTGGACCGGCCTGTGGCCCGGCCGGACCGTCATGCTGCGCGCCGTCCTGCTGCCGGTCCGGCCGCCGGTTGCGCCGGGCGCGGCGGATTTCCAGCGCCGGGCCTTTTTCGAGCGCATCGGCGCCAGCGGCTTTGCGGTCACGGCGCCCGTTGCGGTCCGGGAAGCGGGCGCCGGATGGCTCGATTCGCGGATCGAGCGTCTGCGGGATACCGCGATGCGGCGTATCGGGGCCGTTCTGTCCGGCGATGCCGGCGCGGTGGCGGCCGCCCTGCTGACCGGGCATCGCGGCGGCATTTCTCCCGAAACGATGACGGCGATCCGCAACGCCGGCCTGGCGCATCTGCTGGCCATTTCCGGATTGCATATCGGCATGATCGCCGGCATCGCCTTCTTCGCCCTGTGGTTCGGTCTGGCGCTGGTTCCCGGCGCGGCCCTCCGCTGGCCGACGCGAAAGATTGCCGCGATCGGCGCGCTGGCGGTCGCGGCGGGCTACCTGCTGCTGACCGGCGCGACGATTCCGACCCAGCGCGCTTTCCTGATGCTGGCGGTGGTGATGGCGGGCGTCCTGGTCGGCCGGGTCGCAATCTCGATGCGGCTGGTGGCGGCGGCGGCAACGGTCCTGCTTCTGCTGTCGCCGGAGAGCCTGCCCACGCCCAGTTTCCAGATGTCCTTCGCCGCGGTGGTTGCGCTGGTCGCGGCTTACGAAGCCTGGTCGATCTGGCGGATGAGAAACCGGACGCCGCGGCTGCCGCGGCCGGTGCGCGCCCTGGTCGGCATCGGTGCGGCGAGCCTGATCGCCGGCGCGGCGACCGGGCCGTTCGCCCTGTTCCATTTCCACCGGCTGGCGATGTATGGCCTGGCCGCCAACCTGGCCGCGGTGCCGATCGTTTCCTTCTTCGTCCTGCCGATGGGGCTGCTGGCCCTGTTCGCCATGCCGTTCGGGCTGGAAGCCGGGCCGCTCTGGCTGATGGCCCGGGGCATCGACCTGATGCTGTGGGTCGCCCACGGCGTTTCCGGCCTGCCCGGTGCGCTGGCATTGGCGCCGGCGCCGCTGGCCTGGGGCATGGCCCTGATCGTTGCCGGCGGCCTCTGGCTCACGATCTGGCAACGCCGCTGGCGGTTCGCCGGCGTTGCCGCCATTGCGGCCGGCCTCGCCAGCAGCCTCACCGTCGCCCCGCCCGATATCCTGGTCTCGCCGGAGGGGCAGCTCGTCGCGACCCGCACGGCCGACGGGGCGCTCGCCGTGTCTTCCGCGCGGCGCGGCCGTTTCATCGCCCGGGTCTGGCGCGAGGGCGAGGCGCAACGCCTGCCGCGGTTCTGGCGCAGCGACCGGCTGAGCCGGGTACGCTGCGACCCGCTTGGCTGCATCTACCGGCTGGATGGCGCGCTGATCGCCTTCCCGTCCGACCCGGCGGCTTTGGCGGAAGACTGCCGGCGCGCCTTCATGATCGTGGCGGACTTCGATGTCCGGCGGCGGTGTCCCACGGTCCCATGGGCAATCGACCGGCGGGCACTGATGCGCAACGGCAGCTACGCAATCGGCATTTCGGCGGGGCGGGTGACGATCCGCACCGATCGGGACGTGCGCGGCGACCGGCCCTGGGTCAGCCGCCCGCCCTTGCAGACGCGTCAAATCCGGTTGGCGCGCGGGCGCGCCGTGGCCGATATAAGGTAATCGGGAATTTGCCCATTTCCCCCGCTCCCGTTCGCCGCTAAGGAACCGCCATGCGCAGAACGATCTCCTCCGGCTCCCGTCTGGAAGCCGATTATGCCTTTTCCCGCGCCGTGGTGGACGGGGACTGGGTATTCGTCGCCGGCACGACCGGCATGGACTACGCGACCGGCGAGATGCCCGACGATGCCGCGGCGCAGGCCGAACAGGCTTTCCGCAACATCGAGCGTATCCTGAACGAGGCCGACGCCTCGATCGAAGATACCGTGCGGGTGCAATACACGCTGACCGATGCCGCCGACCTGCCGGCCCTGGAGCCGGTCATGCATCGGTGGTTCGACACGGTGCGCCCGGCCGCGACCGCCGTGATCGCCGGGCTGGTCGACCCGCGCATGAAGATCGAGATCGAAGTCACCGTCCGGAAGAGAACCGCCCCATGAACCCCATGAACAACGTCCTGATTACCGGCGCGGGCCGCGGCATCGGCCTGGAATTCGCCCGCCGCTTCGCCGCCGCCGGCGCCCACATCCACGCAACGGTGCGCGACCTCGCCAAGGCCGACGCCCTGCGCGCGCTGGGCGCGTCGGCGACCATCCACACCTGCGACGTCACCTCGGACGCCCATGTCGGGGCGCTCGCCGACCTTCTGGGCGATACGCCAATCGACATCCTGATCAACAATGCGGGAATCCTGCTGAACCGCGGCGAATCCTTCGACACGCTCGACGTCGCCGACCTGGAGGAGACGCTGCGGGTCAACACCGTCGCGCCGGTGCGCGTGATGCAGGCGCTCGCCGGCAACGTGGCGCGTTCGCAGCGCAAGCTGATTGTCAACATCTCCAGCCGCATGGGCTCGGTCAGCGAGGCGAGCGGCAGCAACTATTCGTACCGCGCCTCCAAGGCCGCGCTGAACATGGCGGTCAAGATTCTGGCGAACGACCTGAAGGGCCGCGGCGTCACGGCGATCGTCGTCCATCCGGGTTGGGTACAGACCGATATGGGCGGCCCCTCGGCATCGCTGACGATCGAGCAGAGCGTCGACGGCCTGATGAAGGTGATCGACGGGGTCGGCCTCCGCGACACCGGCAGCTTCATCAACCACGACGGCAGCCGGATTCCCTGGTAGCCGGGTGCGGTTTTCAGGAACGAGGACACCCGGACCATGCTGACCGGCGACCAGATCATGATCCGGGACACCGCCCGGCAGTTCGCGCAGGAGCGGCTGGCCCCGACGGCGGCCGAGCGCGACCGCACCGGCGAGACCCCGCGCGGATTGCTCGCCGAAATGGGCGCGCTCGGCTTCATGGGCATGACGATCCCCGAGGAGTGGGGCGGGGCGGGCGCCGATACGGTCGCCTATGTCCTCGCGATGGAGGAGATCGCGGGCGGCGACGGCGGCGTTTCGACCGTCATGAGCGTCAACAATTCGCCGGTCGCCGCGGCGCTCTTCGGCTACGGCTCGACGGAGCAGAAGGAGCGCTTCCTCAAGCCGCTGGCCCGTGGCGAGATCAACGCGGCCTTCTCGCTCACCGAACCCCAGGCCGGCTCCGACGCCTCGAACCTCAAGACCCGGGCCGAGAAGCGAGGCAACAAATACGTCCTGAACGGCGCCAAGCAGTTCATCACATCGGGCGAAACGGCCGACATCAACCTGATGTTCGCTGTCACCGATCCCGCGGCCGGCAAGCGCGGCATCAGCGCCTTCATCGTGCCGACCGACACGCCGGGCTATAAGGTCGTGCGCAAGGAGGAGAAGCTCGGCCAGCGCTCGTCCGACACCTGCGCGCTGATCCTGGAGGACATGGAGGCGACGCCGGACCTGCTGGTCGGCCAGGAGGGCGAGGGCTACCGGATCGCGCTCGCCAACCTGGAGGCCGGGCGCATCGGCGTCGCGGCCCAGGCCGTCGGCATGGCGCGGGCGGCCTACGAGCACGCCGTCGCCTATGCCAAGGAACGGGTCTCGTTCGGCAAGCCGATCGTCGAGCATCAGGCGGTCGCCTTCCGCCTCGCCGACATGGCGACGCAGATCGAGGCGGCGCACCAGATGGCGCTCAACGTGGCGCGGCTGAAGGACGCCGGCCTGCCCTGCCTGAAGGAAGCCGCCATGGCCAAGCTGTTCGCCAGCGAAATGGCCGAACGGGTCTGCTCCGACGCCATCCAGGTCCACGGCGGCTACGGCTATCTGCAGGATTTTCCGGTCGAGCGCATCTGGCGCGACGTCCGGGTCTGCAAGATCTACGAGGGCACCAGCGACGTCCAGAAGATGATCATCAGCCGGGCGATCGCGGCGGAGTAGTCGAAAGAAGCACAGCCCGGTTGCGCGGGCCGCATGGCGCGGCCGGGCCGTCCATGATAGAGCGGGGCCGGTCCCTGTTTCCGTCCGGAGCGCGCCTTGTCCGCACCGCCCGCCGCTTCCGGCGCCGCCGACTTTCCGCACTACAAGCGCAACATCGCCCTGCTGTTCGTCTGCTGGGCGCTGACCAGCACGTCGATGATGCTGCTGATCACGGTGTCGGCGCTGGTCGGGGCCAGCCTGGCGGAGAACAAGGCGCTGCTCGCGCTGCCCATCGCGATCCAGTGGTACGCCTCGGCCTTCTTCACGATCCCGGCGTCCTTCATCATGGCGCGGATCGGTCGGCGCAACGGCTTCCTGCTGGCCGTCACCGCCATGACCATCGGCGCCGGCCTGTCCCTGCTGGCGGTCTACGAGGGCAGCTTCGCGCTGTTCTGCTTCGCCAGCCTGGTGGTCGGCTTCGCCACCGGATTCCAGTGGTACTACCGCTTCGCGGCCGCGGAGGTCGTGCCGGATTCCTTCCGCAGCCGGGCGATTTCGCTGGTTCTCGCCGGCGGCGTGGTCGCGGCGATCGTCGGCCCGACGCTGGCGCGCTATTCGGTCGACTGGCTGGCGCCGGTGACCTACGCCGGCGCCTATGTCGGCGTGGTCTGCATCCAGGCGACGATCATGCTGATCCTGCTCGCCGTCCAGATCCCCCGGCCGCCCAGAATGGCCTTGCGCGGCGGCCGGCCGCTCGCCGAGATCGCCCGCCAGCCGAAATTCATGCTGGCGGTCGCCGGCGGCGTGATCGGCTACGGCGTCATGGTGCTGCTGATGTCGGTGACGCCCAAGGCGATGGAAATGTGCGGCCTGACCTTCGGCGAGGCGACCCATGTCATCCAGTGGCATGTGCTGGGCATGTATGTCCCCGCCTTCTTCACCGGCCATCTCATCAAGCGCTACGGCCCCCAGCGCATCATGCTGGTCGGCGGGCTGCTCAACGTCGCCTGCCTCGCCATCGCGATGGCCGACATCGCCTTCGAGAACTTTCTCGTTTCGCTGCTGCTGCTCGGCGTCGGCTGGAACTTCCTCTACACCGGTGCGACGACCCTGCTGACCGAGACCTACACGCTCGCCGAGCGCGCCAAGACCCAGGCGCTCAACGAATTCCTGGTGTTCGGCTTCGTCGCGACGGCGACCTTCTTCTCGGGCGTGACCCTGCAGCTCTACGGCTGGCAGAACCTGGCGATCGGCGTGCTGCCGCTGCTGCTGATCGTGCTCGCCGCCACCGTCTGGCTCATGATGCTGTCCCAGCGCGAGGCCGCCGCGAAGGCGTGAGGGCGCGCGGCGCGTACCGGTCGAAGCGGCCGTTCGGGTTCCGGCTGCGGCGCGCGTCGGTCGCAAACCGTCATGAATTGTCATGAAATGTCATGTTCGCCGTCCGTGCGCGCCGCTTCCTGCGCGCCGCGGCACGGGCGGTCGCAGGTGAACGCGAGGAGATAGGCGCCGGCGATTCCGGTCACATAGGGCGGGCGGGTCCGGGCGAGACGCCGGAGGAAGGCCCGTTCTTTCTCTTCCGCGCGCCGCTCGTCGGGCCCGGGCTCTCCGGCGGGCTGCGGGAAACCGGCGCAGCCGGGGTGCTTTACCCCCTGGATGCTGTCGGGGAAACGGGCGTTGCGTATCCGCATCTTCGCAGCGTACCGGTCGACGGACGTCCTGTAGGCGAGCATTTCCAGATCGGTGAAGCGGCGGCCTTCGGCCTCGATGCGCGCCATCTCGGCGTGGTGATCGGCGAACCAGGCCGGCCCGTCGAGCGCGGGCGCCCCGCCCGCCGAAGCCCCGCCCGCCGTCTCGGCCGGCAGCAGGCCAGCCCGGCTCAAGGACCGGTGTAAGGAAATGTCATGATCTGTCGCGACCGGCGCGCCCGGTGGGCTGTCCGGCATCGGCGCGTCCGCGGCCCTGTGTGAGGACCCGTGTAAGGTCCCGTGTAAGGAAATGTCAGGATTCGTCATGGCGGGCGCGGGCCTGCCGGTCTGCCGCTCCGGACGGCGGGGCCGGCGCTCCTCGACGGTGGCGTGCAGGCGCTGGGCCGTCGCCAGCCAGGCCGCCTCGTCGAAATCCGGGTGCCGCTCCAGCGCCCTGCGGCTCGCCCGGTGGGCGGCGAGGGCCCGTTCGGTGCGGTGCCGGCCCCGGCGCACCGCTTCGGCCAACGGACCGGGCTCCGCGTCGGCCGGGCGGGGCAAGGTCTCTTCTCCCGGCAGGGGCCACAGGCCGGTGCGCCGGTGGGCATTGCGCCGGTCGAGACCGGACAGCTCGGCCTGCAATTTGATCATCCGGAGCATGAGCGACGCCGAGCCCTTCTCCACCGCCGCGTCCCAGGCCTGCTCGAGCCGGCCGAGCAGGATCTGCGCCTCCTCGCGCTCGACCCCCTGCCACGCCGCCCGGATGGCCCGCACCCGCGCGGCGATAGCGGGCCGCTCCAGCAGCTCGTGCCCGGTCTGGCGCGCCGAGCCTGCGGCATAGCCGGCATCCCGCGCCGCCCCGGCGGCATTGCCGGTCGCGGCGTAGTGGCGGCAGAACTCCTCCTGCCGCTGGGTGAGGGGCGGGGCAGGGGGCGGCGCGGGCGCGGCGGTTTCCGCTGCGGGCGCGATGCGGGATGGAGACTCGATCATGGCGGGCTTCCTTATGTTCGATAAATGTTCTTTTTGAAGATATAGGAAAAAAACATGAAAATCAACAATTTTTCCTCTGCTTCGATAAACCCTATCCGTCATTCCGACCGGAGCGCCCCGCAAGGCCTGTCCTGAGCGAAGTCGAAGGGGGTGCGGAGTGGAGGAATCCCGTCGCCGGTCTCGGGGTTCTTGTCGTCGGGTTCGAGCCGAGTTCCCTCCGCTCGCTCCGCTTCGGTCGGGATGACGATGGGGGGAGGCTCGGTCGGGATGACGGTGAGGGGATGGTTGGCGGGAATGACGAATCGGGGGGACGGCCGGTCGGGACAATGGGTTGGGGACGTTCGGGTCGGGACGACGGTGAAGGAAGGGCGGGTGACGGCGAAACGCCCGTCTCGAAGGCCCATCTCGAAGGCCCGTCTTGAAGGCCCGTCTTGAAGGCCCGTCTTGAAGTATGGTCCGCATTCGCCGCTACCGCCGGCGGGGGAGCTGTTCTAAAACGGGCCGTCTTCTTCTGGCCGGGCCGGCGCTGTGGCGGTTATCCGTTCCAACCTCAACACCCGAACCGCGCAGTTCCGCGCGAACGACGCGCACAACCGGGCGTTGGTCGCCGACCTGCGCGAAACCGTGGCCGCGGTCAAGCGGGGCGGGCCGGAACGCGCCCGCGAACGCCATCTGGCGCGCGGCAAGCTGCTGCCGCGGGACCGGGTGCGCACCCTGACCGATCCCGGTTCGCCCTTCCTGGAACTCAGCCAGCTCGCCGCCCACGGCATGTATGGCGGCGACGTGCCGTCGGCCGGGATCGTTACCGGGATCGGGCGGGTCTCGGGCCGGGAATGCGTCATCGTCTGCAACGACGCCACGGTGAAGGGCGGCAGCTATCACCCGATCACGGTCAAGAAGCACGTCCGGGCCCAGGAAATCGCGATCCAGAACCGTCTGCCCTGCCTCTATCTGGTCGATTCCGGCGGCGGCAACCTGCCGACCCAGGACGAGGTCTTTCCCGACCGCGACCATTTCGGCCGCATCTTCTACAACCAGGCCAACATGTCGGCGCTCGGCATCCCGCAGGTCGCCGTGGTCATGGGCTCCTGCACCGCCGGCGGCGCCTACCAGCCGGCGATGTCGGACCAGGCCATCATCGTGAAGGAGCAGGGGACGATCTTTCTCGGCGGTCCGCCGCTGGTCAAGGCCGCGACCGGCGAGGTCGTCAGCGCCGAGGAACTGGGCGGCGCCGACGTCCATTCCCGGACCTCCGGCGTCACCGACTATTACGCGCTCGACGACCACCATGCGCTCGCCATGGCGCGGCGCATCGTGGCGGACCTCAACCTACCCAAGCCGCTGACGACGACGCTCAGCGCGCCCGTCGAGCCGCTCTACGATCCCGAAGAGCTGTACGGCCTGATCCCGGACGACGTGAAGAAGCCGTACGAGGTGCGCGAGGTCATCGCCCGGATCGTCGACGGCAGCGATCTCGACGAGTTCAAGCAGCTCTACGGCACGCAGCTGGTCTGCGGTTTCGCCCGGATCTGGGGCTATCCGGCCGGCATCGTCGCCAACAACGGCATTCTCTATTCCGAGGAGGCGCTCAAGGCCGCGCATTTCATCGAACTGTGCAGCCAGCGCGGCATCCCCCTGATTTTCCTGCAGAATATCGCCGGCTTCATGGTCGGCAAGAAATACGAAGCCGGCGGCATCGCCAAGGACGGCGCCAAGATGGTGACCGCGGTCGCGACGACGAAGGTGCCGAAATTCACGCTGATCGTCGGCGGCAGCTACGGCGCCGGCAATTACGGCATGTGCGGCCGGGCCTATTCGCCCAGGTTCCTCTGGATGTGGCCGAACGGGCGCATCTCGATCATGGGCGGCGAGCAGGCGGCGAGCGTGCTCTCGACCATCCGGCGCGACGCCATCGAGGCCGGCGGCGGCGCCTGGTCGGACGAGGAGGAGGACGCCTTCAAGGCGCCGATCCGCGAGCAGTACGAGCGCCAGGGCCATCCCTATTACGCCTCGGCGCGGCTCTGGGACGACGGCGTGATCGATCCGGCCGATACGCGGATGACGCTGGCGCTGGCGCTCTCCGCCGCCCTCAACGCGCCGGTCGAAGAGACGCGCTTCGGCGTGTTCCGGATGTAGGGCGCGGGTCCGGCAGGCAAGGTCGTAATGGTGTCGATGGTCTCACGCGAACCGCCCGCAGCCGTGCCAAGCCGGAACCGAAAAGTGTTGCGGCTTCGTTCCCGCTGTTCTATATCTTGCGGATGGCGATCTTCGATACCCTGACCGCTGCGACGGCGCTTGAGACTGCCGGATTCACTCCGAAGCAGGCCAAGGCGGCTGCGGCGCAATTGCACGCTGCGGCGGAAGCGGGGCGTGGCGAGCTGGCGACAAAGACCGATCTGGACATCACAAAGGCCGATCTCAGAGCCGAAATCGCCAGTGTCAAAGTGTGGACGATGAGTTGGACCGCCGTCATCGGCGGATTGATCGTCGCCGCCATCAAACTGATTCCGTAGCTGCGACTTCCCCGTTCGGGTTCGACTGGCCCTGCGCCACGGCATCGGCCGCGTACGCGGACGCCGAATTTCCGCCACGCTCCGCCCGGAACGATACGAACGGGTTGCATGGCGCAGGGACCGGATGACGTTCCTCTCCCGCATATCGATCGAAGCCGCCCAACGGGCGGCGTAGCGGAGATATCTTTCACGCGCGGTGCAGAATCCGAAGCGCTTCAGCGGAAAGATTTCTCCGCTCCGCAACCCCTTCGGGGTCGCTCCGGTCGAAATGACAGAGTGGGCCGAATACGCTCCGCAAGCCGATTGGTCCGCCCATGCGGCTTTGGTGTATAAGCCTGCACGTTAACTGGCGGATGCCGGAACCCGGAGACAGGAATGGACGAAGACCGCCCCAGGACCGTCCTCACCGAAATCGATGGCCGCGGCGTCGCGCGGATCGTGCTGAACCGGCCGGAGGTGCGAAACGCGATGAATGCGGCCTTCATCCGCGACCTGACCGAAGCGGTGGAGACGGTCGGCGCGGACGAGTCCGTGCGGGCGGTGATTCTGACCGGAAAGGGCAAGGGCTTCTGCGCCGGGGCGGATCTCGCCTGGATGCGCGAGACGGCCGGCTATTCGGTCGAAGAGAATTACGCCGACAGCGGCCGGCTCGGCCGGATGCTCAACCGGCTGAACACGCTGCCCCGGCCGGTCATCGGGCTGATCAACGGCCACGCTTTCGGCGGCGGCGTCGGCCTCGTCGCCTGTTGCGACATCGCGATCGCCAGTTCGGCGGCGAAATTCTCGCTTTCGGAGGTGCGGCTCGGCCTGACCCCGGCGACCATCAGCCCCTATGTCGTGCGCAAGATCGGCCAGAGCCATGCGCGGCGCTATTTCCTGACCGCCGAGGTCTTCGACGCCGCGCGCGCCGAGGAAATCGGCCTCGTCCACGCGGTCGCCGAACCGGATGCGCTGGAGGCGGCGGGGCAGGAATTCGTCGACCTGCTGCTGCTCGGCGGGCCGAAGTCGCAGGCGGTAAGCAAGGACCTGATCTTCCAGGTCAGCGACCGGGAGATCGACGGGGACCTGATCGACTGGACCTCGCGCCTGATCGCCGACATCCGCGCGAGCGACGAGGGCAGGGAAGGGGCGGCCGCCTTCCTGGAGAAGCGCAAGCCGGCCTGGCAGGCCAGGGACTGAGGGCGGCCGCCGCATGTTCGACCGCATCCTGATCGCCAACCGGGGGGAGATCGCCTGCCGGATCGTCCGCACGGCGCGCGGGCTCGGAGTCGAAACCGTCGCGGTCCATTCGGATGCCGATGCCGGCGCCCTGCATGTGAAACAGGCCGACAGGGCGATCCGGATCGGGCCGGCCCCGGCAGCGGAAAGCTATCTGCTCGGCGAGCGGATTATCGATGCGGCGCGGCAGACCGGCGCCCAGGCGATCCATCCGGGCTACGGTTTCCTCTCGGAGAATGCCGGCTTCGCCGAATCGTGCGCCGCGGTCGGGATCGCGTTCATCGGCCCGCCGGCCGAGGCGATCCGGGCGATGGGCTCAAAAAGCGCCGCCAAGGCACTGATGGAAAAGGCGAAAGTGCCGGTCGTGCCGGGCTATCACGGCGACGGCCAGGAGCCGGACGTGCTGGCCGAACAGGCTGCCGAAATCGGTTTTCCGGTGCTGATCAAGGCGTCGGCCGGCGGCGGCGGCAAGGGCATGCGCCGGGTCGACCGGGCGGAGGATTTCGCCGCCGCGCTCGAATCGGCGCAGCGCGAAGCGGCAGGCGCCTTCGGCGACGACCGCATGCTGATCGAGAAATTCGTCGAAGCGCCGCGCCATATCGAGATCCAGGTCTTCGCCGACAGCCACGGCAACGCGCTCCATCTGTTCGAGCGCGACTGTTCGATCCAGCGGCGGCACCAGAAGGTGGTGGAGGAAGCGCCGGCCCCGGGCATGACGGCGGCGTGCCGGGCGGAAATGGGCAAGACCGCCGTCAATGCGGCGCAGGCCATCGGCTACGAAGGGGCGGGCACGGTCGAGTTCATCGTCGGGGCCGACGGCGCGTTCCATTTCATGGAGATGAACACCCGCCTTCAGGTCGAGCATCCGGTGACCGAAATGATTACCGGGCAGGACCTGGTGGAATGGCAGTTGCGCGTCGCCGCCGGCGAGCGGCTGCCCCTGGCGCAGGAAGACCTGTCGATAACCGGCCACGCCGTCGAGGTGCGCCTGTATGCCGAGGACCCGGACCGGGATTTCCTGCCCCGGACCGGTACGCTGCGGCGGCTCCGGCTGCCCGACGGCGACGGCATCCGCTGCGACTCCGGCGTGGCGGAAGGCGACAGCGTCACGGCGCATTACGATCCGATGATCGCCAAGCTGATCGCCTGGAGCCCCGACGGCCGGACCGCCGCCCTGCGCCGGCTGGGCCGCGCGCTCGCCGAGACCGAAATCGTCGGACTGGAGAACAATCGCGATTATTTGCAGAGGGTTATTGCCCATTCTGCATTTGCCGTGGGAACCTTCGATACCGGTTTTGTCGAGGCGCATGGCGACGCGCTCCGGCCGCCCGCCGCCCCGCCGTCCGAAGACGCGCTCGCCTGCGCCGTGCTGGCGATCGAACTGGACCGGCAGGAACGGGCCGCCGCCGCAGCCGCCGCCTCGACCGAGCCCTGGTCGCCCTGGCATCTGGTCAACGGCTGGCGGCTCAACGATACCGGCCGCCACGATATCCGGCTGACCCATGACGGAACCGGCTATGCCGTAACGGTCGCCTACGACGGCGCCGGCTATGTGCTCGAACTGCCGTCCGGCCCGGTAGCGTGTTCGATGGCGGCGGACGGCGGCCGGATGTGCGTGCAGGTCGGGGACCGCCGGTTTGTCGCCGGCGCCTATGTCGACGGCGGGACCGTCGCCGTGTGGATCGACGGCCATCGCACGGTTTTCGGCCGGGACGACCCGCTCGCCGCGGTTTCCGAGGCGGAGGAAGCCGACGACAGGCTGGTCGCGCCGATGTCCGGCAAGGTGATCCGCGTCATGGCGGAGGCTGCAACCGCCGTCGAGGCGGGCGAACCGCTGCTCGTGCTGGAAGCGATGAAGATGGAGCACACGATCGTCGCGCCCGGCGACGGCACGGTTGCCGCGGTTCATTTCAACGCCGGCGACCAGGTCGAGGAAGGCGCGCAACTGGTCGATTTCGAGCGGAAGGAGGCCTGAGCGATGGGTTCTGAGAACGGGCGCGGAGACCGCTTTGTCCGGGTTCAGGAAGTCGGGGCGCGCGACGGGCTGCAGAACGAGCCCCGGACGGTGCCCGCCGAAATCAAGGTCGACCTGATCGAGCGCCTGGCCGCCGCCGGCCTGCCCGCCGTCGAGTCCGGCGCGTTCGTGTCGCCGAAATGGGTGCCGCAAATGGCGAATTCCGAAGAGGTCTTCCGCCGGATCAACCGGCGCGACGGCGTGACCTATCCGGCACTGACGCCGAACATGAAAGGTTTCGAGCGCGCGGCCGCCGTTGGCGTGACGGAAGTCGGCGTGTTCGCGGCGGCTTCCGAGACCTTCTCGCAGCGCAATACCAACTGCACCATCGAGGAGAGCTTGGAGCGCTTCCGGCCGGTCTGCGCTGCCGCTGCGGAGGAGGGTGTCAGGGTCCAGGGGTATGTTTCGACCGTCCTCGGCTGCCCTTACGAGGGCGCGGTCGATCCCGGAATCGTCGCCGATCTGTGCGGCCGGCTCTACGCGATGGGCTGCTACCGGGTTGCGCTCGGGGACACGATCGGCGTCGGCACGCCGTCGAAGGCGGCGGCCCTGATCGACCGGGTCGCGGAGGCCGTGCCGCTCACGGACATCGGCATCCATTTCCACGATACCTACGGCCAGGCGTTGGCCAATACGCTGGCCTGCCTGGACCGCGGCATCCGGACAGTGGATGCCTCGGTATCCGGGCTTGGCGGCTGTCCCTATGCCCCGGGTGCGGCCGGCAACCTGGCGACCGAAGACCTGATCTACATGCTTGACGGCCTCGGCATGGAAACCGGGGTCGATCTCGACGCCGTGGCCGAAACGGGCGCCTTCATCACCGGCTGGCTTGGCCGCGCGCCGGTCTCGCGGGTCGCCCAGGCCCTCGCCGGTCGCAAAGCCGCCTGACCGGAGCATGACGCTTCACCTGCTCAAGCTAAGCGTCGGGTCCGCCTCGGTCGAAACCCTGGCGCGCTGGCAGGCAACCCGTCTCGCGCGCACCGGCGCGCTGTTCCACGAAACGCGCCACCATCCGCGCCGGGCCGGGGAAATCCTCGACGGCGGCTCAATCTACTGGGTCGTCAAGGGCTTTGTCCGCGTGCGCCAGCGGATCGTTCGGCTGGAACGGCGCGCCAGTGCGGAACGGGGCCGGTTCTGCCGTATTCATCTCGATCCGGAATTGATCCGGACCGAGTTGCAGCCGCGCCGGCCGCACCAGGGCTGGCGGTATCTCGAAGACATGAACGCCCCGCCGGATGCGCCGGCCGGCGCCGTCCCGGAAGAGCCGCCGCGCGAAATGGCCGCCGAATTGCGCCACCTGGGCCTGCTGTAGCTTAGCGGGGCCGGCCGGGACGCTACCGGATGAAGCGTTCTTCGGCGATCGCGTCCGCGACATCCGCGGTCGGCCGGTCTTCGGCGTCGGCGCGCGCGAAAATTTCGGTCAGCGTCCCGTCGATCCGGTGCAGCTTTGTCCGCGCCGTTTCGATATCGAACCCCAGCGCGAAGCGTGCGACGTCGATCAGGCCGCCGGCGTTGATGACGTAGTCCGGCGCGTAGAGGATGCCGGCGCGGCGCAAGGCGGCGCCGTGCCGTGCTGCGTCCAGCACATTGTTGGCCGATCCGGCGACGATCGGGCATTTGAGGCCGGGCAGGGTGGCGTCGTTGACGACGGCGCCGAGCGCGCAGGGGGCGAACAGGTCGCAATCGAGCCCGAAGATCTCGTCCGGGCCGACGACGGCGGCGCCGAAATCGCGTTCCGCCCGCTCCAGCGCGGCCCGGTCGATATCCGTGACCGAGAGCCGGGCGCCGGCCTTGTGCAGGTAATCGCACAGGAAGCGCCCGACATGGCCGACGCCCTGGACGGCGACGTGCAGTCCGTCGAGCGTGTCCCGGCCCAGCTTGTGGCGCACGGCTGCCAGAATGCCGATACAGACGCCGTGCGCGGTCGAGTTGGACGGATCGCCGGCGCCGCCGGTCACGCCGACGACATGGTCGGTCACGGTCCTGATCGTATCCATGTCGGCCACGGTCGTGCCGACGTCCTCGGCGGTGATGTAGCGCCGGTTGAGGCGGTCGACCGCGCGGCCGAACGCCTTCATCAGCGCTTCGGACTTGTCCGTCTTCGCATCGCCGATAATGACGGCCTTGCCGCCGCCGAGGTCGAGACCGGCCATCGCCGCCTTGTAGGTCATGCCGCGCGACAGGCGCAGCGCGTCTTCGAGCGCCGCGGTTTCGTCGGCATAGGGCCACATCCGGCAGCCGCCGAGCGCCGGGCCGCGGCTGGTGTTGTGGATCGCGATGATCGCGCGCAGGCCGGTTGCGCCGTCATGGCTGAAGACGACCTGCTCGTGGCCGGAAAATTCGGGGTGATCGAACAGGGTCATCGGTCGCGTCGAACAGGCTGCCGCGCCAAAAATGTCCGGCGGCGCGGTGCCCTGTAGCCATGTCGGTCCGGCCATGCTAGCCGCCGTTCCCGAACCGGCGGCGGGCCGGTCCGGCGCCGGAAACGGGTCCTTTTCGCCACGGTGCTGCTTCTCATGCCTTGGAGATGGTGCGTTTGATCGGCAGTGTCGACCAGATTCTGGTCATCGTCATTGTCGGCGGGTTCGCGGGCTGGCTCGCCGCCGCCTTGTTGCGCGTCCGAGCCCTGAGCATCGTCGGCACGATGATCGTCGGCGTGGCCGGCTCCTTCATCGGCATCGTGCTGTTCCGCCAGTTCGACATCCGCATCGAGGGGTACCAGATCGGCCCGCTGCCGATCGGACACCTGTTCGCCGCCTTTCTCGGCGCCGTGTTGCTGATTGTCGTGCTGCGTCTGGTCCGGCGGCAGCGCTACTAGCCGGGGGTCGTTGGACAACATCCCGCAATCGGGCGGCGAGACTGGACGCGGGATTGGCCGACTCCTATCTACGAAACGCAGCAGATCAGCGGATCGATCATGGGAAAGTCCGTCACGCCGCGCAGCCGGGCGCTGCCCGATTCCCAAACGGCCAGCGAAGTTGACGCCTTCCTGCAATCGATGGCGCAGACGCCGGCCGCCGGCGCCGGACGCGGCCGGCTGATCTTCGCCATGGACGCCACGGCGAGCCGCGAACCGACCTGGGACATCGCCTGCGACATCCAGGCGGAAATGTTTGCCGAAACGGATTCTTTGGGCGGCCTGGAGGTCCAGCTCGTCTTCTACCGCGGCATCGGCGAATGCCGGGCGACGCAGTGGCTGATCTCCTCCCGCGACCTTGTCGACCGGATGGTCAAGGTGCGCTGCCTGGGCGGGCGGACCCAGATCGGCCGGGTGTTCAGACACGCGATCAAGGAGGCCGAATCCCAGGCGGTCGGCGCGCTCATCATCGTGGGCGACGCTTTCGAGGAAGCGATCGATCCGGTCTGCGATCTGGCCGGCCGGCTCGGCCTGATGGGCACCAAGGCGTTCCTGTTCCAGGAAGGGGACAATCCGGACGCCACGCTGGCCTTCCGCCAGTTCGCCCGCCTGACCGGCGGCGCCTGCTGCCGCTTCGACGCCGGCAGCGCCAAACAGTTGCGCGAGCTGCTTGCCGCGGTCGCCGTCTATGCCGCAGGCGGCCGGCCGGCGCTGGAAGACTATTCCGCCGGCCGCAGCGGTCCGGTGCTGCAGATCACCCGTCAGATCGGCGGCAGCGGCGGATAGATGGGCTGGTTCCTGCTCGGCGTCGCCCTGATCGCGGCGGCCATTCTTCTGCTATTCTCGCTGCCCCAGGCGAGCGTCGGACAGATCGTCCGGCTGCTGCGCGGCATTGCGATCGCCTGCGCCGCGCTTTTCGGCCTGTTCGGCCTGCTCACCGGCAAGCTGCTGTGGGGCGTGCTCGGCCTCGGCGCCGCCCTGGTCATCTACCTGATGGGCGGCTCGATGCCGTGGAATTTCAGGAAGCCGGAAAAGGGCGTCTCCGAGGTCGAAACGCCCTGGCTCAAATTGCAGCTCGATCACTCGACCGGCGGCATTACCGGCGACGTGCTCGCCGGCAGCTATGCCGGTTCCAGGGTCGAATCGCTCGACCGGGACGACCTGATGGTCCTGCTGGCCGAATGCGCCCGCGACGACGCCCAGTCCGCCCGGCTCATCGAGGCCTATCTCGACCGGATGTGGCCGGAATGGCGCAATATCCACCGCGCCGGACAGGGCGCCTCCGGCCCCATGGACCGGGCCGAGGCGTTGTCCGTCCTGGGTCTGGACGAGACCGCCGCCGACGACGATATCCGGCGCGCCCATCGCGACCTGATGCGCAAGCACCACCCGGACCATGGCGGTTCGGACTGGCTGGCCGCCAAGCTCAACCAGGCCAGGGAAGTCCTGCTCGGCGAGTGACCGCGCACCGACGGCGTCGGCAAAACCGGCTGCCGAACCGGCGGGGGCGCGCATTTTGGCGCGTGGTCACGCAACGGGTTTCGTGCTGCAAACGCCGCGCTTCCGGGCCGGCCGGACCCGCGCAGCCGCCATCCAAGCTCCGATCCCGCCCATGCCGAAACCGATCCGCAAAGCCGTCTTTCCCGTTGCCGGCCTGGGAACGCGCTTCCTCCCTGCGACCAAGGCCGTGCCCAAGGAATTGCTGCCGGTCGTCGACCGGCCGCTGATCGACTATGCCGTCCGGGAGGCGGCGGAGGCGGGCGTGACCCGCGTGATTTTCGTTACCTCGGGACGTGACGCGGCGCTGAGGCGCCACTACCGCCCCGATACCGAGCTCGAAAAAACGCTGGAATCCCGGGGCAAGGTCGCAGAGCGCGACCGGTTGGCCGCAATTGTGCCGGAAGGCGTTCAGCTTGAGTTTGCGGACCAGCCGGTACCGCTCGGGCTCGGCCATGCCGTCCGGTGCGCGCGGGAGCATGTCGGCGACGAACCGTTCGCCGTGCTGCTGCCGGACGACCTCGTGCAAGCCGAACCGGGCTGTCTTGCGCAAATGTTCGGGCGTTATCGCGAAACCGGGGGCAACCTGCTGGCGGCTGAGACCATCCCGCCGGACCGGACGGACCGCTACGGCATTCTCGATGTCGGCGCCGGAGGCATGGTGCCGGGCGGACTGGCGGATGTCCGGGGACTGGTCGAAAAACCGCCGCCGGCGGCGGCCCCGTCGACCCTGGCGGTTGTCGGCCGTTATATTTTGCAGCCTGAGATTTTCGCCGCGCTGGACGGCGTCGCGCCGGGCGCGGGCGGGGAAATCCAGCTGACCGACGCCATCGCCGCCCTGATCGGCCGCCAGCCGGTTTCGTGCTTCCGTTTCGAGGGCGTGCGTTTCGACTGCGGCGACCGTCAGGGCTGGCTGATGGCGAATGTCGCCTTCGCGCTGGACCGGCCCGATTTCGACGGCATCGGCGACGAACTGCGGGCCTTGCTGGAGACGGCCGGCCGCCGCAACCAGATCGGAGGCGCCGAATGAAAATCGCCATGATCGGAGCCGGTTACGTCGGCCTCGTATCCGCCGCGGGCTTTTCCGAGTTCGGAACCGATGTCGTCTGCATCGACAAGGACGCATCCCGGATTGCGACGCTGCGTAACGGCGGGTTGCCGATATACGAACCCGGTCTGGAAGACCTGGTCGCCCGCAACGTCGAAGCCGGCCGCCTGCGTTTCGGGACCGATCTCGAGGAGGCCGTCGCCGGCGCCGAGGCGGTCTTCATTGCCGTCGGAACCCCGTCGCGGCGCGGCGACGGCCACGCCGACCTCAGCTATGTCCACGATGCCGCCCGGGAGATCGCCAGGGCGATCCGCGGCTATACCGTCGTCGTCACCAAGTCGACGGTGCCGGTCGGCACCGGCCGCGAGATCGAGGCGATCATCCGCGAAGTCAATCCGGCTGCCGAGTTCGACGTTGCGTCCAACCCGGAATTTCTGCGCGAAGGCTCGGCGATCGCCGACTTCATGCGGCCCGACCGGGTCGTGATCGGCACCGGCAGCCCGCGCGCGCGCGATGTCATGCGCAGACTGTACCGGCCGCTGTACCTGATCGAGACCCCCATCCTGTTCACGCGCCGCGAAACGTCCGAACTGATCAAGTATGCGGCCAATGCGTTCCTGGCGACCAAGATCACCTTCATCAACGAAATCGCCGACTTGTGCGAAAAGGTCGGCGCCGACGTCCACCAGGTCGCGCGCGGCATCGGGCTGGACGGGCGGATCGGCCCGAAATTCCTTCATCCCGGCCCGGGTTACGGCGGCTCCTGCTTTCCGAAGGACTCGCTCGCCCTGATCAGAACCGCCCGGGACACGAGCGCGCCGCTGCGCATCGTCGAGGCCGTGGCCGACATCAACGCCGCGCGCAAGCGCGCGATGGCGCAGCGGGTGATCGACGCGTGCGGCGGCGAGGTGAAGGGCCGGACGGTTGCGATTCTCGGCGTCACCTTCAAACCGAACACCGACGATATGCGGGAGAGCCCGAGCCTGGATATCGTTCCCATGTTGCAAGCCGCCGGCGCGAACATCCGCGCCTACGATCCAGAGGGCATGGCGGAGGCCGGCCCGCTGCTTCCGGACGTTACATGGTGCGACGACGCCTATGACGCCCTGATCGACGCCGATGCGGTGGTGATCCTCACGGAATGGAACCAGTTCCGGAATCTCGATCTGGACCGGGTCAAGGCCCTGATGAGGGCGCCGGTCTTCGTCGATTTCCGCAATATCTACCATCCGCGGGAAATGGCCGAGGCCGGCTTCCGCTACGCCTCCATCGGCCGGCCGCTGGAAGCGACGACCGGTTGAGCGCGCGGTGGCGGTCGATTTCTTCTTCTACGGCACCCTGCGCGACGCCGAAGTCCGGCAGATTGTGTTCGGTCCGGACGACTCCGCCGGAGCGGCGGAACCGGCGACCTTGGAGGGCTACCGCTGCGCGCCGGTCGAGCGCGGGCGCTTTCCGGCCGCCGTCGCCCGGCCGGGCGCCGTGACGCCGGGCGTGCTGGTGCGCGGGGTTTCCCTCGATGCCGCCGCCCGGGTCAGCTTTTTCGAAGATGACGGCTCGCTTTACAGCGTCGCCCTGAAGCCGCTCGGCGTCGCCGATGCCCGAAGCGCCGCGGCGTGGGTCTGTATCGCCGGCGCGGCCCTGCCGGTCGAAGCGGGCACATGGCGTTTCGACGCCTGGCAGCGCCATTGGAAGCCGGGGTTTCTGACCGCCGCCGCGGCGGCGATGGCGGCGGCTGCCCCGGCCGATCTCCGCCGGTATCGGCGGGTCTGGCTCGGCCGTCTCAGCCGCGCGCCGGAAGCTTGAACGCCATGCAGTTGAGGCTGCGCCGTTTCAGAATCGAGCAGGCTTCGCGGGCCTGGCTGAAGGAGAGGCCGGTGATCCGGGCCCGGTAGATCGCCCGGTTCGACCGGTTGCGCCGGGCCTGGATATGGGCGCCGGTTCCGCGCGCCAGGCGGTTGGGCAGAACCTTCTGCGCCTGGGTGAGGCCGCGCCGGGCCCGCCGGTACTCGGTAAAGGCGCCGACCTGGATGCCGAACCGCGACTTGGACTTGCTCCGGCGGGCGGTGACGGCCTTCGGTTTTGGTTTGGCGGCGGCTATCCTGACGGAGACCGGCACGCAATCGATGCCGCGCCGATGCACCGTCCGGCACGCGCGCTGCGCCTGGCGCAGGCCGAAGCCCATCAACCGGGCGAGGTAGATGGTGCGCTTGCGTCCGCGCGACCGGACGATCGCGCCGTTTGCCTGGCGCCGGTAGCTGCGCGGCAGAGCCTGTTTCGCCCGCCGGATCGCCGATCGCGCCTGATGCCGGCGGTAGTACGCGCCGACCTGGACGCCATGAACAACGCGCCGGCGCACCGTTGAACTGCGGGTTGGCCGCGCGACCGCGGCCGGGCGCGGCGCCGCCACCGCCGACGATGTCAGCGACAGGCCGACCCGCGGCTTGTCCGGGCGCTTCTTCGGCAGCGCGGCGACCTGCCGGGACGGGACGGGCCGGCGCGCGGCGCCCGGTTTGGCCGCACCCGATTTGCGTGCAGTCCTGACCGCCGGCTTGCCCTTGATGCTGTCGCGCATCGCGATGCGAACGTAGCCGCGCGGCCTCTTGCGCAGATAGGCCGTGTTGTGCGCGGTGCGCCATCCGCCGGCGAGAAGGCGCTTGGTCTTCCAGTAGCGGTGGTTGGATGTCCGCGCACCCAGAACGACCGTAATCAGATGGATGTTCCCGTTACGGGCGCTGGTCACGAGATTGTAGCGCGCGCGCCGGGTGTAGCCCGTCTTCATCCCTTCGACATGGGGATGGGACTGAAGCAGCCGGTTCGTGTTGCGGAAGCCGCGCCGGCCGAACCGGTAATAGCGGGTCGAGAAGACCTTTGCGTATTGCGGATAGTGGTGGACCAGGGACCGGGCCAGGATCGCCATGTCCCGCGCCGTCGTCCGCTGGCCGCGGGCGGGCAGGCCGGAGGCCGTGCCGAAAACGGTGCGGCGCATGCCGAGCTGGCGCGCGCGTTGCGTCATGAGACGGGCGAACCGGCGTTCGCTGCCGGCAATTTTCTCGGCCAGCGCCGCGGCGGCGTCGTTGGCCGATTTGATCGCCGTCGCGTAGACCAGGTCGCGGACCCGGACGCGCTGCCCGGTGCGCAGATAGAGCTTCGACGGCTGCCTCCGCGCCGCGTATCGGGAAATCCGCACCCTGGTATTCCAGCCGAACCGGCCGCGCGACATGGCTTCGAAGGTCAGGTAGAGCGTCATCAGCTTGCTGAGCGACGCGGGCGGGTGGCTGGCGTCCGCGTTGTGCGCCTGAAGCACGAGGCCGCTGCGGGCGTCGATCGTGATCGAGGATTTCGTGTAGGCCCGTGCCGGTTCGACCGCCGCTGTCGCGGCAAGGCCGGCCGCAAGGCAGATGGCTGCGGCAACGCGCCCGACAGAACGCATTCGCTCTCCGGTGCGCGGATCCGGACCGCACGCCGGCATTGAGGCTGTCAAGCCCGTCTTACCCATGAAGCTGTTCCGGCTCCCGATCGCATGCAACAGTCCGCGGTCTGCCGGCCGCCGCCCCTGGCAGCGCTGCGGCAGGGTTACTCTCCCCGCACTCCGCATCGATTACGCAGGTTTCGGCGGAATATCCCGCCGCGACCGGTCGGCCGTTCCTGCGCCAGGCTTGTATCGCCTACCGGATAGAAATCCTAACATAGACGTATCTTGAACGGATGTCAAAAATTCCTTTGCCGGCCGGATTCGGCGCCCCGCCGCCGCCCGGGATCAAATTCGATCTTCACCGGAGACTGTGCTTTGCCCTATCATTCCCTACCTTAGAGTGCCGGAGCGACAGCCGGCGGCAACAGGGAAACCCGGCGCCGGGAAGCAGGCGTGAACGAGACGGAATTGAGCGACCCGGAATGAGTGACCCGGAATGAGCGACCCGGAATGAGCGACCCGGAATGAGCGACCCGGAATGAGCGACCCGATATGAGTGATCCTGAATGAGCGACAGGGATCGTAACGGCGACGACGGTCAGACCGGCGTTATCGTCCGGTCGAAGACGCGCACCAAGAAGCCGGCGCTCTACAAGGTGCTGATGCTGAACGACGACTACACGCCGATGGAATTCGTCGTCCATGTGCTGGAGCGCTATTTCGGCAAGAGCCGGGAAGAGGCGACCCGCATCATGCTCCACGTCCATCAGCGCGGCGTCGGCGTCTGCGGCGTTTACACCTATGAAATTGCGGAGACCAAGGTGAACCAGACCATGGAGCTGGCGCGCAAGCACCAGCATCCGCTGCAATGCACCCTGGAAAAGGAATGACCTCTTGAAGGACGGGCTGAGGGACAGGCGCGATGCTGTCGTCAAATCTGGAACGTAGCCTCCACCGTGCGCTGGCGCTCGCCAATGAGCGGAGCCACGAGTTTGCGACGCTGGAGCATCTCCTGCTGTCCCTGGTCGAGGATCAGGACGCGCTCTCGGTCCTGCGCGCGTGCAATGTCGATGTCGACAAGCTGCGCGCCGACGTCTCGGACTATGTCGACACCGAACTGACCGGTCTGGTCACGGACCGGGACGAAGACGCCAAGCCGACGGCCGGCTTCCAGCGCGTCCTCCAGCGCGCCGCGATCCACGTCCAGTCGTCCGGCCGCGAGGAGGTGACCGGCGCCAACGTCATCGTCGCCATGTTCGCCGAGCGCGAGTCCCACGCGGTGTATTTCCTGCAGGAGCAGGACATGACGCGCTTCGACGCCGTCAACTACATCTCCCACGGCATCGCCAAGGTGCCGGGCGAGGACGCGGCGCGGACGCCCGAAGGCGCCGACGACGACGCCGGCGGCGAATCGGTCGTCAAGCAGGGGACGGAGGCGCTGGCCGCCTATTGCGTCGATCTCAACGCCAAGGCGGAGGACGGCCGGATCGACCCGCTGATCGGCCGCGAGGCCGAGGTCGAGCGCACCGTCCAGATCCTGTGCCGGCGGACCAAGAACAACCCGCTCTATGTCGGCGATCCGGGCGTCGGCAAGACGGCGATCGCCGAAGGCCTGGCGCGCCGGATCGTCAACGACGAAGTGCCGGAGGTGCTGAGCGAATCGACGATCTACGCCCTCGACATGGGCGCGTTGCTCGCCGGCACCCGCTATCGCGGCGATTTCGAGGAGCGGCTCAAGGCGGTGCTGAAGGAGCTGGAGAACACGCCGGGCGCCGTCCTGTTCATCGACGAGATCCACACGGTGATCGGCGCCGGCGCCACCAGCGGCGGCTCGATGGACGCGTCGAATCTGCTCAAGCCGGCCCTGCAGAGCGGCGGGCTGCGCTGCATCGGATCGACCACCTACAAGGAATTCCGCAACTATTTCGAAAAGGACCGCGCGCTCGTTCGCCGCTTCCAGAAGATCGACATCCACGAACCGTCGCTCAAGGATTCGATCAAGATCCTGCGCGGCCTGAAGCCCTATTACGAGGAGCATCACAGCGTGCGCTATACCAGCGACGCGCTGACCGCCGCGGTCGACCTGTCGGCCCGCTACATCCACGACCGCAAGCTGCCCGACAAGGCGATCGACGTGATCGACGAGGTCGGCGCGGCGCAGAACCTGGTGGCGCCGTCGAAGCGCAAGAAGTCGATCACGGTGCGCGATATCGAGGATGTCGTCGCCAAGATCGCCCGCATTCCGCCCAAGAACGTCTCGCGCGACGACAAGGAGACGCTTCGCAACCTGGAGCGCGACCTCAAGCGCATGGTGTTCGGCCAGGACAAGGCCATCGACGCGCTGGTTGCGGCGATCAAGCTGGCCCGCGCCGGGCTGCGCGAGCCGGAGAAGCCGATCGGCAATTACCTGTTCTCCGGCCCGACCGGCGTCGGCAAGACCGAGGTCGCCCGCCAGCTCGCCATGACGCTCGGCGTCGAACTGGTCCGCTTCGACATGTCGGAATACATGGAGCGCCACAGCGTCTCCCGCCTGATCGGCGCGCCGCCCGGCTATGTCGGCTTCGACCAGGGCGGCCTGCTGACCGACGCCATCGACCAGAATCCCTATGCCGTGCTGCTGCTCGACGAGATCGAGAAGGCGCATCCCGACCTGTTCAACGTGCTGTTGCAGATCATGGATCACGGCAAGCTGACCGATCACAACGGCAAGCAGATCGATTTCCGCAATGTCATTCTGATCATGACGACCAACGCCGGCGCCATGGACCTGGCGAAGGCGGCGATCGGCTTCGGCCGCACCGTGCGCGAAGGCGACGACAAGGAAGCCATCGACCGCATGTTCTCGCCGGAATTCCGCAACCGGCTCGACGCGACCATCGGCTTCGCCAGCCTGCCGCCGGAGATCGTCCGCCGGGTCGTCGACAAGTTCGTCATGCAGCTCGAGGAGCAGCTCGCCGACCGCGGCGTGACCATCGAGCTGGACGACGACGCGCGCGGCTGGCTGGCCGAGAAGGGCTACGATCCCAAGATGGGCGCCCGGCCGCTGGCCCGCCAGATCCAGGAGCATCTCAAGAAGCCGCTCTCCGAGGAGCTGCTGTTCGGCGAACTCGCCAAGGGCGGCTCGGTCCTGGTCTCGCTCAAGGACGGCAAGCTCGACTTCAAGGCCCTCAAGAGCCCGGCCGGGCGCAAGAAGGGCAAAGGCGGGAAGAAGGCGAAGTCCGAAGAGACAGACGCTTCCGGCGAACCGGCGGTCGAACCCGAAGACGCCTGACCTGCTCCTGACCGCGTCCTTCGATACGCCCCGGCCTGGCGGCCGGGGCTACTCAGGATGAGGGCGTGTGGTGGCGGGTTAAACAAATCCCTCATCCCGAGTAGGCGCGCCAGCGCCGTATCGAGGGGCCGTATCGAGGGGCCGTATCGAGGGACGCTCACCACCTCACCCGCCGTCCCCCTGCCGGTAGGGCGAGTGGCGGGACATGATGCGCATTTCGTGCAGGATCGCCGCGCTTTCCCGCTCCAGGAAATCCTCGACGGCGTTGCGGAAGCCCCGGTCGGCGATCCAGTGGGCGCTCCAGGTCTCGACCGGCAGATAGCCGCGCTGGACCTTGTGCGGCCCCTGGGTGCCTGCCTCGACGCGCTTCAGGCCCCGTGAAATGGCGAAGTCGATGGCCTGGTAGTAGCAGGTCTCGAAATGCAGGAACCGGATGTCGGCCGCGCAGCCCCAGTTGCGGCCGAAGAGGGCGTCGGCGCCGATGAAGTTGAGCGCGCCTGCGACCGGCGCGCCGTCTGCCGTCGCCCAGATCAGCGCCACCTTGTCCGGCATGCGCTCGTGGAGCAGCCGGAAGAAGCCGCGGGTCAGATAGGGATAGCCCCACTTGCGGTCGTAGGTATCGGTGTAGAAGCGGTGGAACGTATCCCAGTGCTCGCTGCGCAGATCGCCGCCGGTGAGCGCGCGCACGTCGATCCCGGCCGCGGCGATCGCGGCGCGCTCCTTGCGGATCGTCTTGCGCTTGCGCGAGGCCAGCGCGCCGAGAAAGTCGTCGAAGCTGCCATAGTCCCGGTTGTGCCAGTGATACTGGAAGGCGCGGCGGCGCAGCAGGCCGAGATTTTCGGCGAGGTCCGCTTCCGCTTCCGTAGGGAAGGTGATGTGCAGGTTGGTGACGCCGATGCGCCCGGCGATGCGCACCAGCGCGTCGACCAGCGTGCGCTGCAGATCGCGCCGGCGCGGGCCCGGCGGCACCAGCAGGCGCGGCCCGGTCACCGGCGTGAAGGGCACGGCGACGATCAGCTTGGGATAGTAGCGCCCGCCGGCCCGCTCGTAGGCGTCGGCCCAGCCCCAGTCGAAGACGTATTCGCCCTGGGAATGGTTCTTCAGATACATCGGCGCAACGCCGAGCACCGCCCCGGCGGTATCCTCCAGCACCGCATGCTGGGGCAGCCAGCCGGCCTCGGCCCCGACCGAGCCGCTTTCCTCCAGGGCGTTGAGGAACTCCCACGACAGGAACGGGTTTTCGGCCCCCGCGCAGCGGTCCCACACCGCCCGGTCGACCCGGGCGACGGCGTCCACGGTGCGGACGGCGAAGGTTTCCGAGCCGTCAGGCATGGCAGGCCCGGCAGCGCGGCGCGGCCGCGGTCCGGCCGGTGCGCAGCGCCGTGTCAGGAAATGTCATGATGCGGGTTGCCGGTTGAAATTCCGGCGGGCGGGGCGGGGGCGCCCCGGGGTCGGGAAGTGTCATGAAATGTCATGGTCTATCATATGATCCTGCATTTCTACCTTCCATTGCCGCCCCGGACTTGATCCGGGGCCCAGGGGCGACCCGAAAGGCCTCGACTTGTGGCCCCTTCGACAGGCTCAGGGCAAGCTCCTGGACCCCGGATCTCCGCTGCGCTCCGTCCGGGGTGGCACGGAGGAGTGGCGGTGAGTCTGGGATGTGTCATGAAATGTCATGCCCTGTCATGGCCCATCGGGAAGGGAGCGGAATTACGGACATCTGCCGCCTGCGGGCGGAACGGTACGGCGACCGCTTGACAATCGGTTTAATATTGAACCAATATAGAACATATCATGAATAATTTCAAGAGGACCGGCCATGAAGGACCCGAGGCAAGCCCACAGCTACAAAGGTCTGCATCCGCTTGCCAAGGCGGTCACAATTCTTCTGGCTCTGGGGATCGTCGCGGCGGCCGTCGACCTCGGCCATAACGTCCACCTGCTCGTTCTGCTCGACGCCGTGATCGAGGAACGGAGCAGGGAGGCCGTGCTGGACATGGCGGCGGCGTTCGAACTGGGCGACAGGATTCTCTTTCCGACACTCGGCATCGTCGCCGTCACGGCGATTGCATTCCTGGGCTGGGTCTACCGCGCCAACGCGAACGCCCATGCCCTTGGCTTCGCGGACCTGAAATTCCCGCCCGGCTGGGCGGTCGGCTGGTGGTTCGTCCCGATCGCCAACCTGATCCAGGCGCCGCGGGTGATGCTGGAGCTTTACCGCGTCGCCCTGGCGGGTGATCCCGCTGCCCGGCGCGCCCATATCGGCAGCGCCCCCGTCATCGTCTGGTGGCTGCTGATTCTGTTCGCGAACGGCGCCGACCGCTACGGCGCCGGCCGGATCGGCGGCGAGGAAGGATTCGAACAGTTCCGGCAGGCGCTGATCGCCTATATCGCCGGGGACGTCATGTTTCTCGCCGCCGGCGCGCTCGCGATCTGGCTGGTGCGCCGGATCACCGCCGGCATCGAAAGCGCGAAGGCGGCGGCCGATCAGGCTGAGAGGGAGGCTGCGCGCGGGCGCGCGTGATCGTCCGCAAACCTTCGCGGCCACCTTGTCCTTCCCCCTCTTCAGAGGGGGAAGTGGCCGAGCGCAGCGAGGTCGATGGGGGTGCCGTCGTTCCTGTAGGGTCGTACAAGCGCTACGGCACCCCCACCTGGCCTCCCCCTCTGAAGAGGGGGAGGAATAGCGTTGCGGATGGGCGCGGCTTTTCGCAGAGGAATCCCTTGGGGCGGGAGATTCCGCGCTTGTTGCGCCTTACGGGCAATTCCGTCCGGCGGCCCCGTTCACCCGCCTTCCAGCGCGATGCGGTGGCTGTCGAGCAGGCCCGGCGCGCGGGCCGGGTCGCCGCGGCCCCAGCCGCATTCGGTGGCGATGCCGAAATCGGCCACGGTCTGCGCCGCGGCGGCGATGCGGCGCCGGTCGCCGTCGCGGTCGTCGTGGTGGATGATGCCCAAATAAAGCTCGCATCCCTCCGGGAGGCTCAGTGCTGAAAGAGGCGCGTAATAGGCCGCATCGTCCCGGTGTTTCGGCGCCGGGACGTGGACGAACTGCAGCGAACGGTCGAGCCCGGCGAGGATGCCGTGGATCATCTCGACCGCGTTGGCGAGGTCAGCGGGCATCACGACATGCTCGTCGTTCGGCGTGCCGTAGCACAGATGGTAGCCGAGCTCGGCGGGCTCCGGCACGGCGTTGCCGAGGCGGGCGAGCATCCCCGTGATGTCGTCCTTGTAGCTCGCCGGCCGGTTCGGGAAATAGCCCTCCCAGGCCAGCACCTCCTGGCAGACGTCCCACTGGATCGCCAGGTCGCCGTGGGGAATGGCGGCGCAGATTTTCGCCAGGTCCGCCTTGAAGGCGCGCTCGTAGGCGGCGAAGAAATCCGGCCGCGCCGCCGGCGAGACGAACCAGTAGCCGATCGCCATCGGCGTCGGCAGGCAGACCTGGAAGCGCACGCCGGCCGGCAGCGTCCCCGCCTCGCGCATCGCCACGAAGCGGGCGTAGGAGGCGATGGCTTCTGGCGCATAACCGGGGTCGAAATCGACCGTCGCCGGATCGACGCCGGGGCGGAAGCGGAACAGCTCCCACTCGCGGATCAGCTTGCCGTCCCACTGGTGGATGCGCTGCATGTCCTCGTCGGCGGCGACCTCCATCGCCGGATGCTCCGCCACCTTGGCGCGCTGCCAGAAGATCCAGCGCGCCCGCTCGCCGGTCTCGCCGTCAGGAATGCGCTTCAGATGCCCGCCGAGCCGGCCGGCAATCTCGCGGAAGGTCGTCTCGGCATCCGCATAGGGCAGGCTGCCGACAAGATGGGCGCAGGTGAGGGGCATGGGGGATATCCTTGGGACCGGCGAAAGAGTTTGCCAGACTAAATGGAAACAATGGCTGGGGGCAGAGGCTCGCCGCAAAAAAAACTCTTGACGGCGTAACTTTTTTCAATCACGATCGTGACAGAGAAAAGTTACGCGAGGCACCATGATAGCTGTGATCACCCGTGACCCTAGGTTTGTCGACCGAAGGCTCCAGCGCGATTTCGACACCACCCGCGAGCAGCTGATTGAAATCGTAAAGGCTGCAGTTGCAGCGCGAGGCCAAAGCACAGACGACTCGCCAAGATCAGCTGCTGCTTACTACGCATGGGCGGCGGCTACGACGAGATTGCGCCAAGTGTTCCGACAGAAGGGTTGGGATAAGGGTGATGAGAATGGAATCGAAACCGTTGTTTGCCACGAGCGCAAGACACAAATTGCTGTCCTAAGTACAGATCGGTGGACGGCTGATGAGCGGCGCCCTCCTCGAAATCGAACGATAAAAGGACCTGCTTCAGAGAAAATTATTGATCTGAATGAACAGTTTGAATTTTTTAGTCCCGAGGAAATGGGGCAAATTGCAAGCTCACCATATGCCTTGTGGTATTTGTGCATATATGACAATGGAAGTAAGGTTCGCGCAGAGATTTCGAAACCGATTGAATTTCTCGGAGGTTACATTACCAAGTATAGTGAGCGTATTTTTCTGTTACAGGAAGGCGATTGGGAGAAGGTAACTATTGCGCCGTTTGGAGATGACACAGCAGCTAGCGATGACCTCGAAATTAATGTTCGTCGCAAGTAGCCGAAATGTTCAATCCGTTACGCCTCACGCTTGCGAGGAAGCGCCGTCGATTCAGTAAAAAGGAATTGGCCGAAGCTGTTAAGGTTACACCGCACTCTATCTTACGTTATGAGTCTGGTGCTATATCACCAACGGATGAAGTAGTCGCACGCCTATCCATCGCGTTGAATTTTCCCGTCAGTTTCTTTTTCGGAACCGACGTAGAAGAGCTGCACGAAACTGCCGCTAGCTTTCGTAGTCTCAGTTCAATCTCAGCAAAGGAGAGAGATGCGGCACTAGCGGCTGGAAGTCTGTCATTTATGTTTTCGGATTGGGTTGTTGAGCGATTCGAGCTACCAGAACCCGACTTGCTCGACCTTGGTGGCGACACACCAGAAATCGCGGCGCGGTCACTACGTGAAAAATGGGGTCTCGGAGAAAGGCCAATTAACAATATGGTGCGTCTCCTTGAAGCTAAAGGTGTGCGCTTGTTTTCGATGGCTGAAAATACAATGACGGTAGATGCGTTTTCAGTTTGGCGAACGGAAACACCGTTCATATTCCTCAATACCATGAAAACGGCAGAGCGCAGCCGATTTGACGCCGCGCACGAACTGGGACATCTCGTGTTGCACAGAGAAGGCGGGTCGAAAGGCCGCGCTGCTGAGCATGAGGCAAATCAATTTGCTTCCGCCTTCCTTCTTCCAGAGGCTGATATTTTAGCAGCCCTTCCCCGTGTCCATACGCTTAACCAAGTTATTGAAGCAAAAAAACGGTGGTCCGTTTCGGTTATGGCTCTACTACATCGGCTAAGGCATTTAGAAATAATGTCCGACTGGCAATACCGAATGTTTTGCATAAATGCTACCAATCTTGGATATAGACGATCAGAACCATTTGGAATTGCTAGAGAGCATTCGATTGTTTGGGAAAAAGTATTAACTGCACTTTGGAATGAGCGGATTACAAAATCGGATATAGCAATAGATCTCGGTCTACCATCGGATGAAATAGAAAACCTTTTGTTTGGTCTTACTGGCGAACCGTCGGGCGAAAAATTACTAGACAGCCGGCCACCCTTGCGCCTAATTTCCCCCTAATTATGTCGATCGGCCCTGTCAAAACTAATTCCTCAAGTTGAAGAAATTGTACTTTGCTTACCAGAAAGAAGGGGCGGCCCCTTCGGGCGCGCCCCGCAGTTTCAGGGAGGAGTAACGGACGGGCAAAAATGCCCGATCAGCTGCACCCGCTGGTCGCCCCGCAGGTGTCGCACTTGAGACACGTGCCGTTGCGCACCAGGGTGAAATTCCCGCATTCGCCGCAGGAGTCGCCCTCATAGCCCTTCATCCGCGCCTCGCGGATCTGGTCGAGCTTGAGGTCGACCGCCTCGGCGACTGCGGGAGATACCTCGAGAGCCGCTGACCCGCCCTCGAGCTCCGCGGTCTGCAAGCCGCCGTTGCCGCCGCCGGAGGATGCGGCGGAAACGCCTGCCGGCTTGCCGGCCGAAGACTGTTGTCCCGAAACATTGCCGGCGCCGTTGCCGGCCCCGTGGCCTGAACCGTTCCCGGCGCCATGGCCGGAACCGTTGCCTGATCCGTTGCCTGATCCATTGCCGCCGGCGTTCGCGGCCAGCGACAGGCCGCCCTCAAGGACGGCGAACTTGTTGCGCACGAAGCCGTTGCTCGCGACCTTCTGGACCCCGTCGAGCACGGCGGCGGCGGCGGCCTGGGCGGCCGCGTCGTCGGCCAGCGCGCTCTCCGCGACGCCGCTGCCGATGATGTCGGGCAGCATGTCGGTGCCGGTGGCGTGGGCGAGGTCTTCCCGGTCCAGGTAGGAGACCGCCAGCTCGCGGAAGATGTAGTCGATCACCGACGTCGCCATCTTGATGGCGTCGTTGCCCTCGACCAGACCCTGGGGCTCGAAGCGGGTGAAGGTGAAGGAGTCGACGAACTCCTCCAGCGGCACGCCGTATTGCAGGCCCATCGAGACGGCGATGGCGAAGCTGTCCATGATGCTGCGGAAGGAGCTGCCTTCCTTGTGCATGTCGATGAAGATTTCGCCGAGCGTGCCGTCGTCGTATTCGCCGGTGCGCAGATAGACCTTGTGGCCGCCGACGATGGCCTTCTGGGTATAGCCGCGGCGCCGGTGCGGCAGGCGCTCCCGGCTGGCACGCTCTGCCTTCTCGGCGACCATCTGCGTCGCCTGCATGGCGATCTGCGCGGCCTGTTCCGCCGCCGGGGCCCGGATGACGGCTTCCTTGGCGTCCTCGGCCGCGTCCTCGTCGTCGAGATCGTCAAACACGGTGGCCGAGAGCGGCTGGCTGAGCTTGGAGCCGTCGCGGTAGAGCGCGTTGGCCTTCACGCCCAGCTGCCACGACAGTTCATAGGCCTTGCGGCAGTCCTCGACCGTCGCCGCGTTCGGCATGTTGATCGTCTTGGAGATCGCGCCGGAGACGAAGGGCTGGGCCGCCGCCATCATGCGGATGTGGCTCTCCCAGCTCAGGAAGCGCCTGCCGGACCGCCCGCACGGCGAGGCGCAGTCGAACACCGGCAGATGCTCGTCCTTCAGGTGCGGCGCGCCTTCCAGGGTCATCGCCCCGCACACCCAGGCGTTCGCCGCCTCGATCTCGCGGCGCGAGAAGCCGAGGGCGGCGAGCATGTCGAATTCCGGATCGTCGAGCGCGTCCGGGTCGAGGCCGAGCCGGTTGACGCAGAAATCCTCGCCCAGGGTCCATTTGTTGAAGACGAACTTGATGTCGAAGGCCTGGGCGAGGGCGTCCTCGACCCGCTCGATCATCGGCTCGGTGAAGCCGGCCTTGCGCAGCGCCGCATGGTCGATCGCCGGCGACTCCTCCAGCGAGCCGTTGCCGACGGCATAGCGGATCATCTCCTCGATCTGCGGCGTGGCGTAGCCCAGGGTGCGCAGCGCCAGCGGCGCCAGCCGGTTGATGATCTTGAAATAGCCGCCGCCGGCGAGCTTCTTGAACTTGACCAGCGCGAAGTCCGGCTCGATCCCGGTGGTGTCGCAGTCCATGACCAGGCCGATCGTGCCGGTCGGCGCGATCACCGTGGCCTGGGCGTTGCGGTAGCCGGCGGTCGCGCCTTTCTCATAGGCCCGGTCCCACGCCGCGCGGGCGGCGTCGAGCAGCGCCCGGTCCGGGCAGGCCGCCCGGTCGAGCGGGACGGGCAGGACGGCGAGGTCCTCGTAGCCCTCGGTCTCGCCCCAGGCGGCGCGGCGGTGGTTGCGCATCACCCGCAGCATGGCGCCGGCGTTCTCGGCATGGCCGGGGAAGGGGCCGAGCTCGGCGGCCATGTCGGCCGAGGTCTCGTAGGCCGCGCCGGTCATCAGCGCGCTCACGGCGCCGCAGAAGGCCCGGCCTTCGTCGCTGTCGTAGGGCAGGCCCGAGGCCATCAGGTAGCCGCCGACATTGGCGAAGCCGAGGCCCAGCGTCCGGTAGCGGTAGGACAGCTCGGCGATCCGGCGCGACGGGAACTGCGCCATCAGGACGGAGATTTCCAGCGTCAGCGTCCACAGCCGCACGGCGTGCTCGAAGCCGGCGACGTCGAACGCGCCGTCGGCCTTGCGGAAGGCGAGCAGGTTGAGCGACGCCAGGTTGCACGCCGTGTCGTCCAGGAACATGTATTCCGAGCACGGATTCGACGCGTTGATGCGCCCGCCGGCCGGGCAGGTATGCCATTCGTTGATTGTCGAATCGAACTGGACGCCGGGATCGGCCGACTGCCAGGCGGCCTCGGCGATCTGCCGCCACAATTCGCCGGCATTGATTTTGCGGTGCTCGTCCCCGGTCGTGCGCTTGTAGAGCGTCCATTCGCCGTTCGCCATCGCGGCGTCGAGGAATTCGTTGGTGACACGCACCGAGTTGTTGGAATTCTGGCCAGAGACGGTGAGGTAGGCCTCCGAATCCCAGTCGGTGTCGTAGGTCGTGAATTCGATCTCCTCGAAGCCCTGCTGGGCGAACTGGATGACCCGCTGGATATAGTTCTGCGGCAGCATCGCCTTGCGCGCCTTGCGGATCGCCTTGCGCAGGCTCGGATTGGCGCGCGGGTTGAAGGGCTCGGCGCCGTCGAACGCGCGGCAGGCGCGCATGATGTCGTTGAGATGCTTGCGCGCGAGCTTCGAGCCGGCGACCAGCGCGGCGACCTTCTGCTCTTCCCTGACCTTCCAGTTGACGAAGTCCTCGATGTCGGGATGGTCGACGTTAACGATGACCATCTTGGCGGCGCGCCGCGTGGTGCCGCCGGACTTGATCGCGCCGGCCGCCCGGTCGCCGATCTTGAGGAAGCTCATCAGGCCGCTGGACTTGCCGCCGCCGGAAAGGGGCTCGCACTCGCCGCGCAGGGTCGAGAAGTT
The DNA here is from genome assembly GCA_011523655.1 of Rhodospirillaceae bacterium. Lineage (GTDB taxonomy): Bacteria > Pseudomonadota > Alphaproteobacteria > Bin65 > Bin65 > Bin65. The sequence continues at coordinate 173,414 of WTGH01000010.1, forward strand.
GGTGCCGGTGCCCGAGCCGTATTTGAACAGTCGTGCCTCGCGCACCCACAGGTCCATGATGCCGCCGTCGTTCACCAGGTCGTCGGCGATCGACTGGATGAAGCAGGCATGGGGCTGGGGGCGTTCGTAGGCCGAAGACGCCTCGGTCAGCGTTCCGGTCTCGTGGTCGACATAGTGGTGGCCCTGGCCGGGGCCGTCGATGCCGTAGGCCCAGTGCAGGCCGGTGTTGAACCATTGCGGCGAGTTCGGCGCCGCCATCTGGCGCGCCAGCATGAAGCGCATCTCGTCGAAATAGGCGCGGGCGTCGGCCTCGCCGTCGAAATAGCCGCCCTTCCAGCCCCAGTAGGTCCAGGTGCCGGCGAGCCGGTCGAACACCTGCTTGGCGCTGGTCTCGCCGCCCGTCCCCGCGTCCATCCGGGCGCCCTTCTTCGGCGCGCGCCGGGCCAGCCAGCCGGGGACATTCTCTTCCGGGACGGGTTCGAGATCGGCTTCGTCCGCCACCCCGGCCTTGCGGAAATATTTCTGGGCCAGGATGTCGATGGCGACCTGGGACCAGTCCTCCGGCGCCTCGACCCGGTCGTTGCTGAACACGACGGAGCCGTCCGGATTGCGGATCTCGCTCGTCGCCTTCCGGAAGGCGATACCGTCATAGGCATCCCGGCCTTCGACCGTGAACTGGCGCCGGATTTTCATCGGCATCTCCCTGTCCGCCAGGCGCCCGGTCGGCGCCGCGACCTCATCCCTATATGTTGAGCTTTGTCGGCCCGTTACCCCAAGATATTGCGCGGCTCAGGCGAATGAGTCAACAAATTTTCCACAATATGTTGTGGGTGAAAGGATCATGACAGACAATATCATGAGAAAACCGCTACATTCAGCGACTTTTTCCAAGACTTGCATAACGTGGAAAAGTCCCGCGTCTCACCATCCCGTCAGGGCGTACGGGAGGGTTTGAAACCCTCCCCTACAATTCCCTGTCCGCCCGCTTCGTCAGGCTCAGGGCGGGCATTCGACACGCCCCGCCCTTCGATACGCCCCGGCCGGGGGCCGGGGCTACTCAGGGTGAGGATGAAGGGGATAACCTTCCACCAACCCCTCATCCCGAGTAGGCGCGCCAGCGCCGTATCGAGGGGGCCGTATCGACGGGGCCGTAGGGAGGGGCGCCTACGCCTTCCGCCCGGCCAGCGTCACGCCGACGATCGCCAGGACGACCAGCGCCGCGCCGAGCCACTGGGTCGCGCCGAAGGCTTCGCCGAACAGGAAGACGGCCATGACGATGGTGAAGACCGGCTCCAGATTCATCACCAGGGCAGTCCCGGTATCCCCCATCCGATACGCCACGTTCCGCTGCTTGCGGAGCAACACCGGAACCATGTCCGTCTGCGCCCGCCGCTCAATAGTTGACGGCAGGTTTCCCTCACTGCTATAATATGATCCGAAAAGGGATACCGTATTTACCGGGCTGAATGTAAGCGTCGGATGCGGCCGGGCCGCAATTCGATCCGGGCGACAAGTCCGATACCGGGATCTGCCGAGCCAATCCGGCGAACGGGGCAAGCGAAGTGAGCGACGCCAACCTGGAAGAACTGATCGCCAGGCACCTGAAGGAGTTGCGTGCAATCAGGGGCGCGACCCTGGAAAGCCTCGCCGCGCAAACGGGTTTCACGAAGGGCTATCTTTCGAAGATCGAAAACGGGCGAAAGCTGCCGCCGATCGGGACGCTGTCGCGCATCGCCAGCGCCCTGAACACGGACATCGCGTACTTCTTCCAGAAAGACGAGGATATCGAGGACGACGACGACAGTTTCTCCATCGTGCGGGCGCAGGAGCGCAAGCGCATCGTCCGGGGCGGCACGTCCTTCGGCTACGACTACGAGAGCATCGCCTACAAGAAAATCGCCAAGTCGATGGAGCCCTTCGTCTTCACGTTTCCCGAATCCTTCGACGACGACACCAATTTTTCCCACGAGGGCGAAGAGATGGTGTTCGTGTTGAGCGGCACCGTCGAATTCGAGGTCGGGGGCAAGAGCGCCATCCTGTCTCCCGGCGATTGCATCTATATGGACGCCATCGTCGAACATCGGGGCCGCGCGGTCGGCGGCGAAGCGAAGGCCCTGGTCGTGATCTTTCAGCCAAACGCCGAATCCTGAAGGAATGAAACCCCACGAAGGGCGCGCCGCCTGTTTCCCCGACGGGCCGGCCGCCGGGCCGAACCGGACGCTGCCAGGGACAGCCACGCCATGAAATTCGCGATCCTGATCTATGACGACGTCGAGCCGATCGACATTGGCGGGACGGCGGGAGTCCTCTCCATGGCGCGCCGCTTCGAGGACAGCATCGAGATCATGTGCGTCGCCGAAGAGGCGGGCGAGGTGCGTTTCGCCGGTGGCGTGCGCGCGATCGCGGACTACGGCTACGACACCTGCCCGGACTTCGACGTCCTGATCGTGACGGGCGGGCCCGGATGGATCCGGCAGGCCGGGACCCCGGCAACGGTCGACTTCGTCAAACGGGCGAGCCGGCGCGCCACCGTCGTATCGGTCTGCACCGGCGCGATGATCCTGGCGGCCGCGGGCCTCGCCGACGGCCGCGCGGTGACAACGCGCCGCCGGAGCGGGCCGGGCGAAACGGCGCCCCTGGACCTGCTGTCCGACCGCGCGCCGGCCGCCAAACCAAGAGAGGCGCTGCTGGTCGACACCGGCAGTGTCGTCACCGGCGGCGGGGTGACCCTGGCCATCGATGTCACCTTTCACCTTCTGGAGCGCTTCTTCGGCACCGGGCTCCGGGACAGGACGGCGGCCCTGATGGAATACGACCGGGCCCTGGCGGCGAACGCGCGGCATCTCGACGTGGTCCGCGAGAGTCCGGCTGCGCCGCCGGGCGCCGCATAAGCCCGGGCATTTTCCCGTCCAGACCGCGCCGGCGGCAGGATCGGCGCAGGAATTCCACCCCGTAAAGCGCGTTCGAACGGGCTGCCGGCATCCGCCCCGGCGGCGCCGGGCCGCGCATCGTCCGCTGCCTCCGAGGAGGGGAACGGTGCGCGCGCCGTCGGCCCGCCGTCGCCTCCCGCATGTCCCGTCTGCATCTATTTGGGAAACATAGTTGACTTTCTTAAATATGTTGCCTATTCAGGCTTTCATGGGAAACCATGTTGCAAAACTTAGCTATCGGAGAGCGCGATGACTGCAAAACGAAAGCCCAAGGTCGAACCGACGATCGGCGGCTCGGTATATGTCGACCCGAAGACGATCGAATGGGCGCCGAGCCAGTTCGACGGCATCGAGATCAAGGTTCTCTACGAGAACAAGGCGGAAGGGGAGATGACCTGCCTGCTCAAATGGCAGCCGGGCGCATCCCTGCCGTTTCACAAGCACCCGGAGATCGAGCAGTCCTACGTCATCGAGGGGTCGTTCTACGATCACGACGGGATCTGCCGCGCCGGCGAGTTCGTCTGGCGGCATCCCGGGTCGTTCCACCAGACCCATACAGACGAAGGCTGCGTCCTTCTCGCCGTCTACCGCAAGCCCAACGTCTTCCAGAATACGGCGGGCTTCTACAAGGATTCCGCGGCCAAGGGCTTCGGAGACGGCTGACCGGCGGGAACGGTGGTGGCGGGGACGGGCGCTCCGGCGGGCAGGACCGCCGGACGGTCCGGGACCTGCTCGATGAGCGGTGTCCCGGAGCCGTCCCGCCCCGCAACCCCTTGATGTTTCCCATTTTGCTGAATTTTTCTCCCAATAAAGAAAATATGTTGAATCATCGATTTCTTTTGTGTCATATTAAGAAACTATGTTGACCAAATGACCGTGTCGGGTCAAATGCGGGCGCGAGCCCGGCGCCGGCCGGTCGGGACAACATGCCAATCGAAATCGGCGCAGGGGCCGGATTGTGGGCCGAGGGCGCCGGAGCCAGTGGGAGGCACCCATGACGAGTTCGAATTCCCGAGCGTTGACGGCAGTCGGCGCAATCGTCCTTTTCGCGGCGGCGTTTGCGACTGCGGCGCCCGCCGCCGAAAAGTCCGTACGGTGGAAGATGCAAAGCTGGTTCCCCAGCAAAGCGCCTCATGCCGGATCGACGGGCAAGGACATCCAGACGAAAATCAAGCGGGTTTCCGGCGGCAAGTTCCGGATCCGGTTCTTCGAGCCGGGCGCCCTGATTCCGCCCGCCGAATGTTTCGATGCGGTGAAGAACGGATCGGTCGACGCCTGCTGGTCGACGCCGGCCTACTGGTACGGCAAGGAGCCGGCGTTCGCCCTCTTTTCGGCCGCGCCCTTCGGTCCGGACTGGCCGGGGCTCCTGGCGTGGTTCAACTACCACGGCGGCAAGGAGATCTACGAAAAGCTCTATCGCAAGCACAACATGCACGCGATCCATTGCGGCGGGATGATTCCGGAGGCGTCGGGCTGGTTCAAGAAAGAGATCACGTCCGTGGACGACTTCAAGGGCATGAAGATCCGCTTTCTCGGACTGGGCGCGCTGGTTCTCGACCGCCTCGGCGCGTCGACGCAGCTGCTCGCCGGCGGCGACATCTTTCCGGCGCTGGAGCTGGGCACGATCGACGCGACCGAGTTCGCCGCGCCTTCGGTCGACTGGAACCTCGGCTTCTACCAGATCGTGAAGAACTATTATTTCCCCGGCTGGCATCAGCCGGCGACGATCTACGACATCATGATCAACCTGGACCGCTGGAACGCGCTCAGCGATACCCAGAAAGCCCAACTGGAAATGGTCTGCGGCGACAACGTCCGCCAGGCGATCGCCCAGGGCGAGGCGATGCAACCGGCCGCCCTGACGCGCCACAAGGGCAAGGGCGTCAAGATTCGCAGATGGAGCCCCAAGATCCTGGCTTCTCTGGAATCGACATGGCGCGACGTGGCGCGGGATCTTTCCGAAAAAGACGAAACCTTCAAACACGCCTACACCTCCCTGACGGCGTGGCAGAAGAGATACAGCACCTGGCTGAATATCGGCTATCTGGACCGCTAGAGATCTCCGGCACAGGAAAATTAAGGAGCTCCGGCATTTCGGAGCTCCGATTTTTTTAATTCATGCCTGAACGAGACCGGACGATGATTTTTCTGCAAATAGCGTGCATCGGACTCAATCGCATCATCTGTTACGTCGGCAGGGCGGCGACGTGGATGGCGCTCGCCCTCATGATCGTGATTATCTTCGACGTGGTGTCCCGGCGCTTTTTCGTACTCGGATCGACAAAGCTCCAGGAACTCGAATGGCACCTTCACACCGTACTTTTCATCTTTTGCCTCGGTTACGCTTTCCTCGCCAACGCCCATGTCCGGATCGATCTGTTTCGAAGCCGGATTTCGAACAGGCTGCAGTCCTGGATCGAACTGATCGGATGTCTTTGTTTCGTTATTCCCTATTGCGGAATCCTGGTCTTCAACGGAATCGGGTTCGCGGTTGAATCCTATGTGAGCAATGAAGTGTCGTCGGCCGGCACGGGGCTGTCCGACCGCTGGATCATAAAATCCGCCCTCACAATCGGATTGGGCATGCTCATGCTGGCCGGAATATCGGTCGCGCTGCGGCAGTTCCTTATCCTGTTCGGACCGGCCGAAGCCGAAGCTGCCATCGCACAAAGTCTTCACAGGGACGCCGGGCGCCTCGCGGACGAAACCGACGCTCCGGGACACTGAAGCGAGCGCCGGATTTACCACGCGTACGTCACGCGACAGCCGGAAAAGCGAACCAAGCCATGACCCTCGTCGACCTGTTGCCCGCCTTCATGTTCATGGCCCTGGCCGTCCTGCTGTTCAGCGGCTTTCCGGTCGGATTCGTTCTCGGTGGCGTGGGGCTGCTCTTCGCCGGCGTCGGCAACCTGCTGGGCGTGTTCTCGACCAAGGAGTTCTTCAACATCCTCGTCAGACTGTATGGCGGTGTCGGAGAAAATCTCGTTCTGACGGCGATTCCGATGTTCATCCTGATGGGCACGATGCTGGAGCGCAGCAACGTCGCGCGGGACCTGCTGTACTGTCTCCAGGTTCTTCTGCGGCGCGTCCCCGGAGGGCTGGCCCTTGCGGTCACCATCATGGGCACGATCATGGCCGCCACGACGGGGATCGTCGGCGCTACGGTCGTGATGATGACGCTGATGGCGCTGCCCGTGATGCTGAACCGGGGCTATTCGGCGCCGCTGGCAACCGGGACGATCGGCGCGGCCGGAACGCTCGGCATCCTGATTCCGCCCAGCATCATGCTCGTCATCATGGCCGACCTGCTGTCCACGTCGGTCGGCACGCTGTTCGTCGCGGCCCTGCTTCCGGGCCTCATGCTGTCCGGTCTTTTCCTGATCTACATCTTCTCGATCGGCGCATTCAAGCCGGCACAGGCGCCGATGATGCTTCGGGACGAGGGGCCGACCGCGCTCGGCGACATCGCGCTCCTGGTTCTGAAGAGCTTTCTGCCGCCGCTGCTTCTCATGTTCCTCGTTCTCGGATCGATCGGGTTCGGCTGGGCGACCCCGACCGAGGCGGCAGGCGTCGGCGCGTTCGGGGCAACGTTGCTGGCGATCCTGAACAAGCGCCTGAACCTGGCCGTCCTGACCGGCGTCCTGCACCGTTCGATGCTGACGAACGCGATGCTGTTCCTGATCTTCCTGGGCGCGACGGCGTTCGCCTACGTCTTCAGGTCGTTGGGCGGCGACTTCCTGTTCGAGGATTTCGTCGGCTCCGCGGAACTCGGCGCCTGGTCGACCCTTTTCATCATCATGGCGATCATCTTTATTCTCGGATTCTTTCTCGAGTGGATTGAAATCACGTTGATCGTTTTCCCGATATTCGCGCCGATCATCGCGCAGCTGGACTTCGGCAATCATGTTCCCCAGGCCAACATGATGCACTGGTTCGCGCTTCTCGTCGCGATCAATCTGCAAACGTCCTTTCTCACGCCGCCATTCGGAATAACGCTCTTCTACATGAAGGGATGCGCGCCTTCGAACATCGCGATAACGGATGTTTACAAGGGAATCATCCCCTTCGTTCTGTTGCAGATCATCGGACTCCTTCTGGTCATCGCTCTCCCCGATATCGCCCTTTGGCTGCCGAACACGATACTGGATTGAGATCGGCGATGCCCAAGCAGAATACGATAGAGCAGTTATCCGATGTCGCCGTTACGAAGATCGGGTTCCTGAGGTCCAATCCTCTGGGATTTTTCGTGTCTTCGATGTTGGCGGGCAGTTACATCGGATTTGGCATTGCCCTGATCTTCACGATCGGGCATGTCGCAGATCCGTCATGGCGAAGCCTGGCGATGGGCGCCTGCTTCGGCATTGCGCTGACACTGGTCGTCTTTGCCGGCGCGGAACTGTTTACCGGTCATGTGATGTACATGACCATCGGCGTTCTCCAGCGCAGGATTCCGCTGCGCGACCTGGCGGCGTCCTGGGCCGTGACCTGGACCGGAAACCTCGCCGGCGCCCTTGTTCTTTGCGTGCTGCTGGTCGCCGGCGGGACGACCGTGGCGACCGCCGGCGCCGACTATTTGAACGGCGTCGCCGCCGGCAAGATGAACGGCGCCGCGCACGCCCTCTTCGCGCGCGCGATCCTGTGCAACTGGCTGGTCTGCCTCGCCCTGTGGATGAGCGTCCGGACGGCCAGCGATACGGCAAAATGCATCGTCATCTTCTGGTGCCTGCTGGCCTTCATTGCCAGCGGGTTCGAGCACTCGGTGGCCAACATGGCGATCTTCGGCATCGCGCTGCTGACCGGCCCGGCGGTTTCCGATCCGCTCGCCGGCATGGCCCATAACCTGTTCTGGGTCACGCTCGGGAACATCGTCTCCGGATGCGTCTTCGTGAGTTTCTGCTACTGGCTGGCGAACCGGCGGGTGGCGCGGTGCCGGGCGCCGGTCGCGCTCGTTCCCGCCAGTGAAAGGAACCGCATATAGCGGGGTTCGGCCGGTCCGGTATCGGGCCCGGGCAGCGGGCGTTGCCCGTAGCGCGCTTTAAGGGACTACAAGTCGACGAATGCGATGCCGCCCTGGCCGGCGCTGCGTCTCAGCGCGAGATCGGCGACGGCCAGGTCCTGCAAGCCAACGCCGGTGCCGTCGAACAGGGTGATCTCCGCGTCCGACGAACGGCCGGGATGCGTCCCGTCGATCACGGCTCCGATGGGCGTGATGGCGCTCTCGGCGATCGTTCCCGCGGCGATGGCGTGCTGCGCCTCGCCGATGGAAACGGACTGGGCGACCTCGTCGGTAAAGACGGAGGCGGCGGCGAGCAGCGCCGGTTCGACTTCCTGTTTGCCCCTGGTGTCGGTCCCCATGCAGGCCAGATGCGTTCCGGGCCTGATCCAGTCCGCTTTCAGGAGCGGGGCGAAGGAGGAGGTTATGGTCACGATGACGTCCGCCTGGGCGGCAAGCTCCTCGGCGCCGACCGCCTCGAACGGCAGGCCGGCCTCCGCCGCAACCTGCGCCAGCTCCGGCAGCGTTCGGCGATGGGGGCTCCAGGCGACCACCCGCTCGAAATCGCGCTGCTCGGCCGCGGCCCGCAGCTGGAAGGGCGCCTGGTGGCCGGCGCCGACGATGCCCAGCACACGGGCATCCCTGCGGGCCAACTGCGCAATGGAAACGGCAGAAGCGGCGCCCGTCCGGATCGCGGTCAGGTGGTTGCCGGCGACCAAAGCCTTCAGCTGTCCGGTATCGGCGTCGAACAGGAAAACCGCCGACTGGTGCCTGGCCAGGCCCCGGTCGGAATTGCCGGGCCAGTAGCCGCCGGACTTGACGCCGAGGACGAGCCGCGACCGGTCGAAACCGGACTTGAAGCCGTAGAGCGCATCGCCATGGCCGATCGCCTCGCGCACGACCGGAAAGTTCCGGGCCGCGCCCGCCGCGGCGGCGGCGAAGACCGCCTCGACCGCCTCGAACGCGTCCTGCCGGCTGACCAGCCGGGCGCAGACTTCGTCCGAGAGGACCGGAATCCGGACCTTCGCCGCGGCGCCCGCGGCGCTTCCGGCAGTATCCGGCTGGCCGGCCCGCGCGGCCGGTTCCGGCGGCATCAGTAGGCCTTGCCGCGGGCGCTCACCGGCCAGACCGTCTCGACCTTGCCGCCGCGCACGCCGACATACCAGTCGTGGACGTTGCAGGTCGGATCGCAGTGGCCGGGCACGAGGCGCAGCTTTTCGTTGATCGCGAGCGCGCCGGCCGGGTCCTCGATCACGCCATGCTCGTCCGAGCACTTGACGTATGTCACGTCATCGCGGCCGAACACCACGGGAAGGCCGCTGTCGACCGACTGCGCTTTCAGGCCGGCGTCGCAGATCGCCTTGTCGGGTTTGGCGTGGCTCATGACCGAGGTCAGGATGAACAGGGCGTTCTTCCATTCGCCGCTGTCGATGCGGTTTCCGTCCTTGTCGAGAATGCGGCCGTAATCGGCGTCCATGAACGCGTAGGAGCCGCACTGGAGCTCGTTGTAGACGCCGGAATTGCCCTCGAAATAATACGAGCCGGTGCCGCCGCCGCCGACGATGTCGCAGTCGAGCCCCTCGGCTTTCAGCGCCTCGACGGCGTCCCGGACCATGTCGACCGCGATGTCGATCTTTGCCTTGCGGTCGGCATACAGGTCGAGATGCTGCATCGCGCCCTGATAGGCCTGGAGCCCGGAAAATTTCAGGCCCCGGGCGGCGTCGATCGCCCTGGCGATCGCGACGACTTCGGACGTTTCCGTGACGCCGCACCGGCCGGCGCCGCAATCGATCTCGACCAGGCATTCGATCTGCGTGCCGTGTTTCGCCGCCGCGGCGGAGAGTTCGGCGACATTTGCCATATCGTCGACGCACACGACGATCCGCGCGCCCATCTGCGGCAGCCGCGCGAGCCGGTCGATCTTGGCCGGATCGCGCACCTGGTTCGACACCAGCACGTCCCGGATACCGCCGCGCACGAAGACTTCCGCCTCGCTCACCTTCTGGCAGCAGACGCCGCAACTGCCGCCGAGCTTCTCCTGCAGGAGGGCGATATCGACCGACTTGTGCATTTTCCCGTGGATCCGGTGGCGCACACCCATCCGTTTCGCGAAATCGCCCATCTTGACGATATTGTCCTCCAGCGCGTCGAGATCGAGCACGAGGCAGGGGGTCTGGATCTCGCTTTCGTCCATCCCGACCGTGGCCGGCAGGTCATAGCCGACTTCCAGGTGTTTGGTTCCGATGGGCATGTCCATGGATGTCCTCCTACTGTTGCGTCCACGGCAAGGCGTCGAGATCGACGTTGCCGCCGGTAAGGATGACGCCGACCCGGCGGCCGGCGAACGTATCCCTGTGCTTGAGAATGGCCGCGACCGTTACCGCGCTCGACGGCTCGATCACGAGCTTCATGCGCTTCCAGACGAGCTTCATGGCGTCGACGATTTCCCGCTCGCTCACGGTCAGGATGTCGGTGACGTGGTTTGCCACGAAGTGCCAGGTCAACTCCTTGAGCGGCACCTTCAGCCCGTCCGCGACGGTCTCCGGCGCATCGTCCGCGATGATACGGCCGGCCCTGAGGCTGCGGCAGGCGTCGTCGGCCTGCTCCGGCTCGGCCGCGTAGATCTCGGTGCCGGGCGCCAGGCTCGACAGCGCAAGGCAGGTGCCCGAGACCATGCCCCCGCCGCCGATCGGCGCGATCACGGCATCGAGCCCGTCGATCTGGGCGACAAGTTCCCTGGCGCAGGTCGCCTGGCCGGCGATGACGCGGGCGTCGTTGTAAGGGTGCACGAATTCCGCCCCGGTGGCCGCCTGCACCTCGGCGAACGTGGCTTCGCGCGACGATGTCGAGGGTTCGCACTCGGTGATGATCCCGCCATAGCCGCGCACCGCGCTCTTCTTCGCCTCAGGCGCCGTGTGCGGCATGACCACGTTGCAGGGGATGCCGCGCCGGCCGGCGGCGTAGGAGAGCGAGAGAGCGTGGTTGCCGGAGGAGTGGGTGGCGACCCCGCGCCCGGCCCGCGCGTCGTCGAGCCCGAACACCGCGTTCGACGCGCCGCGAACCTTGAACGCGCCCGCCTTCTGGAGGTTCTCGCACTTGAAGAACAGCGCGGTCCCGGCGAGCCGGTCGATGCAGCTCGACGTCATGACCGGCGTCCGGTGGATGTGCGGCGCAATCCGCTCGTGCGCGGCGGCGACGTCGTCGTAGGTCGGAATGTCCATGTCGCCGGACTCCTTCATGGAGCGCGCCGTCACGCCGCCGCCCGCAGCGCGGGGCGGGCCGTCCGGCGGTAGTATTCCTGGGCCGCTCTGATGCCCGAACCCGTTTCGACCGGATAGCCGAGATCCGCCATCGCCATCTCGACGGCGGCGATTCCCGACAACGCCATCACGTCCGTCATCGCGCCGAGATGGCCGATCCGGAAGACCTTGCCGGCCAGCGGGCCCAGACCGACGCCGAACGAGACGGCGTAGGTCTCGCGGATGTGGTCGGTCAGCGCCTCGGCGTCGAAACCCTCGGGCACGCGGATGGCGCTGACCGTATCCGAATAGAGGTCCGGCGATCGGGCGCAAAGGTCCAGCCCCCAGGCATGAACCGCCTGCCGGACGCCTTCGGCGACGCGCCGGTGCCGGGCGAAGACATTGTCCAGCCCTTCCTCGAAAAGCATGTCCAGGCTCTTGCGAAGACCGTGCATGAGTTGCAGCGGCGGCGTGTAGGGAAAGCCGCCCGCCGCGTTGGCGGCGGCCATCTCGCCGAAATCGAAGAACGAGCGGGCGCACCCGGCCGTGCCGGCGGCCTCGAGCGCCTTCCGGCTGACGCCCACGATCGCCATGCCGGTCGCCAGCATGAAGCCTTTCTGGGAGCCGGTAACGGCGACGTCCACGCCCCACTCGTCCATGCGGAAGTCCATCGAAGCCAGCGAGGAGACGCAGTCCGCGAAGAGCATCGCCGGGTGGCCGCAGACATCCATCGCGCGGCGGACCGCGGCGACATCGGACCTGACGCCGGTCGCCGTCTCGTTGTGCGTGACCAGGACGGCCTTGATCTCGCGGCGCCGGTCGGCGTCCAGCCGCGCGCCGAAGCGTTCCGCCGGCGCGCCGGTGCCCCAGTCGCACTCGATCGCCTCGACGTCCATGCCGTGCCGCCGGCACAGCTCGATCCAGCGGTCGGAGAATGTCCCGTAGCGGGCGGCGAGGACCTTGTCGCCGGGAGAAAGCGTGTTGGCGATCGCCGCTTCCCATCCGCCGGTGCCCGAGGCGGGGAACAGGAAAACCTGCCCGGACGCCGTCTTGAAGACCGTCTTGAGATCGATCAGCAACGGCCCGAGCAGCGCCGCGAAGCCGGGCGAGCGATGATCGGCCGTCTGGACGTTCATCGCCCGGCGCAATCGGTCCGGAATGTTGGTCGGTCCGGGAATGAAGACGGGATTCTGTCCGGGCATGACGCGTCCTCCTCGTCGCCGCTGCCATGAAATCTAGGGCGCACATCAAATTTGTCAATTTTTTCAGAAAAATATTCCATTTTTATTTAATATTAGAACATCGTTAATTAACAATGCGTTGTATTTTCCAGATTTCCTGTCGGAAAAAATTGCCGAAATTTTTTTTTCGTTTACACTGGGATTCTGCCTCGGTTTCGCCCAGGAAGAAACGCCGCTCATGGATCGGGCTCCTCCGAAACGTCCGCGTGGCCGCCCGCGCAAGGCCCTATCCGATGCCGATACGGGCACGGTGCGGGCGCTCGACCGCGGATTGCAGCTACTGCGCCTGCTCGCGCGCGAAAACCGGATCGCGCTGACCAGCCTCGCCATGCAGGTCGGCATGCCGCCGTCGACCGCCCACCGGCTCCTGACGACGCTCCAGAAACACCGGTTCGCCGAATTCGACGAGGACGCCCAGGAGTGGATGATCGGGGTCGAGGCCTTCCGCGCCGGCTCCGGCTTTCTGAAGCGGATCGACCTGGTAGAGGCCAGCCGGGACATCATGCAGCGCCTGATGAGCGAGACCGGCGAGACGGCCAACCTCGCGATTCCCGACGACGGCGACATGGTCTTCGTCAGCCAGGTCGAGACCGCCAATCCGATCCGGGCCTTCTTCCGCCCCGGCGCGCGCAGCCCGATGCACGCCTGCGGCGCCGGCAAGGCGCTGCTCTCGCAGCTGGCGCCCGGGGACATCGAGAAACTGCTCCAGAGGAAGGGGCTGGCCGAGTTCACGCCCAACACCCTTACCAAACCGCAACTCCTGTTCGCCGAACTCGACACGATCCGGACACGCGGCTGGGCCTTCGACGACGAGGAACGCTATGAGGGCATGCGCTGCATCGCGGCGCCGGTCTTTAATGCGCGGGGCGACGCGGTGGCGGGCGTATCGGTCTCCGGCCCGACCGCCCGCTTTACGGACCGGGATATCGGCCTCTACGGCAACGCAGTCCGCCGGGCCGCGGCCGATCTGACCGAACGCATCGGCGGGTCGGCATAGCGCAGCGGCGCAGGGGTCGAGGCGATACGGAAGCCCGGACCGCCCGCCGTCCGACCGGCGATATCCTGTAACCTTCTGTTTCAGGTCGATTTTATTGAGATAATTGGAGGGCGATCGGGGACTCGAACCCCGGACCCGCTGATTAAGAGTAACCGTCTGACAGGTTTTCGGCGTTTTAGCCTGATTTAGTCGACATAATTTTTCTTCAATGGTACCAGTCAGTTATACCTATATCCGCTTTCGCTTGCGTTAATCGGCATTAGTCAATATTTTGGCTCGATGGCGACACAGTGGCGACATGGCGGCGACATGAGACTGACCGAGAAGCGAATCCGGGACGCGAAACCCGGCGCGAAAACCTACATCCTGCGAGACGACGACGTGATCGGCCTGGGCTTTCGGGTGACGCCTGCCGGGGCGAAAGCCTATGTGCTGGACTATCGGGTCGCCGGCAAGCGGCGCCTGCTGACGCTGGCGCGGGCGGGGGAGATATCCCTTGCCGAGGCCCGCCAGCGCGCCGGCCGGGAACTGGCGGCGATCCGCGATGGCGCGACGGACCCGCTGCGACGCCGGCAGGAAGCGCGCGAGGCCCCGACCTTTGCAGACCTATGGGAGCGGTTCGAGACCGAATTCGCACCGGAGCGGATTTCGTTGGGCCGCATGACGCCCAACACGCTGCAGAACTATCGGAAGCAGGCCCGTCGGTATCTGTTGCCGGCCTTCGGCGGCCAGCGCATTACCGACCTGTCGCGGGCGGACGTTGATCGCATGGCCCGCCGAATGGCGCATGCGCCGGCACAACGGAACCGGACGCTGGCGCTCGCCAGTCGCCTTTTCACGTTGGCAGAGACATGGGAGTGGCGACCGCAGAACACCAACCCGGTCAAGGGCGTCATGCGCGCCCGCGAAGAAGCGCGGGACCGTACCCTGTCCGGCGGCGAACTGGCGGCGTTGGGCGGGGCGCTGGATAGCCTTGCCGAGCGCTACCAGGCCGCCGTCGCCGCGATCCGCGTTGCCGCCCTGTCCGGGATGCGCATCGGCGAGGTCATTGGCATGGAGTGGCCGATGATCGACTTCGAGCGGGGCAGCGTGACCCTGCCGGAGACGAAAACGGGACGGCAGGTTCGGGTACTGCCGAGCGCCGTGCTGGAGCTGCTGGCCGATATGCCGCGGATCCATGGATGCGACGCCGTTTTCACGGCGACCGGCCGCACGCCGATCCGCTATCGATATGTGCGCGTGGTCTTTGCCGAAGCCTGCGAGCGGGCCGGGCTGGACGGCGTGAGGCTGCACGATCTTCGCAGGACGGTCGCGACCAATGCGGCGGCGGCCGGAATCGGCGTGACGTTGCTTCGCGACGTGTTGGGCCATTCGACCATCGCGATGTCAGCCCGATACGTCCGGCGCGCCGGCGGCGCCCTGACCGATGCCGTCGAGAATTCCGGGGCAGCGATGGCCGCGGCGATGTCAGGCAAGGCCGGGAAGGTCATTCCGATGCGACGGAATGCCGCAAAATAAACGAGCATTTTCCCACGCAATAACCTGCCCTGAAACGGGAAAACTGCGAGTTAAACTAATTTTGTTTCAAAACCGTTTATTGCAGCGCTTCTAAACAAAACTTAGCATTCCTTCGTAACATTTAGCGAAGGAAAAGCGCCATGAAACGCTTCGAGCCGGACCGATTTTACCGCCCGACCGACCCCGAGATGAGGCTGATCGCAACCGCCGGGACGCTGGCCATTTGGCGCCACGAAGGCCGCGGTCCTGGATACGTCAAGATGGGCGGGCGGGTGCTCTATGAGGGCGCGACGCTCAACCGGTGGATCGACGAACGCCGGGTCGAGCCGGCCGCGGCATGAGCGGCAATGAAAAGCGGCGGACCCGAAGGTCCGCCGCCGCGCACAGCCGACCGGAGCATGAGCAAACTCGCGGGCGACGAATGTGGAAATATCGCATAAACCCTGTTCTGGCAACAGTGTTTCCGAGCGTTGGCGCTGGGAATTTCTCGACACGATCCGCGCCAGCGACCTGGGCTCGGCCGCTCGCCATCTTGCAATCGAACTGGCGCTCCGGGCGAAGGCCGACGGTTCATGGAAAACGTCCCGCGCCGATCTGGCGGTGGATATGGGGTGCAGCACAAAGACCGTCACGCGGGCGACTCGCGAATTGGTCGCCGCCGGCTTCCTCGATTGGGAAAAGGATCGATGGAAGGGCCGGCAAGGCTGGTCAACTTACCGGATTAAACAGGTGGACAATTTGGGACCCTGACAGAGGGCCAAATTGTCCCGGCGTTCCTATCCCCTGTACCTATCCCCAACAACTTGCTCGGCAATAAAGGGCTCTGATTATGGGCACTGGAATACGCACGCGCGAGGGCGGGAACCGGCTGGCACACTTGCAGGCCGAAGCCGCCGAACACTACTGCCGCCACAAGCGCGCCAGCACCGAAGCGATCGCGGCATATCTCGCCGGCGGCGCCGCGCTGATCGAGGCGAAGGCTGCGTTGAAGCATGGCGAGTGGCTGCCTTGGCTGGCCGAAACCGGCATACCGGAGCGGACGGCGCGTCGCATGATGCGGATCGCGCGCACCGGGTTGAAATCGGCCACGGTGGCCGATTTGGGCGGCGTCGAAGCCGCGCTGGCCCTGCCTCCGAAACGACTGGCGACGCTGGCCCGTGCCGAGCTTCCTGGCGCACGGGAAATCGACAAGATCGGCGCCGGCCTGATTCGGCGTGCGGTCGAACTCGAAGACGTGACGCGCGAACACATCGTCGCCCTGGACGCGGCGTTGGCGGAAATCCCGGCGATGCAGCGGAAGGTCGACAATGCTATGGCGGCGGGCGCTGCCGGGCAGGAAATCGGAGAGGCGAGCCGCGCCATCGGCGACGCCCGCCGCCGGTGGACGCGCGAGCGTGAGGAAGCCGCGGCCGAACTCAAGGCGCTGACTGCGGAAGGGAAAGACCGATGAGCGACAATGACCCGACCGACGGCCCGGAAGCCGCGATCCGGGCGAAGATCAACAAGACCCTCTGCGGCCTTGTCGACGCCGGCTATCACGTCACCGCGGCGCACGGCGTAGACCAGCCCACGGCGTTCCTCTGCCTGTTGCAGGTGATCCTATCCAAGTCGCAGATCCCGCGCGAACAGGCTATCGACTGCCTCGCGAGGCTGGTAGAGCACAACTTCGGCGGGCGCTTTGCGCTTGTCGAATTGCCGCCGGATGAGCGCGGCGACCCCACACCGCCGAAGCCGGCGGTTCACTGAAAGGACGCGGAACATGCCAGTGTTGTTGAAGATTCTTGTGCCTATGATGCAGGACGAAATTGACATGCTTGATAAGCTGGTAGCCAAGATGCAAGGCGAATTCCCTAATCTGCATGTCAGCCGCGAATGGGTCGTACGTGAGGCAATCGCCGCACTTTATCGGGAGCAATTCGAGGGCGCGGGGACCCCTGTCGCAGACTAGCGTAGGGGAGGCCAGTGCTGGCCGGGCCGCTCCCGGCGCCCTGGAATTGCTGGCGTTGCATCTGGGCCGGTCGCCAGCGGGGTGTGCCGCCCGGCGGTCGGCACTGAAACGGAGGGACCCATGACCGAAGACGAAAAGGCCGTTGTCGACCAGCGCAACCGCGCCGTGGCGGAAGCAATCGATGCTGCCTTTGGTGCGTTTGGCGAGGCCGATCCGCAGTTTGCCCTACAGAACATTCTCCGCTGTGCTATCAGCCGCTCGGGCCTGCATCCGCAGACCGTCCTGGATGCGATTGCATCGGCGCTCGGGGCGCGTATAGCTGTGCTGCCGCCGGATGAGGGCGGCGACCCCACGCCGCCGAAGCCGGCGATGCATCGAAGGACAGAATTATGAATGACGATTTCAGGAGCATGAAAGAGCATGAGAAGAGGCACTTGTCGAAAGCTATCGAGGCGTTGGATTTCTGGAAGCACCGCATCGTCAACGAAGGCAATGACGCCGGGTCGAAGAAGCGGGTCGAAGAACTTGATCAGGCGATCGACTATTTCAAGTCGTGTCGGAGACGGGCAAACGAGTATGATTGATGGCACCGCCCGCCCCGTTGGGAGCGCCTGAACCGGCGTGGTCCCTTCCTTTTGGCGATTGCGTCACCCCCGGAGTCACGGCGTGACAGGCCATGCCCTACAAGGACGAAACCGCTAGCCGGCTGGCCGCTCGCGAGCGCCAGCGTCGCCGCCGGGCCCGGCTGAAAGAGGAAAAGGCGCTCGCCCCTGTCGTATCCCTCGACCGGGCCGATGCAGTCGGCGCGCTGGCGGAATGGGCCGCCGCGAACCTGAAGGTTCCGCCCGGCCATCCGCTCGCCGGGAAGCCGATGGCGGTCCCGCCCTTCGCACTCGACTTTCTCCGGGCCGGCTGGAATGCGCACGAAAGCGCGCTGTGCGTCGCCCGGAAGAACGCGAAAAGCGCCATCTGTGCGGTGCTCGCCCTGGGCCATCTTTGCGGCCCGCTCCGGGCCGAAGGCTGGCGCGGCGCCATTGCCAGCGTGTCGAAGGAAAAGGCGGCCGAATTGCGCGGCCAGGTTGCGGCGATCGCCGAAGCGTCGGGGATCCAAGTCCGCGTCCGCCGCTCGCCCTATCCCGGCGCCATCGAATCGCCCTTCGGCGCGCTAGAAACCCTGTCCGCCGACCGGACGGCCGGCCATGCGTCCGGCTTCGATCTTGTCATTGTGGACGAAACCGGCCTGTTGCCGGAGCGCGGCCGCGAGCTGCTGGCCGGCCTGCGGTCGAGCGTGTCGGCCCGCGGCGGCCGGATCATGCATATTTCGGTGCGGGGCGACTCGCCGCTCTTTGCCGAAATCCTGTCGAACCCGGCGACCGTGGCGCACGTCTACGCCGCGCCGGACGAATGCGCGATCGATGATCGCGACGCCTGGGCGGCGGCAAACCCGGCGCTGGGGACGATCAAACAGGTTTCCTACATGGAAGCCGAGTGCGCCCGGATTGCCGGCGTCCCGAGCGACGAGCCGTCATTCCGGGCTTTCGACTTGAATCAGGGCCTATCGCCGACGCGGGAAATGATCTTTTCCCCGGACGATCTGCGCAAGTGCTTTGCGGACGATCCGCCGCCGCGATCCGGGCCGGCCTATCTCGGCTTCGATTTCGGCGAGAGCGTGTCCGGGACAAGCGCCGCCGCCATCTGGCCGGCAACCGGCCGCCTGGAAACGTGGCTCGCCTTCGGCGACATTCCGGCGCTGGCGGACCGGGCGCGCCGGGACAGTGCGCCCTATATCGAAATGGAAAGACGGGGCGAACTTCGCACCTATCCCGGCCGGAGCATGCGCGTGCAGGCGTTCCTGTCGGACGTGCAGGCGGACCTGTCCGGCGTCCGCGTCGCCGCCGCGGCGGCCGATAGCTACAAGGATTCGGAAAGCCTGGACTTTCTCGACCGCGCCGCGGTGCGCTGGCCGATCAAATTCCGGCGCGTCGGAGCGGGCAAGGACGGGGCCGCGGACGTGCGGGCCTTTCAGCGCCTTGTCCTGCAGAAGCAAATCGCCATGGCGGAAAACCTGTCTCTGGTCACGGCGATCGCCAAGTCGACCATCCGGCGCGACGGCAACGGAAACCCGGCCCTGGACAAGGCGACGGCGCGCGGCCGGATCGACGTACTGTCCGCCGCGATCATCGCCGGCGGGCTGGCCGAACCGCACTTCGACCGGGCGCACCGGCCGCGCTGGCGCTATCTCGGGATGGCCGGTTGAGCCGCCATCATGCCGCCCTGGACGGCGCGCGATGGGCGGCGACCCGCAAGGCCGCGTTCGACCGCGACGGCTGGCGTTGCACCGCCTGCGGCGGCGCCGGTCGCCTCGAGGCGCACCACGAACCGCCGCTCGAGGATGGCGGCGACCCGTATCAGCTCGAGGGGATACGGACGCTATGCCGGACCTGCCATATCGACCGGCATAGGGACGAAACGCCCGAACAGCGCGAATGGCGGATTTTCATGGACGAACTGGCCGGCCGGACCTAGTTTCGACTCGAAAGGACGCACGATCGTCCGGCGCACTCCCCACATGCACCGGCAAGCCGGCAGCATGGAGACGCGCCACATGACTCCCGCACAAAAGCGCCTGAAAGAGCTTCGCGAGCGCCAGTCGAAGGAACGGCAGCGCATGGCCGAACTCGGCCTCGCCGAGAGCCTTACCGACGAAACGCGCGCCGAACTGGACACAATCGAAAAGGGTACGCCCGACCTGGAGCGCCAGATTCGCGCCGCGGCCGTTGCCGTCGAAGCCGAAGACGCCGAAGCGAAGGCGAAGGGCGAGGCCGATGACAAAACCGGAGCCGTCGCGGACCCGGAAATGCGCCAGCGGATCGAACTGCGGTCGAAGGCGTCGCTTGGCAAGTTTCTGCGGGCGGCGATCGGGACCGGGAAACTGGACGGTCCCGAAGCCGAGCTTGCGCAGGCGGCCGGCGTCGCGCCGGGGCAAATCCCGATGGAATTGTGGGACATTCCGCCGGCGTCCGAACAGCGCGCCGTCACGGGCGCCCCGGCGACGGTCGGCGTCAACCTGGACCCGCTCCGGCCGATGGTGTTCGCGCCGTCCGTCATCAACAAATTGATGGTGGACATGCCGCAGGTCGAAAGCGGGACGTTCGCGACCGGCACAATCACAACCGCCGCCACGGCCGATGCCGTCGCCAAGGGCGCGGACGTGCCGGAGACCGCCGCGGACTGGACAACGGCGACCACGACACCGAAGCGAGTCGGCGCGTCGCTCAATCTGTCCGTCGAAGATATCGCCGCGGTCGGACAGGCCAATTTCGAATCGATCCTTCGCCAGCATATCAGCCTCGCCCTGTCGGACGAGCTGGATGACCAGATGCTGAACGGCGACGGGGCGAACGATGACCTGACCGGCTTTTTCCAGCGGCTTACGGACCCGACCGCCGCGCCGGCCGCCGCGTCCGGCTTCGACGATTTCATTGCGGCCTTCGCCGACGGGATCGACGGGCTATGGGCGACGATGATGAGCGAGGTCGCCATCGTCGCCGGCGTCGGCACTTACCGCCTGTCGGCAAAGACCTTCCGGGACGCGACCGGGCAGGACCTGGGCGACAAGGCGTTCGCCGACTATGCCCGCGAACACACCGCGGGATGGTGGACCAACAAGCGGATGCCGGACCCGGCAACCTTCATGGCGGTCGACAACGTGCAGCAAGCCATCCTGTGCCGGAAGGGCCGCAGCATGATGCCGAATCCGGCCCGGATCGCCGTTTGCCCGAGCTGGGGCTATCTGGCGATCGATGACATCTACACCGGCGCCCGGAAGGGCGAACGGCGCTACGTCATTTCGGCGTTGGTCGGCGACGTGATTCTGGTACAGCCGGCCGCCTTCGCCCAAGTCGCTTTCCGGACCGCATAGGCCATGTCGGAGCGCCGCCACGGCGGCGAGCTTCGCGCCGAAGGCCGCCGCCTGTCCGGGACCGTCATGCGCTACGGCGACGTGAGTCCGTCGCACCGGGAACGCTTTGAGCCGGGCGCGCTCCGGCTCGCCGAGGCCGTGCATCTGGACCTGCACCATGACGCGGAGCGGGCCGTCGCCTGGCACCCAGGCGGCGGCCTGACGCTCGCCAACGGCCGCGACGCGCTCACCATGCGCGCGGAGCTCCCGCCCATCCCGGCCGCCGACCGGGCGCTGGCGGAAGTCCGGAGCGGGAGCGTTACCGGCCTGTCCGTCGAATTTCAGGCCGAACGCGAGCGGCGTGAGGCGGGGATCCGCGTGATCGAGGCGGCAACGCTCAACGGTATCGGGATTGTCCGGGCCCCGTCCTACGGCCAATCGCAGGTCGAGGCGCGGGCGCGCTCCGGCCGGACCCTGCGGGCGCGTATCCCGGCCGGCCGGAATGTCGCGTGCCGGTGTTCGGGCGCGTCCTGCCGGCTGGCGCGCTTCATGGCCGAAGGGCTGGCCGAAGCCTTCGAGGAAGCGTTTGTCGAGGCGAAGCGGGAAGTCATCGCCGGCTTCGGTTCCTACGATGCCCCGCTGGCGAGCCGGTCCGCCGGGACGCTACGCGGCCGTATCCTGGCGGGCGGCGATGGCGAGGTCGAAATCGACATACCGGAAGGGACGGCGGGCGCGGCGACCGTCGCGGCCCATGATGCCGCCGGCGTGATTGTCCGCCCGCATATCGACGCCACGGCCGCGGAGTCCGTGATCGAGGGCGAAACCCGCGTCTACAGCCGGTCGCCCATCCGGGCCTTTCTGGTATCGGCGACGGACGCCCGGGAAGGCTGGCCGGCGCCTGCCCTGGTCGCGACGCCCGACGAACTAGCGCACGCCGACGCCCCGCGAACGCGCCGCAGGGCATGGAGGATTCTGTGAGTCAGCAACCGCATTTTCGCGCCCGCGCCGCGGCGGCCGATATCAGCGACG
Source organism: Rhodospirillaceae bacterium (assembly GCA_011523655.1). Classification (GTDB taxonomy): domain Bacteria; phylum Pseudomonadota; class Alphaproteobacteria; order Bin65; family Bin65; genus Bin65. Next base: position 195,210 of record WTGH01000010.1, read on the forward strand.
GTCTGGCGGCCGGGAACTATCTCGCGCAGGTCCGCGGCTCTCCGGACGCGACGCATTTTTTTGTCGAATATGCGAGCGCCGCCAGCGCGCCGACAACCGCGCAAGATTATTTTCAAGCGGGCATTGGCGAATCCTTCGTGTTCGAGGCCGGCGAGGATTGCCCGCCGACTTGGGTCCGGGTTTCGCCCGAGACGCTGACCTTCGTCGCGGACGCTGAAATCGCCGTGGCGATCGCGCGGGTGACGGCATGACGGGCGCCGCCCGCCCGGCCGATGCCCGGATTCCGCCGGAGCAACCGGCCGCTATTCCTCCGTTAACGGCGACGGAACTGGCGAACCGGATCAAGGGCGCCGCGTCCAAGTCAACAGCGGTTGCCGAGTCGCTGCTCGCCGCCGCGAACGCCCGCGTTCAGCGATACGCACCGGACGCACCGGACGCGATCAAGGTTGAGGCCATCGTCCGCTTCGCGGGCTACCTGGCGCAAAGCGATTTCGGTGGGATCGTGTCGGAGAAAATCGGCCCGATGGATCGGCAATTCGCAATCAATCACGCTTCGGCCTTCCGCAACAGCGGCGCGGCCATGCTCCTGTCGCCCTGGCGCGTCCGCAGGGCGGCGGCCTTCGGGTGATCGCCGATGCCCAGCCACATTCCACAGACGGCCCCGAAGGCGGCCCCCGAGCGCCGTGAGGCCGGCGGAGGCTTTACGAGCTCCATTGTCGCCGCCATCGAGGCGCAGGCGGCGCAGAAGGTCGCCGACGCCAGCGCAACGGCCGCCACAGAGGCCGCCGCCGGCGCCCTGTCGCGGGCCTTCGCCGCCGCAGAGGTCGACGGCCCGTCATGGGCGCAGGAAACCGTCAACCCGGTATGGCTGGCGCAGGTCGGCCGGTCCCTGATTCGGGAAGGGGCGAGCCTGTCGGTTATCGACATGGCGGCCGATGGCATGGTCGACCTGACGCCGGCGGCGTTCTGGAATTTCGAGACCCTGGACGTACCGGGCGCGCCGCTGGAGCGCGATTGGTCGGCGAGGGTCACAACCTACGGCCCATCCAGCTCCTACACGCGACTCCTGCCCCGCGGCCGGCTGGTCTTCGTGCGCTGGGGAACGTCGCCCGGAACGCGCTATCGCGGGCAGGGGCCTCTAGCCTGGGCGAGTATCACGGCCCGCTTGATGGCCGAAGCGGAGCGATCGCTCGCCGACGAAGCGGCCGGACCCCTGGCGCAAATCATCGCCTTGCCGCCTGCCGGCGCCCCGGCAGGCGACGACGACGAGCCGGACCCGACAATGATGTTGCGGGCCGATATCGGCAAGGCCCGGGGAAAAGGCGTCTTTGTCGAAACGACTGCCGAAGGCTTCTCCGAAGGCCGCGCCGCCGCGCCGCAAAAGGACTGGATGGCGAACCGGCTGGGCCCGTCGCCGCCGGAAGCGGTTGTCGCGCTGGCGAAGGACTCCTTCGCGCGGACCCTGGCAGCGTGCGGCGCGTCGCCGGCCCTGTGGGACGATAGCGACGGGACCGCGAAACGCGAGGCGCTTCGGCAATGGTATCTCGGGACGGTGCAACCGCTCGCCCGGATCCTCGAGCGGGAGCTTTCCGACCAACTGGCCGCGCCGATCAAGCTGCGCTTCGACCTGTACAACGTCGACCTGGCCGGCCGCGCGCAGGCATTCCAGAAACTTGTCGCCGGCGGCGTCGCCGTGACGGAAGCGCTGGTCACGGCGGGCCTGCTGGCCGATGACGCCTGACACGCCTGCATGGGAATGCCCCGAGTGTGGCCGCGAGCGCCGGCCGGAGGATCGCGGCCGTTGCCTCTGCGGAAGCTACCTTGCGCCCCAGCTGAATGCCCCGCTAGGCGGTGCAAAAACGCGGCCGAGTGGCGACATGGCGGCGACACAAACCAACAAATGAAATGCCGCCTTCCGGAGGCTTCACATAAACTACTGTTTTTATTTAGTTTTCTGGAGGGCGATCGGGGACTCGAACCCCGGACCCGCTGATTAAGAGTCAGCTGCTCTACCAACTGAGCTAATCGCCCCTCCGGCGGGCGCCGCGCGTGCCCCTTGCGGGCTTCGCCGGCGCCGGCATTCGGCACGCGCAGATATGGGCCAGCGGCCGCGGCCTGTAAAGGCGCAGCCGGCCGGCAATGCCGCCGCAGGCCCCGCGTCGCTCGATGCCCCGCTAATCCTCGGTCAGCGGCTCGTCGGCGGTGTCGCCGGCCTGGGCGACGCTCATCGCGAGGCCGAAGCCGAACATCAGGGTGAGCATCGAGGTGCCGCCATAGGAGACCAGCGGCAGCGGCACGCCGACCACCGGCAGCAGCCCGAGCACCATCGCCAGGTTGATGAAGGCGTAAAGGAAGAAGGTGAAGCCGATCCCGGCGGCGACGAGGCGGCCGAACTGGGTCTTCGTGCGCATCGCCGAAGCCAGCAGGTGGAACAGGATCAGGCCGTAGATCGCCAGCAGGCCCAGCGCGCCGACCAGGCCGAACTCCTCCGCCAGCACCGCGAGGATGAAATCCGTGTGCATCTCCGGGACGAAATTGAGATGGATCTGCGTGCCGTTCAGGAAGCCCTTGCCGAACACGCCGCCCGAGCCCAGCGCGATCTTGGCCTGGGTGATATGGAAGCCGGCGCCCAGCGGGTCCGACGACGGATCGAGGAAGGTCAGCAGCCGCTTCTTCTGGTAGGTCTGGAGGCCGTAGGTCCAGATCAGCGGCACAGCGGCCGCCACGGCGACTCCGACCAGGGCGAATTTCCACCAGCGGACGCCGGACAGGAAGAAGATGATGCCGGCGACGGCGATCAGGATGACCGTCGTGCCGAGATCGGGCTGCTTGAGGACGAGCGCGGCCGGGATCACGAGCAGCAGCAGGGGCGGCACCAGCGTGCGGATCCGGCGGACATGCTCGAACCGGACGGCGTGGAAATAGCGGGCCAGCACGAGCACCAGGGCGATCTTCATGACCTCGGACGGCTGGAGCCGGAACGGGCCGAGGGCGATCCAGCGCTCGGCGCCGCCGCCCTCGACGCCGCCGAACTCGGCGGCGAGCAGCAGCAGGACCGACAGGCCCCACATCCAGTAGGCCAGGCGGTACCAGATCCGCGGCGGGATCATCGCGGTCACGATCATCACCAGCAGCGCCACGCCGAACCGCCCCATCTGGGCTGCGGCCCAGGGGAAGAACTCGCCGCCCGCCGCCGAATAGAGCAGGACGAAGCCGACCGCGGCGGCGAAACAGACCGACAGGGTGAGCCCCCAGTTGACCAGGCCGAGGCGGCGGAGGACCGAGGTCCGTTCCTCCGCAAGGTTCATCGTCCGCATCGGGGAACCTTTCTCATCGGGTCCGGCGCCCCCGGAGGGCGCCCGGGCCGCGCCGCAGGAGGTCGAGGTCCAGCCCGGCCCGTTCGGCGGTGCCGCTGTAGCGTTTCTGGGTCTTGAGCAGGATTTCCCTGGCAACCGGCGCCGCGACCCGGGACCCGCCGCCGCCATGCTCGACGATCACGCTGCAGGCGAACCGCGGCGTGTCCAGCGGCGCGTAGGCGACGAACAGCGCATGATCGCGCCGGTGCCAGGGCAGGTCTTCGTTCTTGACGATGCCGCGGGCGCGCTCGGCCGCCGTGATGCGGCGCACCTGGGAAGTGCCGGTCTTGCCCGCCATTTCCATGCCCTTTTCGGCGATCCGGGTCCAGAAGGCGGTGCCGCCGGCCTCGTTGGTCACTGCCGTCATGGCGTCAGCGATCAGCTTCAGATTCGCTTCCCTGAAGCCCAGAGAGCGGAATTTGGCCGATGCCTGGCGATAGCCCGTCCGAAAGCCGGCCGGCTGTTCGGCGACCAGGCGGGGCGTGACGGCGTATCCGCCGTTGGCCAGCCGGGCGGTCATGACGGCGAGCTGGAGCGGCGTCGCCAGGACGTAGCCCTGCCCGATGCCGGCGATCACGGTCTCGCCCCGGAACCAGGCCTTGTTGCGCTTGTCCCGGAAATAGCCGCGCTTCCACGCCTTGGTCGGCATGATGCCGAGCTTCTCGGCCGGCAGGTCGATCCCGGTCGGGACCCCGATCCCCAGCTTGCGCGCCGTTTCGGCGATCCGGTCGATGCCGAGGCGCAGCGCCAGTTCGTAAAAATAGACGTCGCAGGATTGCTTGATCGCGTCGCGCAGCGCGACGTGGCCGTGGCCGCCCTCTTTCCAGCAATGGAAATTCGCCCGTCCCAGCTGGAAGACGCCGGGGCAGATGAATCCGGAGTCCGCGTTGATCGCGCCGGATTCGAGGCCGGCCAGGGCCACCAGCATCTTGAAGGTCGATCCGGGCGCGTACTGGCCGGAAACCGACTTGTTGAGCAGCGGCCCGAGCCGGTTCGTCTGCAACGCCCGCCAGGTCTTCGGGCGCAGGCCGGGAATGAACAGGTTCGGGTCGTATCCCGGCGTCGACGCCATGACCAGGACATCGCCGGTATGAATGTCCATCACGACGACCGAGCCCGCGCGGTGCGGCCGGATCGCCTCCAGCGCGGCCTGCTGCAGCTCCATGTCGATCGTCATGTGAATGTCGTCGCCGGGCCTGCCCTCCTTGCGGCCGAGTTCGCGCTGTACGCGGCCGGACGCGTTGATCTCGACGCGCTGGGTGCCGCCGCGGCCGCGCAGCCGCCGGTCGTACGTTTTTTCAAGACCCTGCTTGCCGATCCGGAACTCCGGAATTTTCAGCAGCCGGTCCGGATCGTCCTTCTGCTCCCGTTCGGTGACCGGGCCGACATACCCGACCAGATGGGAGACCAGTTCGCCGTAGGGATAGAGCCGCGTGTAGCCGCGCTCGGTCAGCACGCCGGGCAGGTCCGGCGCATTCACTTCCATTTGCGCCACTTCTTCCCAGGTCAGGTTGCCGGTGATCGTGACCGGCAGGAAGCGCCGCCGCCGGCGAACCTCGCGAAGCACCTTCTCGCGCTGTTCGCGGCTCAGCTCGACGATGCCGGCCAGGCGGTCGAGCGCCCGCTGCACGTTGCCGGTCTTTTCCGCAACCATGACGACCCGGTAGTCTTCCTTGTCGACGGCGACCCGCCGGCCGTGCCGGTCGTAAATCTGCCCGCGGATCGGGAGCAGCAGGCGGGTGTTGATGCGGTTTTCTTCGGCGAGTGTCGTATACCGTTCGGAGTCGCTGACCTGAAGCTGGTACATGCGGGCGATCAATCCGCCCAGCGCAAGCCCCTTGACCCCCATCAGCAGGACCAGCCGGCGCGTGAATTTCCGGTTCTGCTCGATATTTTCCGATATCGGCATGGTCTACACGTTCTGCCTAAACGTTCTGCATCCCGCTGCGCTGGACGAGGAACAGCACGGCGGCACCGACCGGCAAAAGGCCGAAGGTCGCAACATAACGGAAGGCGGCGGCTTCAGGGCTGAGAATCTGCCCGAGCAAGATCGACATGGCCATCCATTCGACGGCCATCCAGACAATCGTCAGCAGGCCGAATACCAGCCAGAACACGGTAATCGGCCGGCCGAAGACGAAGGCCCGCTGGCTCTGCACGAAACCGGCCGCCGTCAGCAGCATCAGGGCCGTCAGGCCGAGCGGCAATCCCCGCAGAAGATCCTCGAACAGGCCGATCAGGAAGACGCCGGCGAGCGGCAGGAGATCCGGCCGCCAGACCGACCAGCAATAAATCGCGATCAACGTGAAGGCGGGCGCAATCTGGCTATAGTCGGCGACCGGGACGGTAACCAGTCCGGCGAGCGACGCGACCGCGGCGGTCGCCATCGGAAACGACCGGCGCACGGCCCGGTCGATGGCGCGCTGAATCGGTTCGCTCATGGCGTATCCGTGCGCCGGCCCGCCTCCTGTTGCCTGGGGTCGTCCGGCGAATCCTGGACCAGCCCGGGTGTGCGGTAGTCGACAATGCGCACGAAAGTCAGCCGGTTCCAGTTCACCAGCGGGCGCACCAGAATCGCATCGCGGCCGACACTGTCGACCCGGCCGACCGGGAGACCGGGGGGCAACACGGCGCCATGCCCCGAAGTGACGATCAGCGCGCCGACCGAAATGCTGACATTGGGCGGGACGTAGTTCAACTGCATCCGCCGGCCGTTCGTGCCCGCGAGCAGCGCCGTGAGCCCGGATGCCGCCAGCCGGACCGGAATGCGGGAATTCAGGTCGGTCACCAGCAGCACCCGTGAGGTATGGCGGCCGACTTCGACGATCCGGCCGATGAAGCCGTCGGCGTTGATCACCGCCATGCCGCGCCGCAGGCCGTCCGCCGCACCCGCGCCGACCAGCAGCGACCGCACATAGGGGCCGCCGGTGTCGGCGAAGACCGCTGCGGTCAGGTGGCGGCCCTTGATGCGGGCGCCGGCGTTGACGAGGGCGCGCAGCCGCCGGTTCTCCTCGTCGACCGCGGCCAGGTCATGAAGGGAGAGGCGGAGGCGTTCGATTTCCCGCTCGAGTTCCGCGTTGCGCTCGCGTACGGTCGCGTTGGATTCGAAGGCGTCGAACCAGTCGGCCGCGGCGTGGAACGGCGCCGAAACGGTCGCGACGAGAGGCGCGAAAAAGTCGGAGACGCCGGCCCGGAATTCGCGGATCGCCGGCGTTTCGAACCGGTCGACGGCGATCAGCGCCCCGGCGAGGAGAACCATGATTGCGACGGCGAAGCGGCGCATCCACACGCGCAGGTCGCCGAGCAGGCTGCCTTGACGAATGGGACGGCCGCGGCCTCTGGGCTTCTGTCTGCGCTTGCGGAACACGCGATCCTGCCCGCCCCGCCGCTGCTAAGGCGATGTCGCGAGGACCGACTTGAGGCTGCGCAGGTCTTCGAGGCAGCGGCCCGTGCCCAGGGCGACGCAGGAAAGCGGATCGTCGGCGATGGAGACCGGCAGGCCGGTCGCCTGGCGCAGGACGATTTCCATATTGCCCAGCAACGCGCCGCCGCCGGTCAGCATGATGCCCTTGTCGACGATATCGGCCGCCAGTTCCGGCGCCGTATGTTCGAGCGCCGTCTTGACCGCCTCGATAATCTGCCCGACCGGTTCGGACAGGGCCTCCGCGATCTGGGCTTCCGAGAGAATCAGTTCCTTGGGCACGCCGTTCATCAGGTCCCGGCCCTTGACCGACAGCATCTTGCCCTCGCCGTCTTTCGGAACGGCGGCCGAACCGATCTCCTTCTTGATCCGCTCGGCGCTGGATTCGCCGATCAGGACGTTATGGTTGCGGCGGATGTAGCCGATGACGGCTTCGTCCATCTTGTCGCCGCCGACCCGGACGGAGCGGGCATAGACGATACCGCCCAGCGCCAGGACCGCCACTTCCGTCGTGCCGCCGCCGATGTCGACGACCATCGAACCGGTCGGCTCGGTCACCGGCAGGCCGGCGCCGATGGCGGCCGCCATCGGCTCCTCGACCAGATAGACCCGGCTGGCGCCGGCGCTGGTGCAGGACTGGTGGATGGCGCGCCGTTCCACGACCGTCGAGCCGGACGGGACGCAGACGATGATCTGCGGCGCCGCAAAGCTGCGCCGGTTGTGCACCTTGCGGATGAAGTGCTTGATCATTTCCTCGGCGACGTCGAAGTCGGCGATGACGCCGTCGCGCAACGGACGGATCGCCTGCAGGTTGCCGGGCGTGCGGCCCAGCATCAGCTTGGCTTCGTCCCCGACCGCGAGGACTTCCCGCCGGCCCTTGACTTCCCTGAGGACGACGACGGAGGGTTCGTTCAGGATGATGCCCCGGCCCTTGACATAGACCAGCGTGTTCGCCGTTCCCAGGTCGATGGCCATGTCGGCGGACATGAGGCCGAGCAATCCTGTCAGCATATTGGTCTTTCTCCTCCGGCACCTTGGCCACGGTCGCCGCCCGCCGGGTGCGGGCAACCGGTTTTCCGGTCTGCCGCCCGCCGCCGGGGCTGCCGCGGCGGAACGGAAAACCGGCGAATGTCAGTCGTAACGGCCCCGATCAAGACAACCAGCATACAGTATAACAAGCCGTCGAAACAGAACCCGTTCTCCGAAACGCGGTTTCGCATCCCGATTCGCCGGTGCGCCTCGCGCCCGGCGGCGCACAGCTCCCGTTCTGCGCGCTATGCTGCCGGCGGGCAGCGGCCGTCCGATCGGACAGCCGCCGGATTTTTACCTAAAATCCGTCGAATCCGCAAGGCGGGACTCGATAATGCCGGAGGACCCGCCGGTATCCCGGCGGACGGCGCTAGTTCCGGCTCTTGTCGACCAGCGCGCCTTCGGAAATCCACGGCATCATGGCCCGCAGTTTCCGGCCGACCTCCTCGATCGGGTGGGCGTCGTTGCGGCGCCGGGTCGCCTTGAAGCTGGTCTGGTTGACTCGGTTCTCCAGCATCCATTCCCGGGTGAAACGGCCGCTCTGGATGTCTTCGAGCACGCGTTTCATCTCGGCCCGGGTCTCGTCGGTGATGATGCGCGGCCCGCTGCGGTATTCGCCGTACTCCGCCGTATTGGAAATGGAGTAGTTCATGTTGGCGATGCCGCCCTCGTAGATCAGGTCGACGATCAGCTTGACCTCGTGGAGACACTCGAAATAGGCCATTTCCGGCGCATAGCCGGCCTCGACCAGGGTGTCGTAGCCGCCGCGGATCAGCTCGACCAGGCCGCCGCACAGCACCACTTGCTCGCCGAACAGGTCGGTCTCGCACTCTTCCTTGAACGTCGTCTCGATGATGCCCGCCTTGCCGCCGCCGTTTGCCGAAGCGTAGGAGAGAGCGAGCTCAAGCGCGTTGCCCGAGGCGTTGCGCGCCACGGCGACCAGGGTCGGCACGCCGCCGCCGCGCACATATTCCGAACGCACCGTGTGGCCGGGCCCCTTCGGCGCGATCATGAAGACGTCGAGGTCGGCGCGCGGCTCGATCAGGTTGTAGTGAATGTTGAGCCCGTGGGCGAAGGCGAGCGCGGCGCCGTCCTTCATGTTGCCGTGCAGGTCGTTGGCGTAAATGTCGCCCTGGAGCTCGTCGGGCGTCAGCATCATGACGACATCGGCCCAGCCGGCGCCTTCGGCCGGCGTATGGACCGTGAAGCCGGCCTCCTCGGCCTTCTGGCGGGTCGCCGAGCCCTCACGCAGGGCGACGGCGATGCCCGATACTCCAGAGTCCCGCAGGTTCATGGCATGGGCATGGCCCTGCGAGCCGTAGCCGACGATCAGGACGTTCCTGCCCTTGATCAGGTTCACGTCGGCGTCGCGATCGTAATAGACGCGCATCGTCTGCTCCCCCGTAGGTGTTCCCCGCTCATGTCCGGGGCGAAGGTCGGAATTCGGGTTCCGGCATCGTCCGCGGCGCTGGTCCCTCTGCGCCGGCCGCCGGTTCCGTGTTGCGGGCTTCTTCTATAAGGCGCCACCGCGCCGCGCAACGCGGCGTTCGGGCGCGACGCAGGCGCCGATCCGGTGCCGTCAGTTCACGCTTGATACGTAGTGCAGATCGCACTACATGAAACCATCTCGCAAGGAGGCGGGCATGTTGAATTTCAAGGCTGCATCGGGCGAGCCGGCAAAGCGGACCAGGACAACCCAGATACGCCACGACGACCGGCTGGCGGAGCTGATCGAGCATGCCGCGCTCGCGCTGGCCGTGGACAAGTCTGCGTTCCTGCGGGCCGCGATCGAGCGCGAGGCCACGCGTGTGCTCGACCGGCAGTCCCGGCACACCCTGACGCCCGAAGACGCCGGGATATTCGCTGCCGCCCTCGACGCTCCACCCGCTCCGACTCCGCGCGCGCTTGCGGCTGCCCGAAACTACAGGGCGCGCGTGGTTGATGCCGACTGAGCGTCCGGCCTGCCGTATCGAGCGTTTCGACCCGGCGCGGCACGACCGCGCCGATTTCGACTGCGGCGTCGGCCGTCTGAACAACTTCCTCAAGCTGAGCGCCAGGAAACAACAGAAGGACGACATGACCCGCGTCTATGTCGTCGTCGAGCAGGGGAGCCCGCGGATCCTGGGCTATCATGCCATCAACCTCGGCATGATGAACGTGGACGAACTCAGGCGGCGGCCGCGGGGGGCGCCCGATCATGGGGAAATCCCGGTGCTTTTCCTGGGTCAGGTCGCGGTCGACCGGGCAGCGCAGGGCAGGGGCCTCGGCGGCATCCTCATGCACCATGTTTTCGAAAAGGCATGCGTGATCGCCGACGTGGCCGGGTGCCATGCCATCCTCCTCGATGCGATTTCGGACGGCGGCGCGGCGGACCTTGCCCGCCGCAAGGCGTGGTACGAGAGCTTCGGTTTCGCGGCTTTCGCAAGCGACCCCGGGCGCATGTTTCTCGCAATGAAGCAGGTGCGCGCGGCGGTTCGGGCGGGCGCCGGAGACGCGGAGGCGTAGGGTGCTGCCACGCGATGGCGACTCGATTCGGGAGCGCTCTGGAAAACCGCCGATCAACGAACTGCCGTTCCGCGGCGGCCAGCGTGCGGGCGCGACGCAAACCGCCCCTTGCGCCCTGCGCCGCACTCGGCCACAAGAGCGGTCATGTCCGGAACGAACGCGAAACTGACGAAAGCGGTCGAGACCTATTTCACCGATCTGGCACGGGTCCGGGCGTCTGGGGGCGGAACCGGCGAACTGTCGAACTACGGCCCGCTGACCAATCTGCTCAACGCCGTAGGCACGGCGCTCAAGCCCAAGGTGTTCTGCGTCGGCAATCTTGCGGACCAAGGCGCGGGCCATCCCGATTTCGGCCTCTATGCGGCGAAGCAGGTCCAGAAGGGCCGGCCCCGCGACGGCCAGACGCCGGAACGCGGCGTGATCGAGGTCAAGACCGCCGATGACGACGCCTGGCTGACCGCAGACGGCGCACAGGTCAGCCGCTATTGGGAACGCTACCGGCTGGTGCTGGTCACGAATCTGCGCGACTTCGTGCTCCTGGGCGAGAACGCGGCCGGGCGGCCCGCGAAGCTCGAAACCTTCCGGCTGGCGGAGAGCGTTGAGGACTTCTGGGGTAAACTGGAAAAGCCGCGCGCCTTCGCCAATGCGGCCGGCGCGGGCCTGGGCGAATATCTCGCCCGCGCCCTGTCGCACCGGGCCGCCCTCGCCGAGCCGAAGGACTTGGCGTGGCTGCTCGCCTCCTATGCGCGCGACGGCCTCGCCCGCGTCGAGGCGGCGGGCGATGCGCCGTCGCTTCAGGCGGTGCGGTCCGCGCTGGAAGAGGCGCTCGGCGTGCGCTTCGAGGGCGAAAAGGGCGCGCGCTTCTTCCATTCGACGCTGGTCCAGACCCTGTTCTACGGCGTCTTCTCCGCCTGGGTTTTGTGGGCGCGGCAGACGCCGGGCCCCGTGAATGGAGGGGCGGGCCGATTCGACTGGCGCACGGCGGTCTGGCATTTGCGCGCCCCGGTGCTGCGGGCGCTGTTTCAGCAGCTGTCCGACCCCGGCCGGCTGCAACCGCTCGGCCTGGTCGAGGTGCTGGACTGGACCGCCGCCGCCCTCGACCGGGTGGACCGGCCGGCCTTCTTCGCCCGCTTCGCCGAGGGCGAGGCGGTGCCCTATTTCTACGAGCCGTTTCTCGAAGCCTTCGATCCGGCGCTGCGCAAGCAACTCGGGGTCTGGTACACGCCGGTCGAAGTCGTCCGCTACATGGTCGCGCGGGTCGACAGGGCGCTGAAGGACGATCTCGGCATTCCGGACGGACTGGCGGCGGAGAATGTCTATGTGCTCGATCCGTGCTGCGGGACCGGCGCGTATCTCGCCGAAGTGCTGCGGCGGATCGCGGCCAATCTCGAAGGGCAGGGCTTGGGCGCGCTCGCCGGCGCGCGGGTGAAGCAGGCAGCGACCGAACGGGTGTTCGGCTTCGAGATCATGCCTGCGCCCTTCGTCGTCGCCCATTTGCAGGTCGGCTTGACCATGCAGGAACTCGACGCGCCGTTGGCGGATGACGAAACCGAGCGCGCCGGCGTGTATCTGACCAACGCGCTGACCGGCTGGGAGCCGCGCACGTCCAAGCCGCTGCCTTTCCCGGAACTCGAGGAAGAACGCGACCGGGCCGAGCAGGTGAAGCGGGATACGCCGATCCTCGTGATTCTCGGAAACCCGCCTTACAACTACTTCGCAGGAATGGCGGCCGATGAAGAACGTGCTCTTTCGGTAGCGTACCGCACGTCCAAACGGGTTCGACGGCCGGAAGGCAAGGGGTTGAATGATCTCTATATTCGCTTTTTCCGAATGGCCGAACGGCGCATCACGGAGAAGACCGGTCAAGGTGTGATCTGTTTCGTCTCCAACTATTCCTGGCTTGATGGACTTTCTTCTACCGGAATGCGGGAGCGCTTTCTTGAGGCGTTCGATGCGGTCCGAATCGACTGCCTCAACGGCGACAAGTATAAAACCGGCAAGGTCGCTCCAGACGGTTCTCCGGACCCGAGTATATTTTCGACGGATGCCAACCCGGTCGGAATTCAGGTCGGTACTGCTATCGCGACTTTTGTTCGGAAGGCCGATCACGCTCCGGCCGATGCAGTTGAGTTTCGGCATTTTTGGGGGCCGGATAAGCGCGCAAATCTAATTGAAAGTGCGGAAGCGGAGATAGGTGAAATTTACGAAAGAATTGAGCCCATCTTGCCTCTGGGCCTTCCATTTGTCCGGATGGCCGTAAGCGAAAGGTGGTTCGATTGGCCGTCCCTTCCGGACTTATTTCCAGCTTCCTTTCCCGGAGTGTTGACCGCTCGTGATTCTCTTCTTGTAGATGTCGATTTGAGTAAACTCCAAGAGCGTATGTCTGACTATTTCAATACGGCAATTAGCGATGAAGAAATCGCGCGACGTTTTCCAAGCGCAATGAAAGCCACCCAGCGCTTTGACGCGATAGAAGTTCGAAAAAAACTGATTGCACGCGGTGGGCCGCACCGAACTGGATTTGTCCGGCACGCATATAGACCATTTGACAATCGATGGCTGTATTGGGATGAAGATACGAAGCTCCTCGAAGAAAAGCGTACTGAATTCAAAGTAGAATCTTTTGAAGGTAATCTGTATCTGGCAGCCAATAAACGAGAAACACAGGAAGAATTTTCGCATGGCAATATTGTCCGCCACCTTGGAGCATGGAAATTGGGAAATTGGGGAATTCACTATTTTCCATTCTGGCTCCGTGACGACGATCTCGGTGGCAATGGCGATGGTGCGCGAAGGGCCAATCTGTCGGAAGCGGCACATTGTTACCTGAAACGAATCGGTCTCGGCGTGGAAGACCTGTTCCACCATGTCCTCGCCACACTGCACGACCCGGCTTACCGCATCGCTAACGCCGGGGCGCTGCGCATGGAGTGGCCGCGCATCCCGCTGCCCGACTGGCCGGACGGCACGGACGACGCTGCTGCTGCGGAACTTTCCCGATCCTCCGCGCGCGGGCGCGAACTGGCCGCGTTGCTCGATCCCGAAATGCCGGTTCCCGGCGTGACGCAGGCGCCGCTTCGGCCGGAGATCGCTGCTGTTGCCGTCCCCGCCACCGTGAGCGGACGCAACATGACAGATAATGACTTCGCGGTGACGGCGGGATGGGGCCATTACGGCCAGGGCGACGCCGTGATGCCGGGCCAGGGCCGCGCAGTCGAACGCGCTTTTGCTCCGGACGAACGCGCCGCGCTGGGCGATGCGCTGCCTGCGCTCGGCGAGACGACCTTCGACATCCACCTCAACGGCGAAGCCTTCTGGCGCAACGTCCCCGCCACCGTCTGGACCTACCGTCTCGGCGGCTACCAGGTGCTCAAGAAATGGCTCTCCTACCGTGAGCGCGCCATCCTCGGCCGCCCGCTCCATCCCGAAGAAGTCCAGCACTTCATCGACACCGCACGGCGGATCGCGGCTATACTAACAATAAGACTCTAAAATGTTGTTTCTGTCATTGAGAGACGAAAGAAACAGAACTTATGTACTATTCTGAAGAAGCCGCGCAAAAGTTGAACGAAGATCTTCTTAGCATAAGAGCTAAATATAGAGATTTATTGGAAAAATTCGTTCGACATAAGTTTGAATGTTCGAAGGCGGAAGAATATGCAACTCATGGTTTCGGCAGGCGTTTGCGCGTCATGGTTCGCTGCATCGAGAATGTATTTGAACAATTGCCGCCCGATTTTTCCGGAATTCCTGACGAAGATGAATTGATTGACGTTACGATAAATCTACATGCGTTCATTCACAGTACCTACGGATGCTGCGATAATCTTGCATGGATTTGGGTTCATGAAAGGTCTATTCTTCATGAAGATGGCTCTCCTCCTAAACCGAAAGATATTGGGTTAAGAACAAATTTTCTTTTGGGGTCGATGCCTCAAGAACTAAAGGTTTATCTTGACACAAAGAATGAATGGTATTTGCGCTTGAAAAACTACAGAGACGCATTAAGCCATCGGATACCTATCTATATCCCTCCTCATATGGTTTCAAGTGAATTCGAATCGGAATATCTCAATCTTGGGAAAGCAGCTGACGATGCACTTAAATACGGTGATATTGAACAATACTACAATCTAGAAAAGAAGCAGAAGGAGATAGTAAATTTTGTTCCCATTTTCACGCATTCCTTCGTAGAAAAGTCAGATTTAGTATTCTTCCATAGGCAAATGGTGGAAGGGTTCAATGCAGTTCAAGAAATTTCAAACAAATTCTTAGAAGAATTAGTACGTTAATTCAATACCGTAGGAAAATTGAATGGTAATTTTCCTACGGCCGTTCATGCATGGGACGTAAATTTGCGGCTGTCCTCGTTGTATCTTCATTTGATCGTTTCAACCCGACATCCCCTCCGTCCTGCAGCTGATTGCAACGGCGCCGGTCCGGACGACCTCGATCAGGCCGAGTGGTTTCGTCAAGCCGATGAAACGATCACCCTTGTCCCACTGGCCGTGTGCTTACCCGAGCGCCTGCCGGATACACCGCGTCATGGCCGCATGGTCGCCGGCGTTGGATCGGCGTGATGCATCCATCCAGGTCTCAGGAACCAGCCGTGTGACGTCTAGCCAGTGGCTGGCGCGCGACACGCCGGCGATTCCCGATCTGCTTTTCGATGTAGGCGCGGCGTTCCTCCGGCAGCCATCCTTCGCGCTCGAACATTTCGAACATGGCAAGCTCGTCCGGAGAAAGCGGGTTGCCCTCGATCGCCTGCAAATGGGCAGCCTCGGCGAGCCGCCCGTTCGCAGCGGCGGCTCGGGGAGGACCGACATCTCGGTGTGTTCCGCTCATGGTTCGACCCTACCGCAGTTCATTCCTGCGTGCTACCGGAGAGCGCAATCGACGGACGCCATAGAAGACGCCCACTCCAGGCTGTAGCAGCCGCACGGCGGCGGGCGCGCCGGCCGGGCTTGATATCGGCGTTTTAGAACATTATATGAACAAATTTCACTCATTGGACGAGGCGCGCCCGCCGGCCAGGTCCTTCGGGGCGGCAAGGTAGCTGCCGGTTTTCCCGACCGCCGCCCCGCCCCGCATCACGGAACATGACATTTCATGATAGATCATGACGTTTCCTGACATCCCGCCGACTTACAGTCATCCCGAGCGGCCTCGTTTGTCGTTCTTGACGACAGTGTAGTCGAACGCTACACCTCTTTCCGTGAAGGAAATCGCCTACAGCCGCACGGCGTTGAAGGCATTGACCAGGATGCCGCGCAATACGGCCCGGCGAATCAGGGACAAAATCAGGGACTTCGCCGACGATCCGTCGTCCCAGGCCGACAACGTCACGAGACTGAAGGGCCATGACGGGCTGGTGCGCCTCCGGGTCGGCGACTGGCGCGTGGTGATGCGGGATGAAAGCGTATTGCAGGTCTTGACCGTCGCCGGCCGCGGCAGCGCATACCGGGAGTGAAGCGCATGGACGATACCGTGACGATTCCCAGGGCTGAATACGAGCGCCTGCGCGCCGCGGAAGGCGAACTTTCGGATGTCCGGGTGGCGCTGGCCGTCGAGGCGCGGATCTCCGCCGGGACGGAAGAACTCGTGCCCGCGCAGGTCGCCGACCGGCTGATCGATGGCGAGGCGGCGCTGCGGGTCTGGCGCGAGCATCGCGGGCTTTCGCAATCGACGCTGGCCCGGTCGTCGGGCGTGAGCCGGGTGCAGATCGTCGATATCGAGGCCGGGCGCAACACCGGATCGGTCCGCACCCTGCGCCGGCTCGCCGACGCCCTGGACATCGCCGTGGACGACCTGATCCGGGAATGACCTGAGGGATTGCGGCCGCCGCGACCGGCGCCGCGCCGGGCCACAATACGCCGCCGCCGAACGGACTTGACATCGGCGTTCAGGAACATTATATGAACAAACGTCATTCACGGGGCGGAAGGCGCCTGTCGGCCGGGACCGTTGCTGCAATGCGGCAAGGGCGGTGTCGGCTTGCCCCGGCCGCCGCCCGGCCCCGCACAACGGATCATGACATTTCATGACACATCATGACGTTTCCCGGCATACCGCCGCCCTTGCCGACGATCCGTCGTGCCGGGCCGACGATGTCGCGAGGCCGAAAGGCCGTGACGGGCCGGGTGCAAAAAAACACGGTGTATAGACCGGTCTGTCCCAAATTGCGGTCTGTCAAAAAACGGCTTAATATCAACCGGTTAGGCAGAAATTGGAAAATGAACGATCAAAAACAAAACGTGAAAATCGCGGGAATTATGTCCGTGACCGTGCGTTTACGGCCCGTTGCCGCTCCGGTGGCCGGCGCCGCCGAGCGCTCCGGCAGCTAGATCCCCTCCGTCCCCCGGCTGATTGCGACGGCGCCGGTGCGGGCGACCTCGATCAGGCCGAGCGGTTTCATCAGGTCGATGAAGCGGTCGACCTTGTCGGACTGGCCGTCGAGCCGGAAGATGAAGGATTCGAGCGTCGTATCGTCGACCTTGGCGCCGAAGATGTCGGCGATGCGCAGGGCCTCGACCCGCTTGTCGCCCTGGCCGGCGACCTTGACCAGCGCCAGCTCGGTCTCAACATGCGGCCCTTCCTCGGAGAGGTCGCGGACCGAATGCACCGGCACCAGCCGGTCGAGCTGGTTCTTGATCTGCTCGATGATCATCGGCGTGCCGATGGTCACGACGTTGATGCGCGACAGGCCGGCCTCGGCGTCGACCTCCGAAACGGTCAGGCTCTCGATATTGTAGCCGCGGCCGGAAAACAGGCCGATGACCCGGGCGAGCACGCCGGGTTCGTTGTCCACCAGCACGGCGATGACGTGCCGTTCGGTCATGGCTTGTCCTGCCTCGGTCTTTTTGGGGCTTCGTGGAGGGCTCTTTCCGTGGGGCGGCGCCTAGACCAGCACCATGCCCTCTTCGGAAATCGGCTCGGCGGCCTGGTCGTCGGGGCCGAGCAGCATCTTGTGATGCGCCGCGCCGGACGGGATCATCGGGAAGCAGTTCTCCGCCTTGTCGACCAGGATGTCGGCGATCACCGCCTTGTCGACCGCGATCATCTCCTCGATCACGCCGTCCACGTCCGCGGGCTTCTCGGCGCGCAGGCCGACGGCGCCGAAACTCTCCGCCAGCTTCACGAAATCGGGCAGCGAATCCATGTAGCTTTCCGAATAGCGTCCGCCGTGCAGCAGCTCCTGCCACTGCCGGACCATGCCCATATACTCGTTGTTGAGGATGAAGATCTTCACCGGCAGGCGGTACTGCGCGACCGTGCTCATCTCCTGGATGTTCATCAGGACGGAGGCTTCGCCGGCGACGTCGATCACCAGCGCATCGGGGTGCGCCACCTGCACGCCCATCGCCGCCGGCAGGCCGTAGCCCATGGTGCCGAGGCCGCCCGAGGTCATCCAGTGGTTCGGCTTCTCGAAGGGCAGGAACTGGGCCGCCCACATCTGGTGCTGGCCGACCTCGGTGGTGATGAAGACGTCGTCGCGGCCCTTGGTCAACTCGCGCAGCCGCTCCAGCGCGTATTGCGGTTTGATCAGCGTGTCCGACGCCTGGTATTTCAGGCAGTCCCGGCCGCGCCATTCGTCGATCTGCGCCCACCAGGCGTCCAGCTTCTTGCGGTCGGC
This sequence comes from Rhodospirillaceae bacterium, assembly GCA_011523655.1. Lineage (GTDB taxonomy): Bacteria > Pseudomonadota > Alphaproteobacteria > Bin65 > Bin65 > Bin65. The sequence continues at coordinate 213,154 of WTGH01000010.1, forward strand.
GCGGTACTGCCGGGCCTTCCAGACCTTGGTCAGGTCCTCCAGCACATGGGCGGCGTCGCCGACGATCGGAATGTCGGCCCGGACATTCTTGTTGATCGAGGACGGATCGATGTCGACGTGGATCTTGGTCGAGTGGGGCGCGAATTCGTCGAGCTTGCCGGTTACCCGGTCGTCGAACCGCGCACCGATGTTGATCATCAGATCGCAGTGGTGCATGGCGAGATTGCTCTCGTAGGTGCCATGCATGCCGACCATGCCGAGGAACTGCTTGTTGGAGGCGGGCAGGGCGCCGAGGCCCATCAGCGTCAGCGTGCAGGGAAAGCCGGTCAGCTTGACCAACTCGGTCAGCAGGTGCGCGGCCTTCGGTCCGGCGTTGATGACGCCGCCGCCGCAATAGAACAGCGGGCGCTCGGCCTGCGCCATCGCCGCGGCCGCCTTCTCGATCTGGCCGATGTCGCCCTTCTTCCTCGGCCTGTAGGACCGGTGGCCGTTGACCGACGGCGGCGTATAGCTGCCCTTGCCCTGCAGGATGTCCTTGGGCAGGTCGACCACGACCGGGCCCGGCCGGCCGCTGCGCGCGACATAGAAGGCCTCGTGGACGACCCGCGCCAGGTCGGCGATGTCCTTCACCAGATAGTTGTGCTTGGTGCACGGCCGGGTGATGCCGGTCGTGTCGGCCTCCTGGAAGGCGTCGTTGCCGATCAGATGGGTCGGCACCTGCCCGGTCAGGCAGACCACGGGCACGGAATCCATCAGCGCGTCGGTCAGCCCGGTGACGGCATTGGTCGCGCCCGGGCCGGAGGTCACCAGCACGACGCCGACCTTGCCGCTCGAGCGCGCATATCCCTCGGCGGCATGGACCGCGCCGCCCTCCTGGCGCACCAGGATGTGCCGGATCGAGTTCTGGACGTGCAGGGCGTCGTAGATCGGCAGCACGGCGCCGCCGGGATAGCCGAATACCGTATCGACGCCCTGATCCGCCAGGGCGCGCAGGACGATTTCCGAACCTGTCATCTCTTGCGACATCGATCCGTCTCCCGGGATCCGTCTCCGCGTTTCCGGCCAACAGCAAAGTCGGCGGAAGGCACAGCCCGTCCCGAAGCGAAAAAAATCGCCGCTCGCGGCGGCGGCGCTTCCGGCAAAGGCCTTGCAAACCCGCCCGGCGGCGGCAAAAGCGGTTAATCCAGACTTCGGAAATACGGGCCGCGATTCACCCCGTCAACCGGAATTGACGAATTTTATTAAACATTTCGTCGCGCATCCTTTCCGAAAGTTGCGCAAAAACGGCATCTGGCGAACGATATTGACGCCGGAACCAGGTAAACTGCCGTTTGGCGTACTGCCGCGAGGCAGCCTGGCCCTGTTCGATCATCGTGGCGCGGTCGGTCTCTCCGCTGAGGTGGGCCCGGATCTGCGGCACGCCGACCGCCTTCATCGCCGGCAGCGACGGATCGAGGCGCAGCGCGTCGAGGCGCCGGACCTCGTCGATTGCGCCGGCGTCCACCATGCCGGCGAAACGGGCGTCGATGCGCCGGTACAGTTCTTCGCGCGGCGGCATCGCGGCGATCCGGAAGGCGCGGAGCGGGGCCGCGCCGTTCCGGTCCGCCGGCCAGGCGGACAGCGGCCGCCCGGTGTGGTCGAAGACCGACAGGGCGCGCACCAGGCGCTGGCGGTCGATCGTGGCCAGCCGGCCGGCGGTCGCCGGATCGACGGCGCGCAGCCGCGCGCGGCCCGCGTCGAGGCCGGCCTCGTCCAGCCAGGCGGCGACGGCCTGAACCGCCGCTTCCGGAACGTCGGGAACCTCGGCGATGCCGTCCAGCAGGGCCTTGATATAGAGGCCGGTGCCGCCGACCACGACCGGCAATCGGCCGGCCGCCGCCGCGGCGGCGATCTCGTTCAGCGCCAGGCGCCGCCATCGCCCGGCCGAGCAGCGCTCTCGCGCCGGGAAGACGCCGTACAGCCGGTGCGGCGCCGTCGACAGCGCCGCGTCATCGGGCCGCGCGGTGACGATTTTCAGTTCCTGATACACCTGCATGCTGTCGGCATTGATCACCGCGCCGCCGAATTCCCGCGCGATCTGCAACGCGATTTCGGACTTGCCGCCGGCGGTCGGACCGCCGATGACGACGATGTTTTCTCGTCGGCCCGGGTTTTCCCGTCGGCCCGGATCGCCCGCCGCCCGGTTCGCCGGTGCGCTCAAACCCGTTCGCTCCCCGAGTACGCCGACCGGATACCCTTCATCGGCGCAACCGATTTCGCCCGCAATGAGCCACTTCGTGACGCTGATTGCCAATCCGGCCCTGCCGCGCCTGTCCGACGGAACGGTCACGTCGGCGCGCTGGGCGCTGGAGGACGTCGGCGCCGAAGGCGGCGAGCCGGACTGGCTGTCGCCCCAGGTCGCCTGCGATATCCCGTTTGCCGGCGGCGATCCCGGCGCGGCGCAGGCGGCGGTCAGGGGCTCCGTCGGCCGGTTGCCGGTCGACGTGGTCGTCACCGGCGCAGGGAACCGCCGCAAGCGGCTGCTGGTCGCCGACATGGAGTCGACGGTCATCCGCAACGAGATGGTCGATGATCTCGCCGATCTCCTGGGCGTGGGCGAGACCGTCCGGCGCATCACCCAGCAGGCGATGAACGGCGAAATCCCGTTTCGCGAGGCGCTTGCCGTGCGCGTCGAACTGCTGGGCGGCCTGGAAAAGGAATTCCTGCAGGCCTTCTGCTACCGCATCGAATTCACGCCCGGCGCGCGAGCCCTCGTGCGCGCTATGCGCAAGGAAGGCGCTCTGGCGGCCCTGGTCTCCGGCGGATTCCGGATCTATTCGGAATTCGTCCGCCGCGAATGCGGTTTCGACATCGACGTTGCCAACGATGTCGTGGTGGACGGCGGCGTGCTGACCGGGCAACTGGTCCATCCCATACTCGGCGCCCAGGGCAAGCTGGAGGCCATGGACGCCTTTCTCGCCGACCGCGGCCTGTCCCGGCAGGATGCGCTGGCGGTCGGCGACGGCGCCAACGATATCCCGATGTTGCAGGCGGCTGGCGCCGGCGTCGCGTTCCGGGCCAAGCCCGCCGCTGCGGCGGCGGCGCAGCACCGCATCGAGCACGGCGATCTGACCGCGCTGCTGTATCTTCAGGGCTATCGGCACGATGAAATCGCCGCCGCTTCCGGGGACTGATTTCCCGGGAGTGCCAGCCCCGACCGCCGCAGCCCTTTCCGTCACAGCCCTTATTGCAGCTTGAACCGGAGCACGACGAAGCGCCGGTCGTCGCCGCGTTCGATCAGCAGCAGGGTGGAGGTCTTGCGCGCGCTTTTCGACTCGTCGACCAGTTTCCTGACGGCCTCGGGCGTCGCGACGGCGGTATGCTCCATTTCAACGATGACGTCGCCCGGCTTGACGCCCTTGCGGTCCGCGTCGCCGTCCGGCTCGACGCCCAGGACGACGATGCCCGCCCTCGTCTCGATCCCGTAACGGTCCGCAAGCTCGGGGGTGATCTTGCCGAGCCGCAGGCCGAGTTCGGGAAACAGGTCCGGCCGGATCCCTTCGGTGTCGAGCTTCTCGGCGGCGCCGGTCTGCACGGCCTTTTCCAGTTCGCCCAGGGTGACGGTGAGCGTGACGGTCCGTCCGCGCCGCAGCACGGAAATACGCACGCTCTTGCCGACCGGCGCGGCCGCCACGATCTGCGACAGGCGCGCGGCATTGGGCACCGTCTTGCCGTCGAACTCCAGGATCACGTCGCCGGAGACGAGGCCGCCTTCGGCCGCCGGGCTGCCGCTCACGACGTTGGCCACCAGGGCCCCGGTCGGCGTCTCCATGCCCAGCGTCCGGGCCAGCTCGCCGTCGACCGACTGGATCTGCACGCCCAGCCAGCCGCGCCGCGTCCGGCCGTAGAGCTTCAGCTGCTGGATGATCGGCGCCGCAAGGTTCGAGGGTACGGCGAAGGCAATGCCGGCATTGCCCTGGCCGCGCGAAAAGATTGCGGTGTTGACGCCGATGACGTCGCCGGCGCGGTTGAAAAGGGGGCCGCCACTGTTGCCCCGGTTTATCGCTGCGTCGGTCTGCAGGAAATCGACGAAGGAACTGCCCGGGAAACCGCCGAAATTCTGCAGATGCCGGCCGCGCGCCGAAAGGATGCCGGTGGTGACGGTCTGGCTGAGGCCGAACGGGTTGCCGATGGCGACGACGGCCTGGCCGATCCGCATCGTGTCGGAGTCGCCCCATTTCACGAAGGGCAGGGGGGCCTTGGGCTTGACCTTGAGCACCGCCAGGTCGGCCCTGGGGTCGCGGCCGACGACCCGCGCCTCGAGCTGCCGTCCGCCGTCCAGCACCACATGCACGACCGTCGCCCGGCTGATGACATGGTTGTTCGTGACGACGAAGCCGTCGGCGCTGACGATGAAGCCGCTGCCGAGGTTCGAACCGCGCTGCCGGTTGCGGCGCTTGTTGAAATACTCCCGGAAATACTCTTCGAAGGGCGAGCCCTCCGGCGCCGGGCGCCCGGTCGCCGGCTCTCCGCCCTGGGTCGTCGTGATGCTGACCACGGACGGCAGCAGCCGGGCGACGAGGTCGGGCAGGGAAACGCTCCGGGCATCGGCGGCTTGCGGGGCCGAGGCGCGGCTCTTGCCGGTCTCCGCCTTCGCGGCGCTCGCGCCCAGCACATGGCCGGCGGCGGCAAGACCGGTCAGAACGACCAGGGTCGCCGGTGCGATCCGGGCGTGGTGCGGCGATCTCGGTTTCTTCATCCGGTGCATCCGTCCTGCGAGGCCGTGGCGGTTCCGGAACCGGCGCCGTCCGGGAAGATTCCGTGCACCGCTTCCAGCCGCTTGCCGATACCGACTATACCTGAATTTGGGCAAAATTCTGCCGCCAATCGTCCAAAACGTTACGCAGGTTCGTTTGCCGGCGGTTTCCCGGCCCGCCTCGCAGTTCCATCGGTCAACGGCGCACGGCGCGGCTCTGCTTCGCACGGGCCAGTTCGAGGTAGCGGACCCCGATCCGGGCGAACAGTCCCGGCGGGACGAAAACCCGCGCCTCTCCCCGCCCCTCCCCGTCATTTCGACCGGAGCGGCGCAGCCGCGTAGTGGAGAAATCTTTCCGGAACAGTGCCTTGAACCGGGCTCCGCAGGCGAAAGATTTCTCCGCTCCGCCCCGGATAAATTCGGGGCTTCGGTCGAAATGACGGATAAAGGGATCGGCTCCGGCCGACGCTGAAATTCAAACCGACGCACGACCGCGGGAGGATATCCCGCGCAGGCGGCGCTACCAGCGGAAGGCGGCGGCGGCCCAGGTCGGCCGTTGCCGGTATCGGGCGTAAAGCGGCGGCAAGGCGGCGGGCGGCGGGTCGCTGAGCGGCGCGATGCCCAGTTCCTCGGCCAGCAGGCCGCCGGTGATGAACAGCGAGTCGATGCCCGCCCCGTTGGCGCCGGCGATATCCGTGCGCAGGGAATCGCCGACCGCCAGGATGCGCGCGGGTGCGATGCCGGGAAACCGCGCGAAGCTCAGCGCGTAGATCGGACGGTGCGGTTTGCCGTGATAGCCCACGTCGCCGCCGAGCGCGGCGTAGCGCGCCGCGATGGCGCCGGCGCAGATCTCCCGGACCGGCCCGCGCAGCACCTCCAGGTCGGGGTTCACGCACAGCATCGGCAGGTTTCTCGCCCGCGCCCCGGCGAGCAGGGCCGCGTAATCCGCGACCGTATCGGTGCGCCGGAACGCGCCGACGCACAGCAGGAAGGTCGCCCGGTCGAGAGAGCCGGTCTCTTCGATCGCCTGGTCCTGGAGGACGGATTCGTCGCCGGCCTCGCCGATCAGGAAGGCGCGGTCGCCCAGTGCGGCATGCCAGGCGTCGGCGCGGTCGCGCAGGGCCAGCCAGCCGGCCTCGCCGGACGACAGGACGGGGCCGTAGCAGTCCCGCGGAATGCCCACGGCGTCCATCCGGCCGGCGACCGCGGCCGAGCGGCGGGGCGCGTTGGACAGGATCAGGACGGTCTTGCCCCGCTGCGCCAGGGCGCGCAGGCAGTCGATGGCGCCGGGCAGAGGCTCGACGCCGTTATGGATCGTGCCCCAGAGATCGAGGATGAAACCGTCATACCGGCCGGCGACCGCGGACAGGCCGGCGATCAGGTGGTTCGGTTCCGTCATGGGCCTCCCGCTGCGCCGCTGCCGCGCGATCTCCCCGATTGGCTCAGCCGAACGGCTCCCCGGATCGCGGGATCCCGAATCGTGGAATCGCAGGACCGCCATAGCATCCGGCGCTCCGGCGCACCGTCCGACAGTCCGCCGCATGGATCCGGGTTCGGGGCTCCGGGCGTCCCTGAAATCCGCAGCTTTCGCGGCTTGCCGGCTTTCGGCGCCGCCCGTATAGTCGCCGCCGCTTTACCCATATTTCGTCCATTTTCCGACGGTGGCGCAATGAGCCGAACACGGCCGGCCGTTCCCGGATCGTATCGTCCCAGCCGGGACGAGCCGTTCATGAATCCGGTGATGACCGCCTATTTCCGGCAGAAATTGGAGCGCTGGCGCGACCGGCTCCTCGGCGATGCGGAGGAGACGATTCACACCATGCAGGCGGAGAGCCTGAACGAGGCCGACATGGCCGACCGGGCGACCCTGGAATCGGACCGCAGCCGCGAGCTGCGCGCCCGCGACCGGCAGCGCAAGCTGATCGCCAAGATCGACGCCGCCATGCAGCGGATCGAGGAAGGCACCTACGGCTATTGCGAGGAGACCGCCGAGCCGATCGGCGTCGACCGCCTGGACGCAAGGCCGATCGCCACGCTGAGCATCGAAGCCCAGGAACGCCACGAACGCAGGGAGCGGACGCAGCGGGCGGATTGAGGGGGCCGTGGGGAACCAGTATTTCCTTAGGAAAATTAGGGCCGAAGCCGCGGCAGGTTAGTTGTCGGGACCAGCCCGGAGCGCCGGCCCGTAGTGGGTTTCTTGCCGCCCAGTCTCACCACACTCCGCGCAGCGCAAGTCGCGGCACGCGAAGAGGGCGCGGCGCGCCCGCGCCCCTCGGCGGGCGTGCAGGTGGGCGTGAAGTCGGCTCACGGCACCCTCGCACGGGCACCTTGGCTATTCCAAGTCAAACAAACCGTCGGGCTCTTTCCACTTACGGAGTATTTGTCCCCTACGACTCTGGAGAAATTCTGGTGCTGACCCGCAGGCGGCCAGAATGCACCCGTAGGGCTCGAAAACCATTGAGACGGAGCGCCACCCTTGCTCGACCAAGTGATTGTGATGATCCGAGACCGCATCCAGCGGCCACAGATGGCGCTTTGGTTCGAGTGCGACAAGAACGAGGGCATCCACAGTTGCGCACGTCTGAGCGGCGTAATGAGTTGCCTTCTGTTTGAGATGCGTAACGATTTTCTCGGATATCGCGTCATATGAAATTGGCTGTGACCAAGTCCAAGGTTCTTCCACGTCCGAAACGCTAACGGCGTTTTCCCACTTCCGCTCTCGTTCCTGCCAAATAAGACCAGGTTTTCGGTCCCCAAGTAGATCGGTCACTTGAAAATGAGCATTGCGAAATTCAACATCGACCGGATCGTTCTCTTCCGGTTTGGGCTTTATTTCATTGACTGAAAAATCGGTTCCGATGGAACGAAGAAACGCACAAACAGTCCTCCGTTCCCGCTCGGTTTGTCCCGAATTGGAATGCAAGCGGCGCATTTCGCGTGCGTACGCCGGTAGTCCATCAAGGTAGTCTTTGTCGTTCATCAGCGTCCTTTGCCGACTCTCGCCCGTCGTCCTTGCCGGCCCCGACGCGCCGAAAGTCCGCAGGCCAGTGCACCGGGATAGATTGCGGCGACCGCGGACGGCAAAATGCCGATAACTTTGCGAAAAGATTTTGGTGGGCGCGGCTGGGTTCGAACCAGCGACCCCTGCCGTGTGAAGACAGTGCTCTCCCGCTGAGCTACGCGCCCCCTTTTGCCGGCCCGCCGCGCCGCCTGCGCGGGGGTCGGGTTCCGCCGGCAGACGCCCGCGGCCCGGCGCCGCCCGCCAGCTTCGCCCGCCGACGTCGCGTGCCGAAGGCGCTATGTATGGAGCGCGCCGCGCGGCTGTCAAGACGGCGGCGCCCGGCAGCCGGCCGATCTGCCGGGCGGCCGGTCCAGGGCCTTGAAATCTTGGGGAAAATCGCGGGAGAACCTGCAACATAATAATTTTTTCCGAAAATACGATTTTTCTCTTGACAAGCACGATCACATTTCCTATATGGCGCGCACCGACACCTGAGGTGTGTGCCTGCCGCAGTCCGCGGGCGCCCTCCGGATATTCCGAATGTCGATTCCTCCGCGGTCCCGAATCCGGTGGCCCGAGGCAGCGACTGCCTTAGTCCGGCCGGTCGGGTCTATCGACCCGGCAGTCGCCTTCCGTTCGGAATGTCATCTCCGCGATCTGCGGGGCCGGGGCGAGTGGCGCAAAAAAAAAACGCGGAAGACAGACCGGTCCGTATAGCGGTCCGGCCTGCGGCAAGCGGCGCGGTGTGCGGCCGAAAGCGCGGTTTTCCGCCATTTCGGCCGGCGCAGCGCGACCGCATAGCGAACAAATGCGATGGAATAAAGTCCTTTCCGAGTCGCATTTGCGCAACAAAGAAGGGCCGCGGGGCGGACTCCGTCCGCTCCGCGAACCCTTCTGCCGACCCGGAACGGGCTGCTCTGCGGCCCGCTCCGGCACCGGCGCCTGGAAGCGAAGAGCCCGGCGGTTTCCCGCCGGGCCCGTTCAGCGCCGGATCAGTTGGTCACCCGGGCTTCCGGCTGTCCGCCGCGGCCCCGGCGGCCGAGCCCGATGCGCTTGGCGAATTCCGAACGGCGCTTGGCGTAGTTCGGCGCGACCATCGGATAATCCGCCGGCAGCCCCCATTTCTGGCGGTAGTCGTCCGGCGACATGTCGTAGGTCGTTCGCAGATAGCGCTTGAGCATTTTCAGCTTCTTGCCGTCTTCCAGGCAGACCAGATATTCCGGCGTCAGCGACCGGCGCACCGGCACGGCCGGCTTGGGCGCCGATTCGGCCGCCTGCGCTTCGCCCAACGCATTGAGCGAACCGTGGACTGTCTTGATCAGGTCCGGAAGCTGGTTCGTCGCGGTCGTGTTGTTGCCAACATAGGCCGAGACGACATCAGTGGTCATCCGGAGCATCTCCTCACGGGAGATACGCTCCGTGTGCTCGTTACTCATACCCCGCGTCCTTTTGTTTTGCGCCTTGTTTGGCGCTTTGCTGGACCGGCAGGCTCACCGTTTTTCCGGTGTTGACCTGCCGGCACGCACTTCACTCTATCGCACAGTATTGGCCGCCAGTCAATTCAAACGGTTTCGGTTTCTTTCAGACGAATCAAACCGTTACTCGATTATCTTAAAGCGATACTCATGTAGACCGGCATTCCGGCGCCCGCCGATCGTCTCTATTTGGGGCTGTCTTGCCGGGGGCTTGGCCGTCTCTCCGGCAGCATTGAAAGAGACAGTGCGATCCCTGAAAAGCGGCCGCCGGCCGGCGCGGAATTGCCTTCGGCCGGCGAACGGGATATACGAGATCGTGTCGTTGCACCGGCGCTATGCGCGATATCTGGTGGTTCGGGCGGAAATCGGTGGCGCCGGCTATCGGCCAGCAATCGGGCGGCCAGTAATCGGGGGAACCGCGATTGACTGCGAAAACCGTAGCCGTTGCGTCGGATCATGCCGGCTTCGCGCTCAAATCCGCCCTGGCCGACGACCTGACGGCGCTGGGGCACCGGGTTCTGGATCTGGGGCCGGCCTCGGCCGAGCCGGTCGATTATCCGGATTTCGGCCATGCGCTCGCCCGGTCGGTCGCGTCGGGCGAAGCGGAGATGGGCGTGGCCGTCTGCGGCTCCGGAATCGGCATCAGCATTGCGCTCAACCGCCACCGGGGCGTGCGCGCCGCACTGTGTCACGATAGCCTCTCGGCGCGCCTGTCGCGGCAGCATAACAATGCCAATGTGCTGGCGCTGGGCGGGCGGCTGATCGGTGTGGAGACGGCCCGCGATGCGCTGCGCATTTTCCTCGACACGCCCTTCGACGGCGGGCGGCATGCGGCGCGGGTCGACAAGATCGACAGCGCCGCCGGTTGACCGGCCGTCCGCCGCCCAACGGAAGTTTTCGCGATGACAAGTCCCGGCGCCGCAACGATCCTTCCCTTCGACAACGGCCTCTTCGCCGCCTCGCTGCACCAGTCCGATCCCGAACTGTATGACAGCATCCGGGCCGAGCTGCGCCGGCAGCAGGACCAGATCGAGCTGATCGCGTCCGAGAACATCGTCTCCCGCGCCGTGCTGGAGGCCCAGGGCTCCGTGCTCACCAACAAATATGCCGAGGGCTATCCGGCGCGCCGCTACTATGCCGGCTGCGACCATGTCGATGTCGCCGAGAGCCTGGCGATCGAGCGGGCGAAACGGCTGTTCGGCTGCGCATTCGCCAATGTGCAGCCCCATTCCGGCGCCCAGGCCAACACGGCGGTGATGATGGCGCTGCTCAAGCCGGGCGACACGATCCTCGGCCTGTCGCTGGCCGCCGGCGGCCATCTCACCCACGGCGCGGCGCCGGCGCTCTCGGGCAAATGGTTCAACGCGGTCCAGTACGGCGTGCGCGAGGATACCCACCTGATCGACTACGACCGGGTCGCGGCGCTGGCGGAGGAACACCGGCCGAAGCTCATCATCGCCGGCGGTTCGGCCTATCCGCGCTTCATCGATTTCGCCCGCTTCCGGGAGATTGCCGACAGCGTCGGCGCGACGCTGATGGTGGACATGGCGCATTTCGCCGGACTGGTGGCGGCCGGCGTGCATCCCAGTCCGGTGCCGGTCGCCGACATCACGACGACGACGACCCACAAGACCCTGCGCGGCGCCCGCGGCGGCATGATCCTGACCGACGACGAAGCGCTCGCAAAGAAGATCAACTCCGCGGTGTTTCCAGGCTCCCAGGGCGGGCCGCTGATGCACCAGATCGCCGGCAAGGCGGCCGCCTTCAAGGAAGCGCTGACACCGGAATTCCGGACCTATTGCGAGGCCATCGTCGCGAATGCGAAGGCGCTGTCGGCGCGCTTGGTCGAGCGCGGTTTCGCCATGGTGGCCGGCGGCACCGACACCCACCTGATGCTGGTCGATCTGCGGCCCAAGAAGGTGACCGGCAACATTGCCGACGAAAGCCTGGAGCGGGCCGGGATCACCTGCAACAAGAACGCCATCCCGTTCGATCCCGAGAAGCCGACCGTGACCTCCGGCATTCGTCTCGGCTCGCCGGCCGCGACGACCCGCGGTTTCGGCGTCGCGGAATTCGAACAGGTCGGCGACCTGATCGCCGATGTCCTCGAAGGGCTGGCGGCCAACCCGGAGGACAATGCGGCGGCCGAAGCGGCGGCCCGGCAAAATGTCCTCGCGCTGTGCCGGCGCTTTCCGGTCTATCCGGGGATGTAGGTGCCCGGCGCGGCAGCAGTCCTGCCGGCGGCGCGGCGTTTGACGTCGAGGGCGCCGGGGGTCTAGCGGGGGTCGAGCCGGGAGTCGAGCCGGGAGTCGAGAAAGAGAGGGGCCATGCGCTGTCCGTTCTGCGGGGGTGACGACACCCAGGTCAAGGATTCGCGGCCGACCGAGGACGGCTCGTCGATCCGGCGGCGCCGGTTCTGCGCGTCCTGCGGCTCGCGGTTCACGACGTTCGAGCGGGTGCAGCTCCGCGACCTCGTCGTGGTCAAGAAAAACGGCCAGCGCGTGCCGTTCGATCGCGACAAGCTGTTCCGCTCGCTCTCCATCGCCCTGCGCAAGAGGCCGATTGCCGAGGACCGGATCGACCGCATCGTCAGTTCGATCACGCGCCGGCTGGAGAGTTCCGGCGAATCGGACATTCCCGCCCAGCATATCGGCGAACTCGTGATGGAGGCGCTCGCCGGCCTCGACCAGGTCGCCTATGTCCGCTTCGCCTCGGTGTACAAGAACTTCCGAGAAGCCAAGGATTTCGAGCAGTTCCTCGGCAGCCTGGGCGAGCGGGAAGAGGAAACGGCGGGCGAAGATTGACCGACGGCGCTGCCGACCGCCGCTGGATGACGGCGGCGCTGGACATCGGCCGGCGCGGCCTCGGAACGACGGCGCCCAATCCGTCGGTCGGCTGCGTCCTGGTCAAGGAGGGCCGTGTCGTCGGCCGCGGCTGGACCCAGCCGGGCGGACGGCCCCACGCGGAAGCCGAAGCGCTGGGCCGGGCGGGCGCCGAAGCCCGGGGCGCAACCGCCTATGTCACGCTGGAGCCTTGCGCCCACCACGGCCGCACGCCGCCCTGCGCCGAGGCGCTGATCGGGGCCGGCGTCGCGCGCGTCGTGGCCGCACTGGAGGATCCCGATAGCCGCGTCGCCGGCTCGGGCCTGGCGCGGCTTGCGGCCGCCGGGATTGCCGTCGAATCGGGCGTTTGCGCGGATATTGCCGTCTGCGATCTCGGCGGCTACCTGATGCGCCAGTGCGCCGGGCGCCCGCGTTTCTCCCTCAAGCTGGCGACCAGCCTGGACGGGCGGATCGCCACCGCCGGCGGCGACAGCCGGTGGATCACCGGTACGCTCGCCCGGGCGCGCGGGCACGCGCTGCGCGCATCGCACGACGCCGTCTTGATCGGCATCGGGACCGCGCTGGCGGATGATCCGATGCTCACCTGCCGCCTGCCGGGAGTCCGCCGGCAAACCTTTCGCATCGTCCTCGATTCCCAGGCCCGGCTACCGGCTGACAGCCGCCTGGCGCAGACCGCGGCCGAACATCCCGTCTGGCAATTTACCACCGCCGGCGAAGCGGCCGGCGATACGACTGGCGAAGCACCGGTCCGCCGGTTTTCCGTTGCTGCCGACAGCACGGGCCGGCCCGATCCGGAGGCGGTCGCCGCGGCGCTCGGGGCCGAGGGGTTGAACGACGTTCTCGTCGAGGGCGGCGGGCAGGTGGCTGCGAGCCTGATGCGCGCCGGTCTTGCCGACCGGCTCTACTGGTTCCGCGCCGGCCTCGTGCTGGGCGGCGATGCCCGGCCTGCCGTCGGCGCTCTCGGCCTGGACCGAGTCGCCGACGCCGGCGGATGGCGCTTGCGCTCGCGCAAACCCTGCGGCGCCGACCTGCTGGAAACCTGGCATTGCGAGCGGGAGGCGGGCGGCAGCCCGGCGCAGTAACGCCCATGTTCACCGGCATCGTAACCGATATCGGCCGCATCCGCAGCCGCGCGCAGCCGGCGGGCGGCGACACGCGGTTCGAGATCGATACCGGCTACGACACCGCCGGAATCGCCATCGGGGCGTCGATCGCGTGCAGCGGAGTCTGCCTGACGGTGATCGAGACCGGGTCAGGCTGGTTTGCCGTCCAGGCTTCGGATGAGACCCTGTCCTGCACGACGCTCGGCGACTGGCGCGCAGGCCGGCGCGTCAACCTCGAGCGGGCCCTGCGGGCCGAAGACGAGCTGGGCGGGCATATCGTTGCCGGCCATGTCGATACCGTGGGCCGGGTGGAGGCGCGCGAACCGGCATCGGGCAGCGAGGTCTTCCGTTTCGCCGTCGACCGGGCGTTCGGCCGCTACATCGCACCGAAGGGCTCGGTCGCCGTGGACGGCGTCTCGCTTACGGTCAATGCGGTGGAAGACGGCGCCGACACGCGGTTTTCCGTCAACCTGATTCCGCACACGCTGGCCGTGACGACCTTGGGCGATTTGCAGCAGGGCGGCGCGATCAATCTGGAAGTGGACCTGATGGCGCGCTACGTTCAGCGCATGTTGGCCCTTGAACCGGCGAGCGGGGAGTCCTCGGCGTGAGCGTTCGCGACCGTCTGAGCGTGATTTCGAAGCAGGACGTGCGCCGCGCGGCCGACGACCTCGCCTTCCTGTCGCCGATCGAGGAGATCATCGAAGACGCGCGCAAGGGCAAGATGTTTATCCTTGTCGACGACGAGGACCGGGAGAACGAAGGCGACCTGGTCATCCCGGCGGAGAAGGCGACGCCGGAGACGATTAATTTCATGGCCAAGTTCGGCCGCGGCCTGATCTGCCTCGCCATGACGGGCGAACGGGCGGCCCATCTCGGCCTCCAGCTGATGCCCCAGAAGAACAACAGCCGGTTCTCGACGGCGTTCACCGTTTCGATCGAAGCGCGGGAAGGGGTGACGACCGGCATCTCCGCCCATGACCGGGCGCACACCATCGCGGTCGCAATCGACGAGGAGTCCGACGCCAGCGCGATCACGACTCCCGGCCATGTCTTCCCGCTGGTCGCGCGCGACGGCGGCGTGCTGGTGCGCACCGGGCATACCGAAGCGGCTGTCGACCTGGCGCGCCTCGCCGGCCTGCACGCTTCCGGCGTGATCTGCGAGATCATGGACGAGGACGGCTCGATGGCGCGTCTGCCGCAGCTTGTGGCCTTCGCGCAGTTCCACGGCCTGAAGATCGGATCGATCGAACACCTGATCGCCTATCGCCGGCGCTTCGACAAGATCGTCGAGCGGGTGGAGGAGGGCGATTTCACGTCCGATTTCGGCGGCGCCTTCCGCGCCATCGTCTACCGCAACCGGATCTCCGGCACGGAGCATATCGCGCTGGTCAAGGGCGATTTCGCCGACGGCGCGCCGGTCATGGTCCGGATGCACGCGCTCAACGTCTTCAGCGATCTCCTGTACCAGGCCGGCACCGGCAAGTCGGGCGAACTCCAGCGCGCCATGCGCATGATCGGCGAGGCCGGCCGCGGCGCCGCGGTGCTGATCCGCGAACCGCTGTCGCTTTCCACATCCGGGATTCTCGGCAATCGCGCGCCGGTCGGCGGCAGCGCCGGCGGACCGCAAGGCGAATTGCGCAATTACGGCGTCGGCGCGCAGATTCTGACCGACCTTGGCATCCGCGACATGCTGCTGCTGACCAACAGCAACCGCACGGTGATCGGCCTCGACGGCTATGACCTGTCGATCAGCGGCCGCATCCCCATACCCAAAGCAGAAAAATAGCCCAGCCCGTTCGAATGGCCTACCGCCCGCCCCACATCCTCATCGTCGAAGCCCGGTTCTACGGCGATATCGCCGATATGCTGGCGCAGGGCGCCGAGGCGGCGCTGACCGAGGTCGGCGCTACCTGGGAACGGATCGAAGTGCCGGGCACGTTCGAAATTCCCGCGACGATCAATTTTGCCCTCGACCGGTTCGACGGGTTCATCGCGCTGGGCTGCGTCATCCGGGGCGAGACGACCCACTACGACTATATCTGTTCGGAAAGCGCGCGCGGCCTGCAGGAACTCGCACTGCACAAACGCGCGCCCATCGGCTACGGCATCCTCACGACGGAGAACTGGGAACAGGCGGTCGTGCGGGCCGATCCGAAGCAAAAGGACAAGGGCCGGGACGCCGCCGTGGCCTGTTTGCGCATGATCGAGGTGAAGCGTCGCTTCACCGGCACCTGATCCCATGACGGCGGCCCGGGCGGGGACCAGCGGCGCTCCTCCTGAAGCCGGGTCCGGCCGCCCGGCCGTCCGGCGCGCCGACGGTCACCCCGGTGGTCACCCCGGCGGTCACCCCGACCGGCGGACGCAAGCCCGCATCGCAGCCGTACAGGCGCTCTACCAGCTCAGCGCAACCGACGCCGCACCGGACGAAGTCGTCGACGAATTCCACCTTCACCGGATGCGGGAGGCCGGTCCGGCCGCGATCGCCGACAAGGCGCTGTTCAGGGAAATCGTCCGCGGCGCCTGCGGCGACCGTGCCGCGCTGAACCGTTTGATCGGGGAGTCGCTGTCGGAAAGCTGGACGCTGGAACGGATGGACCGCGTTCTGGTCGCGCTGCTCAATGCCGGGGCGTGGGAGCTGCTCGACCGGGCGGAAACGCCGGCCCGCGTCGTCATCGCCGAATATGTCGACGTGGCCCGGGTCTTCTTCGACAAGCGGGAACCGGCGTTCGTGAACGGCGTGCTCGATCGCCTGGCCCGAACCTTGCGATCCGGGGAATTCGCCGAAGACCCCAATTCCTCCGGGGCGGCGGAAATCGGGAATATCGCGGAAGGGGCGGACAGGGTTGGGGCGGACAGGGCCGGGGCGGACAAGGTTGGGCCGTCAACAGGCGGGGCCGCCGAACCGGAGGCCTGAGGCTGTGGCGGCGCGAACCGACCGGTCGGGCGAATTCGACCTGATCGCCCGCTATTTCAAGCCCCTGGCGGCCGGCCGGGACGGTGCGTTCGGCCTGACCGACGATGCCGCCCTGCTCGGCGTCTCCGACGGCGCCGACCGGATCGTGACGACGGACGCCCTTGTCGAGGGGATCCATTTCCGGCCGGACGATCCGCCCGACCGGGTTGCGCGGAAGGCGCTGCGGGTGAATCTGTCCGATCTGGCGGCAATGGGGGCGGCGCCGGAAGTCTACACTTTGGCGCTCAGGATTCCGGACGAACGGGACGACGACTGGGTTGCTGCCCTGGCACGCGGCCTGGCCGCCGACCAGGCGCGCTACGGCGTCACCCTGATCGGCGGCGACACGGTCGGCGGCGGCGCCGACGGCGACTCGGGGCCGGCAATGCTCTCGGTCACGGCAATCGGCCGCCTCGCGCGCAGCCCGGCGCTGCGCCGCGGCGGCGCGGCGCCCGGCGACGACGTCTGGGTCTCGGGAACGATCGGCGACGGCGGCCTCGGCCTGCGGGTCTGCAAGGGCGAGGCGGCCGGGCTCGACGCCGCACAGCGCCGGTTTGCCATCGACCGCTACCAGCTTCCCGAACCCCGGGTCGAACTCGGCCCCGCCCTCGTCGGCACGGCGACGGCGTGCCTCGATGTTTCCGACGGGCTGGTCGCCGACCTCGGCCATCTGGCGCGGGAGTCCGGCCTCGCTGCCGAAATCCTGCTGGCGGATGTGCCATGGTCCGATGCGGCCGCCGCTGCGGATTATCCGGAGACCGAGCGCATCGCGGCGGGCGACGATTACGAACTCGCCTTCACGGCGCCGCCAGACCGGCGCGATGCCGTCAGGGAGGCCTCCCGGACCACCGAAACGCCGGTTTCCCGGATCGGCACTATGCGTCCAAGCTCGGGCGTGCGGGTGCTGGACCGCAACGGCCGGCCGCTCGCCGTCCCGCGGACCGGCTGGCGGCATCGCTAGGCTGTCTGCCAGCCCTTGCGCCGCAAAGTTGTCACATTGATAGCCCGAGCCCGTTTCGGCATGGTCCGGCCGCCTCGCCGGCGTGCAGCGGCGCATTGTGAATAGTCACTGGAGCGCGTGCACGAGCCGGACCGGCAAGGGCCGAGAGCATTGCCGGAAGCCGCCTGGTTGAGGGTTTCCCGTCTGGCCGGGAAACCCGGAACAGACTTCGCAAAGAGAAGTTTGAAAAGGGGATACTCCTGAAATGGAATGGGTACCGTATTTCGCGCTCGTCTGCGCGCTGCTCGCGGTCGTCTACGGCATTGTCACCAGCCGCACGGTGCTTTCGGCCCCCGCGGGTAACGAGAGGATGCAGGAGATCGCCGCCGCCGTTCAGGAAGGCGCGCGCGCCTATCTGAACCGCCAGTACATGACGATTGCGATCGCCGGCGTCGCGATTGCCGTCATCGTGGCCTTGCTGCTCGGCGTGTGGGTCGCCGTCGGATTTGCGATCGGGGCGATCCTGTCCGGCGCAGCCGGCTATATCGGCATGAATGTGTCGGTCCGGGCCAATGTGCGGACCGCGGAAGCGGCGCGCCAGGGCCTGGCGCAGGGCCTGAGGATCGCCTTTCAGGCCGGCGCCGTCACCGGGATGCTGGTGGCCGGGCTCGCCCTGCTTGCGGTCGCCGGCTACCTGCTGGTTCTCCAGGGCCTCGGCACGGACCAGCGCGGCCTCGTCGATGCGCTGGTCGCGCTGGGTTTCGGCGCTTCGCTGATCTCGATTTTCGCCCGTCTCGGCGGCGGCATCTTCACCAAGGGCGCCGATGTCGGCGCCGATCTTGTGGGTAAGGTGGAAGCCGGCATCCCCGAAGACGATCCGCGCAACCCGGCCGTGATCGCCGACAATGTCGGCGACAATGTCGGCGACTGCGCCGGCATGGCGGCCGACCTGTTCGAGACCTACGCCGTCACCGTCGTCGCCACCATGGTGCTGGCGCTGATCTTCGGGATGGAGGCCGGCCTGATCTATCCGCTCGCAATCGGCGGCGTCTGCATCATTGCGTCGATCATCGGCACCTATTTCGTCCGCCTCGGCGCCTCGAACAACATCATGGGTGCGCTCTACAAGGGCTTCATCGCGGCAGCCGTCCTGTCGCTTGTCGGCATCGCCATCGTCACCGAACTCGTCCTCGGCTTCGACACGGCTTTCAAGGCTGGCGGCACAGCCTTCACCGGCATGGACCTGTTCGTCTGTGCCGTGATCGGTCTGGTCGTCACCGGGCTGATCATCTGGGTGACGGAATACTACACCGGCACGGATTACCGGCCGGTCCGCTCGGTCGCCAAATCTTCGGAGACCGGGCATGCCACGAACGTGATTCAGGGCCTCGCCATCTCGATGGAAGCCACGGCCCTGCCGGCGATCATTATCTGCGTGGCCATCCTGGCGACCTACCTGGTGGCCGGTTTGTTCGGTATCGCCATTGCCGTTACCGCAATGCTGGCGCTCGCCGGCATGGTCGTGGCGCTCGACGCCTACGGCCCGGTGACCGACAACGCCGGCGGCATCGCCGAAATGGCCGAACTGGAAGAAGACGTGCGCAACACCACCGATGCGCTGGACGCGGTCGGCAACACCACGAAGGCGGTGACCAAGGGCTACGCCATCGGTTCGGCGGGCCTCGGCGCGCTCGTGCTGTTCGCCGCCTATACCCAGGACATCGCCTACTTCAAGGCGGCGGAGGTGGCCTTCTTCAAGGACGTCGAGGTCAATTTCTCGCTGTCCAACCCGTATGTCGTAGTCGGGCTGATCGTCGGCGGACTGCTGCCCTACCTGTTCGGCGCACTGGGCATGACCGCGGTCGGCCGCGCGGCCGGAGCGGTCGTCCTCGAGGTGCGCCGCCAGTTCAAGGAAATCCCCGGCATCATGGAAGGTACCGGCAAGCCGGAATACGGACGCTGCGTCGACCTGCTAACCAAGGCGGCGATCAAGGAAATGATCGTGCCGTCGATGCTGCCGGTCCTGTCGCCGATCGTCCTGTTCGTGGTGATCTGGGGGATCGGCGGCAAGTCGGCGGCCCTGTCCTGCGTCGGCGCCATGCTGCTCGGCGTGATCGCCACGGGCCTGTTCGTCGCCCTGTCGATGACCGCCGGCGGCGGCGCCTGGGACAACGCCAAGAAATTCATTGAGGACGGCAACCACGGCGGCAAGGGCAGCGAGGCCCACAAGGCCGCCGTGACCGGCGATACCGTCGGCGATCCCTACAAGGACACCGCCGGGCCCGCGGTCAACCCGATGATCAAGATCACCAACATCGTCGCCCTGCTCATGCTGGCGGTGCTGGCACACTGACCGACGCGCGCGATCCCGACGAAAAACCCCCGGTGCGCCGCGCCGGGGGTTTTTCGAGTCCGGAAGGCCGGACCGGTTCAGAGCCCGTAGGCTTTCCTGCTCTTTCCGGTTACGGCGCGGCGCCGTACCAGCAGGTCGATCATGCTGTGGAAGAAGCCGGGCTCGCCGGCGTCGGCTTTCGTGGTGCGCGAAATCCGGTCCACCTTGCGCGCATCCTCGAGCCCGTAGGTCCGGATGCGCTTGACCACCTGCTTGTCGTCGAACAGCAGCTCGATCACCTGCTGGGTCTTGACCTCCGGCGCCAGGAAGGCAACCGTTTCTTCCCGCTTGCTGATGTAGTACCAGGTCTTGTTGTCGAAGGCGGAAACAGTCGACGGCGGGCCGAGGACGCGCATCACGTCCGACGCCGACGTAACCCCCTGGCGGATGCGGATCATGTCTTCCTGCTCGGCGGCGTTGCCGCGAATGTCGACGCGCGGAGAACAGGCTGCCAGCGCCACCATTGCGCAGAGTCCGGCCGCCAGCAGCGCACGTTTTGCTGTCCAGCGCCTCTGCCCGCCCTGCATGTCTGCCATCGCGCCCTTCCGCTCGTTCTGGCCCGCACCGGCCACCGCTGCCGCGCGACCGGTTCGCCCAATGACTTGCCGGTTGCATCCGGGAAAATACCTGTCGGTATTCGACGATTCGATATGCCGCGCCGGTCGGGGAAGTCAATCGAACCCGCCGCCGCACCGGCTGCCCGGAAAAGGGGAGGCGTAACCGGAAACGCCGCCCGAACCGGGTTCGACCTGGAGCATGGACCCATGACCCTGCTCGACCGCCTCGAAACGATCTTCGGCAGGGAGCGGCGCCGCGGCCGCGATGCTGCCCGCACGCTCTATGCCCGTATCGTCGAAGCGGCGCGCCACGATCATTTCTACCGGGCGCGCGGCGTGCCCGATACGCTCGACGGCCGTTTCGAACTCGTCGCGCTGCACACCGTCCTGGTCTGCCGCCGCCTGGCCGCCGAAGGCGCGGACGGCGCCGAATCGGGGCAATATCTGTTCGACGTCATGATCGAAGACCTGGACGTCAACCTGCGCGAGCTCGGCGTCAACGATCCGTCGCTCGGCCGGCGGGTCAAGGAGATGGCGCGGGCCTTCTACGGGCGGCGCGACGCCTATGCCGGGGCGCTCGACAGCGGCGACCGGGCCGCCCTGGAACGGGCCGTTGCGCGCAATCTCTACGGTACGCTCGAACCGACGCCGGAAAATGTCGTGTGGGCGGCGGACTATATCGAAGCGGCGGCGCAGGGACTGGACAGCCTGCCTCTGTCCGCCGTCGCGGGGGCCGATGTCCGCTTCCCGGAGCCGGCATCATGACGGGAACGCGCCCCTGGACCGGGGCGACGGTCGATCTTGCCGCCGTGCCGGCCGCAGGCATGTCCGTGCGCTTGTCGGCCGGGGCCGAAGACCGGCGCGCCATCGCCGATCGCCTTCAACTCCCGGCCGTCGAGTACTGTACGGCGACCTTCAGGATCCGGCCCGAAGCCGGCCGTGACCGCACGACGATCGAAGGGCGGCTTACGGCCCGGCTGGTCCGCCGCTGCGTGGTTACGGACGATCCGTTTACCGAGGCAGTCGAGCAGACGGTCGAGTGCCTGGTCGTGGAGGAAGAGCCGGAGGACCGGGATGACGGCGCGGACGAGCCGGACTGCGAGGTTGTCCCGGACGGTGCGGTCGATCTGGCGGAACTGGCGATCCAGTATCTCGCGGTCTCGATGGCGGCCTATCCGCGGGGTCCGGATGCGGACCGGGCCCTCGCCGCCTTCCGCGCGGAAGGGAATTCCGCCGCCGGCGAACCGGACAGCCCTTTCGCCGGCCTGGGCGGGCGTCTGGGCATGATGGCGGCGAAGCCGGGCGGTGCGGAGGGCGAGGACGGCGGCGCCTGATCTGCCGGCGCCGGAACTGCCGACGGGTGCGCAGGCGGCGGGCCGGTTGTGCGACCGTTGGTCCTTGTCGCCCATCGGGAAAATCGCTAAGTATCGGCCTCGACAGATACCGCCCCGGCCTGCGCCGGGGCGTCTTTCGTGAGCCGGATCATGGCCGTACCGAAATCGAAAATATCGAAGTCCCGCCGCAACATGCGGCGCGCGCATGACAGTCTCACGGCGGCCAATGTTGCCGAGTGCCCGAACTGCGGTGAGCTCAAGCGTCCGCACCATGTCTGCGCCGCGTGCGGATACTATGGAGATCGAGAGATCATCGACGCGGCGGAAGCCTAGGACTTTTCGGGCGTGCCTGTGCTATCAGTCGGCGACTGAGCGGCCGCCCCGATAATCGGTCGCCGCCGTCGAATATGAATCGATACGGGCGGAACATTGAGCGAGCGGATCACCATCGCGCTGGACGCCATGGGCGGCGACAATGCCCCCAGGAGCGTGTTGCGCGGCGCGACCATCGCCAAGCGCCGCTATCCTGAGCTCGACTTCCTGATCTTCGGGGACGAAGAACGCCTGGCGCCGATGATGAAGCGGATGATCCGCGTGCGCCGCTCGTCCATGATCGTCCACACGCCGGATGTCGTTGCCTCGGACGAGAAGGCGGCGACGGCGCTGAGGAGCGGCCGTAATTCCAGCATGCGCAAGGCGATCGACGCGGTCCGGAACGGCGAGGCTGCGGGCGTCGTCTCGGCGGGCAACACAGGCGCGTTGATGGCAATGGCGAAGGTGGTGCTGAAGACCGTGCCGGGAATCGACCGGCCGGCCATGGCGTCGTTCTTCCCGACGCTCCGCGGCGAGACCGCCATGCTGGATCTGGGCGCCAACATCGAATGTTCGGCCGACAATCTGGTCCAGTTCGCCATGATGGGCGAAATGTTCGCGCGCACCGTTCTCGGTTCGCTGCGCCCGACCGTCGGCCTGCTCAACGTCGGCTCCGAAGAGGTGAAGGGCCATGAGGAACTGCGCGAGGCGCATGCGATCCTGAAGGAGGGCGGACTCGCCTACAGCGGTTTCGTCGAAGGCGACGACATCGCCGCCGGCACGGTCGATGTGGTGGTTGCCGATGGTTTCAGCGGCAATGTGGCGCTCAAATCCGCCGAAGGCACGGCCAAGCTGGTCAACGAATTCGTCCGCCAGACCTTCAAGAGTTCGCTGCTCGCCGCGATCGGCTATCTCTTCGCCCGCCGCGCCCTGATCAAGCTGCGGGCCCGGGTCGATCCCCGGCGCTACAACGGCGCGACCTTCCTCGGCCTGAACGGCATCGTGGTGAAATGCCATGGCGGATCGGATGCCCTGGGCTTCGCGACCGGAGTCGGCGTGGCGCGCGACATGATCCGCAACGGCTTTATCGACAAGATGGCGGCGGAGTTCCACGGCCCGGCCGCTGCCGGGGCGGACAGGCGACGCGAACCGGCCGAACCGGAACCGGACGCCGTTATCGGTCTTGGCGCCCGGGCGGTGTCCTCGTCATGACGGGCGCGATCGATGCGGTTGTGACCGGCGTGGGCGCCTACCTGCCGGAAAAGGCCGTCAGCAACGCCGATCTCGAATTGCGGATCGAGACGTCGGACGCATGGATTCAGGCGCGCACCGGGATCCGGCAGCGCCACGTCGCAGCCGACGGTGAACTGACCTCCGACCTGGCCCTGCAAGCTGCCCGGGCGGCGCTTGACGATGCCGGGATCGAAGGGCCGGAACTGGATCTCATCGTCCTGGCGACGACGACGCCGGATTCGACCTTCCCCGCGACCGCCACCAAAGTGCAGGCGGCGCTCGGCATGACGCACGGGGCGGCGTTCGACGTTCAGGCGGTCTGCGCCGGATTCATCTATGCGGTCAGCGTGGCCGCGAACGCGCTGGCCGCCGGCCAGGCAGCGAAGGCCCTGGTGATCGGCGCCGAGACGTTCACCCGCCTGCTCGACTGGAACGACCGCTCGACCTGCGTCCTGTTCGGCGATGGTGCCGGCGCCGTCCTGCTGGAAGGGCGGCCGTCCAACGGCGCAGACCGGACCGGCGTGCTGTCGAGCCATCTGCATTCCGACGGACGCTACTACGATCTGCTGTATGTCGATGGCGGTCCGTCCTCTACCGGCACCACCGGCCATGTCCGCATGCAGGGGCCGGAGGTCTTCAAGCACGCGGTCACCAAACTGTCGGACGCGGTGCGCGAAGCGCTCTCCGCCAACGATCTGCAATCCGGCGACGTCGACTGGTTCGTGCCGCACCAGGCCAACAAGCGAATCATCGACGGCACCGCGAAAAAACTCGGTATCGATCCCGACAGGGTGATCCTGACCGTCGACCGGCACGCCAACACATCGGCGGCCTCGATACCGCTCGCGCTTCACCAGGGCGTTTCGGACGGCCGGATCAAGAAGGGCGACCTGGTCGTGCTGGAAGCCATCGGCGGCGGCCTGTCCTGGGGCGCCAGCGTCATCCGCTGGTAGGCGCCGAATTCCCGTCCGCGCGCCGGGCGTCCGTTATCGCATGTGCTCATGATCGGCGACGACACGCCCGCAATCTTCCGCGATCCTCTGCCTGAAGCGGTCGACGTCGCGGTTATCGGCGCCGGTATCGCGGGCACGGCCACGGCCTGGTTCCTGGCGCGGGCCGGCGTGTCCGTCCTGCTTTGCGAGAAAGGGCGGGTTGCCGGGGAGCAGTCGAGCCGCAACTGGGGCTGGGTACGGCAGCAGGGACGGGACGAGGCCGAACTGCCGATCATGATGGAGGCCAACCGCCTGTGGCGCGGCCTCGCGGAACAGACCGGCGAACCCGGCCTCGCCTTCACACCGTCCGGCTGCGTTCATGTCGCTTCGGACCGGCAGAAACTCGCGAAGTTCGAAGCGTGGTGCGAAACCGCCGGCCGGCATCAGCTCGATACGCGGATGCTGACCCGGAACGAGGTCGGCGAACTGCTTCCCGGCGTTGCCGGCGACTGGATCGGCGGGATGGCGACGCCGAGCGACGGTCGGAGCGAGCCCGGTCTGGCGGTTCCGGCGCTCGCCCGCGCCGCGCACCGGTCGGGCGTCGCCATCGTCGAATACTGTGCCGTTCGGACCCTCGACCTGGAGGGCGGCCGCCTCGCCGGCATCGTCACCGAGCGGGGCCGGGTCCGTTGCGGCAGTGCCGTGCTCGCGGGCGGGGCGTGGTCCGGTCATTTTGCAGACAACGCGGGATTCGGCCTGCCGCAGCTTCTCGTCCGGGCCACGGTCATGCGCACCGGGCCGGCCGCTCACGTCGTCCGCCCCAACGTATCGCTGGGCGGCCTCGCCCTGCGCCGGCGCGACGATGGCGGCTACACGGTTGCGACCGGACTTGTCGACCATTTCATCGGGCCGCCGTCCTTCCGCCACGCGTGGCGCTTCCGCCGGCTGTTGAAGCAGTCGGCGCGCGAACTCCGGCTGCTGCCCGCTGCGCCCCGGGACTATCCCGGCGCCTGGGGTAGGGCGCGACGCTGGACCGGGGACCAGGAATCGCCCTTCGAGCGGGTTCGCGTGCTCGACCCCGCGCCGTCGCCCGCCGCCGTCCGGCGCATCCGGGCCCGGTTGCCGCAGCAGGTTCCCGCGCTCGCCGACGCCGGGTTGGCCGGGGCCTGGGCCGGCATGATCGACGTGACGCCGGATGCGGTGCCGGTCCTCGGCGCGAGCGACGCGATACCGGGCCTGTGGATCGCAACGGGATTCAGCGGGCACGGCTTCGGCATCGGGCCCGCGGTCGGACGGATAACCGCCGATCTTGTGCGCGGACGCCCGCCCGGCCACGATCTCGGCCGGTTTCGCCCGGGCCGCTTCTTCGACGGCAGCGCCATCGTCCCGGGTCCGTATTGAAGCGGCCGGCGCCGGCTGTCCCGCGCGGGATGTGCCGGATAATTCCGGCCTGCCGCAGAAGCCCGGTGCCGCCGGGCGGGCGGAACCGGGCGCATACGGAAAGAATTCTGGCGATATTCTTGACGGTCCGGAAGGTTGGCGGCTAAATCTGTCGGCTGTTGGGGAGGCGGCAATGGCAGCAAACACGATAACGCGGGCCGATCTCGGCGAGGCGGTCTACGAGGAGATCGGGCTGTCGCGCAACGATTCGGCGAAACTGGTCGAATCGGTGCTTGCAGAAGTATGCGATGCGCTGGTTGGCGGCGAGAATGTCAAGATTTCATCGTTTGGCAGTTTCATGTTGCGCAACAAGGGAGAGCGGACGGGCCGCAATCCGAAAACCGGCGAGGAAGTACCGATCTCGCCGCGGCGCGTCCTGGTTTTCCGGCCGTCGAATATTTTGAAAGAGCGCCTGAACCGGCCGGACAGCGACTAGCGCTGCAGCGCGGCGGGCGGACGGGCATAGCTGACAGGATAGAGCAACCATGGCGTCCTCGAACGACGATCCCGCGAATGCGAATCGAGGGATGAGCCGCCGCACCAAATCGGCGGACGCCTTTCGCACGATCAGCGAAGTTTCCGGCGAAGTCGGCGTGCCGCAGCATGTGCTTCGGTTCTGGGAGACCAAATTCAGCCAGATCAAACCCCTGAAGCGGGGCGGCGGGCGGCGCTATTACCGGCCCGAAGACATCGACCTGCTCAACCGGATCAGGGCCTGGCTGTACGATGACGGCTACACGATCAAGGGCGTCCAGAAACTCTTGCGCGAAGGCGGTACGGCCGCCTCTTCCGGGGCCGGCCGGGCGTCCGCCGCCGCGGAACGGGCGCAGGCCGGCGGAGACGGGCACGCACCGGCCGGGCCGGCGGCGCCGGAACGCACGCGCGCGGCGCCCGAACCTCCGGTGTTGCGCCGGCCGGAAGCGGCGCCGGAAGGCGTCGCGGCCGGAGAGGCCGGAGCGGGCGGTTCGGCCGCTGCGCCGGTCGGAGAGGCGCCCCGCGCCGCCGATGCGGCCGTTGCCGATGCCGAGCCCGAAGCGCCGGAGTCGGCGGACCGGATCTCCCTTGAGCGGGCGAGCCTGGCCAGCCTGATCGACGGTCTGGAAGAGGTCCGCGACCGGCTGCGCGGTCCGCCGCCGGAGCCGTAGGCCGGCCGCGCCGATCGGGCGGACGGGCGGCGCAGAGCCGCGTTGTAACCGCACCCGCCCTGTCCTATTTTCCACACCGGCCGGAGCGTGGCGCAGCCAGGTAGCGCGTCTGACTGGGGGTCAGAAGGTCGTGGGTTCGAATCCCGCCGCTCCGACCATTCACCGGAGAACAGCAGACAGACGGGCTACCGGCAAAGCCCGGCCCGATATCGCTGCCAGGCAGAGGAAGCCGCGCGCAGCCGGGATGCTGGCGATTTCGCCGCACCGCACCCGACCCGGCCGCTCGACCGCCCGGCGCTTCCGGGCGCCGGCCCGGTTCGGATGGACATGGCGCTTCGAGGCGGTCTCCGGATGCGTCCGCTCGCCCGGGAAACGGCGTCGTCGATTGCCGCTCGTCCGCCATGTTCCATCACGAGGTGGGGATTGAATGTCAAATTCTCCGATCGCTCGAAACCACTACACAAAGAGGAAATTCCTGCTACAACCCCCAGCGCAGAATAGGTCTGCATTCGATCGTCATCGGGAGTAAAATTACATGTCAGCTACAGAAGACCGTGTCAGAGCGCTTTTCCGCGAGCATCTGGATGCCGACCGCGATCCGGATTTCGGTGTCGGATTGGGCGATTCGGGGATCTCGTCGATGGACGCCGTCAAATTCGTCAAAGCGTGTGGAGAAGCGTTCGGCGTGGAGATGCGCGCCGAAGACGTTGCGGACTTCCAGTCTTTGGGGGACGTCGTCAAATATCTGGATGCCAATGCCGGTTGATTGTTCCGGGCTAGGACATAGCCTGGCGTAATCCATACCGATTAAGCCGAGGACCCTGATTTCCGGGGTCCTCGGTGCGTCGGGGGGACAGAGGCACCCCGGAAACGGCCGGTGTCGCAGAGGCGCCGGACGCTTCCGGCAGACTGTCACGACACAGCGGCCCTTGCGTCGTGTCTTCCGTTCCCCGCGACGCGAATGCCCTTATCCTGCATTTCGATCCCGAGTTCCATGGATCCTGCGAGACCGAAGCGTCGGATTGGCTCAACGCCCGGAACCATGCCCGCTTGCGGCGCTTCCGGCATCTGCGGCGGAGGCACGGCGTTCCCGCTCTGCCGCGCGGTCCTGCGGGCAATTGCTTGCGATGCATCCGGGTTCCCGATCCCGCCCGGATGAACGAAAGCGGGTAGTGCCCGGGGGCATGTGTCCGCGTCGGTTTCGTCAAGTCTCCCGGCGGGACGATGAAATCGGGGATCGTACGGGAGCACAACCGTGACCTCTGAGACGGTCTGGGAAATCCCCGAGCCGATTTCCGTGTGCGAGGTCCAACTCCACGACGGGTCGGTCACCTCCGTGCGCCGTCACGGAAATCCATCCGGCCTCCGGCTCGTTCTGAGCCACGGCAACGGCCTTGCGGTCGATCTCTACTACCCCTTCTGGTCGCTGTTCCTCGATGATTTCGATGTGATGGTCTTCGACATCCGAAACCACGGCTGGAACGCCGTCGGCGTTCGGCAAAACCACAATATTCCCATTCTGATGCATGACCACGATCTCGTCCTCGAAGCCGTTTTCGGTCGATACGGGGAAAAGGCCACCGTCGGCGTGTTCCACTCCATATCCGCCCTGATTTCGCTTCTGTCGTTTTCCAGGCGCTTCTCGGCGCAAGTTCTTTTCGATCCTCCCCTTTGCAAGCCGACTGCGAACGAAACGGAGTTCGATGCCGCCGTCGAACGGCAGGCGGGACTGGTCCGGCGGCGCGGACACCGGTTCGAGTCGCAGGAGGAGTATGCCGAGTTCCTGGCCTACATGCGGGGGTTCAGGCGCGTCGTGCCCGGGGTGCGCGAGCTCATGGCCCGCACCACGCTTCGCCGATCCCCGGACGGGGACGGTTTCGAACTCCGATGCCCTCGCGAGTATGAGGCGCAGATTGTGGACTATGTCCGGAGCTTCTCGCCGCTCATGGACCTGGAGGAGCTTTCCTGCCCGACGAAGGTCATCGGCGCCGATCCGACGCTGCCCAGCACATACCTGCCGGCGTTCGACCTGAGCAAGATGCTCACCGTGGACTACGACTTCCTGCCCGAGTCGACCCACTTTCTCCAACTCGAGCAGCCGGCAGTATGCGCTGCCCTGCTTCGGGATTTTCTCGCGAGCAACCGGCTTTTGTAGGGCCGCCGGTAGGGCCGCCGGCGCGCAAGCCCGGATATGGGCATGCCCGTCGCGCGATTACGTCTTCAGTGAACCGACCCAATAGCGCCGGCGCTCGAACGGATAGCCGGGCACCGGGATGCGGCACCGCGTCTCTCCCGCAAAGAGCCCGGCAAACGCGACCGGGAGCCCTGCCTCGTATGCGCGGGCCACCGCCTCCACGAATCCGGCATCGCCGTCCGGCCCGGAGCCGTTTCCGCCGGCCGTCCCCGGACCCGGCAGCACGACCGGTCCGCCGGCGCCGTTCCCGGCCTCCCCGGCGCCGCCCGCGGACTTCGGCCAGTGCGAGGCGATCGTCGGGCCGACCGAGCCGCGCGGGCCGATCTCCACGACCGCCCCCACCTCCCGGTCCGCCAGCGTTCGGATGCACGGCCCGTGCGCGGCAGGCTCATGCAGATGCCGAAGCCCGCAAGCCGTTTCGAGCACCTCTTCGGACCTCAACGCCCGGCCTGTGACGCCGCTGATGAGAGCAATGGCCGGCGGCCTGAACGCGATTCCCGCGAGCGCCGCATCGAGGCCGTCTTCCGAGGCGGCGGTTTTCGCCGCTTCCCGCGCCACGGCGAGGCGAAGCCCCTGCTCGAGATCCAGCACCCCAGCCGCATGGGCCGCGGCCAGTTCCCCGGCGCCGAACCCGACAACCGCGCCCGGCCGGACCCCGACGCTCGACCACAGCGCGGTGAGCGCACACTGGAGCGCATAGAGCGCCGGGCCGTCGAGCGCTTGCTCCGGGCCGGAGTCGCCGGACATCCAGTCGAGCAGAGACGCGCCCCCTTCCGCGCGAAGGGCCGCGTCGCAGCGGTCTAAGAGCGCCTTCGCCACCGGCTCGCTACGATAGAGCACCGCTGCCGCGGCAGCCGCATCGTCGCCGTCGCCGGGATACACGAACGCCGTCTTCGGCGGCTCGCAACCGCCGGGCCCGTTCGACCTGTCGGCGAGAGCGCTCAAGCCCGCCTGGAGCGACGCCGCATCGTCAAAGACCACGCCGGCGCGGTGAGCGAAGTGGCTGCGGCCGATTCCGGCCGTCCAGGCCATGTCGGCGAGCAGTGACTCCGATGCGGACCGGCCGTTCGCCGCCGCCCCGTTGCGCTCGTCGAGCCAGGAGAGATATCTCCCGGCAAGCGTTCGCAAAGCGCTGTCCGACTTGCCCGAAAGCGGCAGGAGCCGAACCGCGCGCGGGCCGTGCGCTTCCGGCACCGGCGCCTGGTCCGGGCCGGGATCGGGAAGAGCAATCGCGACCGCGCCCGGAGCCCCTTCCGGGGCCGCCGCATCGGCGGATCGATCGGCGCCGTTCGGTGCCGCATATCCCTCCACCACGAGGTGCGCGTTCGCGCCGGAGATCCCGAAAGCGCTCACCGCCGCGCGGGGCGGCCGGCCGCCGTCGACCGGCCAGTCCGTCGGTTCCGAAGTCACCCGAACCGGAAGCCGGTCCCAGTCCAGGTGCGGATTCGGCGCGTCGAAGTGCAGGTGTTTCGGGATCACGCCGCGGCGCATCGCGAGCACGACCTTGATGATCCCCGCGACGCCCGCCGCCGCCTCGAGATGGCCGATGTTCGTCTTCACCGTGCCGATCAACAGCGGGCGGGCGGGGTCCCGCCCCTCGCCGTAGACCGCTGCCGCCGCCTGCACCTCGATGGGGTCCCCGAGCGCCGAGGCGGTGCCGTGCGCCTCGAGATAATCCACTTCGGCAGGAGCGACCCCGGCCCGGGACAGGGCGTCCTCGATCACCGCCTCCTGGGCCGGCCCGTTTGGAACCGTCATGCCCGCGCTCGCACCGTTGTGGTTCACGGCCGTTCCGCGGACGACCGCCCAGATGGGGTCGCCATCTGCCTCGGCGTCGGCGAGCCGCTTGAGGACGACGATGCCGCAGCCCTCGCCGCGCACATAACCGTCCGCGGCCGCATCGAAGGCCCTGCATTGTCCGGTCGAAGACAGCAAGCCGACTTCGACGAAGAATTTCGTGATCGCGGATGACAGGATCGCGTTGACTCCACCCGCGAGTGCGAGGTTCACCTCGCCCCGGTGCAACGCCGCGACGGCCTCGTGCACCGCGGCGAGCGACGAAGCGCAGGTCATGTCGAAGGGGATCGCCGGACCCATGAGTCCCAGCGCGAAGGCGACCCGCCCGGCGGCCACGCTCCCCGCGGTCTCGAGGACCGCCATGTCCTTTCCGCTCCTGGCGATCACCTCCCGGTACTCGGAGCCGCTGATCCCGACATACACACCCGTGCGGCTGCCTTCCAGCCCGCCGGGGTCGATTCCCGCGTCCTCGAGCGCCAGCCAGCTCGTTTCGAGCAGCATCCGTTGCTGCGGGTCCACGGTCCGCGCCTCGATCGGCCGGATCCCGAAGAACCGTGCATCGAACTCGTCGATGCCCGAGACGAAACCGCCGCGCCGGAACGCGGCATTGTCGAAACCGGGGTCTCCGACGGGCCCGGGTCCGGCACCGGAGTCGGGCCGTCTGTCCGCGATCGCGTCGACGCCGGCGTCGAGCTGATTCCAGAAAGCGGCGAGACCGGTGGCGCCGGGGAACCGGCAAGCCATGCCGACGATCGCGATCCCGTCGCGTTCGGCGGCGCGATTGTCCGGACGGGACGACGGCAGCGGCCGCCGGTCGGGCCTTCTGCGCCGCGGCTGCGCGGCCGGCCGTGCATCCGTTTCGGGTGCACCGCCCGCGCCGAGTTCTCCGAGCTCGCCGTCCAGGAAACGCGCGAGGGCGGCCGTGTGGGGATAGTCGAACATCACCGTGTTCGATGCGGTATAGACTCCGTCCAATCCCCGGTTCAGGCGGTTGCGGAGCTCCACCGCCATCAGCGAATCCATCCCGAGATCGAAGAATCTCGCAGTCGGAGAGGGCGGCGACGAAAGACGCAGCACCGCCTGCAACTCCTCCCGGAGGAAGGAGGCGAGCACGTCTTCCCGTTCCCCGGCGGGCGCCGCCCGGAGCCGGGACAGGAGATCGTTCTCCGGAGCGGCCGCCGCAGGTTCGGCCTCGGCCGGGGTCCGGGACAGGAGATCTTCCAGAAGCGCCGGGCTCGCGCCGAAGCTCTCGGCATAGACCGACCAGTCGACCGCCGTTACCGCCCCGGCCGTGAGATCCTGCGCCACGAGCTGATCGAAGGCCCGCAAGCCCTGCTGCGGCGTGACCCAGCGCTCGCCGCGGGCCGCAAGATGCTCCTCGATCCGGTCCCGCTGCTCTTCCGCCTCGCCGACCCCCGACCACGCGCCCCAGGCGATGGCCTGACCCGGCAACCCCTGGGCGCGCCGGTGGGCGGCGAGCCGGTCGAGATAGGCATTGGCGGAGGCGTGGTTCGCCTGGCCCGCCGATCCGAGGATCCCCACCACGCTCGAGAAGAGGATGAAGAGATCCAGATCGCGGTCCTCGGTCGCCCGGTGCAGGTGCCAGGCGCCCAGTATCTTCGGCCACAGGACCTGTTCGAACCGCTCCCAGCTCTGGTTCCCGAGCGCGCCGTCCGACAGCACGCCCACACTGTGGATCACCCCGGCGAGCGGCGGAAGCTCGGCATCCATCCCCGCGAGCATCGCATCCACCGCCGCACTGTCCGTCATGTCGGCAAGTTCGACGCGAACCGTGACGCCGCGCGCTTCGAGCGCGCGTATCGCGTCTTCGACGGCGGGATCGGGGGAGCGGCGCCCGTTCAGCACGATCGTTTTCGCGCCCCGGTCTGCGAGTTGGCCGGCCACGGCGCAGCCGATCCCGCCCAGGCCCCCGGTGACGAGATAGGTCCGGTCCTCCCGCAGCCGGCCCCTTGTGAGCGGCGGCATGGTGAGGACGATCTTTCCGATGTGCCGGGCCGAGCGCATGAACGCCATCGCCGGCGCCGCCTCGGCAAGCGGCCAGCGGCTGCGGGGCAGCGGCGACAGCTCTCCCGCGGCAAGCCGGTCCATCACGCTCCTGAGGGCCGCGCCCGGCCGGGCGGGATCGGATTCCTTGAGAACGTCGAGCCGCAGCACGGAGTAGGCCACGTCCGGACGGGCCGCAGCCATCGCCGCCTCGCTCCAGATGTCCCGCGCGCCGAGTTCGACGAAGCGGCCGTCGGGCGCGAGACATTCGAGGCTCGCTTCGATGAAGCCCGGTCCGGTCAGGCTGTTCAGCACGACATGGACGCCCGCGCCGGCCGTCGCATCGAGGATCTCCTTGCCGAAGGCGGTCTGCCGGCTGTCGAACACCTGCGAAACGCCGAGCGCGCGGAGATAGGCCTGCTTGGATGCGCTCGCCGTCGCGATCACTTCCGCGCCGGCGGCGTGCGCCAACTGGATCGCCGCGAGCCCGACGCCGCCGGCCCCGGCGTGGATCAACACCCGCTCGCCGGCCTTCAGCCCGGCCAGATCGAACGCGAGTGCGGCAGTGGTGAAGGCCACCGGAACGGTCGCGAGCGCCGCCGCCGGCATCCGCTCCGGCGCCGGCGCCACGAGCTCGCCCCGGGTCACGACTTCCGGTCCGAACGCGCCGAACGCAAGGCCAACCACCCGGTCGCCCACGGCAACGCCGGCGACCTCCGGTCCCGCCTCGACGATCCGGCCGCACATCTCGCGGCCGAGCAATCCGGTATCGAGCGCTCCGGTCGCCCGCAGCACGTCGCGGAAATTGAGCCCCGCCGCCTCGACCGCGACCCGAACCTCTCCTGGCTCGAGCCCGTTCGATGGCGCCGTCTCTACTCGCAGGCCGTCCAGGGATCCGCCCTCGTCGGGCGCAAGGCGCCAGCCGGACTCGTCGGGGAACGCGATCCGCGGCGTTGCGGACCCGGCTCGGACGAGGCGCGCGACATGCCGCCTGCCGCGCCGGAAGGCGATGTGATTCTCCGAACCGGGGAACAGCAGCTCCTCGGCAAGCTCCGGCCGCTGCGCAGGCTCTTCGGGATCGAGATCGATCATCCGCGCGCCGAGTTGCAGCGCTTCTCTCGCCACTGCCTTGCCGAAGCCCCACAGCGCCGCGCCGGCGATCTCGCCATCGCGTTCGCGCTCCAGCGACTGGGCGCCCCGGGTGACGAGCCACAGGCCCTTCGCGGGCGCAGCGCCTGCGTCCAGAACCCCCTGCACCATTGAAAGGGCGCTCGTGACCGCCTTTCTCACGTCGTGCGCGACCTGTTCGGTCGTGGCCGCCGCGCCGCGCCCGTCGAGCGCTGCGAGATGGACGATGCCGTGGAGGGGCGCATCCCCGGGCAGCCCCTCGACGAGCGAACGCCAGGACTCCCGGCGTTCCGCCTGGACGAACGCCCTGAAGACGCCGGCCCCGGTGACCGGCGCCGCGTCTGCCGTCTCGTCCTCTCCCGCGATCACCACGGTCTGATTCCGGGCCGCAAGCGCCGCAGCGAGTTCCTCGCCGACACCGTCGCGGTCCGGCGCCACGATCCAGACGCCGCGCGGAAGGGCGACCTCCTCCGGGCCGCGCGCCACGATGATTCCCGGACCGAGCGGCCGCCCGTCGTCGAGGGTGTCGACCCCCAGCACCTCCGTCTCCGCGAAACCCGCATCCGAAAACGCCCGGCGCCATGTCTCGGGGGCCGCGAGCGCGTGGTCCGGCCGGTAGCTGTCGGCGAAACGCCACCAGCCGTCCAGCATCCCGAAGGTGAGATCCTGGAGGTGCCGGCCGCGTATGAGTTCGAGAGCCAGGAGCTGGCCACGGGGCGCGAGCAGCGACCGGCAGTGGGCCAGCGTCTCCCCGAGGTCCCGGGTGGTGTGGAGCACGTTCGCCGCGACGACCAGGTCATAGCCGTGAGGGTCGAAGCCCTGCGCCGCCGGATCCGTCTCGATATCGAGCGCCCGATACTCGATCGGCGCCCCGCTCGCCGCGAAGCGCGATTCCGCTTCGGCAAAAAATCCCGCCGAGATGTCGGTAAACATATAGTCGAAACGCCCTTCCGGAAGTTCCGACAGGATCGGTTCGGTCGCCGATCCGGTGCCCGCGCCGACCTCCAGCACCCGCAGGCGCCGGCCTTCCGGCAGAGCCTCGACGGCGGCCCGGACCGCGTCGGCCAGCATCCGGTTCGCGGCGCGGGCGGCCGGCGCGGTGCGATAGAGGTCTGCCGCGCTCGTCCCGTCGCTGCCGAAGAGCAGCGAGAGCGGATCGGTTCGGCCCTGCAAGACCTCGGCGAGGGCGCTGCCGCACCGCTCGAGGAGTCCGAGCTCGTTCGAGCCATGCGGGTGCCGGGCGCGCAACTGCTCCGCCAGGCGCTCCGGATCGCCGAGGCTTGCGTCCGGCAGCGCGTCCCCGGACCCGACGATTACGGTGAGTCCGCCATCCGGTTCGCGCTTCAGTATCCCTGCCTCGGCCAGAATTCCGAGCAGCCGGCCGAACAGCCGCCGGTGCTGTTCCACGACACCCAACGCGCCGCAAAGGGCCTCCGCCTCGACGGCCGCGCCCGTCCTGCGCCGCCAGCCCAGCCGGTCGAGCGCCGCGAGCACATAGGCGCCGCCGAGCCGGTCCAGATCCCCGAGCAGGGCGGCCCGCTCTTCGGGCCGGACATCCTCGGCCGCAAGATAGTCGGGGAACGATCCTGTCCGGGCACCGATCGATTCCGGGCCTTCGAGGAATTGTGCCGATTGAAGCCCACCGGACAGGGGCTGTTCCCGCCAGACGACTTCGTAAAGGAGGTCCTTGAGCGCGTTCGACGCCGAGAGCATGGCGGACCGCGTCGCCCGCTTCATCGTGAATCCGTCCACGCCGCCGATCGGCGCGCCGGCCGGGTCGAAGAGGCTCAGATCGGCCTTGACGATTTCCGGAGAGTCGTCCGCGTGCTCGTCGGAATAGCCGCTTCGGGCGGCCTCGCGCATGCGGACATGGCAGAAGATCCGTTCGGGCGGCGGCCCCGCCAGCCACAGCCGGTCCCAGCCGAAGGGCATGTAGGTGGATTTCCCCGCCACGCGGGCCTGGTCGCGCGCCGCGAGCACGGTCTGGAAGCAGCCGTCGAGCAGGATCGGATGCAGGTCGAGGCCGCCGCCGTCCAGGCAGTCCAGGAGCGCGACCTCGCCGACCGCCTCGCCGGGGCCGGACCACACGGCCTGGAGGGGCCGAAACGCGGGCCCGAGCACCACCCTGGTGCTGAACTTGTTGCGGTAGAGCGATGCGACGTCTCCCGGCGTCAACGCCGCCCTGAGGCCGTCGAGGTCGATCCGGTCCCCGCCTTCCGGCCGGCCGCCGCCCGGCGACATCCGGCCTTCGAGATGCAGGGTCCAGCCGTCCTCGCCGCCGCGGCTGAACACCTCGAAGCGGCGCGGCGACGCGCCGTCGGCGCCATCGAACACGATCTGGAGCTTCCGCCCGTTTTCGCCCGCTTCGTCCTCGGAACCTTCCAGAGGGAGGATCATCGGGCTGTGCAACTGGCAATCCTCCAGGACCACCGCGCGGGCGCGCTCGCCCCACAGCACCGTCGCCGCCATCGTGGCGAACATCGCACCCGGCACCACGACCTGGCCGAACACCAGATGGTCTTTCACCCAAGGCGGGTCGGAGACGAATATCTCCGTCTCGAACGCGGCCTCCCCGCGCGGCGATTCGTGCCGCACACCCAGCAAGGGATGGCCCGCGTTCTGGCGCCGCCGCTTCGGGGCCTCGACCCAGTGGCGTTGGCGCTGGAACGGATAGCCCGGCAACTGGATGCGGCAGCGTTCCTCGCCGGCGAACAGCCCTTCGAACGCGATCGGAAAGCCCGCCGCGTACGCGCCGGCGACCGCCGCCACGAAGGCGTCGCCCCCGGCCGGCTCCGGCGAGGATTCGGACGGCCGGCGAAGACTGGCCAGGGCGATCGGCACTCCGGCGCCGCCGCGCGCCGATTCCGGCCAGCTCAGCGTGGCCATCGGACCGAGCACCGCGTGCGGACCGATCTCGACGAGCGCATCGACGCCGTTTTCGGCCAGCGTCTCCACGCAGGCCTGGAACGCGACCGGCTCGCGGGCCTGGCGCCGC
Organism: Rhodospirillaceae bacterium; assembly: GCA_011523655.1. Taxonomy (GTDB): domain Bacteria; phylum Pseudomonadota; class Alphaproteobacteria; order Bin65; family Bin65; genus Bin65. The sequence continues at coordinate 249,670 of WTGH01000010.1, forward strand.
CAGTATGCGGCGTCGAGCGTCTGGCCCGGTTCGACCGTACGGCCGGTGAGGTTGCTCACGAATGTCAGCGACGGCGGCGAGAAGGACATCGTCGACAGCACCGCTTCCAGATCGTCCAGAGCGGGCTCGACCATGGCGCTGTGGTAAGCGGGGCTCTTTCGCAACCGCGCGACCCGGATGTCCTGCGCTTCGAAGCGCTCGAGGACTGCCGCGATCTCCGCCGCCGGCCCGCTGATCACCTGATGCGCGCCATTGTCTGCGGCTATGCACAGGCCGATCCCCTTCCCGGACGCGTTGTGCTGCTCCAGGGCGGCCGCCACGTCGGCGGCCGGCGCGAATACGGCCGCCATCGCGCCCTCGCCGGGCAAGGCGCCGATCAGTGCGCCCCGCGCCGCGGCGAATCGCAGACCGTCCTCCAGGCTGAACACGCCGGCGGTGTGCGCGGCGGCAATCTCTCCGAGGCTGTGGCCGAACACGACATCCGGCCGGATGCCGATGCCGGACCACAGCGCCGTCAACGCACATTCGAGCGCGTAGATCGCCGGCTGCTTCCATTCCGGATCGTCCAGGTCTCCCGTGGCGCCGGGCCTGCCGAACATCACGTCGAGCAGCGAGCCGTTCCGCTCTTTCCTGAGCATGGCGTCGCAGCGGTCGAGAACCGCGCGTACCGCCGGCTCGGCCTCGTAGAGATCCGCGCCCATGCCGACCCACTGGCTCGCCTGGCCGGTATAGGCGAACGCGACTTGCGCCGGCGCCGTCGCGGCAGGCCATTCGCCGCCCTCGGCGCGTGTCCGCAAGCCGGCGCGCAAGTCTTCGGCGTTGCGAAACGTTACGGCGTCGCGGTGGCTGAAATGGCTGCGCCCGACGCCTGCCGTCCACGCCATGTCGGCGAGTCGGGAGCCGTTCCCGTCCTCTGCGTCGAGCCACGAGAGATACCGGCCCGCAAGGTCCTTGAGCGCCGCGTCCGACTTCCCGGAAAGCGGCAGGATTCTAAGCTCGCGCGGGGAGAGTTCTGCGGTCGGCGGTCCATCCTCGAAGGGATCGGGCAGGGAAGCGGACACAGAAGCGGACACGGGGGTCGGCGCGCCGACCGGCCACGGCGACGCGCCGTTCGCAGCCGCGTCTGCGCCGTTTCCGTACCCTTCCACGATGACGTGGGAGTTGGTTCCCGAGAAGCCGAACGAGCTGACGCCGGCCAGCGGCCCGCGGCCGGACGCGGCCGGCCAGTCCGTCTCCGCCGTGGTGATCTGTACCGGAAAGCTGTCCCAGTCGATCTGCGGGTTCGGTGTCCGGAAGTTGAGATGTTTCGGGATCGTGCCCCGGCGCATCGAAAGCAGGACCTTGATGAGGCCCGCGGCCCCCGCCGCGGCCGCCAGATGGCCGATGTTGGTCTTCACCGATCCGACGAGCAGCGGCCGGTCCGCCGCGCGCCCCCGGCCGTAGACCGATCCCGCTGCGGCCAGCTCCGTCGGGTCGCCCAGCTTGGTCCCGGTCCCGTGCGCTTCCAGATAGTCCACCTGCGCGGGCGGAATACCGGCCCGCGCCAGCGCCGCCTCGATCACATGCGCTTGGGTGAGGGCCCGCGGGGCGGGCAGCCCCGGGCGTTCCCCGTCCTGGTTTATGGCCGACCCGCGGATTATCCCCCAGATCCGGTCGCCGGCCGCCTCCGCCTCGCTCAGACGCTTGAGAACCAGCATGCCGCAGCCTTCGCTGCGCACGAAGCCGTCCGCGCGTTCGTCGAAGGTCCAGCACTGGCCGGTGGGCGACAGCATGCCGGCATTCGCGAAGGCTTCCGTGGTCGTGGGCGACAGGATGACGCAAACCCCGCCGGTCAGCGCGATATCCGCCTCGCCGCGCTGGAGGCCCGCCACGGCCTGATGGACCGCGACCAGCGCCGAGGAGCAGGCAGTGTCCACGGCGATCGACGGGCCCTCGAGGCCGAGCGCGAAGGAAACGCGCCCGGTCGCGGTGCTGAAGCGGTTGCCCGTCACCAGATAGAGCGGCGTGTCGGGCCCGACCGATCCGCCTTCGTCGCGGACGATTTCCTGATATTCGTAACTGCCGATTCCGGCATAGACCCCGGTGCGACTGCCGACCAGCCGGTCCGGGCTGATCCCCGCGTCCTCCAGAGCCTCCCAGCTCAGCTCCAGCAGCAGCCGCTGCTGCGGGTCGAGCGACTGCGCCTCCAGCGGCGAAATACGGAAGAACGCCTCGTCGAAACGGTCGATGTCGGAAAGGAAGGCGCCGTACCGGCTGGCATCGTGAACGGCCACGTCATCGGGAAACATCTCGCTCACCCGATCGTCGCCAGGACCGGGCGAACCGTGGGTTACCGCGTTGCCGCCGGACGCCAGCAAGCTCCAGAAGGCATCCAGATTCTCCGCGCCGGGAAACCGGCACGCCATGCCCACGACGGCGATCGGATCGTCGCCCCGCCCGTCGCTCCGCCCGTCGCCCTCCGGGTTCAGGCTGTGGGCGCCGGTGACAGGGGCTCCGTCCTGACGATGAGATTTTGCCCGCTTCGACATCGAAGGTCCCTTTCGCGAATTCGGCGCGCTTCCGGCCCGTCCGCCATAATCTCTCGCCCGCGCGCCCATTTCCATCCCAATTCGCTCGCCATTCGCTCCTCATTCGCTAGGGGCGCGGATCGGAAAACTGCGCGGCACGTGCGCCGGCCACGCCGGCGAAGATAATGCCCCGGCCGCCGCCGAACGGTCCTTTGTCCGCCGCAGCTTGCGCGGGCCGGGTGCGCTAGCATGCAATCCGATCGAAGGAAACTCGGAACTCGCCTCCGGACATCATTCGCGGCCGGACGATTGCCGTCGCCGAATGTCCGGCCGATGAAACCGGCCGGATGCCGCAATGCATGGCGTATGGCAATATGCGGAGGGCCGGCGCCGGGTGCTGCCCGGCGGACGCGCTCCACGAAGAGATGTCCGGGTCCGTCCCGCCGCGGCGCGCGGCAGGTGGCGCTGGACACTGTGCGGATTGTAACCTCTTATCCCGGGAACCGTTGCAACGCCGCGCCGGGCCGGCGGGATCGGAAGGGAAAACGCCATGCGGCTGGACCGCGTCGATCATCCGACCGTCTACGGCACCCGGGCCAAGATCGGCGTCATCGTGCCGCCGGCCAACACCGCCAACGAGGCAGAGTGGGCCCGCATGACGCCGCCGGGCGTGACGATCCATGCGGCGCGCATGCCGCTGCATCTCGATACGGTGAGCGAAGCCGGCAAGGCGGCGCTCCATGCCGACCTTGCGCGCTACGCCGGCGACCTGGCGCTGGCCAGCGTCGATCTGATCGCCTACGGCTGCACGGCCGGCTCCCTCGTCAACCCGGTCGAATCCCTGGCCGACTTCATGGCCGAGCGCACCGGCCGGCCGGCGGTGACGACCGCGCAGGCGCTGGTCGAGGCCATGCGCGCCCTCGGCGCGACGAAGATTGCGCTCGGCACGCCCTACGATGCGTCGCTCAACGCCCACGAGGTGCGGTTCCTGGCCGACCACGGCATCGCTGTCGTCCACGAGGAAGGCTTCGGCTACGGCGCCGGCGGGCCGCAGGAGCACCGCAACATCGCGCGCATCCGGCCTGAGGAGGTCTACGCCCTGGCAAAGCGCGTCGACCGGGCGGAGGCCGAGGCGATCCTGCTGTCGTGTACCGATCTTGCGACCCTGGATGTGATCGAACGGCTGGAGGCCGAGTGCGGCAAGCCGGTGGTCAGCAGCAATACGGCGACCTTCTGGTTCGCCCTGCGCCGCGCCGGGATCGGCGATCGCCTGGACGGCTTCGGCCGCCTGCTGAGGGAACACTGAGGACCGCCGCCGCCGATCCCGGCCCGCGGGGCTGCGCCTCGATCACTCGACGGCGAAGAGTGTAATCCGAACCGAGGACTTTTGCCGCGCTCCCGTGCCGACGAACAGCATGCGGTTGACCCAGGCGTATCCGGCATCGCCGGTTTCGAGCCGGGCATGGGTGCGCATGTAGTAGCTGTCTGGCGCGACGTCCTCGCCGGCAGCGAGGCGCTCGATGACCTCCGCGGGCCCGTGGCGAAAGCCGTAGTTGACGATTTCGATCAGGGCCCCGTCGTCCGTTTCCATCGCGTACCGGGTGTCGAGCTCGGCGGTCCCGTCGGCGAAAATCGTCTGCCAGTCCGCGCCGAGGTTGAGGAGGCGTCCCGATATTCCGGGCCCCGTCACCCGACCGCCGACGATCGGGATGATGCGGCGGCGCCCGGCGCGGCCCGCGCCCATCTCGCGGACCGGTCCCAGTTCGACGGCAATGTCGCAGAAATGGCGCAGCCTGGGTACGGGGAGCATGTCTCCGCCCTTCAAAGGATCACGGGGGTCCCGCATGTACCCGCGATCCGGATGTGCAGAAATCGGGCAAATTGTGTCGCGGCGCCCCGTCCGGTCTGATAGGAACGGCGCTCGGGGTTCCGGCCCGAACGGGACGCAGATCGGAAAATCGGGGCATGACAGGCAACAGGCTGCCAGCGCGCGCGACGGCCGGCGGCACGACCGCGCAGTTCCCGGCCGGTTTCTGCAGGTGCCGGCCGGCCGGCCGTGGATCGTCCCGCGCCGCGCGATGACCGCCGGCGGCCGCTGGGTCGGGGCTCCGGTCCCGCGCAAGGAGGACGAGGCGCTCGTCACCGGCCGCGCGCGTTTTATCGACGACATGGAGCCGGTGCCGGGGATCCGCCACGCGGCGCTCCTGCGCTCGCCGCACGCCCACGCCGAAATTCTGTCGATAGACGTTTCGAGGGCGGCGGCGCACCCGGGCGTCTACGGAGTTCTTACAGGCGCCGACATCGCGGCTGCGACCAGGCCGATCCCGAGCGCCGTCCGGGTGCCGATCGACTATTACCCGATGGCGGCCGGCAAGGTGCGCTACGCCGGCGAGCCGGTCGCGCTGGTTGCGGCCGAAGACCGGTACGTCGCCGAGGATGCGCTCGAACTGATCGAGGTCGAGTACCGGCCGCTGCCTCCGGTCATCGATCTGAAGGCGGCCATGAACGACGCTTCGCCGCTGCTGCACGAGGCGGTCGGTTCGAACGTCGCGCACCATCGCACCTTCCGCTACGGCGACCCGGACAAAGCGTTCGAGGAAGCCGACCGCGTCGTCCGGCTGGACTGGACCTTCCCGCGCTATTCTTCGACCCCGGTGGAAACCTACGGCGCGGTCGCGCAGTTCGAGCCGGCGCCCGACCGCTACACGATCTGGTCCAACTTCCAGGGACCGTTCATCCTGCACGCGCTGATGTGCGGCGCGCTCGAGGTGCCGGGCAACCGGCTGCGCCTGATCACGGCGCCGCAGAGCGGCGGCAGCTTCGGGATCAAGCAGGGGATATTCCCATACCTGGTGTTGCTGGCGGCGGCGAGCCGCCTTCTGGGCATGCCGCTCAAATGGATCGAGGACCGGCTGGAGCACCTGGTGGGCTCTTCATCGGCGTCGAACCGCGAAGATGCGGTCGAAGCGGCGTTCAGGGACGACGGCACCCTGACCGGCCTCCGGTTCTTCAACACGGTCGATGTCGGCGCCTATATCCGCGCGCCGGAGCCGGCCTCCGTCTACCGCATGCACAGCGCGTCCAACGGCGCTTACGGCGTCGGCAACATATCTGTCGAAAACCGGCTGGTGACGACGAACCGCCTGCCGATCGGTCTCAACCGCGGCTATGGCGGCCCGCAGTTCTTCTTCGCGCTGGAACGGGCGATGGAGGCCGGCGCGCGGGCGCTCGGACTCGATATCGCCGAGATCAGGCGGCGCAACTTCATCCCGAAAGACGCGTTTCCCTATCGCGCCCCGGCCGGTTCGCTCTACGACGCCGGCGACTACGAGGCGGGCCTCGACAAGGCGCTCGACCTCGCGGACTACGCTTCGTTGCGCGCCGAGCGCGGCCGGGCGCGGGAGGAGGGCCGGCTGTTCGGGATCGGCCTGGCAACGGCGGTCGAGCCGTCCGGTTCCAACATGGCCTATGTGACGCTCGCCCAGACGCCGGAGGAGCGCGCCCGAGCCGGCGGCCGGTCCGGCGGTCTCGGGACCTGCACGATATCGATCGATCCGTCCGGCTCGGTGACCGTGAAGACGGTCTCGACACCGGCCGGGCAGGGACACGCCACCGTCGCCGCCCAGATCGTGGCCGATGCGCTCGGGCTCACGCCGGACGACATCGAGGTGGTGACCGAGGTCGATACCCTGACCAGCGCGTGGTCCCTCGCCTCCGGCAACTATGCGAACCGGTTTGCGTCGGTGGTGATCGGCGCCATCGGCGATGCCGCGCGCCGGGTCGCCGACAAGGTCCGGGCAATCGCCGCGGAAGACCTGGAAGTGGCGATGGAGGATATCGAACTGGCCGACGGCGCCGCCCGCATTGTCGGCGTTCCGGAAAAATCCCTCCCGTTCCGCCGCGTTGCCGCCAAGACCCACTGGCACCCCGCCGGCCTGCCCGAGGGCATGGCGCCCGGCGTCTTCGAGACTGCGATCGTATCGCCGCCCGAGCTTGGACCGCCGGATGACCGGGACCGGGTGGCTTCGGCCGTGACCTTCGGCTTCATCTGCGACCTGGCGGCGGTGGAGATCGATCCCGGAACCGGAAAGGTCGACGTCAGGAAATACGTCTCGGTCCACGACGTCGGGAACGTCCTCAACCCGCTGATCGTGGAAGGCCAGATCGTCGGGGGGTTCGCGCACGGCGTCGGCGGCGCGCTGCTGGAGGAGATGGTCTACGACGCCGACGGGAATCCGCTCTCGGGCACCCTTGCCGACTATCTCTGCGTGACCGCGCCGGAAATGCCCCGACTCATCATCGGCCACGTCGACACACCGTCCCCCCACACGGCGCTCGGCTCCAAGGGGATGGGCGACGGCTGTTCGATGCTGGCGCCCGTGGCGATCGCAAACGCCGTTGCCGACGCGCTCGGACGCGAGGACATCGATCCGCCCCTCACCCTTAACAAGGTCTGGGATCTCGTCGCGGACGGCGGAGGCGCCGGGTGAAACCCGCACCGTTCGAATACTGCCGGGCCGATACGCTCGACGAGGCGCTGGACCTGATGGCTGAGTTCGGTTCCGACGCCGCAGTGCTGGCCGGCGGGATGTCGCTCGGCCCGATGCTTAACATGCGGCTTGCGCGGCCCGCCGCCATCGTCGATGTCAACCCCGTCGACGACCTGTCCGGTATCCGGCTCGTGGACGATGCCCTCGAAACCGGAGCGCTCTGCCGGCAGGCCGACGCGCTCGATTCCGCGCTCGTCCGCGATGAGGTGCCGCTTCTTTCCCAGGCGTTGCCGTTCGTCGGGCATTTCCAGACCCGGAACCGGGGAACCCTGGGCGGCTCGGTCTGCCACGCGGATCCGAGCGCCGAGATTCCGCTGGCCCTGGCAACGCTCGGCGGCGACGTGATCCTTCGGCAAAGGGGCCGGACGCGCGCCGTCGCCGCGAACAGTTTTTTCGGGGGGATTTTTACCACGGTCCGCGAGCCCGACGAACTCGTGACCGCGCTTCGCTGGCCGCGGAGCAAACCGTGGACCGGCTATGCTTTCGACGAGATCGCCCAGCGGCACGGAGACTTCGCCATCGGGGCGGCGGCGGCCGTCGCGACCGTCGCTCCGGACGGCAACCTTGCCGCGTTGTCGCTCGGCCTCGGCGGAATCGAGGACCGCCCGGTGCTGGCCGGCCTTGCCGGTTTCGTCGGCGTGCCCGCGACGGCCCGAACGGCGTCCGAGGCGGCGGCGCTCGCCGCCGAGCGCGCCGATCCGATGGAGGATCCGAGGGCAAGCGCAGCCTATCGGCACCAGTTGGTTCGAGTCCTCGGCGCCCGCGTCCTCGAACGGGCCTTCGAAAGAGCGGGTGCGCGGCAATGTTGAGGATCGAGCCGGGCGCCCGGCATCGCGTCGCCGTTACGGTCAACGGTCGTCGCTACAGCGGCTTCGCCGAAGCGCGGACCCTGTTGAGCGATTTCCTGCGCCACGAGTTGAAGCTGTTCGGAACCCATGTCGGCTGCGAGCACGGGGTCTGCGGCGCCTGCACCGTCACCATCGACGGCCGCGCGGTGCGCTCCTGCCTGCATTTCGCGGTGCAGGCGGACGGCGCCGAGATCGGCACCGTTGAAGGGCTTGCCCGGGACGGGGTATTGACCCCGCTGCAGGAGGCGTTCCGCCGCCGTCACGCGCTGCAATGCGGCTTCTGCACGCCAGGCATCCTGGTCTCGGCGACGCAGTTTCTGGAAACCAACCCGGACCCGACCGAAGACGAGGTGCGCGAAATGCTGTCCGGCCATATCTGCCGCTGCACCGGCTACGAGGGCATCGTTCGCGCGATTCTTGACGTCGCGGGAAACGCGCCGTGACCGCCATATCGCTCGGTACGGTCTTCGCGCGGGCCGTTGCGCGGGACCCCGGCGCGCTTGCCGTGGTCGACGGCCCGGTCCGAATGACCTACGCAGAGTGGAACGGCGAGATCGCCCGCGTCGCCCACGGGCTGACGGGGCTGGGGATCGATTCCGGGGACGCGGTCGCCGCGGTGCTGTCCAACCGGGTCGAGACGGCGACGCTTTTCTGGGCCTGCCAGCGGATCGGCGCGGCCTTCGTCCCGTTCAACTGGCGCGGCAGCGCGGACGATTTCGCCTATGTGATCGAGAATTGCGAGGCGAAGGTCTTTTTCTACGAACCGCGCTCGGAAGCCTCGGCCGTCGAAGCGCTGCGCGCGACCGGGTTCCCGGAAGACCGCCGTGTCCGCGTCGGCGGAGCGGCGGGGGAGGGCGCGGCCTTCGAGGATCTCGCAGGCGCGCCCGGCGGAAATGCGCCGCGTCCGGCCGATCCGGCGTCGACCTGCCTGATGCTCTACACGTCCGGGACCACCGGCCGTCCGAAGGGCGTGCCGCGGACGCACAATGCCGAGCGCAACGCGACGTTCAACTGCGTCGCGCAGCTCCACTACCGCTACGGGGAAGTGCAACTCGGGGTGATGCCGCTGTTCCACACCATGGGCGTGCGCGCGCTGGAGATGGCGGCGGCGCTCAACGGCGCCTTCATCTGCATGCCTGCCTTTGACGCCGGCGATGCGATCGGGCTGATCGAGACGGAACGCATCGAGGCGCTGTTCCTGGTGCCGACGATGTTCCACGACATGGTCCATCATCCCGGCATCGCGGCCGCCGACCTCTCTTCGGTCCGTCACATCGGGTTCGCCGGGACGTCGATGACCTCGGCGCTCACCAGGACCTGCGCCGAAATCTTCCAGCCCGAGGTGTTCGTCAATTTCTACGGGTCGTCGGAAATCTACTCTTTCGCCGTCTGCGACCATGTGGTCGACAAACCGGGCTGCGCGGGGCGTGCGGCGACCGGCCAGGAACTGCGCGTCGTCTTCGCGGACCCGGACTGCAGGAGCGGGCCCGACGAGATCCTGCCCCGGGGCGAGATCGGCGAGGTGATCGCGCCGATGGCGTGCCTGGACGCCTTCGCGGGCTACTGGAAGCGGCCCGATGCGGACGCCAGGGCGATCCGCGGCGGCTGGTATTTCACCGGCGACCTCGGTTATTTCGACGAGGACGGCGAACTGTTTCTCGTCGGCCGGGTCGACGACATGATCATCTCGGGCGGCGAGAACATCCATCCCGAAGAGGTCGAGGACGCGCTCGACGCCCTGCCGCTCGTCCGCCAGGCGGCGGTGATCGGGATGCCCGACGACCGCATGGGCCAGAAGGTCGTCGCCTTCGTCGAGCCGGCCTCGCCGGAGGCAAGCGCCGAGCGCCTCGACGCCGCCTGCCTCGCCGGCGATCTCGCCCGGTTCAAGCGGCCGCGCGCCTATGTTTTCGTCGAGAGCATTCCGCGCTCGGCCTCGGGCAAGCTGCTGCGCCGCCTGCTCCGCGACGGGGCGTACACGGTCCTGCCGGATTTCGACAGCACCCTTTAGCCAGGGACGGAAGGAGAGACGATGGAAAGGGACTATGCCGAGCGGCGCGCGGAACGGCTGCGCGACCTCGATGGCGTGCGCGCCGAGATCGACGTCGACAAGCGGATCGGCCAAATCATCCTCGACCGGCCGCCGCTCAACATCGTGTCCTACCGCGCGCGCGGGCAGATCCGCGCCCTGCTCGAGGAGATGGACGAGGACGACGACATCGGCGTGATCTGCATCCGCGGCGCGGGCGGCGTCTTCACGTCTGGCGGCGACGTCAAGTCCTTTCCCTCGATCCCGAAGAACCGCATGTCCGATCTCGCCGACGATATCGGCACGCCGGAGCGCTGCCGGAAGCCGGTGATCGCCGCGCTGGAGAAATACTGCTTCGGGGTCGGATTCGAGCTGGCGCTCGCCTGCGATTTCCGGCTCGCCACGACGGACTGCCTGGTCGGTCTGCCCGAGAGCGCCATCGGCCAGATGCCGGGGTCGGGGGGCAGCGTGCGGGTCGCGCGCATCGCCGGCCTCACCCGCGCCATGGATATGGTGATGCTCGGCAAGCGGATTCCGGCGGAGCAGGCGGTCGACTGGGGTCTTCTCACGGCGACCGCCGAGGATGCGGACGGGCTGACCGCGCTGGTGCACGACTACGCGGCGCGGCTCAACGCGCTCGCGCCGATCTCGATGCAGTCGCTCAAACGCGTATTGAACAGCGCCTACGACACCAGCCTCAGGGTCGCGCTCGACGTCGAGGGCCATTCTTACGAGAAGATCCGCACCACCGAGGATTACCTGGAGGGCATCGCCGCCTTCGCCGAGCGGCGCAAACCGGTTTACCGCGGCCGCTAGAGCCAGTCCGCTTCCATCGGAACCGCCGATGCGGCGGGGCCCCGTCCACAAGCCGGAATTGCCGGGACGGGTTCGAAGCCCGCCCTTGCAATGCTTGATCCGCGCACAGAAAGGGCTTGACATCGGAACAAAGAACAATATATGAACAAAAGAGTCGTCCGAATGACGGGCGCGGTGCAAAAAAAACGCTCTATATAGACAGGTCTGTTTTCACTTTGGACGGCGAAAAATGGCGCATTTCCGGGAAAAACTGGAGCAGAGAAATTGATCGATCGTACAAAAACAGGAAAATTAGGACTTATATCCTAAACTGTGAGGCCTTGAATATTTGTGCGGCGCCGGGCCGGCTTCACCGGAATTCGGGCTTGCTGCCGCTGACCAGCGCCCCGCCCATACCGCCCGTCGCGATCAGTTCGACGAAGCGGGGATAGGCCCGGTAGAACCACGCGTCGCCCTGAGGCGCGCCGGCAGCGGCGGTTTCCTCACGCAGTTCCAGATACATGCGCAGCCGTTCCTTCAGGATTTCCGCCCATTCGGCGGACAGGTCGGTGAGGCGCACGTCTTCGAACCCTGCGTCCTCGAACGCTGCGACGTATTCTGCCGGGCTCACGCAGGAATTGAACATCAGCCCGCGGCGCAACAGGTCTCGATCCGCCGCCGCCAGGGGCGCCGGAAAGGTGATGTCGGTCAGCGCCAGCCGTCCGCCCGGGCGCAGCGTGCGGAACGCCTCCGCCAGCGCGGCCGCCTTGTCGGGGACGTGCATGAACGCTTCCTGGCTCACTACGGCGTCGAACGCGGCATCGGGCAGCGGCGCGGCGGCGATCGAGCCTTCGAGCACCCGCACCCTGTCCGACAGGCCGACCGCTTCGTTCAGCGCCGCAGCGCCGGCCACGCGGTCCGGGCAAAGATCGACGCCGGTGACGTCGACTCCCTTTACATGCGCAAACCATCGCGCCGGCCCGCCGATCCCGGCGCAAAAGTCCGCGATCTTCATTCCCGGCGCCATGCCGACGGCTTCCGCCAGCCGCTCGTTGGCGGCGAGCCCGCCGTAATGGTCCTGATCGTGCGGCCATAGCGCTTCCGGCGGATGCGGCCCCGGTCCGATCTTCGACAGGATATGCTGCGCCGAAATCGGATGGCGCGAATACATGGCGATCACGTCTGCGCGGGCATCGGTCATGGGAGGGGTCTCGGGCGCCAGACTACCGACTGGAACAACGGCATGGAACTCCGGGATCCGGTGCGAGCCTGCGGCGCCGGTCAGACGACGTTGAAATGATCCGGGACGCCGCCCGGCCAGGGATTTCCCCACATCTGGAATCCGCCGTCGATAATCAGCAGTTCGCCGGTGATGAAGTTCCCGCTGGACGCGGAGAGGTAGACGACGCCCTCGGCAATGTCCCACGGATCGCCGAGGCGGCGCAGGGGATTGGCATCGCGGAACCGGGCGCTCGCTTCCGGCGGGTAGACCGCGAGCCCTTCGGTCGATATCGATCCCGGCGCGATACAGTTGACCCGGATGTCCAGCGGTGCCCATTCGACGGCCAGGCTCCGCGTCAGCCCGATCACGCCGGCCCGCGCGGCGCATGTGTGGGCGATCTGGGGCAGGCCGCGCGAGACCACCGCGACGATGCTGACGATGCTGCCCGGCATTTTCCGTTCGCGCCAGCGCCGGGCGGCGGCCTGCATCATGTACCAGGTCCCGTTCAGGTTGAGATCGATGACCGTCTGCCAGCCCTTGTGGCTGTACTCGATCGCGTCCTGAAAGAACTGGCCGCCGGCATTGTTGACCAGGCTGTCGAGACGGCCGAATTTCGAGAATATCTCGTCCATGAGCCGGTCGACGGCGTCGGGCTCCCGGATCGACATCGGGACCGCGTGCACCGTGCCGCCGGCAGTTTCGGCGACCTCGTCCCGGGTCTCCTGCAGGACGCTTTCGCGCCGCCCGCAAATCACGACCTGGGCGCCGAGCCGGGTGAGCAGGAACGTCATCACCCGGCCCATGCCCGTGCCGCCGCCGGTAACAAGGAACACTTGGCCGGTCAAAAGGTCATCGCGGAAGACGGTCGGGCGCGCGGCGAGTGCTTCGCCCGTCAGGCGCCACCGTTCGCCTGCGTTGTCCGTCTGTGCATCTGACATTTTTCGGTCCAATTCCAACATCGTGCCGCGAGGGCGAACCCGGCCGCTGCCGGGCCGGCGCACCAAAAAACGAGTAACACGATCCTTCGCTGCAAAGCGATCAGCCATTGCAACGATCCGGCGATCGTTCGGAGCTGATGCGGTGGCCGTTTGCGGAAAGCCGAATGCCGGATTGCTGCGCACGCACGCTCTTGCGGCGTGCAATCGAAGTGTCACGGACAGGGCGGATTTTTTTCGTGCCGCGTTGCGTGAGTCCGACTAGTGTATAATGTATATTATGGAATTCAGTCCGGAGCCGCTCCACGATATTCGGGGCGGCGGCAGGACGATCCACAAGGGAGGGAACCCTATGTTTGCGAATTCGAACCATGCACCGTCACGGTGCCGGGGCCTTTTGAAGCTCGCTTCGATAGCGCTTGCCGGCGCACTTCTGCTGGCCGGCAATCCGGCCGCTGCGCAGGACGCCAAACTGAAGAAGCTGACGCCGTTCAAGATGCTCATGGTGCCCTACTTCTCGCCCGAGCAGATCGCGAAGGATCAGGGGTTCTTCAAGAAGTACAATCTGGACGTCGAACTGGTGAAGCAGGTCGGCCAAGGGGTGCGCGGCATGCAGGCGATGATCGCCGGCCACGTGCCGACGGGCCAGGGATGGGGCGCACCGCCAACGATCCAGGCGCTGGCCGGCGGCGCAAAGATAACGACGGTGCTGGCCGGAATCATTTCGACGGATGGCGATTTCCGCCTCTATTCCCTGGCCGGCAGCGGGATCACGAGCGCCAAGGACCTGATCGGCAAGACGGTCGGAATCCACAATCCGGGTTCCTACGCAGACTATATCCTCGCCGGGTTCGTCAAGGGCGCAGGGCTCGATCTTGCGAAAGTGCGGCGTCTGACCGTGCCGCTTCCGTCGATGTGCCAGGCGCTGCTCTCCAAGCAGATCGATGCCGTCGCATTGTACAGCCTGTTCTACGTTGCCTGTACCCGGAAGAATCCCGGCAAGCTGCACCTGCTCGCCAAGGACAACGACGCTCTGCCGCCGTCGGCCAGGCTGTATTCGGCTTACACCTTCACCACCGAGTACACCGAGAAAAATCCCGACATCGTCCGGGCGTTCGTCGCCGGAATGAAGGACGCGATGGCGTTCATCGACAAGAATCCGGAAGCGGCCACAAAGATCATCGCGAAACGGACCGGCCTGCCCGAGAATCTCCTGTTGATTCCCAAGTTCGCCAAGGGCGGCTGTATCGATGCCGGGGCGGCGGCCGAGTGGATCAAGATTCTCACCGACCTGGACGTCATCAAGGCCGGAAGCGTCAAGCCGACCGGATGGTTCACCAACAAATTCAACCCGGGCTGCTGAAGCGCGTTTCCTCACAGGGGACCACGACTGCATCCGGCGGACGATGTCGCAGACCGGCGGCCGTCAGACGACCGAATTGAGCGTCGGGCAGACTCCCGGCGAATCGGGTTCGCGCGTCTGGCGGCCGCCGTTGCCGGGCTGGAAGAAACCGTCCGGTCTGGCGGGCACGGTTCTGATCACCGGTCTGCCCATCTTTTCGATCTTTCTGCTGTGGGAAGTGGTGGCGCAACTCGGCTGGGTCGGCGTGACGCTGCTGGCGCCGCCGTCGAAGGCGCTGTCCGTCGCCGTTACGTATTTCACCAGCGGCGAGATATTTCCCCACCTCGCATCCAGCCTCGAGCGGGGCGGGATCGGCCTTGCGCTCGCCATCGCGGTCGGCATCCCGCTCGGCCTGATCATCGGCTTCGTCAAGTCGTTCTCCCGCGCCCTCAGCCCGGTAATCGAGTTTTTGCGGCAATTGCCGCCGCTTGCCATGTTGCCGGTGTTTCTGCTCTTCCTGGGTTTGGGTCTCCGGTCCCAGGTCGCGATCGTGCTCTGGGCTGCGCTCTGGCCGATTCTCCTGAATACGATCAGCGGCGCACAGAATGTCGATGTCAGGCTGGTCAAGGCGGCCCGCACGCTGGGCGCCGGGCGGCGCCATCTGTTTTTCAAGGTCGCCCTGCCTTCGGCCCTGCCGACGACGATGACGGGGATCAGGCTCGGCGCGTCCTACGCGTTCCTGGTCCTTGTCGCGGCAGAGATGATTGGCGCGGATTCCGGAATCGGCTATCTCATCCTCAACAATCAGTACATATTCAAGATACCCGAGATGTACGCGGCGATACTGATTCTGGCCGGGTTCGGCGTCGTGCTCAACTACAGCCTGCTCTGGCTCGAGAAATTGCTCATTCCCTGGAAGGGCCGCGGGTGACTTCGGTCGTTACGTCCGCCGATCGACCTGTAGCGAAAGACGTGCCGCAACAAGCGAAAATCGCGATCGAGGGCGTGACGAAGGAGTTCGCCACGGAGACGGGCGACACCTTCGTTGCGCTGACAAAGGTGAACTGCACCGTTGCGGACCGCGAGTTCGTCAGCCTGGTCGGGCCGAGCGGCTGCGGCAAGACGACTCTGCTCGAGATCGTTGCCGGCTTGCAGGCGCCGACGAGCGGCCGTGTTCTCATGGACGGGGAGGAGATCGAGGGACCGGGCCCCGACCATGTGGTCATTTTCCAGCAATATGCGCTGTTTCCGTGGCGTACGGTCGCCGCGAATGTCGAATTCCCGATGGAGGTGGCGGGTGTCGGGCGTGCGGAAAGACGCGAGCGGGCCCTCGAATATCTCGGCATGGTCGGCCTGGACGGATTCGCCGATCACCATATCTGGCAGCTGTCGGGCGGCATGCAGCAGCGCGCGGCCCTGGCACGCGGCATTGCCTGCCAGCCCAAGGTGATGCTGATGGACGAACCGTTCAGCGGCGCCGACGCGATCACCCGCGAGATTCTCCAGGACCTGTTGGCGAGGCTTCGCAAGGAGACGCGTCAGACGATCATCTTCGTGACCCATAGCGTCGACGAGGCGATTCGCCTTTCGGACCGGATCATGGTGATGGGAACGCGTCCGGGCCGGATCATCTCGACATTCGATGTGACCGACGATCTGCGCGACCATGGCGACCGGGTTACCGAGTTGCGCGAGGCGATCTGGTCCGTCCTGCGCAACGAGATCGTGCCCATAGCGGAAGCAGAAGAACGCACATGAGCGGCGTCATCGATTTCCGGGCGCGCCCGAATACGCCGGAATGGGCACGCTACCTGGCGCGCCGCACCAGGACCATCCGGACTGAAGCCGGCGGCATGAAATACGGCGAGTACACGGCCGACGAGGAGACGCTCGACGGTTTTCTGAAGCAGCTCGACGAAGCGGGCATCGAGCGCGCCGTTTTCGCGGCGCGGGACCGGTCCGGCACCGATCCGGACTGGATACTGACCAACGACTTCGTGGCCGAATGCGTTCGCGCCGCCCCCGACCGGATCGTCGGCTTTGCCGGCATCGACGGCAGCAGGCCCGAAGCGGCCGCCGATGCGGTCAGGCACGCAGTCTGCGACCTCGGCCTCCTCGGCGCCTGTTTCGATCCGTTTCTGCTACAGGCCGCACCGGACGACGAACGGTTCGACGTCATCTACCGGGCGTGCAACGACCTCGGCGTTCCGGCGGTCGTCACCCTGGGCGGGTTGCCGGGCCTCCCGACGCCGCTAAGGAATTCGAGCCCGCTCGCGATAGACATTGTCGCGAAACGGTTTCCGGACCTTGTCCTGATCGCGTCGCATGGCGGCTGGCCCTTTCCCCTTGAAATGATCGCCGTCGCGTGGCGCTGCGAGAATGTCTATTTCGAAAATTCCTTCTACCACTTTGCGCCCGGCGCCGAGGTTCTGGTCGAAGCCGCAAACACGATGATCGGCCACAAGATGCTGTACGCGTCGGCCTATCCCTTCGCGCCGCTGGGCGAAACGCTCAGCAGGTTCCGGACACTGCCGTTCAACGCCGACGTCTTGGACAAGGTGCTTTTCGGCAATGCCGACCGGCTTCTGGCGCAGATTGCGGCCCGCGCGGCGGACGCCGGGTAGCCGCAGAAACGCCCGGCGACCGGGAGAAGACCGATGTTGAGCGCACGAGAAGCCGCCGCCGCGCGGCAGGAGATTTCCGAAGTCCTTTGCCGCTACGCGGTCTACGTCGACGATGGAGAATTCGACCGTCTGGAAACGCTGTTCGCCGGCGACGCGACCTTCGACATATCGCCGGACCCGAAAATCGTCCCGGTGCCTGCAATCGGACGCCGCCAGATCCGCGAAATTCTCGAAGGGCGCTACGATGTCGTATCGAAGGTCGATCAGCGCCGCCATCTGATAACCAACCTCGTGATCGATGAGCTGAGCGACACCGAAGCCGTCACCCGATGCTTCCTGACCGTCCTGTCGGTCCCGAAAAGCGGCGGCAGCGTCGAGTTGCGCGGCACCGGCGTCTACCACGACCGCTTGCGGCGGATTGACAATGACTGGCTCATAGCGGAGCGCCGGCTGGTGCTCGACGCGCTGGGGACCTGACCATGGATCGCACCGAACGCGCCGTCGCGACGACCGAAATCACCCAGTTGATCGGCCATTACGGCAATTGCCTCGACCGGGGCGATTTCGACGGTCTCCAGGCCCTGTTCACGGAAGATGCCGAATTCCACGTCGGCCCGGACCCGGGCGTCGACTCGCCGCTCCGCGGAAACGCCGGCATCCGGCAGACTATCGAGCGGCGATGGCGAACCTTCGCCGACAGGGAACAGCGTCGCCATGTCATGCTCAACGTGGTCGTCGGGTCCTTGTCCCGCGACGAAGCGGAAGTCCGTACCACCATCGTGGTGTTCGTCGTCGGCCGGACCAGTGGAGAGCATGTCAAAGCCCACGGACTGGGCGTGTTCGACGATATCGTGGTGCGCCGCGGCGACAACTGGCTGTTCCGCGAACGGCGCCTCGTCCTCGATCGTGTCGACTATTTTGCGCCCGGCTGGGTCAACCCCGACTGAGTTCTTGCTCTCGCGAAGGAGCGTCCGGGCAAGACCGAACGACGAGTCAGACTGCCGGACCGCAGGCGTTTGAAGATGGCGAGCACAATCGAGGCGACGACGATCGGCGATCTCCTCATCCGCGCCGCGGAGCGTTGGCCGGATGCGGATGCGCTGGTGCTGCCGGCGTCCCGCCACACGTTCGCTGACCTGGAGGAGCGGAGCGTCGACAGGGCGCGCGCCCTGATCGCGCTCGGTGTCCGGCCGGGCGAGCATGTGGCGATGTTCCTGCCGACGTCGGTCGAATTCGTCGAATTCCTGTTCGGCATCGCTTTGGCGGGCGCCGTTCCGGTGCCGATAAACGCGCGCTATCGCGGCAATGAGCTGCGCTATCTGGTCGACAATTCGGACTCGGTCGCCGTCATCGCCACGGCGGATGTCGCGGAAGGCGTCAACCTGCTCGAGCGCCTGTCAGAGGCGTTGGGCGATCACGGCGCCGCGGGAATTGAAACGCTCCGCTCGGTCGTGTCGCTGAGTGGCGACGCGCCGGGCGTAATCGGTCCGCGCGCCTTTGCCGGCCTCGCGGGCGACGTACCCGTCGCCGAAGTTCACCGGCGGCGCCCGCGGGCGCGTCTGCGGGATACCGGGATCGTGCTCTACACCTCGGGCACCACGTCCAACCCGAAGGGCTGCCTGCTGAGCCACGAAGCCGTCGTGCGCAACGGCATCGAACTGGCCCGGCGTTATGAAATGTCCCAAGCGGACCGGTTCTGGTCGCCGCTGGCGATGTATCACATCGGCGGGATCATGCCGATCGCGGCATCGTTCTGGGTCGGCTGCCGCTATGTGACGATGCCGCGGTTCGAAGCCGGCCTTGCGTTGCGCCTGTTCCGGGATGAAGGGGTGACGATCAACTATGCGGCCTTCTGGCCCATCATCGCCGACCTGATCAACCACCCGGAATTCGCGACGACGGATTTGTCGAACACCCGCCTGATGAACAGCAGCCTCGCGATGCAGCCCGAGCCGGCGCGCAGGACCCTGGCGCGCGCAATGCCGAATGCGTTTCAGGTCAGCACCTACGGGCTGACGGAGGCCGCGGGAACCGTCACGACGAGCCGGCTCGACGATAGTTACGAAGCGCGCATAGCACGCCTCGGAGCGCCGCTTGAGGGCCTGGAGGTCAGGATCGTCGATCCGGACGGCCGGGAAGTGCCGCCGGGCGCGCATGGCGAGATCACGATCCGCGGCTACGGCATCATCGACGGCTATTACAAGGACCCGGAAAAGACGGCGGAAGCCCTGAGAGACGGTTGGCTGCATACCGGCGACATCGGTTCGGTCGACGAGGCCGGCCACGTCATGTTTCATGGCCGCACCAAGGACATGCTGAAGGTCGGGGGCGAGAATGTTGCGGCGCTCGAAATCGAAGCGCTGGTCGGCAGCCATCCCGAGGTCCGGCTGTGCCAGGTCGTCGGCTGCCCGGACGACCGGCTGGTCGAGGTGCCCGCCGCCTTCGTCGAGCTGAAGACTCCGGGTGCGGTCGGCGAAGGCGACATCATCGAGTTTTGCAAGGGCAAGGTGGCAGGCTTCAAGCTGCCGCGCCACGTTCGCTTCGTTTCGGAATGGCCGATGGGCGCGACCAAGATTCAGAAATTCAAGCTTCGCGACCGGTTGATCGAAGAACTCGGGCTGGCTGGGAACGATACGACGGGTTGACGGCCGGAGGCTATCGGCGAGCGGCGCGCCGGACCGGGTCGCTGCCGTCCCAGTTCCGCGCGGCCTCGCGCATGTAATCGAAGCCTTTCAACAGTTTGCCGGCCGGCTCGATAACCTCCAGGAACGGAGCCGATTCGGCCATCCGGGCATAGAAGAAACGGCCCCGGCCGCCGGACATCGTACCTTCCAGCAGGACCGCCGCGCCGGCATCGGCGCACACTCTCTCCGCCACCGCGATGTCGCCGACGAGAATGCCGACATGATGCAGGCCTTCGCGCCCGTCCTTCTGCCAGTCATGGAAAATCGACGGCGCATCGTTGTGCTGATGCACCAGTTCGATCTGGAGATCGCCCCAGTAGCCGATGCCGACCGCGAGATCCAGTTGTGCCGGAGCGCCGCGGTAGCGCACCTCGCCGAACTCGACATGGTCGATAACGAAGAAGGGGCCGGCGCCCATCGTCCCGCTCCAGAAGCGCAGACCGGATTCGAAATCGCGCCACATGAAGGCAAGCTGGACGATATCGCCGAGCCCGGCGACGGAAGCGGGCAGGGCGGAGGTGCGAAGGACGGTCATCCCGGCCGTATGCCTCGATCGGGCAGCACAGCCGCTAGACCGTGGGCTGCCGGTCAGCCGGCCGGACCGAGCCCCGTGCCGTCGTCCAGCTGTCCACATGGGCCTGGAGCACGTCTGGGACACGCAAATCCGGCGCGAGCCGATCCTGCCCGATCCGGCGGTCCAGTTCGGCATGCCAATGGTAGATGCGGCGCTCCTGATAGTTGAGCGGCATGCCGCGAAAGCCCGACGATTCCACCGATTTCTGGATCTCCTCGGCAAACTGGAGATCCTCGTCCAGGATATGGCGGAAATTGTCGAGGCGGGTTTCCCAGATGGCCGGCCGCGCGCCGTCTCCCCATGTCGGCGCGAACCAGTGAACCTCGATGACCATTGTCGCCAGATCGACCGGCCAGAAACACAGGAACGGCATGCCGGCGGGCGACACCGGCGTTACAAGATTGGGATAGACATTGAGCGAGACGTTGGTCGTGGCGTAGATCGGATCGACGCCAGGTATCTCCGGCAACCCGGCCACGCCGGGGTCGGTCCAGCCTTCGCGCCGGTTGGGCGTCACCATGCGCGAATGGCCGCCCTGCCATAGCGTGATGAACGAGCCGCGGTGATCGAGGAATCGGTCGACCGTCTTCCTGTGAATGGAGTTCAGGTGATAGACCTCGAGAAAGGCGTCGAGCAGAACTTTCACGTTGCAATTGAGGGTAAACGCTTCCTTGTCGATCAGGCGCAGTTGTTCGGGCCGAAACTCCAGGAGGTGATCCCATGTCGGCCCCAGGCTATCGGCAAGCGGCCCGGCTTCGGGATCGAGATTGATGAAATACCAGCCGCCCAGCGATTCGCAGCGCACCTCGATCAGGGAGCGGCAGGATTCGTCGAGGCCGACGAAATCTCGGCGGTCGCGCACGCCGACCAGGTGACCCTCCATGTCGTAGGTCCAGCCGTGGTACTTGCACGAAAAGGCGCGCCTCACCTTGCCTTGTGGCTCCATGAGCACCGGCGCGCCGCGGTGGCGGCAGGTGTTGTAGAAGCAGCGCACCTTGTTGTCGGTGCCGCGAAGAAAGAACAGGGGATCGCCCGCCCGGTCCCAGCGGATGAAATTGCCCGCCGCGGGCACCTCGTCGTCGTGGATGGCGTAGAGCCAGGTCCTGCGCCAAAGGCGGTCGCGCTCGAGCGCGTGGAAGCCGGGGTCGACATAACGCCCGCCGGGAATGTCCTGAAGATGGGGGAAGTCGTCCGGCGGTTCCGTGCGGCCGGATTCGTACTCGATTCCGGTCCCGATCCGCCGTGCTTCTTCGGGATTCATTTCAACTCTTTTTCAGCGGTCACGATCCGGTCTCCGCAACCAGCCCTCTCACCCGTTCGGGGAAGCGCTCAGAACTGGACACGCTTCGTGAATCCGCCATCGACGATCAGGTTGACTCCCGACACCCAGCTCGCAGCGGGACTTGCCAGAAACACGACGCATCGCGCCACCTCTTCCGGGCTGCCCATCCGTCCGCTCGGCTGTTGCGCGACGATGCTGTCGTAAAACGCCTCATTGTCGGCCTTGATCTGCGCCCATGCACCCCCTTCGAAGTAGATCGGGCCGGGCGAAACGGTATTCACGCGGACGTTGTTCCGGAACGTCGTCTGCGACAGCTGCTTGGCATAGGTGATCAACGCGGCCTTGATCGCGTTGTAGGCCATCGGCGCGAGGAAGGTTTCGACCGCCGCGGTCGTCGAAATGAAAACGATGGAGCCGCCGTCGGATTCCTCCAGTGTCGGCATCAGGGCCTCGCAGCCGCGCACCGTGCCCATGAGGTCGATCTCGAAGTTGCGGTACCAGCTCTTTTCCCCCTCCATCCCGCCGCCAGCACTGACGTTCGGGATGAAGATATCGACTCCGCCCAGCGTCTCCGCCGCGCTTTCGAGCCATGCCTTGTAGGCGTCGGCTTCCTTAACATTCACCACCGAACCGTGAATGTTGACCCGGTGCCTCTGAAGATCCCTGGCAGCCTCCGCGACCTGGTCCGCCTTGCGCGCGCAAAACGCGACGTCACAGCCTTCGGACGCGAGCAAATCTGCGATTCGGCGGCCGATCCCGCGGGTTGCGCCGGTAATGATTGCCTTGCGGCCTTTCAGGCCAAGATCCATGTTCTGCACCATCTGGCGGAGGGGGCGGCAAAGAACGCCGTCCGGCAAGGATGCGCCCGCGCCCGGCCCGGCAATTAGGCCATACCGGGCAGGCACGTGCAAGGCTCGGCCGGCGGGCCGGTCCGGAGTGCGTTTCCTGGCTCAGCCTCTCAGGAAACTCCGGCCAACGCCGCCGGCGCTTCGACGTGTCGGCGAAGGGCCTGCAGGAACCGCGCCGCCAGGGCGCCGTCTATGGCGCGGTGATCGCATGACAGGGTCACGGCGACAATCGACCGGAAGGCGACGCTGCCTGCCCCGTCCTCGTGCGGCTCGCGCCGGATTGCGCCGATCGCGAGAACCGCCGCCTGGGGCGGCGTGATGATGGCGTCGAACTGGCGAACCTCGAACATGCCGAGATTCGACACGGTGAAGGTTCCGCCCTCAAGGTCGGCGCCGGTCAGCGTGCGCGCGCGTACGGCAGCGGCCAGGCGGGCCGTTTCGTGCGCGATTTCGATTACCGGGATGTTGGCGGCATCCCGCACGACCGGTGCTACGAGGCCTTCTTTCGTTGCCACCGCGAAACAGACATTGACGGCATGGAACCGCATGATCTCCGAATCCCGGACGTGAGCGTTGAGGTCCGGTTCGTCGGCCAGGGCGAGAGCTGCCGCCTTGATGAAAAGGTCGTTTAGGGTCGGCTGAGGCGCTTGGGAGCCAGCTCTCAGGTCGTCGCGCAGCCGGATCAGTTCGTCGACCTGCAGGTCCGCAACAACGGAAAACCGCGGAACGGTCTGGTGCGATTGCACCAGCGTCCTGGCGATCGAGCGGCGCGTGGCCGTCATGGCGACCGTTTCGTAAGCCGGCGCCGCCGTGCCGGCATCGTCCGGTTCAACCTGGCCTTCGTCCGGGACGGTCAGCGCCGATGCGTTCCGCGCCGCTGCAGCCGCCTCGACGTCGCGTTCGGATATCCGCCCGCCACGGCCGGTCCCGGCCACCGTCGCGAGATCGACGCCGAGTTCGGCGGCCCTGCGCCGGGCAAAGGGGCTTGCGTTGACCTCGCGATTGCCGCCGTCCGGTCCGGCAGCAGCGGAACGGTCCGGTCCGCCTTGCGTTTCAGGCGGCGATTCGATTTCGGACAGGGTCACAGGCCGGAAGCCGGCAACGAAGGCGTCGATCTCGGAGGGCGAAACGGCGGGATCGGCGATCACGGCGATCAGCGCGCCGATCGGAAAGGTCTCTCCGACCGGCGCGGTGCGCCACAGCAACCCGCCGGCCTCCGCCTCTAGCGTGTTGACGATTTTGTCCGTTTCTATGTCGACGAGATCGGCGCCGCCGGTAACAGGTTCGCCTTCCTCGACATGCCAGGCGGCGACCGTGCCCTCGGTCATTTCGAGCCCCCACTTGGGCAGGGTCACGGCATGAATTCGCTCCTGCGCCATCAGCCGCCGGCGATCAACGCGCGGATTTCCGACTCGATTCTCCCGGGGCTCGGCACATAGGCGCGTTCCAACTCGCGGGCAAACGGCGGCGGCGCATGCGGCGCGGTGATCTGGACGATCGGGGCCTTAAGGTAGCCGAAGCCGTTTTGCGCGACCTGGCCGGCAATGTCGGCCGCGATGCTGCATCTCGGCGGCGATTCGTCGACGATGACGAGCCTTCCGGTATTGGCCACGCTCTCGAGAATCAACTCGTCGTCGAGCGGCGAGGTCGTCCTGGGATCGATCAGGTCGCAGGTAATCCCGTCCTCCGCGAGACTGTCGAGCGCCCTTTCGGCGAAAATGCGCATGCGGGCGATGGCGACGACCGTCGCGTCGGAGCCTTCGCGGACAAGGCTCGCTTCCCCGAAGGGGATGGCATAGTCGCCTTCGGGCACGTCGCCCTTCCTGGCGTAGAGCGCCTTGTGCTCGAGGAAGACGACGGGATCGTCGTCCCTGATCGCCGTCGTCAGGAGGCCTTTCGCATCGGCCGGCGTCGACGGTACCGCCACCTTCAGGCCGGGGACCGCAGTCAGCATCGGGTAGACCGTCTGGGAATGCTGGGGGCCGGCGTTCATCCCGGCGCCCATCGACATGCGGATCACCATGGGGGTCCGGGCCTTGCCGCCGAACATGTAGCGGAATTTCGCCGCCTGGTTGTAGATCTGATCGAAACAGACGCCGACGAAATCGGCGAACATGATCTCGGCGACCGGCCTGAGCCCGGCCAGCGCCGCGCCGTTCGCCGCGCCGACAATGCTGGATTCGCTGATCGGCGTGTCGATGACCCGGTCTTCGCCAAATTCGTGAATCAGGCCCTTTGTGACGCCGAATATGCCGCCCGCGGCATCGCGGGTTCCCGACGATCCACCGGCGCCGCCGGAGATATCCTCGCCCAGCACAATCACGTTCGGATCCCTGCGCATTTCGTTGAACAGCACTTCGTTCAAGGCGTCGCGCATTGTCATCGTCGGCATGGGCTGGCTCGCGCTCAATAGGTTGCGTAGACGTCTTCGAGCACCGCTTCGGGCGTCGGCCGCGGCGCCGCCCTGGCCGCGGCGACGGCCTCATCGACTGTGTCGGCGGTCTCGCGATCGATCCCGTCGAGTTCCGCCGCTTCGAGCAACGCGCCTTCGATCGTCCTGCGGCGGAAATTGAGCAGGCAATCGTTGCCCTCGCGCAGGGCCTCGACCTCGCCCTTCGCGCGGTAGAGTTGGGGATCGCCCTCGAAATGGCCGAAATACCGCATCGCCTTGGCGTAGATCGCGCTCGGCCCGTTGCCGTCCCGGGCGTGCCCGATCGCCTGGCGGGCGGCTTCGTGAACCGAAAAGAAATCCGTCCCGTCCGCTTCCCAGACCGGTAGGCCGAAACCGGCGATCCGCTTTACCGGATCTTCGGTGCCCACGCCGTAGGAGGCGCCCGTGTGCTCGCTGTAGCCGTTGTTCTCGAACACGAAGACCTTGGGAACCTTGAGCACGACGGCCATGTTCATGGCCTCGAAGACGGTGCCCTGGTTGGAGGCGCCGTCGCCGCTGAAAGAGACCGCCACGCTGCCGTCCTTCTTGACCTTCGACGCGATCGCGGCGCCGACCGCAATCGGCGGGCCGCCGCCGACGATCGCATTGGCACCCAGCATGCCCTTGTCGACATCGGCGATGTGCATCGAACCGCTGCGGCCTTTGCACATGCCGTCGCGGCTTCCGTAAATCTCGAGCATCATCGCCGTCACGTCGCAGCCCTTGGCGATCGAATGGCCGTGGCCGCGATGGGTGCTGATGATGTAGTCGCGATCCGTAAGGTTCTCGCAGACCCCGACGGCGATCGCTTCCTGCCCGGCATAGAGGTGGATGAAGCCGGCGATTTCCCCGGTGCGGTTCTCGACGTGGAGACGCTCTTCGAACGCCCGGATCATCGCCATTTGTCGATAGGCGCGAAGCATTTCCTGGCGGCTGATTTGCACGGCGGTGCGTTCCTTCCTGAGCAGAACGGGCGAACCCGGGCGCAATTTTTCGACGCGGCGCCTGATGTCTACAAATTATGGCGATAACCGTATACACGCATTTTCAGCGTTCCGCCGCCCAGCGGATGCTGCGGCGAAGCAGTTCGTAGAAGACCGGCAACTGCCAGGCGCCGCGCTCGACATAGGGGTAGAAGTCCGCCAGCGGCCGCAAATCGTACCGGCCGCGGGCATGCCCGAGCGTGAGGTAGAGAACCTCGCCGCCGCCATGCTCGCGCAGATACATCACCGCATGGTCGTCTTCCGGCCAGGTGTCGCGGACGAAGAGATCCGTCTTGCCGCCGAACCGGGTGGCCAGGAGCGGCATGTTGCCGGGGAGGCAGTCCTGCAAATACTGCTCGTCCTCGACGACGAAATTCGCGATCCCCGCGACGAGCGGGTGTTCCCTGGCCGTGTTGACAACCTTGTAGCGTCCGATCGGCGAGGGATGGGCCTGGAACTGGCTGCCGATCATAGCGAGAAAGTCCGGATCGAGCGGCGGGCACTCGACCCGGTTGTCGGCGCGAAACGTCAGCACCGAGTTTGTGCCGTGCAAGGCGAGCCAGCGCCGGCCGCGCCCGAGGAAACGCGCGAGGGCCGCGATTTCATCGCCGCACGGAACGACATCGCACGTGTAGGTGACCAGGACGTCCGCTTCGGCGATCGCCCGGGTATCGCTGTAGTCCGATCCCACGGTCACCCGGATCCGCTCGTGCTCGGCGAGCAGCTTGAGCAATTCGATCCGGGCGAAATCGATGTCGTGGTACTTCCCTCCGGCAACGAGATACGCGTTGATCGGCCCGGTCATCGGTTCCAGCCCTCCGCGCCGCTGCGTACGAAGACGATTCGGTAAGGCAGCACGCCTACGGACCTTCGCGACCGCCATCCCGCGGGTCGCGCTCGAGATAGTCGGCGATCACCTTGTGGAAATGGCGAATTCGCGTTTCCTGTTTGCCGAGCCAAAGACCCTCGAACGCCGTCGAGTGCATTCCCGCCTGCACCCGGGGCAGGTTCGCGGCATCCTGATCGAGAACGAGGCCGAGCGATTTCTCGCCGTGTTTGAAATGGCGATGCCTCGGCCGCCGCGGCGGCGGCTCCTCGTCCGACTTGAGCAGCCTGAAATTCTGCAGGTCGAAATACATCCGGTTCGGGTCGGTCGGATGCGGCCGATGGCGAAACAGCATCAGGTCGTCGGCATGGGTGTTCAGCGTTACGTTGGGAAAGATCAGGTAGTTGTAGTCGTCGGTCAGCTGGTCATCCTCCAGCTCGGAATAGTCGAGCCCGACCTCCGGGCTGTGCTCGCGTTTCCAGCGCTGAACCGCGCGGCGCACGTCTTCCACCCTGCCGTCGAAATCCGCGGGATCCATGTCCGCGTCGCGCATGATCAGCTTTATCAGCGGCGGGATTTCGGTGGTTTCGCCGACCCGATGGCTGACCGTGGCGAACGGCACGATGTAGCGGCTGTGGCGCCCGAAACAGTCGATCCGGACCTTGAAGTCGTCCAGGTAATAGAGCAGCTGGGGATGGATGCCCTGAACGTGATAACTCTCGTTGAAGGCGTCCACCGAGGTCTTCCAGTTGCAGTCCCACTCGACCGTCCAGTCGCGGGTCATGATCATCCGCTCGAAATGATATCGATCGAGCTGGTCCGGTAGCGGCTGAAGATACTCGAGAAGCGGTTCCGGCTCGGGGTTCATGGTGAACCAGACGAAACTGCCCCAGCTGTCGCATGCCAGTTCGACCAGCCCGTGACAGGGCGCGCCCTGCGGAAACGTCTCGATATCCGGTATGCGGCTGATCCGGCCGCTCAGATCGTATTCCCAGTGATGGTAGCCGCACTTCAGCGTGTCGTCGGTGTGGCCGAGCCCGGGCGGAGCGACACGGTTACCCCGGTGCTGACAGACATTGTAGAAGGCGCGGACCGTGTCATCCTGCTGGCGCACGACCAGAATCGATTCCCGGCCGACATCGTGGACGTAGTAGTCGCCCGGCTCCGGGATCGCATCTTCGCGGCAGGCCAGAAGCCAGACTTTCGTCCATAGCGCGGCCCATTCCCGCTCCATGAACGCCGGGCAGGTGTATTTCTCCTTCGGAATCATCGCCGTGCCGAAGTCGAACCCGGAGGCATCCACCACCGGGAACTCCGTTTCGTCGGTTCTGGTTCGCTGTACCGCCAAAGCCGGCTCCGTGGCTCAGAAACCGATTCGCTGGGAAAAGCCGCCGTCGACCGGAATCTGCGTGCCGTTCACCCAGCTTGCAGCGGGGCTGGCCAGGAAAACCGCGTATCGGGCGATCTCGTCGGCTGTGGAAAGCCGCCGCGACGGATGCTGCCGCACGGTCGCGTTGTAGAGTTTCGGATCGGCGTATTCCAGCATTTCCCACCGGCTTCCTTCGAACGCGGCGGGACCCGGCGCCATGGCGTTCACCCGGATCCCGGACGGCGCCAGCGCGTGCGAAAGCTGCTTGGCATGAGTCGCCAGGGCGGATTTCAGAGCGTTGTAGGCCAGCGGCGGCCCGAACGCTTCGCCGGAAAGAGCCTCGCCGATCATCACAATGGCCGCGCGGCTCGAGTCCTTCATCGCGTCGGCAAGGAGCTCGCATCCGCGAACGGCCGCCAAGACGTCGATCTCGAAATTGCGATACCAGTCGCGCTCGCTGTCCTTGCCGTCCATCCCGCCGCCGGCGCTGACGTTGGCAATGAAAAGGTCGACGCCGCCCAGGGCCTCGCGCGCTTCCGAGAGCCATTGCACATAGCGCTCGCCGTCCCGCACGTTGAGGGCGGAACCGAAGGCACGAACGCCGCGCTTTTCAAGGGATTCGACCGCGTCGGCCACCCGGCTGTCCGCGCGTGCGCACAGCGCGATATCGCAGCCTTCTTCCGCGAGCAGTTCGGCGATCCGCCGCCCGATGCCCCGGCTCGCTCCGGTAACGATCGCCTTGCCGCCCTGCAATCCCAGGTCCATTCAGGCTCCCCTTGCCGCGGCAGATTCCGGCGCGTTGCCCCGGCGCGCGCGATGCTAGTATACAGCGGATAACAATCCAAGCGTGCTTCCCTGCCGTCACGGCGCCCGAGAGAGAGGGCCCGGACAAACCGACACCGGACATCGCAATGGATGAATCGGCGAGCCTGACGCCGGCGCCGCAGTTCATGAAGTTTCTGCGCGACGGCCGGATCCTCCTGCAGCGGTCGAAGGCGACCGGTCGGGTCTTCTATTACCCGCGCATTGCAGAGCCGGGGACGGGCTCGACGGAGCTGGACTGGGTCGAGGTTTCCGGCCTCGGCCGCGTCTACTCGACCACGGTCATTCGCCGCCGGCCGCCCGAACCGCATCGGAACATCGCCCTGATCGACCTGGATGAAGGGCCACGCCTGCTGAGCCGGATCGAGGGTATGGACCCGGACCTTGTCCGTATCGGCATGAGGGTGCAGGCGCGCATCGCCGGTGAAGAGGAGCCTCTCATCGTCTTCGTGCGCGCGAGCGGCGGGGAAGCGTCGGCGTGAACGCTCAAGCCGGATTTCCGCGCGGCGGCACTGCCATCGTCGGCGCCGCCACTTTCGGCCTCGGGGAGGCGCCGGGCTTCGAGGCGATCGACCTGGCGGCGCAGGCGTCGCTCGCCGCCTTGCGCGATGCCGGCCTCGCCGTGCGCGAGGTCGATGCCCTGTTCGTCGGACTCCCGCAGGACTACCTGTCGGGCCTGACCCTTGCGGAATATCTCGGCGTCCGGCCGCAGCTCACCGACAACAACAGGACCGGCGGTTCCAGCTTCCTCACCCATACCGTCTGGGCCGCACTGGCGCTTGCCGCCGGCATGTGCGACGTGGCGCTGATCGCCTACGGCAGCACCCAGCGGACCGGCGCCGGCCGCCTGGTCTCCTCCTGGCGCGGTTCCCCGTTCGAAGAGGCATACGACCCCGCCATGCCGATCGCCGGATACGCCCTGGCTGCGGCGCGGCATATGCACGAGTACGGCACGACGCGGGAGCAGTTGGCGGAGGTCGCCGTATCCGCGCGCCGCTGGGCGCAGCTCAACCCGGAGGCCTACAAGCGCGATCCCCTTACCGTCGACCAGTGCCTGTCCGCCCGCATGGTCGCCGACCCGCTCACGGTGCGGGACTGCTGCCTGGTCACGGACGGCGCCGCTGCGATCGTGATGACCCGCGCGGACCGCGCCCGCGACCTGCAGAGACCGCCGGTGTACCTGTTGGGCGCCGGCTCGGCGGTGACGCACAAGGAAATCGCCCAGATGCCCGATCTGACGGCGACCGGGGCGGCCGAGTCGGGCCGGCGAGCGTATGAGTCTGCGGGCGTAACGCCGTCGGACATCGATGTCGTACAGCTTTACGATGCCTTCACGATCAATACGATCCTGTTTCTGGAGGATCTCGGCTTCTGTCCCAAAGGGGAAGGGGGCCGCTTCGTCGGGGAGTCGCATATTGCGCCGGGCGGTCCGCTGCCCGTCAACACGAACGGGGGCGGCCTTTCCTGCGTTCATCCGGGAATGTACGGCCTGTTCACCCTTGTTGAAGCCGTCATGCAATTGAGAGGATCGGCCGGCGTGCGGCAGGTCGAGGGCGCGAGGCTCGCCCTGTGCCACGGCAACGGCGGTGTGCTGTCCAGCCAGGCGACGAACATTCTCGGCACCGAAGAAACTCTCTGAACGGCGGAGGCTCCATGACGGCAGCGGACCGGGTTCCAGAACGGGCACACGCGCTCGATATCGACCTGCGCCGGGCGGAGACGCAGAACTGCCCGTATGCCGCCTACGATAAGCTGCGCGAGGAGGCGCCGGTCTGGCACGATCCGAACACCGGTTACTTCGTGATTTCCCGCTACGAAATCCTGAAGGAGGTTCTTCTCGACACGGAGCGCTTCAGCAACATTCCGGACCCGGAACAGATGTTCGTTACGCAGGAACGCACCGAACTGCTTCGAAACCTTTACGAAAAGAAGGGATGGTATCCCGCGCCCAACCTGGCAAAACGCGACGACCCGAACCACAGGCAGATGCGCAAGCTGTTCGAGCAGGCGTATCGGGCAAGCCGGATAAAACAGATGGAACCGTTCGTGCGCGAGGTCAGCGAACGGCTGGTCGACGGCTTCATCGACCGGGGCCGGTGCGACTGGGTGCGGGAATTCGCGATCCCGCTGCCCCTCATCGTCATCATTCATCAGGTCGGCGCGCGCGAGGAGGATATGTGGCGCATCAAGGCCTGGACCGACGCCTACGTTCAAAGATTGAGCCTCATGCACGGCGAGGAAACGGATGTGTGGGCGACGGAGATGGAAATCGAGATGCAGCACTATTTTCAGCCCATCTTCGAGCGCCTGCGCGAGGAGCCCGACGACACGCTGCTCAGCCACCTGGTGAATACCGAGATTCCCGAATGGGGCCGCACGCTGAACGACAATGAACTGCACGCCGAGATGATGACCGACACCTTCGTCGGCGGTGCGGAGACCACGACGAATGCGCTGTCGGGGGGCATACTCCTCCTCATTCAGAGTCCGGGGGCGTGGCGCCGGCTCAAGGCTGACCCCGACAGGTACCTGCGCACGTTCGTCGAGGAGGTTCTCAGGCTGGAGAGCCCGGTCCAGTTCCTGTTCCGGTTTGCAGCCAGGGACCTCGACCTCTGCGGCGTTCACATTCCCAAAGGGAGCCGCATCATGGCCGGCTACGGCGCCGCAAATCGCGACGAGCGCCAGTTTCCGGAGGCGGCGCGCCTCGATCTGGAGCGGGCCAACGCCGCAAGCCATCTGGCTTTCGGTTCCGGAACGCACCATTGTCTCGGCGCCTCTCTCGCCCGGCGGGAACTGCATTGCGGGTTCCAGGCGTTCATCGACCGGATCGACGATTTCCGGCTGGCTCCCGAACAGGGCGAATTCAGCTACGCGCCGCACATGTTCCTGCGGGCCTTGAAGGAACTGCATATCGAGTTTGAGGCGAAACCGCGAAGGCAGGCGTAGAGGCGACAGTCCATTGTACGGAAGCGAATTCCCCGAAACAGGCGGACCACCGGACCGGGAGCGGCGGATCAGTCATGGATCTTGAGATCGAGGGGCGCGGCGCGTTCGTCGTCGGCGCAACCGGCGACATCGGGCGGGCGACTGTCGAGCGGCTGCTGGCGGAAGGGGCGCGGGTCGTCGCCGGCGCCCGCTCTGCCGCCCGGATGGCCGGGACGCTGGGCGCTGCAGGGCTCGACGTGCACGGCATGGTGGAAATCGATCTGCGCGACGAGGCGTCGACGGCGGCGGCAGCCGGGCGCGCTGAGGAGCTTCTGGGCGGCGCGATCGACATCCTGGTTTGCGCCGCCGGCGGCGACGTTACCTATGCGCCGGTCTGGGAGATTCCGCCGGACGTGTACGAACGGGACTACCGGATCAAGGTCGTCGGCACCTCGCAACTGTGCACCAGGGTCGCCGCCCACATGGTTGAACGCGGCTCGGGCGCGATCGTCAACGTGATCGGGATCGCTACCGACATCGTGGTCACCGTCAATCCTGCGGGGAGCGCGGCAAACTCGGGGCTGCGCAGCTTTACGCGGGTCCTGGCCCGGGAAGTTGCCGGTTCGGGCGTCCGGGTCGTCGGCGTCAGCCCCGGATTTGTTGAAGGCGAACGCCTGGCCCGGTTCGCCACCGACGAACAGACCCGGCAGCTGAAGGAATCGATTCCGCTCCGCGCGCTCGCGGATCCGAAGGAACTGGCCGACGTGATCGTGTTTGTTGCGTCGCCGCGGGCAAGCTACATCACGGGCGAGATTGTCATCGTGGACGGCGGGGCCACCCTGCGGTGAGGCAAACGCGTCCCCGAAACCTCGCTGGCGGCGCGCGGAGGAGGTCGAAGCCGGGATGAGATTCACGGATCGAGTGCTGTTTGCCACCGGTGCCGGCTCCGGCATCGCCGCGGCTGCGGCGCGGCAATTTTCGGCCGAAGGGGGCCGCGTCGCGGTGGCCGACATCGACGGCGAGCGGGCGGCGGACATGGCCGCTTCGCTGGACGGCGCTATCGGAATCCACTGCGACGTCTCCAGCGAAGAATCGGTGAACCGCGCCGTTGCCGAGACCCGAAAGAGGCTGGGGCGGATCGATGCTGTCCTGAACGCTGCCGGACACGCCGATTTCGGTCCGATCGACGACTATTCGATCGAGCGGTGGAACCGGATGATCGCTGTCCACGCGACGGGAACTTTTCTCGTGTGCAAGGCCGCCGTGCCGGCGCTGCGCGCTCAAGGCGGCGGTTCGATCGTCAACGTGTCATCCATCGCGGCGCATGTGGGACGGATGAACCTCGTGGCCTACACCGCCGCCAAGGGTGCGATCCTTTCCATGTCCCGGCAGCTCGCGCTCGAATTGGCCGGGGACCGGATCCGCGTCAACGTCGTCGCGCCCGGCGTGGTGCGGACCGGGCTTACCGAAGCCGCCTATGTCGAACGGGGAGGCGGCGACTTCGACAAGGGCGCGGCGCAGGTCGTCGCCGACACGCCGCAGAAACGGGTCGCGGCTCCGGAGGAAATCGCGGCCCCGATCTGTTTCCTGCTTTCGGACGAGGCGAGTTTCTGCACCGGGTCGGTGATAACGCCGGACGGCGGCATGACCGCGATCTGATTGCAACACGCCCCGCTCCGGTCGGGCATGCGCCGTGGAACGGAACCGGCGTCAGCCCGAATCCTCCAGTATCAGGTCGCTTGCCTTCTCCGCCATCATGATCGTCGGCGCGTTGGTGTTGCCGGAGGTGATCGACGGCATGGCGGAGGCGTCGACGACGCGCAGGCCGGCCAGGCCGTGAACCCGGAACCGGGGATCGACCACTGACAGCGGGTCCCTGCCCATGCGGCATGAACTGGTCGGATGGTAGATGGTCTGGGAGATGTTGCGCGCGGCGTCGAGCAGGTCCTTGTCCGACTGAACCTCCGTGCCCGGCAGATGCTCGCGCAGGACGAATTTCGACAGGGCGCCGGTGCCGATCAGCCTGCGGGTCATCTTGAGGCCGTCGACGACCGTGCGCCGGTCGAGTTCCGTCGCCAGGTAATTGGGCTGGATCGACGGATATGCGGCCGGGTCCGGCGAGCGGATCGCAATGCGCCCACGGCTTTCGGGGCGCAGTTGGCAAACCGACATGGTGATCCCGGAGAACGGGTGCATTTTCAGGCCCGGCTTGTCGGCGCTGAGAGGCTGGAAATGGAACTGGATATCCGGCGTCGACAACTCCGGCCGCGTCTTGCAGAAAATGCACACTTGGCTGGCGCCCATCGCCATCGGCCCGCGCCGGGTGAGGATGTAGCGCAAACCGATCGCGGTCCGTCGGATCAGGTTGTTGATCTCGTCGTTCAGCGTCGGGACGTTGACCTCGTACACCGAGCGCACCTGGAGATGGTCCTGCAGGTTCTCTCCGACGCCCGGCAATTCATGCCGGACCGCGATGCCGAGGTCGCTCAGGAGGGAACCGGGACCGATGCCGGAGAGCTGAAGAAGCTGCGGCGAACCAATGGCGCCGGCCGAGAGGATCATTTCGCCGCCGCCGCGCACCGCCGCCTGCCGTCGTTCGCCGCTGACGGAGTAGGCGATACCGGTCGCGGTTCGCGGGCCGGCCTCGTCGAACAGCAGACGCTCCGCCAGTGCGCCGGTGACGACCTCAAGGTTCCTGCGGGAGCGTACCGGCTTGAGATAGGCTGTGGCGGCCGAGCAGCGCCTGCCGTTGCGCGCCGTGAGCTGGAAATAGCCGGCGCCCTCCTGCCGGCCTCCGTTGAAATCGTCGTTGCGCGGAATGCCGAGTTCTTCCGCCGCGGCAATCAGGGCTTCGCAGACGTCGCGCCGGGCGCGCATGTCCGAGACGGCAAGCGGCCCGCCGATCCCGTGAAACGGGTCGGCGCCGCGCTCCTGATCCTCGGCGCGGCGGAAATATGGCAGGACTTCGTCGTATGACCATCCCTCGTTACCGAGTTGGCGCCAATAGTCGTAGTCTTCCCTTTGTCCGCGGACATACAACAGGCCGTTGATGGCGCTGGAGCCGCCCAGCACCTTTCCGCGGGGCCAGTCCAGGGTGCGCCCGTTCAGGCCGGGATCGGAGTCGGTCCGGTAGCACCAGTCGGTGCTTGGGTTGTGCATGGTCTTGAAATAGCCGACCGGCACATGGATCCAGGGGTTGCGGTCCTCGCCGCCGGCCTCGAGCAGCAGCACGTTTTTCGAAGGGTCGGCAGACAGGCGGTTGGCGAGCACGCAGCCGGCCGAACCGGCGCCAACAATGACATAGTCATAGCCCATGCCTGCAAACCTGCCCGCTGCGATCAAAAAATAGCGTTCATAGCCACTCAACGCTTGCAGAAGCGACAATATCTGCCATTATTGAGATTGTCAGTCTCAAACTTTGACATTTTTGTCGAAAGGTTGGGTGTGGCGGCTCCTAACCGATGCATCAGGAGGAAGCATCCATGCAATCGATCCCGGAAAAACTGAAGAACGTTTCACGGCGCGACATGCTGCGGATATCGGGGCAGTTCGGCCTGTCGTCGACGTTGATCGCGGTTGCCGGGCTGACCGGCGCGATCACGGCGCCGCAGCTCGCCGAGGCGGCGAACTCCACCTACAAGAAGCGCTTCAAGAAGAAGGCGCGGTTCAAGCTGAAATTCGGCGCGGCCGGCTTCAACGAACGCAATCTGCTGATCGAACGGGCCGGGTGCCTGCAATTCGTCAACGATCTGGAAGAGCGGACCGACGGAGAAATCCAGATCGAATTCATCGGCTCCAACCAGATTTGCGGCCAGCTGAATTGCGTGACCAAGACGCAGCAGGGCATCGTCGATATCTACGCCGCGTCGACGCAGAACTCGGCCGGCGGCGCGCCCTACCTGAACGTGCTGGACTATGCCTACATGTTCCCGTCCCGCGCGGCCCAGTATCACTTCCTGTACTCGCCCAAGAGCATGAAGATCCTGCGCGAGCCCATGCGCAAGCGGCATGGCATAGAATTCCTGTTCTCCCATGCGGAACTGCGCGGCATCATGCTCGGCCTGAAGTGGAAGGACAAACCGACCGTCAAGAGCGTGAAGGAACTGGCCGGCACGAAGAACCGCGTGACGGGCACGCAGCTGGGCCGGATCGCGATGAAGCTGATGAACCTGAATCCGACGCCGATCGCCTGGGCGGAAACCCTGGACGGCCTGAAACAGGGCCTGGTCGACGGCGCCGAGACCTGGCCCTCCGCCGTGGCTTACGCCAACATGTCGCCGGTGGTCTCGCAGTGCGTCAATCTCGAGTTCTTCTGCGGCACCGAACATACGGCGATGAGCAGCAAGACGTTCGACAAGCTGGGCGGCGAGCTGCAGGACGCCGTGATGGAATCGTCCTTTCTGACCCAGGTCCATGTCCAGGCGGCCAACGAGGTCTCCCTGGTCAACACGGTCGGCTTCTCCAATCCGCAGTTGCCCAACACGCTGTTCGCCAACCACAACGTCCGCGTTGCCTGGATGAGCGCAGCGGCCCGGCGCGAGGCGGAGGAAATGTGTTCGCCGGAATTCCAGCCCAAGCACTGGGAACGGTGGCGCGAGAGGCTGAACGGCTGGTCCGGCGGCCTCGACACCTACAAGTATATCTACGACGTCGCACGCGAGATTCCGGCCGACACGCTGGCCGAGAATGTCGAGCCGCGGCGCTGGTGGAAGGGCTAGGCACCAGCCGGTCCCAAGGCATGCACTAGAGGCAAAGTGGCGGGCTCCGCTTCCATTCCGGAGCCCGTCACCTTTTTCTGTTCTGCCGCCCCGCCGGTGCGGTAGCGGTGGACAGGCGCGCGGGTAATCGGCTAGATCGGCGTGGCGCAGCGAAACGCCGGCAGCGTCTGCGGCCGGCGGAAACGGGGAGCGGCAATGCGGCTACTGCGTTGGATCGACGCCCGGATCGAACGGTTCATTATCCTGGTCGCGTATGTCTTCATGGCCGGGATCATCTTTGTCGAAGTGATCCGGCGGTTCCTGCTGAGCGAGCAGGTTGCCTGGTCTTCGACCATCCCGATCTACCTGTTTCTCTGGGTCGTCTGGATCGCCTGCGCCTACAATGTGCGCATCCGGGCGCATCTCAGCTTCGATGAAATCCGCTCCCGGTTCTCCCAGCGCGGGCAACTGCTGTGCCTGCTGCTGGACGCTGTCCTCTGGATCGTCTTTTCCGTCATCGTCATCTACTACACGGCGAAGCAGGTCATGCTTTCCAGGGATAATTTCGCCATCGTCCAGGGCACCGACGAAGTCATGCAGTGGTGGTTCTACATTGTGACGCCGCTTGCGTTCGCCCTGTTGATCGTGCGGGTTCTGCAAAACGTGGCGAAGGATATTTCCGATTATCGCAACGGCCGGCCGCTGAAAATTCAGACCGGCATGCTCGGCGACTAGGAGGCGGGCATGCAGACGTTCTGGATCCTGCTGATTTCCGGCGCCGTTACGGTCTTTTTCGCCGTCGGCGTACCGATTTTCCTCGTCATCGGCTTCTGGGTCATCGGGGTCAGCCTGGTAATCGACTTCACCCTCGCCAATCTCGGCGTAACGCTGTTCGAGGGGCTCAATTTCTTCGGTCTGCTGGCGCTGCCGCTCTTTATCCTGACGGGCGACCTGATCAAGGGCGCCGGCATTGCCAAGCGGCTTTCCGAGTTCGCCTATTCCATGCTCGGCTGGCTGCGCGGCGGCCTCGGCATGGCGTCGCTCGGGGCGTGCGGCCTGTTCGCGGCAATTTCGGGATCGAACTCGGCGACCACCGCCACCATCGGTTCGATCATGCATCCGGAGATGACCAAGGGCGGTTACGACCGGAATTTCGCCGCCTCCACGATCGCCGCCGGCGGCACGGTCGGCATCATCATCCCGCCCTCGATCATCTTCATCGTCTACGGCTTCCTGATGAACCTGTCGATTTCCGACCTGTTCATCGGCGGATTGCTGCCCGGCATCCTGATGATCGTCGCCATGCAGTTCGTCTGCTGGCTGATCTGCCAGTTGAACGGCTGGGGGCATCTGATCTCGATCGAGATCCGCCGCATCGTGAAGACGGCGATCGGCGCGTGGATAGGCTTCGGCGCGATCGTCCTGGTCATCTGGGGCATCTATTCCGGGAAATTCTCGCCGACCGAAGCGGCGGGCGTGACCGCGGGCTTCTGCATGATCGTCGGCCTGATCTTCTTCCCGATCTACCGCTACGTTCATCGCGGCAAAACGGCCGATGCGGATTGGATCCAACAGGAGGAGGAGGAAGTAGCGGCGCTCTCGGCGGCCGACCGGGCCGGCCGGGGCAATCCGGTCGCCGAGCAGTATTCCGAAAATACTGGTTATCTCGAGCGGTTCGTCATCCCGGGTTTTTCGTACCGGGAACTGCCCGACCTGATCATGCGGTCCGGCCAGATAACCGGCGTCCTCGCGCCGTTGATCGCGATTTCCGTCGTGATGCAGCAGATCTTGACCCTGCTGGGGGCCAAGGATTTCTTCACCGATTTCGTCGGCGGGATGGGCGGCTACTACGCCGTGCTGTTCGTTTGCATGGCGATCGTGCTGCTGGCCGGGACCATTCTCGAGAGCCTGCCGAACACGATCATTTTCGCTCCGATTCTGGCGCCGATCGCCGCCCAGTTCGGCGTCGATCCGATCCACTTCGCCGTCGTGTTCCTGATCGGCGATGCCATCGGGTTCATCACGCCGCCCTACGGGCTCAATCTGTATGTCGCCAGCAGCATCACCAATATCCCGTACTTCCGATTGTTGTATTACACCATGCCTTATTTCATCGCCCTGTCGGTCGTGTGGCTGGTGGTTGCTCTTGTGCCCGACATTTCCACCATATTGCTCGTGCATGAGGGGGCGGGCACGTTCCAGCATAACTGATTGTCGGCCGGACGTTTGTTGAATCCCGGGTCACCGCTGCAGCAAGACCGCCTCCCGGCAGGAATTCGTACCCTGGCGGTCATTGAGGCGCTGCTCGATGCCGGCGTCCCGCTTACGCCGACGGCGATCAACGACCGCCTCAATCTACCGAAAGCAACCATCCACCGGATATGCCAGCAGCTGCTGGAAGCCGGATGGCTGGTCCGGGACATGGACGGCAAACGGGTGCTGCCGGGCCGGCGCCTCGCTGCGTTTACCGGCCGCCTCGGCGTGTTCTCCCGATACCTGCAGGCCCGGATCGCCATCCTTCGGCGCCTCTCGGAGACCATCGGAGAGACCTGCAACATCACAATTCCCGACAGGGAGGGCATGTTCTATCTGGACCGGGTCGAGACGCGCTGGCCGCTGCGCATCCAGTTGCCGGTGGGGGCTACGGTGCCGTTCCACGGTTCGGCCAGCGGCAAGCTCTACCTGAGCACGCTGCGGAGAGCGCAGCGCCGTCGTCTGGTTCATTCACTGAGGCTGGAGCCGCTCGCGGTCAACACCATAACCGATCCGGAAATGTTGCTGACCGCGCTTGAGCGGATACGGAAAAACGGAGTGGGAACGGACAATGAAGAACTCGTGCAAGGTATGGTCGCGGTAGCCGTGCCGATCGAAGACGAAAAGGGCCGCCTGGTCGCAACTCTGGCGGTGCACGGCCCGATGCACCGCATGTCGTTGGATGACGCCAGGCGGCATGTGCCGATGCTGCGCGATGCCGCCGCCGAACTCCGCGCCGTGCTCCTGGAAGGCAGACTCGACGTCTGCTAACTGCCCTCGCCCAACGGCAGGCCGTTCCTGCCCTTCGTGCGCTGCCAGACGATCAGGACGAGCGTCAAAACGGTGAGGCCCCAGAAGAACCAGGTGATCCAGCCCTGGAAGAAGATCGTCCAGTCGCCGTCGCCGAGGCGCAGCGAGCGGCGGAAATTGTCCTCGAGCAACGGCCCCAGAATGAAGGCGATCAGGAACGGCGCGGCCGGGATGCCGAGGCGCAGCATCCCGAAGCCGACGATCCCCATGACGAACATCACGAGCACGTCGAAGATCGTGTTGTTGATCGCGTAGGCGCCGAACACGCACAGCACCAGCACGACCGGAAACAGGATGCGCTGCGGGATGTCGGCGATCCGCGCAATCGAGCGGATCGAGAGCTTGCCGACGATGAACAGATAGGCCGAACTCAGCATGATGCCGATGAAGAGCGCGTAGATCAGCGTGATGTTCTGCTGGAACATCAGCGGCCCCGGCCGCAGGTCGTGGATCATGAAGGCGCCCAGGATGATCGCGGTGATGATGTCGCCCGGCACGCCCAGTGCGAGCAGCGGGATCAGGGTCGCGCCGGCGACGCCGTTGTTGCCGGCCTCGGCCGCGGCGACGCCTTCCAGCTCGCCCTTGCCGAAATTGCCCTGGTTCTTCGAGGTGCGCCGGGCCTCGCTGTAGGACAGGAAGGCCGCCGGCGCGCCGCCGATTCCGGGAATCACGCCCAGAATCACGCCGATTGCCGAGCCGCGCAGGATGGACTTGAGCGCCCGGCGATAGTCGAGCAGCGAGGCGCCCTTGCCGGCAAGCGCGGAGAGTTTCTGCGCGGTTTCCGTCTTTGAGTAAAAGTTCAGCACCTCGGGAATCGCGAACAGCCCGATCAGCACCGGGATGAAGTTCAGCCCGCCCATCAGGTCGAAGTTGCCGAAGTTGAAGCGCGGCGTTCCGAAAATCGCGTCCAGGCCGACGATTGCGAGCGCCAGGCCCAGCCCGGCGGCGCCCAGGCCTTTCAGCAGGTCGTCGCCGCTTACGCTGGCGATGATCGTCAGCGAGAACACGATGAGCGTGAAGAATTCCGGCGAGCCGAAGCTGAGCGCGAAGCTGGCAAGGATGCCGGCGAAGAAGATGAGAGACAGGTTGGAAATGAAATCGGCGGTGCAGGAGGCGTAGAGCGCCATGTCCAGCGCACGCCGCGCCTCGCCCTTGCGCGCCAGGGGATAGCCGTCGAGCCCGGTGCAGGACGCCGCCGGCGTGCCCGGCGCGTTGATCAGGATGGCGGTGATCGAGCCGCCGTAGAGCCCGCCCTTGTAGACGCCGAGCAGCAGCAGGATGCCGGTGATCGGCTGCATGGTGAAGGTGAAGGGCAGCGCGAGCGCCACGCCCATCGGCGTCGTCATGCCGGGAATCGCGCCGATCACCGTGCCGATCATGACGCCGGCGAACAGCGCCACGACATTGTCGACCTGGGCGAACATGGCGAAGGAGGCGGCGAGGGTCTCCCACATGGCGTCAGATCCGCTGCAGCAGGAAATCGAGCACGCCGCCGGGAATCGGCCGCTGCGCCGCCTTGACGAAGAACAGGTGCAGCGCCAGCGGCAGCAGGAGCGCGACCGGCGCGACGATCAGCGGCCGGCGCTCGCCCGCCAGCAGCATCAGGGCGACCAGCCCGAGCGTCGTGGTCAGGACGAAGCCGAGGAATTCCAGAGTCAGGTAAATCGTCAGGAGCAGGGCCATCACGATGAACGGCCGCCCGGCTATCCAGGCGGGCCGGCCGGCCGGCGGCGCTGCGTCGCCCGCTATCGTATCCCCGGTCCGGGAAGCGGCCACCAGCTCGTAGACCAGGAGCAGCGCGCCGATGACGGCAATGCCGCTACAGACGATGTAGGGCCAGAATGAGGGCGAGAGCGCGCGGTATTTGACCGAAGGCGGCTGGACGATGCCGTAGGGAATAAGCACGGCAATCGCGAGGACGCCGAAACCGACGAAGCACAGCCCGGCAACGATGTTTCGGTTGAGCTTCATCGTTCAGGCCGCTGCCGGGGCGGCGTCGGCCGCGCGCTCCGGCGCGAGCCGGCCAAGGTCGAATCGCTCGTGGAACAGGTGCCGGTCGAGCGCCAGCCAGACCGCCGAGTGGGCCGTGGTCAGCGCGCTGACCCGGGTATCGAAGGTGCGGCCGGGCAGGACGGCGTCGGCTGCGATGCGCCGGACGCCGGCGACATAGTCCGGATGGCGCCCCACCTGGCCGGCCAGCAGGACGGCCTGGGGCTTCAGGACCGTCGCGAGCAGCCGCAAGGCCTTACCGAGTTCCGCGCCGCACATCTCGATAACGCTCCGGGCATCGGCCGGCAGATTCCGGCCCGGCTCGGCGATGCCGCGAAGCCGCTGTCCGTCGTCCTCGGGTCCGGCGCTCTTCGTCAGGCCCATGCTGTCCAGCCGGCGCAGGATGGCGAGGCCGGATGCCGTATCGTCCAGCGTCGCACCGGCTGACGGAAATCCGGCCAGTTGCCCGGCTTCGTTGGCCGCACCGCGCACCAGCGCGCCATCGAGCATCAGCGCGGAGCCGAGCCGCAGCCCGACATTGACCAGCAGGACATCGCGCAGGCCGGCGGCGCAGCCCTGCCGGGCTTCGGCCTGCAACAGCGCCGCGGCCCGGCCCTCGGCGACGAAGGGCACCCCGGTCAGGCGGGCGAGGATGCCGGCAGCGTCGACCGTGCGCCAGCCTAGGGGGCCGCCGCTGCGCAACCCGCCCGTCGCCGGATCGACCCGGCCGGCGATCAGCGCCGCACCGCCGAGAATGCGCGTCGGGTCCCTGCCCGACTCTGCAATCAACTCGACCGCCGCCTGCGCCAGCGCCGCCAAAGCCGGCTCCGGCCGGTCGAGCGGCACGTCGCTGCAGTCCCGCCGCGCCACGACGTCCCCGCGGCAGGTCGCAAGCACGACCTCCTTCTGGTTCAGCGTGATCGCCATGCCCAGCACGAAAGCGCCGTCATCGGCGAATCCGAGGCGGACCCGCGGCCGGCCCGCCTGCCGCCGCTTGCCGGTCGCCGGGTATTCGGTGAGCAGGCGCGCCTCGACGAGTTCCCGCACGATGCGGGAGACGGCGGCGTTCGTCAGCCTCACGGTCTCGGCGATGACGGTGCGCGATACAGCGCCGTGCTCGGCAATGGCGCGCAGCACGAGATGCCGGTTCTGGCGTCGCAAATCGGCGATGGAAGCCGAGGAAGCCAAAGGTCGGGCCTATTTTTTAACGTCGGTAAATATTTCTTGATTTGAAAAACCGGTTCTGTCAACCTGTTCCTGTATCGCGCGTGCTGCACCGGCCGAAGGACACCGGAGCAGGCGCACATCTGTGCTGTTTTCCGCGTCACAGACGGGAAAATTCCAGGGAGGAACCGACGTGTACAAACTGACGAAATGGACAACCGCAGCCGTTGCCGCGATGGCGGTCACGGCGGCCGCGATCCCGGTCTCAATTCCGGCCGGGGCCGCCGACTATCCGTCGCGGCCGATCACGCTGGTTGCGCCCTACGGGCCGGGCGGCGCGGCGGACCTGCACGCCCGCATTGTCGCCGGTACGGCGCCGAAATATCTCAACCATGCCGTACTCGCGATCAACAAGGCGGGCGCGGCCGGCAGCATCGGCGCCTTCCACGTCGTGCGGGCGAAAAAGGACGGCTATACGCTCCTGTCGGCGCGCGTCGGCAGCAATGCGGGTGTTCCGGCCTTCAACCCCAGCATCCCCTACAAGTGGGACCAGTTCACCTTTCTCGGACTGACCGAGCGCAACCCGTTCGTCCTGGTGGTCAACGCCAAGTCGGACATCAAGACGTTCAAGGACTTCGAGGCGGGGATCAAGGCGGGCAAGATCAAGACCTATTCTTCCGCCGGCGTCGGCACCCTGCTGCATCTGGCCGCGCTGGTGATGGCCGACGACATGGGCCTCGATCCGGACCAGATCACTCATATTCCGTTCAAGGGCGGCGGCAAGGCGCGCGCGGCCATCGTCGGCAACCAGGTTCATTTCCTGTGGCAGAACCTGTCCGGTGTGATCGGTTCGATCCGGGCCGGCCAACTGCGCGCCCTGGCAATCACCACCGAGAAGCGTTTCAAGGCGGTGCCGGACGTCCCGACCGTTCGGGAGCTGGGCTATCCGAACATGGAGGCGATCATCGGCTGGAGCGGCATTTTCGGCCCGCCCGGCCTGCCGAAGCCGGTGGTCGACAAATGGGTCAGCGTGCTGGCGTCGCTCAAGAAAGACCGGGCCTTCAACAAGCTGATCGGCAACCTAGGCTCGATCCCGGACATTCGCAGCCCGGCCGACACCAAGGCCTTCGTCA
Organism: Rhodospirillaceae bacterium; assembly: GCA_011523655.1. GTDB lineage: Bacteria > Pseudomonadota > Alphaproteobacteria > Bin65 > Bin65 > Bin65. Next base: position 293,309 of record WTGH01000010.1, read on the forward strand.
AGAACCAGTACGAGACCTTCAAGAAAGTGGTCGCCAAGCTGAAGAAATAGGCCCGCCGGCCAAATCTGCGGAACGGGCGGGCGGCCTGCGCCTGCCCGTTTCCGTTTGAACGCAAGAGGGACGGAATCCGATGGCGACGGACAAGCCGAACATTCTGTTCATCATGGCCGACCAGATGAGCGCCCGGGCGCTCCGGCACTACGGCAACCGGACGACGGTGACGCCGAATATCGACCGTCTGGCCGACGAAGGCGTCGTCTTCGAGAACTGCTATTGCAACCTGCCGATGTGCGCGCCGTCCCGCGCCTCGATGATGGCCGGCATCCTGCCCTTCGCCATCGACATGTACGACAACGCCTCGGAACTCCACGCCGACATCCCGACCTTCGCCCACTATCTGCGCCATCTCGGCTACCGGGTGGAGCTCAGCGGCAAGATGCATTTCGTCGGGCCGGACCAGATGCACGGTTTCGAAAAGCGCCACACGACCGAAATCTATCCGGCCAACTTCGCGTGGACCGTCGACTGGTCGAAGGGCCGGGAATACCGGCCGACCAACCTGACCATGGCGCCAATCCTCGAGGCCGGACTCGCCGTGCGCACAATGCAGATGGATTATGACGACGAAGTCGAGCATTTCAGCGTCCAGGCGCTCTACGACCTGGCGCGCTACTGCACCGACCGGCCCTTCATGCTGACGGTCTCGTTCACCAGTCCGCACCATCCCTATGTGATCGACGAAAAATACTGGAGCCTCTACGACCACGACGCGATCGAGGCGCCGGCGACCGCGCCGCTCGATCCCGAGGAAATGGACCATCTCAGCCGCAACCTGCACTTTTGCCAGGCGCGGCATCTCTACGACCTGACCGTCGAGGACCGACGGACGGCGCGGCACGCCTACTACGGCATGATCTCTTACATCGACGAGAAGGTCGGCCGGATTGTCCGCACGCTCGAGGAGACCGGCCTAGCCGACGATACGGTCGTCATCTTCACCGCCGACCACGGAGACATGATGGGCGAGCGCGGCATGTGGTTCAAACAGCACTTCTTCGACTGGTCGGGCAAGGTGCCGTTCATCGTCCACGCACCACAGCGCTGGAAGCCGGGCAGCGTGAAGGAAGCGGTCTCCCTGGTCGATCTGCTGCCGACGCTCACCGACCTGGCGAGCGGCGGAAAATTCGACGGATTCGTCAAGCCGTTGGACGGAGCCTCTCTGCTGCCCGCGCTGGAGGGCGGGAAAGGTGGCATGACCGATACGGTCGTCTCCGAATTCGCCGCCGACGGCTCGACCGGCGTCAGCCGGATGGTGCGTCAGGGGCCGTGGAAGCTGATGTGGCTCGAGGGCGTCGATATCCTGCTTTACAATCTTGACGACGATCCCGAAGAGGTGAACGACCTGTCCGCCGATCCGGCTCATGCCGGCCAGCGCGCGGAACTGGAGGCGATCCTGTTCGAGGACTGGGATCCGAAGGCCTATACCGACATCATCGCCGAGAACCAGCAGCAGCGCCTGTTCATCCATCGCACGACCGGTGGTGAGCCGGACTATGTCAATCTCGTGCGCGAGGGCGATGACGGCCGTTACGTCCGCAACGCCGGCGCCGCGGACACCAAGGCGAAGGCGCGCCTTCCCCGGGTCGAACCGGCACAGCCGAGCCGATAAGGTTCGCCGGGGCGGCGATGGCGGAACCTGCGGGATCGGCGCGAGACCGGCGGAGCGGCCTCGGCGCGCGGCTGTTTACTTTCGCCGTTGTCACGGACACCCACCTCAACCAGGGCGAGGACGAGTGCAATTCGCCCTTCGCGGTGAACGCGCTGGCCAACCGGCGTTTGCGCCACGTCGTCAACGACCTGAACCGGCGCGACCTCGCCTTCGTCGTCAATGTCGGCGATCTGCTGCATCCCGTGCCGGCCGTACCGGCGTTGTACGACCGGGCCGCCGCCCGTTATCTCGAACAGTCTGCGGCGCTGCGGCACACGCAATACCTGACCCCCGGCAATCACGATGTCGGCGACAAGCCCAACCCGTGGGCGCCGACCGCAACCGTCTGCGACGCCTATCTCGCCTGCTGGGAGAAACATTTCGGGCCGCACTACCGGTCGTTCGACCGTGGCGAGTGCCATTTCGTCGTTATCAACGCCCAACTGTTGAACAGCGGCCTGGCGGCGGAAGCGGAACAGCGCGCCTGGCTGGAAGCCGGCCTCGCGGCGCGCCGGGGCAGGCGGATCTTCCTGTTCACCCACTATCCGCCCTTCGTCGCCGACGAGGACGAACCCGAACACTACGACAATATCGGCGAGCCGGGGCGGAGCTGGCTGACCGGCCTGATGCGCGAACACGATATCGAGGCGCTGTTCGCCGGCCATGTCCATAATTTCTGGTTCAACCGGATCGGCGCGACGGACTGCTATCTCCTGCCGTCGACCGCCTTCGTCCGGCAGGACTATGCCGAGATGTACCGCGCTCCGCCCGGGCCGGACGACGAATCCGGGCGCAACGACAAGCCGAAGCTGGGCTATGTCGTCGTCCATGTGCACGAATTCGGCCACGTCTGCGAACCGGTGCGCACCTGGGGCGAGACCGCCGACGCTCTCGTGCCTCCCGGCGAAATGCCCGCGCCGCCTTCGCCGCCGCACCCCAAACTGATCGACCGGAGCGCATTCGGTTTCGACATGCGGCAGGATTGGATGGAGACGGTCGAGGTGCCGCCCTCGGGCGGGCTGGACGAGTTCGACCGCAAGCGGGCGCGCAACGATTATCCCGTGCTCGGCCTTTGGGAAATGGGCATCCGCAACCTGCGTATCCCGTTGAGCGACCTCGCTACGGCCTCGCGCCGGGAGCGGCTGCGCGCGCTGGCCGAACACGGCTTCGCCTACACCCTGTTCACCTTCGGCTTGCCCGACGCGCGGACGCGCGGGCTGATCGTGGAGAATGCAGACCTGTTGGGCGCATGGGAGGCCGGATTCGATCCGGGGGCGGATAGCAGCGTACCGGAGATTGCAACTGCCGCCGCGGCTGCCGGCGTCCCGCTCTATCTGTCGCGGCTGCGTTCCCATGACGAACTGCGCGCCGAGGCCGGGCGCTATTTCCATGTCGTCAATCACGGCTTCGACATTGCCGACCGGGATTGGATCGAAGCGTTGCTGACGCAGCCGGACCTCGCCGAAACCCTGGCCGGCCTCGTGTTCCGCCTGCCGGCCGAGGCGCCGGTGTGCGAAACGCTGGTCGGGATCGACAGGCTGGCCGGCAGCTTCGGTCTTCGCGCCTCGGTCCATTTGCGCACGGCGGGCTTCGATCCATCGCAGCCGGAGCGCGACGATCTCAAGATTGCCGGCCGCATGGCCGAAGCCCTGTTCACCGCAAACACGCTCGGCAACGTCGGCGTCTTTGCCGACACCCTGGTCGATCACGACCGCGGCTATTTCGTGCGGCACGGCGCCTATGACCGGCTGTGCAACCCCCGGCCTGCCGCACTGGTGGTCCGGCATCTCAACGCCGTGCTGGCGCAATATCCGGATCGCTTTGGCGGGTGCGCTACCGCAGAAGCCGAGGGGCATGGCGGCCGCTGCCTGGCATCCGAAGGGCAGCGCGGTTCAATCCGGGTTTTCCTGCCTGCGGACGGCGCGGACTATCCGCTTGCGCGCGCCTTTCCGTCCGCCGCGAAATCGACCGGCACGACCTTTGTCGAACTCGCTTCGGGTCTGAAGCGGGAGAGCGTTGCCGCCGGGCCGGTTGCGGCGGTGTCCGGGTAGCGGACCGGCTGGACGACCGGGCAGGGAGGCGCCGTGAGCGCTGCCGGCGGTTTCAATATCCGGGCGGCGGCGTGAAGCGGTAATAGCCCTCTTCGATCAGCCCTGCCATGTGCAGGCAGGTCAGATCGTCGTACCGGCGCCCGACGATCTGGATGCCGACGGGCAGGCCGTCGACGAGGCCGATCGGCGCGACGGTCGAGGGCAGGTAGTAGCCGCAGGGATAGCCGGCCCAGAAGAGTTGGTCGACGACCGGCTGCACCCTGCCGTTGACGGTGATCGTCCGGTCGTGGCGCTCGCCCGTCTGATCGTGCGGGAAGGCCGGCGAGGATGCGGCCGGGCAGAGCAGCAGGTCCCAGGTCTCGAACCACGCTTCCCAGTCTTCCATGAGCTTGTAGCGCCGCTCGTTCCAGCGCAGCCAGTCGCGGTGCAGCATGGTCTGGGCTTCCAGCATCCGGCGGCGGTAGGGGATCGCGTCCGCCGGCAGGCGATCCAGATCCTCGTGCGCCTGCGCCATCATCTCGTCGCTCAGGGGCTTGGACGTCTCGGCGCGCAGCAGCATCGTGTAGACCTCCATCGCCTCTTCGGTCGGGAAGTCCGGCTTCGCGCCGATCTCGACGGTCGCGCCTTCGCTTTCCAGCCAGCGCGCGAGCGCGGCGATGGCGTCCTGGTAGGATTGCTCCACTTCCGCCTGAGGGTCGCTCAACAGGAGGCCGACGCGGTACTCGTTCAGGCTCTGCCGGCGCGGCGCGGGCAGGTCCAGGCGCCATCCCCGCGCGGCCGGGCCGTCGGCGCCGGCCAGCAGTCCGAAGGCCAGCTTCAGGTCCGCCGCCGACCGGGCCAGCGGGCCGACGACGGCGATGTCGGTCGGCGCCCGGTTGCCAGGCAACGCCTGGCCCCGGTCCGAGACGATCTCCCAGGTCGGCTTGTGGCCGAAGACCCCGCAATAGTGGGCCGGGTTGCGGATCGAGGCGCCGATATCCGAGCCGGCGTCCAGCCCCGTCAGCCCCGCGGCGAGGGCCGCCGCCGACCCGCCGGAGGAACCGCCGGGCGAACGGGCCGGATCCCACGGATTGTTGCAGGTGCCGTAGATTTCGTTGAAGCTCTGCCAGTCGCTCAACATGAACGGCACGTTCGTCTTGCCGAAGACCACGGCGCCGGCGCCGCGATACTTCTCGACGACGGCCGAGTCCGTCTCCGCGATGTTGTCCCTGTATTCCGGAACACCCCACGTCGTGGGCGAGCCCGCCAGGTCGTAGCTTTCCTTCACGGTGACCGGCAGGCCATCCAGGGGGCCGGTGTCCTCTCCCGCCGCGCGGCGCCGGTCCGAGGCGTCGGCTTCCGCCCGTGCGCGCTCTGCATCCCGCCAGACGATCGCGTTGATCGCCGGATTATGCCGATCGACGCGCTCAAGAAAGTGATCGAGCAGTTCCCGCGCGCCGATCTCCCGCGCATCGAGCAACGCCATCAACTCGGTCGCCGATCGGTAGTGTATCCCGGACATCATGCGCTCCAGTTTGAATGTTCGGCGCTACAGCCGTTCCGCCACAGCCCGGCCGAGATCGGCACAGCGCGCCGAGCCGCCCATGTCCGGAGTCAGCGTTGCGCCTTCCGCCAGGACGCCCTCGAACGCCGAGACGACCGCCGCCGCGGCTGCGGGCTCGCCGAGATGGTCGAGCATCATCGCGCCGGACCAGATCTGGCCGATCGGGTTGGCGATCCCTTGGCCGGCGATGTCCGGCGCCGAGCCGTGGACCGGCTCGAACATCGACGGATGCTCCCGTTCCGGGTTGATGTTGCCGGAGGGTGCAACGGCGATGGTGCCGGTTGTGGCCGGGCCGAGGTCCGACAGGATGTCGCCGAACAGGTTGGAGCCGACGACGACGTCGAACCAGTCCGGGTGGCGGACGAAATGGGCCGCCAGGATGTCGATGTGGAACCGGTCGGTCGTGACCTCGGGATACTCCGCGGCGATGGCGGAGAAACGCTCGTCCCAATAGGGCATGGTGTGGATGATGCCGTTGGATTTGGTCGCCGAGGTCAGATGCCGGCGCCTCCGGCCCCGGGCCAGCTCGAAGGCGTAGCGCATGATCCGGTCGGTGCCGCGGCGGGTGAACACCGTCTCCTGCATCGCCAGTTCGGCGTCGGTGCCCTGGTGGAGCCGGCCGCCGATCTCGGAATATTCGCCCTCGCAGTTCTCGCGCACGATCAGATAGTCGATGTCGCCCGGCTGGCGCCCGGCGAGCGGGCAGGGCAGGCCTTCGATCAGGCGCACCGGGCGCAGGTTGACATACTGCTCGAAGCGCCGGCGGATCGGGATCAGCAGGCCCCAGAGCGAGACATGGTCGGGCACGCCGGGAAAACCGACCGCGCCGAGGAAGATGGCATCGAAGCCGGCCAGCCGGTCGAGACCGTCCTCCGGCATGAGCCGGCCGGTCCGGGCATAGCGTTCGCAGCCCCAGTCGAACTCGGTCCAGTCCCATTCTATGCCGAACCGGGCGCCGGCGGCCTCCAGCACCCGGATGCCTTCCGGCACGACCTCCCGGCCGATGCCGTCGCCGGGAATGACAGCGATACGGTAGCGATTCATCGGATGGCTTTCGGTGGCGGGAACCGGCCTTCGCCGACGCGCGGCGTCAGAGCGCGCGCGTACCGGCTTCGATCAGTTCAACCTTGTACCCGTCGGGATCCTCGACGAAAGCAATGACCGTGGATCCGCCTTTGACCGGCCCCGGCTCGCGGGTGATGTTGCCGCCCGCGGCGCGGATCCGCTCGCAGGTTTCGGCAACGCTGTCCACGCCCAGGGCGATGTGTCCGTACGCGGTTCCGAGATCGTACTCCGACGTTCCGTGGTTGTAGGTCAGTTCGATTTCGGCCTCGCCGTTCCTGTTGCCGCCCCGAAAAGCGACGAAGGCGAGGGTATACCCCTGGTCGGGACGCTCGGTGGTGCGCAGCAGGTCCATGCCGATGACCTTGGTGTAGAAATCGATGGAGCGCTGCAGTTCGCCCACCCGGAGCATCGTGTGTAGAAATTGCATAATCGTCTTCCTCGGGCGGCGGCGCGCCGGGACCGGTCTGCGCCAGGGCCGTCAAACTATCGCGTTTGTCTCGCGCGCCCAATAGCGCCAAAGACTTCCCCCAGCGAAAAGCCGTGAGCCGGGCCGGTCTCCAAAATTATTTCCTTTTTTTCGATATTATTCCTTGACACGGTCGATCCGGCGCCCTATATCGGCCCTGTCAACGCCCGAAGTGCGCCTGCCGCGGCCGGCCGACTCCTCCCGAAATAAAGCAAACGAAGAACCAGGCGGAGGACCGCGCGGGACCGTTCTGCCCGTCCCGCTGTCCGGCCCGCCGCCGCCAGTCGGACATCCTATGCGCCATTGGGCTTGACGGCCGGACCCCGTCCCATTCGACCCTCCGGTTCGACCCTCCGATTCCGCCGGGCCATCGTGCCCCGATCCTGCCTGGCGGTGCCGCCCCGGTGTCGACCGGCGCTCCCGGCCGGCCGGGTTGCTGGAAAAATTCCTATCGGGATTGATTTTGCGCACTTCCGGACGGCGTCTTTCCAACGATTCCAATGGGTTAGGGCTGCCGGGAGCAAAAAAACATATTAGAAGGAGCGGTCTGTTTAATTCCAAAAAACAGAGCGATTTCAAAGACTTGGGCAACCGGACATTGAACACTCGTTCAAAAACCCGGCCGCTTTCCGGCGTTCGGCCCGTCCGGCACACCCTTTCGCAGAGGAATCCAAAGGGGGACGGTTTCGTGTCGAGCGGCGGGCGGTTGCTCAGGCCGGGCGCCGCGACGCCGGCTCAAATCGACCCCGCCTTCATTTCAGGCGATCCACCACGAGTTCCTGGAAGCTGCGCACAGCGTCTTCCCACACCGGAGAGAGCACCCCGCCGGCCGCCGGATCGGAGATGCGTCCCTGCTGCAGCCGCTCGCAGATGGCCACGTCTTCGAGATGCACCTCGCGCCAGAGCGCCGCGAGCTGCTCCTTCCGTTCGGCGAGAGCCGAATCGGCCCCGATGCCGTAGATCGCGCGGCGATGGAGGGTGCGGTCCGGCGCCAGGGGCACGTTGAGATGCACGCCGACCTGATCCGGGATGTAGAGACCGAACACGAAATTCGGAAACAGCGTGAGATAGCGGGCGTCGGCCGACAGCGTGTCCGTCCGCCTCGCCGCGCCCGAAACGTCGACCGCGCAGCCCAGGCAGCCGGGATCGTTGATCGTATAATGGTCGGTGAGCGGTTGCTCCGTGGTCGTCGGGTGGACGAACTGGACGTGGTAGGGCTCGATGAAGTTCTCCATCAGGAGCTTCCAGTTCGCGGCCACCTCGCCCAGGTCGACGGTGACCAGATGGTGAAGCTGAGAGAGGTCGAGTCCGTCGAGCCGTTTCTGCAACGGGGCCACGAAGTCCTCGATCGGCGGCGCGCCGCCGCCCAGGTTGACGAAGATCCAGTCGTGCCAGGTCGCCGAGCGCACCGGGACCAGGCCGTGGCGTTCGCGCTCGAAGCCGTCGGGCACGGCGCGCGGGTCCTGCCCGCCGAAGTGCGGAGCGACCTGCAGCGACCCATCGAGACCGTAGGTCCAGAAATGATACGGACAGCGGATCCGCGATCCGAGGTTGCCGGGCTTGTCGACCAGCTTGAGGCAGCGATGCCGGCATACATTGTGAAACGCGCGAAGCGTATTTTCGCGGTCGCGCACCAGAATCAGCGGCCGGCCGGCGACGGTAACGGGCGCCACGTCGCCGGGCCGGGCGAGTTCGTGCGCAAATCCTGCGAAGACCCACGAGTCCGGAAAGAGCCGCTGGTTCTCGAGCGCGAAGAAAGCCTCGCTCGTGTAGGCTGCGGCCGGCAATCCGCTTGCCACCGGTCCCGGCGTTTCGAATGCGGCCAATGCTTCTGCCCCCAGGATTGACTGCAGTGAAGAGCTCATGCCGGTCTCCTGAGAGCGCGGGGCGGGCTAGGGCAGGTGGCCCTTGAGCAGGAACTGGTTCTTGAACATGCCGATGCGGGTCATGACCTCGACATGCGCAACATCGGGATGTCCGTGGATGTGCTCATTGAGGAAGTTCGCAAACTCGGCGTCCTCGTCGCACACGACCTCGACCAGCAGGTCGAACCGGCCGCTGACCCACATGACGTAGACGACGGCCGCAAGCGGATCGAGCCGCCGCGCGACGGTAGCCGGAGCGACTCCCGGCGCTGTCTTGATGCCGAGCATCGCGTCCGTCTCGTAGTCGACGGCCACCGGATCGACCACGGCCACGATTCGCAGCATGCCTGCCTCGCGCATCCGGGCGACCCGGTTGCGGATCGTCCCGCCCGAGACGCCGAGCTTCTGCCCGACGATGTCGTAGGCTGCGCGCCCGTCGTCCTGGAGCAGTTGGATGATTTTCTGGTTGAGGTCGTCGAAAGGCGAGGAGAGCGGCGAGACCCTTCCGTCAGGGTCCTCGCCGCTCTGAGCGGTCACTGCCTGCGATGAGTGAGCATTGGTTCGGGAGGCAATCTCGGTCCGCCGCTCTGCCGACGATGACACACCGTGGTTGTTATCATTTTCCGAATTCATAGCGTATTTTTTGCCTAAATTATAAAAATTTCAACAAAAATTTTAATTTAGGTAAAATATTGATATAATAGAGGCGATTTCGTTAATTCCAGATATGGATGGAACGAGAGGAACCGAACATTGCAGACCATGGCCGGGGCGCTTCCCGACATCGCGCGCGTCCGCGAAGAGCATGCGAAGCTCGCCGAAACGGGCGTCCGCTACGTCTTTTCCTGCTGGATCGACATGCACGGGCTGCCGAAGACCAAGCCGGTGCCGCTCAGCGATTTCGAGAATCTGTGCATGGGCAAGGGCCCGCAATTCGCCGTGCATTCGATCTCGTTCGTGCCGGAACTCGGCGCCTCCGATCCCGACCAGATCCCGATTCCCGATCTCGACACCCTGGTGATCTGTCCGTGGGACAGCACCTGCGCGTGGATGTTTGCGGACCTGTGGTGGGAAGACGCGCCCTACAACCTGTGCCCCCGGCAGGCGCTCAAGCGGGTGGTGCGCGATACTGCAGCGAAGGGCTTCGCCGGCGTCGCCGGCATCGAGCCGGAGTTCATCGTCATGCGCTGGCGCGACGGCAAGCCGGTCAAGGCGTTCGACGACGATCCGATGCCCGGCGAGGGCATCCGGCCGCGGCGTCAGGCGTTCGGCTACGACATCGAGTATTCCATCGATTCGATGGGATTTCTCGGCGCGGTCATCGACATACTCGAGGATCTGGGCTGGGGGCTGAAGGATGTGGTCTGCGAGGGCAGCTATTCGCAGTTCGAGCTCGATTTCGGTTACACGGACCTGGTCGCAATGGCCGACCGGCTGGTGTTTCTGCGGGTGCTGCTGAAAGAAGTCGCCAAGCAACACGGATTGTTCGTCACCTACATGCCCAAGCCGGCGACCGGCGACTGGCGGTCGGGCGCACATATCAACTACTCGATGCAGAAGGTGGACGCCCCGGGCGTCAACCTCTTCGAGGATTCCGACGGCGGATGGGCGGAAGCCGCCTACCACGCGGTCGGCGGACTGCTACGGCACGGCGCGGCGCTGACTGCGATCACGGCCTGTACGATCAACTCCTATAACGGCCTGGTCGCCAAGGTCGCCGGGTTCGAAGGGGGGACATTTACCTGGGCGCCGACGCACATGACCTATGGCAACAACAACCGTTCGGCGATGCTGCGTCTGCCGCAAAACCGGTTCTGCATCGAAAACCGTGCGTCGGACCTGTGCATGAACCCGTATCTGGCGCTCGCAATGACGACCGCGGCGGCAGTCGCCGGCGTGATCGAAGGCGCCGATCCCGGTCCGCCGATCAACAAGGATCTGTATGTTACGCCGGAAGAAGAAATACTCGCCGCCGGCGGGCGCCGCCTGCCCCGGAACCTCCTCGAAGCAACCGAGGACCTGATTGCCGATCCGCTCGCCGCCGAAGTGCTCGGCTCCGCCATGCTGAAGTCTTGGTCCGCCTACAAGTTCGACGAGTGGGAGCGTTACCACCAGGCGGTAACCGACTGGGAGGTGCAGGAGTATCTGCGGCTCTATTGAGATCATCGGTTCGCGGACGCTCCGTGGCCAACGGACGGGCGGCAATTCCGGCGTCATCACAGGAGTGCCTGCGAAGGAATTGCGCGCGGCGGTGAAGGATGTCTGAATTGGAGCAGAGCCACGAGATTTTCGAGCTCGGCGCAGTGCCGCTCCAGTCCGGCACGACGCTGCCGGATGCGAAGCTCGCCTACAAAGCCTATGGCTCGCTCAACGCGCGCGGCGACAACGCGATCGTCATGCCGACTTTCTACACGGGCACGCATGTCCGCAACGAGGGCTACCTGCGGACGGTGCCGGCGCTCGATCCATCGCGCTATTTCATCGTCTCGATCAATATGTTCGGCAATGGCCTGTCGTCGTCGCCAAGCACCACCGCGCCGCCGTTCGACGGTCCGCGCTTCCCCGCCGTCACGCTTTACGACAACATTGCCTGCCAGCACCGGTTGCTCACCGCGCTTGGCGTGAAGCGCATTGCCCTCGTGCTCGGATGGTCCATGGCCGGGTGCCAGACGTATCAGTGGGCGGCGCAGTTTCCGGACATGGTCGGCGCTGTCCTGCCATTCTGCGCCTCGGCGCGCACCTCGCCGCACAACAAGGTGTTTCTGGAGGGGGTAAAGGCGGCGCTCCTGGCCGACGGCGCCTTTGCAGGCGGCGACTACACCGCGCCGCCCGAGGCGGGTCTCCGGGCCTTCGGCCGGGTCTACGCGGGCTGGGCGTATTCGCAGACCTTCTATCGCGAGCGACTCCACCGCGAACTCGGTTTCGAGACCTGGGAGGAATTGCTGCTCGACTGGGAACGCGATCATCTCGACTGGGACGCTAACGACTTGCTGGCCAAGCTTCGGACCTGGCAACTCGGCGACATCAGCGCCAACGAACGCTACCGGGGGGATTTCGAAAGCGCGCTGCGCGCTATCCGCGCCCGGGCGATCCTCGTCCCCTGCACGACCGACCTCTACTTCCCGCCCGAGGATAACGCTATCGAGGCCCGGCACATGCCGAATGCCGAACTCCGGCCCTTCGACTCGCCCTGGGGCCACTGCGTGGCGTCGCCGAGCCGCGCCGGCAGCGATTTCCTGCGCTTCCTCAATTCTTGCGTATCGGACCTGCTGGCCGGTTGAGACCGGCGATCTGCGTGGCGACCGCGCTTTCTCAGGAAAGGCGTATGGTCCAGAGCAGGGCGTCCCCGTCGGCCTCGGCGTCGACCGTCATGAATTGGCGGTGCGACGCGACGGCGCCGCGCCACAGCTCGATCCAGCAGGCAAGCAGGTTTTCGCGTTCGGCGCCGGTGAGACCGCGCACGATCCGCAGGCCGGTCTGGCGCAGTCTGACGGCGGGTTCGCCGGCGTGTTTCGCGGAATTTTCCATGTCGATCCGGTCGCCCATGCCGCTGAACATGGCGCGCAGGAATGCGGCTGCATCCGCCGGTCCGCCGTCCACGGCGCCCACGGCGTCGGCCATCCGGCGGTAGTGCTGCAAGCCGGTCAGCCGCGCCGCCAGCATGCCATGCTGCAGCGCTTTCGCCTCGCCGATCGCGTGGACCAGTTCGCCGATACCGTTCCGGATATACTCGACGGCGTAGTTCCGCCTGGCTTTCGCGCGGCGTTCATCGTTCCACTCGGCTGCAGGCAGGGCGGGCTGCCGGTCCGGATCCGCCGCCGGTGGGCGTTCGGCGGGCACAAAGACCAGGCGTTCATCTTCGCCGATGTCGCGGTCGTATTCCCTGAAGTATCCGCACAGGCCGAACTGGCCGGTCATATCCTCCGAGACGCAGACGAAGCCGAGCCGCGGATTGTTCAGCGACACGCCGTTCTGCGCATACCAGCCGCGCAGGAAGCCTCGGCTCGCTTCGATCGGGACGCCGCAGATCGCCGGCCCGTCATACATCCATCGCGGATAGCGGAAGCGCACCCAGGCTTTGGTCGCGGATTCCTCGATATAGTCGACCCCGACGCCGCCGATGCCGTTCGAGAGGACGTGATATTTTGCACAAGCCACGGCGTCCGGCTGGCCTTCGAGGCCCAGCGTCCGCAAACCCGCAAGGAACTTTTCTTCGTGCTGGCGGCGGAACAGCCGGAACATCCAGTCGCCGACCGCCTCCGGACCTTCGCGGGTTGCGACCATCAGCTGGAGGCCGAGCAGGTATTGGTGATGCAACCCCGCCTGGGCGGACACCGCCGCCGGGAGAACGGACGCCTGTGCGCCGGGACTGGCCATTGCCTGCATTCGCTCCATTACCGCGCGGATACTCTGCCGGTCCCCGGAAGCTATCGCACAAAGGCCCGCTCCGGCGCCATATTCCACCGGGTCCGGCGCGTCCCGAAGATACGCGGTTGCGGGTTTCGGCGGGTTGGGACAGACTGTCCGGCAGGATCGAACGCAATGCCGGCCGCGAAACCGGGTCTCAACCGGTCAGCCGGTCGTTTGGCGCATCCGGGTCGGCCCGGACGCTTCGGGGAGAGTCGGAATATGGCCGTTTCGTGGGCCGCCCGGGCCGCGAATTTTGCACGCATCGCGACGACGTTTCCGTTCGATAACCGCATCGGGGCCTGATCTGCCGTGCGGAAACCGATGCAGCGCCGCACTGTTCTGATTCTCGGAATCGTTCTGCTGGCTGCTGCGCTGTTGTGGATGATCTTCGCGGTCTGGCCGGACTGGCTGATCGGCGCCATCGGCCGCAAGAAGACATTCGTCAACACTCTGCTTAACGGCATTACCCTCGGCGGCCTGTATTTCCTGGTGGCGAGCGGCTTCACGCTGGTCTTCGGCCTGATGCGCAACGTCAATCTCGCGCACGGCTCGATGTATCTGCTCGGCGGCTACATCGGCTACGAGGTGGCGGAAGCGACCGGGAGCTGGTTTTTCGGGCTCGCCGTCGCCTTCCTCGCCATAGCGGTCAGCGGGATCGCATTGCAGGTGGCTGTTTTCCGGCGGATGCAGGGAGACGAACTGCGCCAGACCCTGGTGACCATCGGCATATCGATCATCGCCGCCGATCTGATGCTGGCCGTCTGGACCGGCACAACCTACCAGTTCGATACTCCTGAGGGACTCTACGGCGCCGTCGTCCTGCCGGTGATCTCGGTCATCAAGTCGTCCGGCGCGCCGGTGTTCATCAAATATCCGATGTACCGGCTCACCGTGCTCGGCGTTGCCGTGGTCGTCGGTATCGGCCTCTGGTTGTTCCTGAACCGCACCCGCATCGGCATGATGATCAGGGCCGGCGTCAACGACCGGGAAATGCTCGCAGCCTCCGGCGTGAACGTGCATTTCGTCTTCGCCCTGGTCTTCGCCATCGGCGCGGGTCTGGCCGGTTTCGCCGGTGTGGTCGGCGGCACGGCGCTGTCGATCGCCCCGGGGGAGGATATCCGCTACCTGCTGGCCTCGCTCGTCGTCGTGATCGTCGGCGGCCTCGGCTCTGTGACCGGGGCCGCGATAGGCGCCCTGCTCATCGGCCTCGCGGAGCAGTTCGGTCTGGCTTATTTTCCGACCTACGGCGTGGTGCTGACCTTCCTGATCATGGTCGGCGTGCTCGCCGTCCGGCCCCAGGGAATCATGGGGACGCGCTGAGATGTTCGGCATCGAGCGGAATTCCGGCCGTTACCCGCTGGGCATCAACCCGGCGGTGCTGCTCGCCGCGGTCTTCCTGATCGCCTATCCGCTCTTTACGTCGGATTTCTTCACCTTCCAGATCGGTGCCTACTCGCTGATCCTGGGGACCATCGCGCTGTCGCTGACGATGCTTGCCGGGTATGGCGGCATGGTCAGCATCGCGCAGATGACGGTTGCCGGATTTGCCGCCTACCTGATGGCAATCCTTGGCACCAACAGCGTCGGTGTGATGGGGCTGGGATGGCCGTGGTGGCTGACCGTCGTTATTGCGATCCTCGGCGCGGCGCTGCTCAGCACCTTCATCGGCGCCATCGCTGCGCGCACCGAAGGCATCTACACCATCATGATCACGCTGGCGATCGCCGTCGCCTTCTTCTATTTCGTGCGCCAGAACTATGTGATCTTCAACGGGTTCACCGGCTTCGCGGGCATCAAGCCGCCGACCCTGTTCGGCGTGTACTGGCGCGATCCGACGCCGTTCTACTATCTCACCCTGGCGATCGCGGCCTTCTTCTATTTCGCCGTGCTTTACGGCGCCCGCTCGACCTTCGGCCTGGGGCTGCAAGCGGTCCGGGACAATCCGCGGCGCGTGCGGGCGCTCGGCATCAATGTCTTCCTGCATCGCATCGCTGCCTATTTCTACGCCGGACTGATCGCGGGAACCGCCGGCGTTCTGCTGGTCTGGTTCAATGGCCGCGTTTCGCCGGGCATCGTCGGCGTCGACATGGCGATCGACATACTTGTCATCGCCGTGGTCGGCGGCATGCGGGCGCCCATCGGACCCTTCCTGGGCGCCATCGCCTTCGTATTACTCGAGAATTTCGCAATCGACCTGATCGACCGCGAGCGTTTCAACACCGTGATCGGCCTCGCTTTCCTGCTCGTGGTGTTGTTTTCGCCGGACGGCCTGCTCGGACTTTGGCGCCGGATGGAATCGAGAATCCGGCTGCCGCGCGCGAACGTCCGCTGGGGCGTGCGCGCCAACCGGGGCGACTGGCATCCCGCCGGTTCGCCCGAACGCATGTAAAGAGGGAGAAAAAGCATGTTGAAAGTTGCAGGAAAAACCCTGCTGGCGGCGGCGGTCCTTGCCGTAGCAAGCCCCGCCGTGGCGCAGGATACCATCAAGATGGGCGGGCTTGCGACCCTGGAAGGCGCCTTTGCTGCGCCGGGCCAGGACAGCATCCGCGGCATCAGGATGGCGCTGGAGGAGCACAAATACACCGCCGGTGGCAAGAAGATCGAACTGATCACCGGTTCGTCGGATGCCTCGCCGGCCAGCGCTATCCGCGCCACCCGTAAGCTGGTCGAGCAGGACGGTGTCCAGGTCATGATCGGGCCGCTGTCCGGCTCCGAGGGCCTCGCGGTCAAGGACTATGCCAAGACCAAGCCCAACGTGACGTTCATCAACGGGACGTCGGCGGCGCAGGATACGACTCTGCGCAATCCGGCGCCGAACTTCTTCCGCTTCTCGACGGAAGGCGCCCAGTGGATGGCCGGCCTCGGCGAGTATGCCTACAAGGTCAAGAAATACCGCAAGGTCGCCGTTCTGGCGGAAGACTATTCCTTCCCCTACACCCAGGTGTTCGGGTTCCTGGAGCCGTTCTGCCGCCTCGGCGGCAAGGCGCCGATCGATGCGCGTTTCTGGGTGCCGATCGGCAACAAGGACTATTCGTCCGTCATCGCCGCGCTGCCTGACGATGTCGACGCGATCTACGTCGCCCTCGGCGGCGCCGACGCGATCAACTTCCTGAGCCAGTATCAGCAGGCGGGCGGCGGGCTGCCTCTGATCGCCGGGTCGATCACCGTCGACCAGACCGTGCTGGGCTCGAAGGGTAAGATCCGCGAGACCGTGATCGGCACGCCGTCGGCCGGGCCGATTTCCGATACCTGGGACGACCCGCGCTGGAAAGCCTTCGTTGCGCAATACAAGAAAATGTTCGCAGGGAAGGGCGGATTCCCGTCGCCGTCGTTGTTCGCCCACGGCTATTACATCAATACCAAGGCCGCGCTGCTGGCCCTGGACCAGGTGAAGGGTGATCTGTCCGACGGCGGCAAGAAGTTCCGGGCGGCCCTTTCGTCGCTCAAGTTTGAGACGCCGACCGGCATGGTTTCGCTCGACCCGCGTCGCAATGCCATCGCCGACATGTTCCTGACGGAAGTCGTCGTGGGCCCGGACGGCAATCTGGTCAACAAGACGATCGGGGTTACCAAGCAGGTCTCCCAGACCTTCGGGGTCAAATATGAGGAGTTCCTGAAATACGGCCCGGTCAGCCGCACCAACCCGCCCTGCAAATAGAACGGGGCGGACAGCGCAGCCGAGGTCCCCGTTGGACGAACCCGGCACCGCCGTCCCGCGTTCCGCCCTGCCGCAGGCCGGGCAGTTCGCGCTGGAGCTGACCGGCGTCGGCCGCCTTTTCGGCGCGCTGGTGGCGATGGCGGACATCGACATGACCGTTCGCGCCGGCGAGCGGCGGGCGGTGCTGGGTTCCAACGGGGCCGGAAAGACCACCCTGTTCAATGCGATCACGGGTGACTTTCCGCCGACCTCGGGGCGCGTCAGACTGTTCGGCGAGGACGTGACGTATCTGCCGGTTCACGAGCGGATCCGTCGCGGCCTCCGCCGGACCTATCAGATTTCGCTGCTCTTCAGCGGCCTCACAGTTATCGAGAACATCTTTCTCGCCTGTCGGGGCGTCGGGCGCGGGCGGCACTCGCTGCTGCGGCCGCGCCGCGACGACGGCGCCATGGAGATGGCGGAGACGCTGCTCCAAGCCGTCCATCTCGACGACCGGCGCGATACGCCGGTGGCCGAACTCAGCCACGGGCAACAGCGGCAGCTCGAGGTGGCGCTCGCCCTGTCGGGCGCGCCGCGGCTGATCCTGTTCGACGAACCCGCGGCAGGACTGTCGCCGAGCGAACGCGCCGATCTGGTCGAGATTCTGCAGTCCCTGCCGGCGCATATCGGCTTCATCATCATCGAACACGACATGGATGTCGCGCTGCGCGTCGCGGAGCGGGTCACCATGATGCACAACGGGCGAATCTTCAAACAGGGGAAGCCCGAAGAGATCGAGAACGATCCCGAGGTCCAGGAACTGTATCTCGGGCACGGCGGCAACGGGGCCGGGCATGCGTAGCCGCGCCCGCAGGCTGGAGCCGGATCCCCATGCGCTCAGCATCCGGGATCTGCACGTCTACTACGGCTCCTCCCACGCGCTCCAGGGCGTCGATCTGGAGTTGAAGTCCGGCGTTCACGCCGTGGTCGGCCGCAACGGCATGGGCAAGACGACCCTGTGCAACGCCATCATGGGCCTTCTGCCGGTGCAGCGCGGATCGATCCGCATGGCCGGTGAGGAACTGGTCGGGCTGCCGTCGTACCGGATCGCCAATCTCGGCGTCGGCTATACGCCCCAGGGGCGCCGGCTCTGGCCGTCGCTCACCGTCCACGAGCATCTGCGGCTGGCCTGGAAGGGCGGCGGCGCCTGGAACGTCGACCGGGTTTACGATGCCTTTCCGAGGCTGGCGGAGCGCCGCAACAACGGCGGCGGCCAGCTCTCGGGCGGCGAACAGCAGATGCTCGCGATCGCCCGGTCGCTCCTGCAAGACCCCGAACTCCTGATCCTCGACGAACCGACGGAAGGCCTCGCACCGCTGATCGTCGACCAGGTCGAGAAACTGCTGGCCGCGCTGGCCGGGGAAAACCGCGTCGCCGTCCTGCTCATCGAACAGAATATTTCGGTCGCGACCGCGATTTCCGAGCAGGTCTCGATCATGGTTAACGGCCGCATCCGGCGCACCATGCCGTCCGCCGAACTGGCCGGCGACAGGCTGCTCCAGGAACGGCTGCTTGGCGTCGGGCGCCATTCCCACGACGATCTGGATCTGGAAGATGACGGTCCGGCCGAAGCCGCCGCCGTCGAAGAGCCTGCGCCGCTCGAAGAAGCGGTGGCGGCAGACGAGACGGCAGCAGCCGCAGGCGATGCGGCCGCCCAGCCGGGCAGGCCCGAAACCGGCGACTTGATCTATGTGCCGCCGACCCGCTGGTCGGGCGCGACCTGGCAGCAGACCCGTGCCGCGGCGGCGGAAGGCGGCGGGCGGCCATTCGATGCGAGGCCGGAGCCGCTGTTCCGGGAGCCCGCGGCACCTCGCGCCGCGCTGGCGGAAGGCAGCGTCTATCTGGCCGGCACATTCGATACCAAGGGCGCGGAGCTCGGCTTCATCCGCGACCGGCTGGTCGCCCTCGGCGTCGCCGTGAAGACCGTCGACCTGTCGACCTCCGGCAATACGTCCTCGGCCAATGTGCCGCCCCATATCGTGGCCGCCTCCCATCCGCGCGGCGCGTCCGGCGTGTTCACCGGAGACCGCGGCGAAGCGGTGGGCGCCATGGCCGAGGCGTTCGAGGCCTGGCTGGTCCGTCAGCCCGACGTCGCCGGCATCATCGCCGCCGGAGGCTCGGGCGGGACGTCGCTCGCGACGCCGGCCATGCAGGCCCTGCCCGTCGGCATACCCAAGGTGATGATTTCCACCGTCGCCTCCGGCGAAGTCGGCCGGTATGTCGGGGCGGCCGACATCATGATGATGTATTCGGTCACCGATGTGCAGGGCCTGAACCGGATCAGCCGTACTGTCCTCGCCAACGGCGCCAATGCCATGGCCGGCATGCTCGCAGAGCGCCGCAAGGCCGAGCCGCAGCACGACGACAAGCCCTGCCTGGGGCTCACCATGTTCGGCGTCACCACGACCGCGGTGCAGCAGATCACCGGCCTGCTCGAGGACCGCTACGACTGCCTGGTCTTCCACGCCACCGGCACCGGCGGCCGCTCGATGGAAAAGCTGGCGGACAGCGGGATGCTGGCCGCCGCCGTCGATCTCACCACGACGGAAGTCTGCGACCTGATGATGGGCGGCGTGTTCCCGGCGACGGAAGACCGCTTCGGCGCCTTCATCCGCTCGCGTCTGCCCTATGTCGGCTCCGTCGGCGCCCTCGACATGGTGAATTTCGGCCCGCGCAATACGGTGCCTGACCGATACCGCGCCCGCACATTCGTCGAGCACAATCCGCAGGTGACGCTGATGCGTACGACTCCGGAAGAAAACGCCCGCATGGGCGCTTGGATCGCCGAGCGGCTGAACCGGATGGCCGGCCCGGTCCGCTTCCTGATCCCGGAAGGCGGCGTTTCGGCGCTGGATGCGCCGGGCCAGCCCTTCCACGCGCCGGATGCGGACGCCGCCCTGTTCGACGCCATTGCCGGCACGCTCCGGGAAACGCCGGCCCGGCGCCTGATCCGCCTGCCGCACCATATCAACGACCCGGCCTTCGCCCGCGCGATCGCCGGCGCCCTCGACGAGATCGACCCCCCGGTCAGGACGGCCCGCCATGCCACGGTTTGACCGCAAGTCCCTTGTCGCGAAGTTCCGGGCCATGAAGGCCGACCGCGTGCCGATCATCGGGGGCGGTGCGGGCACCGGCCTGTCGGCGAAATGCGAGGAAGCCGGCGGCATCGATCTGATCGTCATCTATAATTCCGGCCGCTACCGCATGGCGGGTCGGGGGTCGATGTCCGGCCTGCTGGCCTACGGCAACGCCAACGATGTGGTGCTGGAAATGGCGCATGAGGTGCTGCCCGTCGTACGCAACACGCCCATCCTCGCCGGCGTCAACGGTACGGACCCGTTCTGCATCTTCGACGCCTACCTGGACCGGATTTCGGAACTGGGGTTTTCCGGCGTGCAGAATTTCCCCACGGTCGGGCTGATGGACGGCGTATTCCGCGCCAACCTCGAAGAAACCGGCATGTCCTACGGCCTCGAGGTCGATATGATCCGCATGGCCCATGAGAAGAACATGCTGACCACGCCCTACGTCTTCTGCGAGGAAGAGGCCGAGGCCATGGCCCGGGCCGGGGCCGACATCGTCGTCTGCCATCTCGGCCTGACCACGGGCGGCTCGATCGGTGCGGAAACCGCCCTGAAGCTGGAGGATTGTCCGGCGCTGGTCGACGCCTGGGCCGCCGCCGCGATGCGCGTGGACCCGGAGATTATCGTGCTGGTGCACGGCGGGCCGGTCTCCATGCCGGAAGATGCGCGGTATATTCTGAACGAAACCGGGAACTGTCACGGATTTTACGGCGCTTCATCCATGGAGCGCCTGCCGACGGAAACAGCCCTGACCGAACAGACGAAGGCCTTCAAGGCGGTCAGGATCGAAGGATAGGGAGGGCCGGACCATGACGGGAAGCCTGATCGGGAGCATCATCCTGTGGCTCATCGTGGCGATCATCGCCATCGTGGTGATCGTCTATCTGCTCAACTGGCTGTATCACCGCTCGACCAAGGAGGTTGCCTTCGTGCGTACGGGTTTCGGCGGCGAGAAGGTGGTGATCAACGGCGGGGCGCTGGTCCTGCCGATCGTCCACGAGGTGACGCCGGTCAATCTCAATGTGGTGCGCATACCCATCGCCCGCACCCGGGAAGAGGCGGTCATCACCGGCGACCGGGTGCGCGTCGATATCGAGGCCGAATTCTTCGTCCGCGTTCTGCAGAAGAAGGAGGCGGTCGCTGCCGCGGCGTCGACCCTCGGCCGGCGGACCCTTGAGGATGAACGGCTGGCGGAGTTGTTGACCGGCAAGTTCGTCGGCGCGCTGCGTTCGGTTGCCGCCGAGCGCACCGTCGACGAGATGCACGAGCGGCGCGGGGATTTCGTCGCCGACGTCGCGGAGCGTGCGGCAGTCGCCCTGGCCCAGAACGGCCTCGAGCTCGAATCCGTCGCGATCACGGATCTGGACCAGACCAATCTCGAATTCTTCAACCCGTCGAACCGGTTCGACGCCGAAGGCCTGACCCAGCTCATCGAGACCATCGAGGCGCGCCGCAAGCTGCGCAACGATATCGAGCAATCGTCCATGGTTGCGATCCGCAGCCAGAACCTGGAAGCGGAAAAGCAGACCCTCATGCTGGAACAGGAGAGCGAAGACGCGCGCCTGAACCAGCAGCGCGCCCTGGAAACCCTGCGCGCCGACCAGCGCGCCGAGGTCGCCAGAATCCAGGCGGCCCGGGAGAGCGAGGCCGAGCAGGCCCGGATCGGCAGCCAACAGGAGACCCGCGGTTTCGAGATCGACCGCCGCCGCACGCTGGAAGAGGCGGAAATCCGGGCGCAGGAGGAGGTCGAGCGGGCGCGCATCGCCCAGGAGCAGGCGCTGGAAACCGCGCGCATCGAGCGCGAACGACTGGTTCGGCAGGAGCAGATTCGACAGCGCCACGATCTGGAAAATGCCGAGATCGCCGCCAATGAGGACCTGGAGCGGGCGCGCATCGCCTCCCAGCGCCAGCTGCGCGAGGCGCAGATTTTGGCCGAAGCCGAGACCGAAGCCCGCGATATCGCGCGCAACCAGCAGACCGAGACCGCGCGCATCGAGGCCCAGAAGGAGGTGGAAACCGCGCGGATCGATCAGGACCGGACCTTGGACAAGGCGCGCATCGAGCGGGACCGGCAGCTCCAGGCACACCAGATCGACCAGCGCCGGGCGGTGGAGGAGGCCGAGATCGCGGCCCGCGAAGAAGTCGAACGATCGCGCATCCTGTCCGACCGCGGCGTCGAGGAGGCCCGCATCGTTCAGCAACGCGAGCTCAGGCGGCTCGAGGTCGACCGGGAAATGGCGGTCGAACTGGCCGAAATCGAACGGCAGATCGAAGTGCTGAAGAAGACCTCGGAGGAGGCCGAAGCCCGGATCGAGACGGAATCGGTGCGCGCCAGCGCCGTGGAGGCCGAAGAGAAGGTTGCGACGGTCCGCGAAACCGAGGTTGCAGAGCGGATTGCCGCCATCGACCGGATCGTTGCGGGCAAGGACGCCGATACCGCGAAGATCGCCGCCGAGGCCGACCGGGTGACAGCCGCCGTCGCCGCAGAGGCCGAACGCCTGCGCAACGAGGCCGAGAACCTGTTGACCGAGGACGCACGCGCCGGACGGCTCCGGGTCCGGCTGCTGGACCGGCTGGAAGGCATCATCCGCGAAAGCGTCAGGCCCATGGAGAATATCGACGGAATCAAGATCCTCCATGTCGACGGCCTTGCCGGGGGTGGGGCCGGCGGCGGAGGCGGCAGCGGACGCAGCCCGACCGACGAGGTAATCGAGAGCGTTTTGCGCTACCGGGTACAAAGCCCGCTGATTGACGAGATGATGAAAGAGGTCGGCATCGAGAATGCCAACGTCGCGCGGCTCGGCGACGTCTTCCGCTCGGCCCGGGACGCCGCCAGCCTGGCGAAGGACGCCGAGACCAAGAAGGACGGAGACAGCTAGATCATGGCCCGGGTCTACATCTCCTCGGTGATCGGCGCACCGGCCGATAGGATCTGGCAGACCGTCCGCGATTTCAACGCGCTGCCGGACTGGTTACCGGCGGTGCGCGAGAGCCGGATCGAGGGCGGCCAGCCCTCCGACCAGGTCGGCTGCGTCCGGGCTTTCCGGCTGGAGGACGGCGGCTTCCTGCGCGAGCGGCTGCTGGCGCTGTCGGACTACGACTACAGCGTCACCTATTCGATTCTCGAAAGCCCGATGGGGGTCGAAAACTATATCGCGACGCTGAAGCTCGTGCCGGTCACAGACGGCGGCCGGACCTTCGCCGAATGGACGGCCGAATTCGACTGCGACCCGGCGGCGGAGGCCGAACTCGTCGCGAACATCGGCAACAACGTCTTCCAGGCTGCTTTCGACGCGCTCAAGGTCCGCTTCGGGGCCTGACGCCATGGTCCGGCCATGATTCGGGTGGTTCGCAGCACGGTGATCGACGCGCCCATCGCGGCGGTGTGGGACATCCTGCGCGATTTCAACGGCCACGACCGCTGGCACCCGATCGTCCGGCGCAGCTTCCTCGAGGAGTCGAAGCGCACCGACCAGGTCGGCTGCGTGCGCAACTTCGACCTGGAGGACGGCGCCAATGTCCGCGAGCGTCTGCTCACCCTGTCCGACCGGGACCGCCGTTTCCGCTATACCATCGTCGGGGCGGATATTCCGCTGCACGACTATGTTGCCGAGGTCGAACTGAAGCCGGTCACCGACGGCGATCGGACGTTCTGGCGCTGGTCGTCCACTTTCAACACCCCGGTCGGTCAGGAAAGCGAACTTGCCGCGCTGGTTGCGACGGAAGTCTACGAGGCAGGTTTTGCAGCGGTCCGCGAACGGGTGGAGACCCGGTCTGGCGGAGAACGGCGGACTTGGGATGCTGCGCCGGCCGCGCCCGCCGTCGGGCAGGGCATGGGTGCCGCGATCGCCGGCACCGCCATCGTCGTCGACCGCCACGGCGGTGCGGAGGAACTCCGCCCGCAACCGGCCGAGGCGCCGCCGCCGGGGCCGGGCCAGGTCCGCCTGCGCCAGACCGCGATTGGCGTCAACTATATCGATGTCTATTGCCGGACCGGCTATTTCGATCTGCTCGAGCCGCCGGGTGTGCCGGGCCTGGAGGCGGCCGGCGTCGTCGTCGATGTCGGCCCGAACGTCGGCCATCTTGCGCCGGGGCAACGGGTCGCTTACGCCTGCCCGCCGCTCGGCGCCTACACGACCGTCCGGACCATGGACGCCGGCCTGGTGATTCCGCTGCCGGACCGGATCGACGACGAGACCGCCGCCGCCGGACTGCTCAAGGGCGTGACGGCGGAGTTCCTGCTCCATCGCGTCCATGCCGTTACGCCGGGCGAAACGGTGCTGGTCTACGCGCCCGCGGGCGGTGTCGGGCGGATTCTGTGCCAGTGGGCGAACCGCCTCGGCGCCACGGTGATCGGCGCGACCTCGACCGACGAGAAGGCCCGGGTTGCGCGCGCGGCCGGCGCCCATCATGTCATCGTGCCGGGCGAGAAGAGCCTTGAGGAGCAGGTGCGCGACCTGACCGACGGGCGCGGCGCCGACGTGATCTACGACGCGGTCGGCCGTGACAGCTTCGCCCATTCGGTTGCCGCGCTTGCCGTGCGCGGGCATCTGGTCAGTTTCGGCCAGGCCTCCGGCGATATCGGGCCGCGGGACATCGGCATGCTGGCCGGCTGCTCGGCCACCCTGTCGCGGCCGAATTACGTCCACTACACGGATACGCCCGAGAAATTCGGCGCCGCCGCGGAACGGCTGTTCGACGCCATCGAGCGGCGCATCGTGACCGTCGAGATCGGGCAGCGGTTCGCCCTGGAGAATGCCGCCGACGCCCATCGCGCGCTGGAAAACCGGGTGACGACCGGCTCGACCGTCCTGATTCCGGCAGAGCAAGGGGAGGCGGAAACCTGAAACTCGTCGCGTTCGACTGGCAGGGCGGCCGTCATGTCGGCCGGATCGCCGAGGGCGGCGATACCGTCGAGCGGTTCGTCCTGCCCGGCGGCGCAGCCGACAGCGACGGCGTTGCGGCGCTGATCGGCCGGGAAATGCCGGCGACGGACCGGACGATTGCCGTGGGCGAAATATCCGTCCAGGCGCCGATCCCCCGGCCGCGGCGCAACATCTTCTGCGTCGGCAAGAACTACCACGAGCATGCGAAGGAATTTGCGCAATCCGGCTTCGACAGTTCCGCTGCGAAGGGTGTCGTGCCGGACGCCCCCATCGTCTTTTCCAAGCTGCCGGAATCGGTCATTCCCCACGGCGCGGAAATCCGTCTCGATCCCGGTGTCACCGAAGCCGTGGACTACGAGGCGGAACTGGCGGTCATCATCGGAACGGCCGGCCGGAATATCTCTGCGCGAGAAGCGATGCGCCACGTCTGGGGCTACACCATCGTCAACGACGTCACCGCGCGCGACCTGCAGAGCCGGCACAGCCAGTGGCTGATCGGCAAGTCGCAGGACAGCTTCTGCCCGATGGGCCCGGCCGCCGTCACGGCGGACGAGATCGATCTGGTTGACACACCCGTCCGGTGCCGGGTCAACGGCGAACTCCGCCAGGATTCGAATACGGCGCTGATGATTTTCGACGTACCCGCCATAATCGCCGCCATATCAAACGGGATTACGCTGATGCCCGGCGACGTCATCGCGACCGGCACGCCCGCCGGCGTCGGGATCGGCTTCGATCCGCCGAAATACCTCAGGGCCGGCGACCGGGTCGCCGTCGAGATCGGCGGCATCGGCGTTCTCGAAAACCCGGTCGCGGAGGTCTGAGCGATGGCCGACCTGCGCCTCGGCAGCATGGTGACGGAGGACAGCGGCGGGTCCGGGCCGGCCGTCGTCCTGGTCCACGGCCTGGGCGGCGATTCGAACACGTTCGCTCCTCTGATGAGCGCGCTTGATGGCTGTCGCGTGCTGCGCCCCGATCTGCCGGGGGCTGGCCGTTCCGCCCTGCGCCCCGGCCGGCCCGGACTGAAAGGGCTGGCGGCGGCGGTCTGCGATGCGGTCCGGGCCGCCGGGATCGAGCGCGCCCATTTCGCCGGCCATTCCATGGGCACGCTGATCTGCCAGCATCTCGCCGCCGATCTGCCCGATGCTGTCTTGAGTCTTGCGCTGTTCGGACCCATTCTGGAACCGGCGCCGGCGGCGCGCCAGGCGCTCAAGGAACGGGCCGAAACGGCCCGGCGCGAAGGCATGGCCGGAATCGCAGACGGTGTTTCGACCGCGAGCATCGCGGAGGCGTCGCGCAGGAACAATCCGGTCACCCCGGCCTTCGTCCGCGAGAGCCTGATGCGCCAGGACCCGGCCGGATACGCCGCGCATTGCCGGGCGCTGGCGACGGCGGCGGCGGCGGACCATACGGCGATCCGCTGTCCGACACTGCTGATCGCGGGAGAAAGGGATCCGGTCGCGCCGGTGGCTATGGCCGAAGCGTTGAAAAACCGTATTTCAGGAGCGGAGATCGAGATTCTGCCCGATACGGGCCACTGGATGACGATCGAGGCGCCCGCGCGGTCGGCGGAATTGCTCCGGGCGCATCTGAACAGGGCCGCGGCCTGACGCGGCGAGACAGGGAGAGGGACGATGGCGGAAATCGCTTACGGCGGCTGGGCCGGCACCAACGGCAACGGGCGCCCGGACCCGGAGATCGTGTTCTCCAATGTCCGCATTCTCGACGGTACGGGCGAAGCGCCCTACAGCGGCGATGTCACCGTTGCCGGCAACCGGATCAAGTCGATCTCCCGCGCCGGCGGCGGATATGGCGGCGGGATCGGTAACGGCGGGTGGGGCCCGCAGAATGGCACCTACAGGATCGACGGGCGGGGCATGACGCTGATGCCCGGCATGGTCGATGCCCACCTGCATCTGAGCTGGAACAACGCGCCGGGCATCGACCCGATCCAGCTCATGCCGCTCGAAGAGCACACGCTCAACTGCGTCTACATGGCGAAGCTGCTGATCGACGCCGGCTTCACCGCGGGCTATGGCGCGGCGGCGGCAAAGCCGCGGCTTGACGTGGTGATCCGCGACGCGATCAAGGAGGGCAAGGTGCCCGGCCCGCGCTATACCGCGGCGGGGCCTGAACTGACGGCGGTCGGCGGCCTTGGCGATGCCACGCTGCCGCATATCGACCACAAGGCGCTCAATCTCGGCATCGTCGTCTCCGGTGTGGAGGAGATGCGGCGCGAGATCCGCACGCTCATGAAGTGGGGCGTCGATACGATCAAGATCAACCTGTCCGGCGAAGAGATCACCCAGTTCGCCGCAGAGGAGAACCAGTTCACCGACGAGGAAGTCGCCGTCGCCGTTGCCGAGGCCAGGGGGCGCGGCCGCCGCCTCGCCGCCCATGCGCGCTCGAAGGAATCGATCCAGCGCTGTGTGAAGCACGGCATCGAAATCATCTACCACGCCTCCTTCTCCGACGAGGAGACGCTCGATCTGCTGGAGGCCAACAAGGACAAACATTTCGTGGCGCCCGGCCTGGCCTGGCTGATCAACGTGGCGCGGAACGCTGCGGAATGGGGCATCGTACCCGGCACGCCGATCACGGATCGCTACGAACGCGAGCTGGAGCATGCCTGCGCAACCATGCTGGCGATGCACAAGCGCGGCATCCGCGTGCTGGTCGGCGGCGACTACGGCTTCGCCTGGACGCCGCACGGCACAAACGCCAAGGACTTCGAGTATTTCGTCGACATGGTCGGCTTCTCGCCGATGGAGGCGATCAAGGCCGGCACGATGTATGGCGGTCAGATCATGGGGATGGGCGACGAACTGGGTACGATCCGGGAGGGCTGTCTGGCCGATCTTCTGCTGGTCGACGGCGACCCGCTGACGAATATCAAGGTGCTGCAGGATCAGTCCCGACTCGTCGCGATCATGCAGGACGGCAAGTTCCACAAGGAACCCGACATGAACCGGGTCGGCATGCGGCTCAGCGCCTGACCCGTTCCGGGGCTCGAAGCCGCCGCCAAGCCCGACGGGTCAGGCCGGCGGCGGTTTCAGCAGCCGGCCAGAAAGGCAAGGATTTCCCGCGCGGTCTCGTCGGGCGCCTCCTCGGCCAGGAAATGGCCGCAGTCGAGGGCGCGGCCGCGGACATCCCCGGCCCGCTCCTGCCAGCTCCCGATCATGTTCAGGGTGCCGCCGGTCTGCCAGCCGGGGCGCCGGGCCATGTTGCCGGCCCACAGCACCAGCATCGGGCAGGCGATTTTCCGGCCCCGGTCGGCCTCGTCGTGGACCAGGTCGACCGCGATGGCGCGATAGTCCATGCAGGTCGTACGGATCGTTTCGGGGTTGCTGAAGCAGCGGAGATATTCCGCGTAGGCCTCGTCGGTAATCGCGCCGTCCACCGCCGTCCACTGGCCGAGCAGGAAATCCAGATAGAATTTGGCGCTGTTGCCGATCAGCGTCTCCGGGAACGGGGAGGGCTGGCGCATCAGGTGCCAATGGAACCATGAGTAGGCAAGATCGCGGTTCATATTGTCGAAGGCCGCCTGGGACGCCACCACGTCGAGCGAGGTGAAGCTGCGGACCCGCGCCGGATGATCGAGGGCCATGCGATGGCCGACCCGGGCGCCGCGGTCATGGCCGACGACATGGAAGCGCTCGAAACCCAGCGCCGCCATGACCTCGACCTGGTCCTGCGCCGACGTACGCTTGCAAAAGTCGTTGAGGTCGTCCGAGGCCGGCTTGCCGCTGTCGCCGTAGCCGCGCAGGTCGGGCGCCACCACCGTGTAATGCCCGGCGAACTGCGGCGCCACCTTGTGCCACATCGCGTGGGTCTGCGGGTAGCCGTGCAGCAGCAGCAGCGGCGGGCCGTCGCCGCCCTGCACGAGATTGACGGCGATGGACGAGACCTCGATCCGGGTCTTCGTGAAACCTTCGAACATAGCCATATCGTTTCCAGCCAAGCGTGGCGAACGCGCCCCAAAATGCGGCGCAATTGCACAAACCGCGAGTCCAAATTCAGATCGACCGGACGCCCGCGGTCGCCCGCCGGATGACCCCGGCGCAATCCGCCGCCGAGACCCCATCCGCATCGGCGAAGGTGACTCGGCAGATCCCGGATGGACAACCTATTGAGGAATCGCATCTAGTCCCGCAGCCGCTGCACCCTTTCGAGCAGCGCCTCCAGCTCGGCATCCGGCTCGCCGGCTTCGGCGAGATGGGCCACCATGTCCGCCAGATAGTCCGCGCAGGGGCCGAATTTTCCCGCAGCGCCGGCGATGATGCGCGCCTGCCGGTCCACGCCGAGCGGCGGGCAATATTGCGGATGGGCCGGGTCGATGACGAAGGTGAGGGCGGTCAGGGGCTCCGCATCGGGCCCGTCCGGCGCTTCGGCGGTAGATACCGGCACCCAGGCCGGCCGGTAGACGGCGGTATACATTTCCCGCGCCCACAGCCTTTCGATGTCCGTCGCCTCGGTCGCGCCGTCGATCTTCAGCGCGACGCCGCCGCAGCGCGCGCCCGGTGCGGCTTCCAGCCCCAGGCCGAGGCCCGGCCGCTTCGGCGTGCCGCGGGCCGACACGGTCCAGAAGCAGAAGGCGCGGCGAAAGCCGTGCAGCACGGCGCGGCGGCGTTCGGCCGGTTCGAACGCGGGACTCCAGATCAGCGAGCCGTAGCCGAACACCCAGACCGGCCCGGCCGGGCGCCGCGCCATCGCGGCGGCGCGGCTGGCGGCGAGGGCGGTTGCATCGAGCGGCTCCGCCCGCCCGGCCGGCCAAGGAATGTCGTCAGGTTGGGGACCGGGGCCGGTCTCGGGACCGTTCTCGCGGGGCATCGGCCTACAGCAGGTCCATCATGCCGAGGCAACTGCGCAGGATCGCGCTGCGGCTGTCGGCGAAGCCGTCAGCCATGTCGAAATGATTGGCGCCGGCGATCTCCATGGCTTCGGCCCGGTGGCCCCGCGCCCACAGGACCTCGGCGAAGCCGCGCGACTGGCGGCGGAATTCGTCCAGTTCCCCGCTGCCCCAGAACAGCGCCAGGGCGGGCAGGCGGTCCGGAATGTTGTGGACCGGGCTCAGCCGCCGCGCCGCGACCTCGTCCAGGCGGACATAGTCGTTGCGCGCCGTCAGGCGCACCGGCTCCAGGTCGTACATGCCGCTGACCAGCACCGCGCCCTTGATGACGTCTTCTGGCAGGCCGGCCCGGGCGCGCCAGCCGTCCTGGACCAGCGTGCCGCCGACATGGGCGCCGGAGGAGTGGCCGCAGACATAGAGCCGGCCGGGATCGCCGCCGAAACTGCGCGCGTTGCGCCAGAGCCAAACCAGCGCCGCCCGGTTCTGGCGCACCTGTTCGTCGAGGCTGACCTCCGGCAGCAGGGCGAAATCGGCAACCACCCACGCCGCGCCCGCTGCGGCGAACGGCGCGGCCGGGTAGCTGAAACTGTCCTTGGACAGCGCCCGCCACGCGCCGCCGTGGATAAACAGCATGACGGGCACGCCGTCCGCGCCGTTCTCCGCCGGAAAGATGTCGAGGGTCTCGGCCGGGCCGTCGCCGTAGGGCACCGAGAGCCGGCAGGGCTGGCTGTCGCGCACCCGCGCGCTCTCGCCGTCCCAGGCGTCGAGATAGCCGCCGATATCGGGCACCAGCGTTGCCTGGTTGTACTGCGCGTCCAGTTCCGCCTGGCTGTAGCCGCGATAGACCTTGACTTCGGGGGCGGGCGAACCCGGAGTTTCGGACGGGGTGTCAGGCGGCATGGCGGATCAGCAGGCCAGGTCGCGGTGCTTCGTCAGGAACGACAGCAGGGCCGCATCGAACTCGGCCGGCTTTTCCATGTTGATCAGGTGGCCGGCGCGCGGCACGACGACGAATTCCGATCCGGCGATCCGGTCGTGCAGACCGCGGCCGATCTCCGGTGTGGTCAGGGAATCGCCGTCGCCGTAGACCAGCAGGGTCGGCACGCGGATCAATTCGAGCTCGGCCGTGCGCTCGAACATCGAGGTCGCGCGCACCGTCTTCATGTAGCTTTCCTTGTGCAGCGCCGCCATGCTGGCGACCAGCCGCGCATACTGCTCTTCCGTCGCGTCCGGCCCGCGCAGGGTGGACGCGACGACCGGGGCGATGTCCTTCGGCTCCTTGCCCTCCTCGGCGAGCGGCTTGAGGCGCAGCGCCACGAAGCGTTCGCGCTCGGCCGGCGAGAAATTGCTCTGGCCGGCGAAGGTGGCGACCAGGGCGAGCGTCGCGATCCGCTCGGGATAGAGGGCGTGGAAATCCTGGGCGATCCGGCCGCCCATCGACAGGCCGCACAGATGGGCCCTTTCGACGCCGTAATGGTCGAGCAGCCGGGCCAGATCGTGCGAGAAGTCGCTGAAATCGAGCGGTCCCTCGTAATCGTCGCTGTCGCCGTAGCCGCGGGCGTCCCAGGAGACCGCGCGGAAGCCGCGGGCGGCGAAGGCCTCGACCTGTTCGGTCCAGTTGGTCCGGTTGCCGCCGATGCCGTGCATGAAGACGAGCAGCGGACCCTCGCCGGCCTCGTCGACGGCAATGTCCGGCGGGCCGGGGATTTTTTTTAACCGGATTGCGGTCATCGCTCGAAATCTCCTTGAGAGCGCATGGGCGAGTTACAGGTCTTTGATCCGCTCGGAAAATACTTCGTGCATCTTGTTCAGATGTTCCGCGAGCCACTCGTGCTGCTCGGGCCAGTCTGCCTCTTTCCACGGATCCGTATTGTGGCGGTAATAAGCAATCCGACTGGCCTGTTTTTCTGGCAATTCTTCCCACTCAAGCTTATAACCCAACTTCTGCTCGATCTCATCTTTCTGCTCTTTGAGACGCGCAAAGCGTTCCTCTATGTCGCCGCCGCCGATATAGAGTTCTGACCGTACCCACTTGTCCCGACTATTCATTCCCGCCGCGAGGCTGAATCCGCTGCGTCCTATACTGTAGCTCATCGAAGACGACGGCCGTGGTTTGCGATGGCCGGCGACCGGCCCGCGTTTGTTCTTGAGCCTCTCCTGAAGTGCGGCCCAATATTCCCTTTGCTTTAGCCGTCTCTCCGATTTTTCGGCTCTGTCCTTGGATTTGGTGCGCCTCGCTACCGACCGTGACCAGTCGTTCGGCTGTGAGACAATGTTGAACTTCGGCGCCGGGCGGGAACTGTCGATCTTCCAGAGTTCGATTTCCAGTCCAAAGAAGCGAAAATCCTCCTGCGTGATTTCATTCAGCCAGTCGAGAGCCGCGCGGTGTTCATCCGCAAATTCATCTGCCAACCAGACCATAGTGACGGCATGCACACCTTGGGCATAGGTCAGCAACTGGCCCAAGTGTTTGTGATCGGTACGATCAAGCTGGTTTTCGATCAGCACCCAATTTTCATCTGAATCCATGCAGACGATATCAGCTCGAAACCGCCCGGATTCTTTTTCCGTATCTGCCGTCTCCGGTTCCAACCGAAGTCCCAGCGTTTCACCGAGAATTTCGAGATTTTCCGGTTTGGCGAGCCACGGGGTGAAATCGCGAGGCTCGTTTTTCCACTGGTCGCCGATGTCGAGTTGCTCAAGACGGCCGAGTTCTTGATCGCTCATGACAGTCATCGCTCCAATTTATGGTTAGTGTACCAGCGCTGCGCCCGCGGCTCAGTTGTATCGGACCCGCCGGGCCAGCGGATCGATTACCAGCTTTTCCCCGGCGATGAACAGGATCACGACGGCGAAGCAGGCGGCGAACACGGTAGCGGCGTCGGACAGGGTCTGCGCCCGCAGCATCAAGAAGCCGAGGCCGCTCTCGGTGCCGAACAGTTCGGCGACCAGCGCGATCTTCCAGCCGACGCCGTAGGCGATGCGCAGGGCCGCCACGATGTAGGGCATGAGCAGCGGGATCGTGACCAGGAAGAACACCCGGCGCCGGGTCCGGGTGAAGCTGCGCGCCATCTCCATCGCCTCGGCATCGAGTTCGCGCAGGCCCTGAGCGACGTTGACCAGGCAGAAGGGCGTCAGGATGGCGACTTCGACGAAGATAATCGTTTCGTGCGACGGGCCGAACCAGATGCTGGCGACGATCGCCCAGCCCACGGAAGGAAAGGCGTTCAGGAAGGGCTGGATCCGGCCGTAGACGATGACGTCGAGCGCCGGACAGCGGCGCGGCAGGAAGGCGAGCAGCGTGCCCAGCAGGACGGCGGCGATGACGGAAATGACGACCCGCAGCATGCTGGTCAGCGTGTGGGCAAGCTGGTCCGGTTCGGTGAACAGTTCCGCGGTCGTCACCGCGACCGTCCACGGGCCGGGCATCACGGCGTCGGACAGGTCGCGCGCGACCGCCCACCAGCCGACCACTGCGGCAACGATCAGCCCTTCGGCCAGCACGACCGGCAGCGGCCGGATCCCGCCGGTGGCTGCGAGACGGGCGGCGGGCGCGTCAGGCGGCATGGTGGCGCGCCAGCCGCTTCTGGACCGGATCGAAGACGAACCGTTCCACGCTGTAGACGAAGGCGATGATGATCAGGATGATGCCGAAGATCAGCGGCGTATCGAAATCGTTGCGCGCCAGGTTGAGCATGTAGCCCAGCCCGCTGTTGCCGCCGAACAGTTCGGCGGTGAGCGCCACTTTCCACGAAACGCCGAAGCTGATGCGCAGCGTCGCGAACATGAAGGGGAACAGCGCCGGCAGGATGAGCAGCAGCAGCGCGCGCACCCGGCGGCGCGAGAAGCTGCGCACCATCTCCAGCAGTTCCGGGTCGAGCGCCTCCAGCCCCTCGCGCATGTTGATGATGGCGAAGGGGATCAGCACCATGCTGATGACGAAGACGACGGTGAAATCGTTCACGCCGAACCAGATGATCGCCAGCATGGTCCAGCCGATGCCGGGATAGGAGTTCAGGAAGGGCGTGAGCCGGCCGTGCATCATCCGCCGCGTGGCGCCCAGGTACCAGGGCAGCAGCGCCAGCGCGAAGCCGATGACGAACGAGATGATGACCGCGGCGATGATATGGCCGAACGACCAGAACATGTGGCCGATTTCGTGCGCGTCGGTGAAGAACAGGCCGAGGCGCTCGGCGACCGCCAGGGGCCCCGGCATCTGGTAGCTCTCCACCGAGGCGCCCCAGGCCGCCCAGGCGGCGAGCACGCCGAGCGTGAAAAGGTGCGCCGCAAGGCGCGATTTGCGCCCGGCGGCGGAAGGGGCGGCGGCCCCGGCGGCAGCCGGGGCCGCTACCGTTGCCGGAGCGTCCAACGATCCGGCTCAGGCTGGCCGGCGCCTATTCGCGGATGGCGTGCTCCCACACCACGTCGGCGGCCTTCGGCACCTTCTTGAGGATGCCCATCTCCTTCGCGCCGGACCAGATCGTTTCCATCGCCTTCATGTCGGCGTCGGAAACCGCGCCCGGGAAGTAGGAATAATCCGTCAACCAGGCCTTGAAATAGGCCGCGCTGATCTTGCCGCCCTTGGCGATCGCCGCGCCGACTTCGCCGGGATTTTTCACGGCATACTGCACCGATTCGTACAGCATCCGGTTGAATTCCCGGAAGGCCTCCGGCCGCTCGGCGAGTTTCTCCGGATAGGTCACGTTGACGGCGGCCACGGTGTCGACGCCGTAGAGTTCCCGGATGTCCTTGTTGGTCCAGGCGAGCACCCGGTAGTTGCCGGAGCCGCGCGCCCTGTAGGCCTGGGAGTGGATCAGCGTCGCGGCGTCGACCCGGCCGGTCTCCAGCGCGGTCAGCAGCGCCGGGGCGGGAATCTGCACCCAGTTCATGTCGCCGCCCTTGTAGGAGACGTTCAGCTTGTATTTCTTCAACAGGGCCAGGCGGATCCAGGTCGTGCCGGTCGCGCGCAGGGCATAGTTGCCGATGGTCTTGCCCTTGAGGTCGGCCATCGTCTTGTAGGGGCTGTCCTTCTTGACCCAGATGCCGGCGCCGAGCCCGCCCTTGCCGGCGCGCAAGGCGCTGGACAGGACGACCAGTTTGAGCCCGCGCTTGGCCGCGAGCGGAATCGCCATGACGGCGTTCATCAGCACGTCGAACCGCTTGGTGGGCGTGGACTGGATCAGCGCCGGGATGGCCAGCGCCTTGCCGTCGATCTCGATCTTGTCGGATTTCACGATGCCCTGCTTGATGGCGTAGAGCACGCCTTCCAGCGCCGGGTCGATCAGATAGCCGTAGGTGACCTTCTCCTTGGCGGCGGCCGGCGCGGCGCCGAGCCCAAGCGCCCCCATACTCAATGCAAGGGCCCCGGCGCACAGGCCGGCGAAAACCCGCCGGCGATCCAGCAAAATATTACGTTCGATCATACTGTTTCTCCCTCCAGATTGACTTCGCCCGGTTCCAGACGGCGGAACAGGCGCACCAATTCGTCCCGCCGCTCTCGCAGGCTGGGCGTCTCGCCGATATCGCGCGGACGCGGTTCGTCGATCGCGAGTATATCCAGAACCGATGTCGGCTTGTTGGACAATAGCAGGATGCGGTCGGCAAGTACCAAGGCTTCGTCGATGTCGTGGGTGACGAACACGATGGTCTTGCCGGTTTCGCGCCAGATGCGGATGATCTCCTGGCGCATGCGCCGCCGCGTGTTGAGATCGAGGGCGGAAAACGGCTCGTCCATAAGGATGATGTCGGGCTCGACCGAAAGCGCCCGGGCGATCGCCACGCGCTGGCGCTCGCCGCCGGAGAGCATCGCCGGAAACTTGCCGGTGTCGGCGGCAAGGCCGACAAGGTCCAGCAACTGTCCGGCCCGGTCCGCCTTTTCAGCCTTGGCCATGCCGTCGAAGCGCAGGTCCATCCCCAGCATGACGTTGCCGAGCGCGGTGCGCCAGGGCACCAGGCGCGGCGACTGGAAGACGTAGGCGAGCCGGTCCCAGGCTTCGGCCGGCGTCCGGCCTTCGATCTCGACCCGCCCGCCCTGGATCGCCAGAAGATCGCCCATCAGCCTGAGCGATGTCGACTTGCCGCAGCCGCTCGGCCCCAGGATGCACAGGAATTCGCCGGCCTCGACGGCAAAGGAGAGCCCGTCGTAGATCGTTTCGTCGCCGAAGCGCACGCTCACGTCGTCGAAACGCACGACCGGCGCAGCAGCGCTGGCTCCGGCCATCGCTATTCTGCCGGTTGCGATGCCGTCACGGCGCGGTTCGAATCGATCCTGCCGTTGGCCGACAGCATGACGGCGAGGGGCCGGGTCGAGTCGAACTTGGCCAGCACGATGTTCAGGATCACCATGATCGGCACGCACAGGAACATGCCAATGATGCCCCAGATGCTGCCCCACAGGATCAGCGACATGATGATGACCAGCGAGCTCAGGTTCAGCGACCGGCCCATCATGCGCGGTTCGACGAAATTGTTGATCACGGTCGGGATCGCAATCAGCACGACGATCACCGAAACGATCAGCGGAATGCTGGTGAACTGCACGATCATCAGGACGGCGGGGAAGAACACGGCAAGGATCGCGCCGATGGTCGGGATATAGTTTAGCAGGAAGAACAGGACGGCCCAGAATTCGGCGAAATCGACGCCGGCCAGCTTCATCGCCGCGTAGCACAGCACCGCCACCGCAGCGGACAGCCAGGTCTTGATCCGCATGTAGGTGTTGATGTCCTCGCCGATCTCCCGGATCGTCGAGCGCAGGTTCTCCCGGTGCGTATCGGTGCGCGCGATCGCGTTCAGCTTGCGCCGGAAGGTCCAGGTCTCGAGCAGCAGGAAAAGCACATAGACGATGATCAGGCCCATATCCTGGACCAGGCCGCCGATCGCGCCGGCGGCGCGCGAGACATATTCCTGCGGCCGCAGGTTGGCGATGAACTCGCGCAGGGGGTTCTCGCCCTCGTAGCCGGTCAGCTTCAGGGTGTTGCCGATAATGTCGTTGAACCGGTCCTGATATTTCGGGATCGAGGCAACGACCCCGTTTATGCTTGAGTTGATCAGCACCACGATCAAGGTGATCACCAGAACGGTCGCCGCGATGGCGAGGACCATGGCGATCGCATCCGGCACCGGGATACGGGTGTATTTCGCGCTCTGCTTGAAGGACTCCTTCAGCGCGATCATCAGGTACCAGATCGCGATCGCGACCACGAACGGCACGAGGAAATCCCGGCCGACGACGAGAACGAAGAACAGCAGTGCGACCAGGCCGAGGGCGGCCGCGATATTGAGAAAGCGCAACCGCGCCGGCGCGTCGGCAATGAGCATCCGACGCGCGCGCGCGCCGGCGCCGGCTGTTTCGTCCGCGCCGGCGCCGGGTCCGCCCGCCGGTGCAGCGCCGTCCGTCTGGCGGTCGTCGGTCATGCAGCCGTCCTGGAACCGGCGTCGTTCATGCGGTCATCTTCCCGCGCCGGCCGGACAATGCCAACCCGTCCGGCGATCAATCCTGCGTCATGCCGGACGGAACTTTCGGCACGGGGCAGGGACAGGCAGGGCATCGTCCGGCCCGTCGCAGCGAAGAATGCCGGGCCATCGGCCGCGGATCAAGCGTTGGCGGCCGGGAAACCGGGACCGTTGTCAAATCAACGTTCGGTTGACGGACGCGCGCGCAGCGGCGAACATAGGGCAGGAATTCCCGGTGGAAAGCCGTGGCGACAGGGAAAGGAAGACCCATGAAGAATTTCGTGCGGGCCGGCGTTCTGGCGGCGGCCGCTGCCGCATTCGGCCTTGCGGCCGTACCGGCGCAGGCCAAGACAAAATTGTTGTTCTGCAGCTTCGTGACGCCGAAGCATGTGATCAGCCACGGCATTCTTAAGCCCTGGACAAAGGAAATCGAGAAGGCGACGGAAGGCCGGATTTCGATCCGCTTCGTGCCGGCCTGCAAACTGGCGCCGCCGCCGCTCCAGATGGTGATGGTGCAGAAGGGATCAGCCGACGGCGCCTTCGTATTCAACGCCTTCCTGCGCAAACTGGTGCCGTCGACCCAGATCAGCATCCATCCGCAGATGGCCCTGACCGCCGTCGGCCGTTCGGTCGCCCTTTGGCGCATGTATCAGAAATTCTTCAAGGACAAGGCGAACTACAAGGACGTCGAGATGGTCGGCTATTTCGGCGCGCCCGATGGCCTGTGGTTTTCGATGTCCGACAAGCCGCTGCTTTCGATGGATTCGCTGAAGACGATCAAGACCTGGACGCTGCCGTCGATCCCGGCCCAGGCGCTGAAGCTGTCCGGCGCCAACATCGTGCCCGGCCCGGCCGTGCGCATCTACCCGATCGTCTCGAAAGGCGTGGTCGACGCCTTCGTCGGCCTGACCCCCGGCGATCTGCTCGCCTTCAAGATCGACAAATACGCCAAGTCCG
This sequence comes from Rhodospirillaceae bacterium, assembly GCA_011523655.1. Classification (GTDB taxonomy): domain Bacteria; phylum Pseudomonadota; class Alphaproteobacteria; order Bin65; family Bin65; genus Bin65. Next base: position 331,344 of record WTGH01000010.1, read on the forward strand.
GAACGGAAATTCCCGAAGGCTGGTTCGGCGCCTCCTTTTCGACCTTCTGGAACAAGAAGAAGTGGGACACGATCCCCGAACAGGACCAGAAGATCATCTGGAGCCTGTCCGGCGAGAATCTGGGCCGGCGCAGCCTGCCGTGGGACGAGCTGAAGGCGAAAACGCTCAAGAGCTTCCTGACCACGCGCAAGGTCCACACCATGCCGGAAGCGGAAATGGCCAAGTTCCGTAAAGCCTGGGCGCCGCTGTTCGCCGACTGGATCAAGTCGATCAACGCCATGGGAGTCGACGGCAAGGCGGCGATGGCCTATTATAAATCGCAGACCAAGGCGGTCGACGCCGAAGTCTTGAAGCAGTTGGCCGGGAAGTAGCGGCCGACCGCGCGGGCCGTTCGTCGCGGCATTCGCAACCGAAGCCGGCGATGCGGTCCGGGATGGCCGGAAGGCGGGCGCCGAGCGCCTGAGCCGGGCCGTCCGAACAGGCAGGCGGGGCCGGAACGCCGGCTCCACGGCACCGTGCGTACCGTGCGATCCGTCGCGCGGTACGCAGGGTTCTGCAGACCGTGCCGGAACAGTCAAGGGTCGGGTTCAGAGAGCGGCGCCGCCGTCGCCCGGCGGTTTCCAGTGCCGCCCCGCTCCAACCGCTCCGGCGCTATGGAGGAGGAAAAAAAGCTACCCCGGAGGACGGAATTTCCGGGGACAAATACGAACGAAATTCATCGGGTTCGACGCATCGGGCGCGGAGAACCTGCATTCCGCGCCCACCTGCGGGCCGGAATGCGAAATGATTGTTCGGGAGGTATGAAGCTATGAATGTTCAAGTGATTCCGGGAACCGGCCGGCCCGAGGCGCCGAAGGCGATCGAGCGGCCGAACGGCAAGTTTCAGGCGCTGACCGCAAGGGATCTCGATACCATCACCCGGTTCGGCAATGTGACGGACGACGATCTGTTCGCCATGCGCGTCGTCAGTTCCGTGCTGCCGTTCCGCACCAACCGCTATGTCATCGAACACCTGATCGACTGGGACAGGATCCCCGACGACCCGATCTACCAGCTGGTCTTTCCTCAACGGGAGATGCTGGGCGAGGCGGAATTCCGCCAAATCGCCGACCTTCAGCTTCGCGCGGCGTCGAAGCATGAGATCGATCAGGCGGCGGCCGGGATCCGCGCGGGCCTCAATCCGCATCCGGCCGGCCAGAGGGAATTCAACATTCCGAGCGAGGATGACGAGGTCTTCGAGGGGCTGCAGCACAAATACCGCGAGACCGTGCTGTTCTTCCCGAGCCAGGGCCAGACCTGCCACGCTTATTGCACTTTCTGTTTCCGCTGGGCCCAGTTCGTCGGCGACAAGGAGCTGAAAATCTCCTCCAAGGATGCCGAAGGCCTGCATCGCTATCTCGCCGCCCACCCGGACGTTTCGGACCTGCTGATGACCGGCGGCGACCCCATGATCATGAAGACCCGGGTGATGGAAGGCTATCTCCGGCCCTTCATCGACGATCCGGCGCTGGAGCATGTCCAGAACATCAGGATCGGCACCAAGGCGCTCACCTTCTGGCCGCACCGCTTCGTCCACGACGAGGATGCTGACGATATGCTGCGGCTGCTCGAGGATATCGTCCGGTCGGGCCGCCATGTTGCGATCATGGCGCATTTCAACCACTGGCAGGAATTGCGGACCAACGTGGTGCGCGAAGCGATCCGCCGGATCCGCGATACCGGCGCGGTCATCCGCGGCCAGGCGCCCTTGCTCGCCCATATCAACAACGATCCCGACATCTGGGCGCGCCTGTGGCGCGAGCAGGTCCGGCTCGGCATCGTCCCCTATTACATGTTCGTCGAGCGCGACACCGGCGCGAAGCGGTATTTCGAGGTGCCGCTGGTGCGCTGCTGGGAGGTCTTCCGGGGGGCGGTGGAGCAGGTCTCGGGCCTCGCCCGCACCGTGCGCGGCCCGAGCATGAGCGCGACTCCGGGCAAGGTCGAGGTCCTCGGCGTCCAGGAGGTCGGCGGCGAGAAGGTCTTCGTGCTGCGCTTCCTGCAGGGCCGCGATCCCGACTGGGTCGGCCGGCCCTTCTTCGCGAAGTTCGATCCCCAGGCAACCTGGCTCGACGGCCTGAAGCCGGCCTTCGGCGAGGATTCCTTCTTCTTCGAGGACGGCCTGCGCGCGATGACGGGGTAGGTTCCGTCGACGCCGCAAGCGATCCGTTGCCGGGCGCATTTGATCGGTACCGGGTCCCTCGATACGGCGCTTCGCGCCTACTCGGGATGAGGGTATTGGTTGGGTAAATCCTACCCTGCAATGTCCCTCGCCCTGAGTAGCCCCGAAGGGGCGTATCGAAGGGCCGGCCGCCACGACGCGTCCCCAATACGCGTCCCCACTACGCGTCCCCCCTGCGCGTCCGACGTCACGTTTCCTCACACATGCATATGCGCCGCCAGGGTCGCCTCAGTCATGTCGGCCGCGGCGCCGGCGAGCACGACCTCGCCGTGGTCCATGACGATCACCCGGTCGGCGATTTCGAGCGCGAAGGCGAGATTCTGTTCGACGATGAGCAATCCCCGGCCCCCGGCCTTGGCCTCGTGCAGGAAGCCGGCCATGCGTTCGACATTTTCCTGCTGCACGCCTTCGCTCGGCTCGTCGAGCAGAAGCAGCCGCCCGGGTTCGGCGGCGCCGCGCACGAAAGACAGGATTTTCCGTTCGCCGCCGCTCAGCGTTCCCGCTGACTGGGCCATGCGGGCTTCGAGTATCGGAAAGGCGGCAAAGTAGGGGGCGTAGCGGCCTTCGACCTCGGCCGAAGACATCAGGCTCAGGTTCTCCCGGACCGACAGATTGTCGAACACCGGCCGCTCCTGCGGGCAATAGACCAGGCCCAGATTGTGGCGCCGGTCGGGCGCCAGCCCGTCCAGCGGTTGCCCGTCGAACGATACCGAGCCCGACTGAAGCGGCAGGTGGCCGGTGAGCAGGCGCATCAGCGTCGTCTTGCCGACGCCGTTGCGGCCGAGCACGCAGCAGGCCTCGCCGGCCGCAACCGCGCCGCCGACCGACCGGACGACGGTCGTTGCGCCGTAGCCGCCGGTCACGCCGGAAAAGGAAAACAGCGGCCCACCCGAATCCCCGGTCATGCCGAAGCCCCGACATAGACGGCCCGGACCCGCTCGTCGGCCTGGATTTCCGCAACCGTGCCCGACGCCAGCAGCCGGCCCTGGTGCAGGACGAATATCCGGTCTGCCAGTTCGCGCACGAACGTCATGTCGTGTTCGACGATCACCGTGCAGGCGTTCAACCGCCCGCTGACCCAGCGGACAGCTTCGATCACGTCCTGGGTCTCGGCCGGCGAGAGGCCGGCCGACGGCTCGTCGAGCAGGAGAAGCCGCGGCTCCGCGATCAGAACCATGACCAGTTCCAGGATCTGGCGCTGGCCGTGCGAGAGGTCGCCGGCCCGGCGGTCCTCTTCGGCGAGGAACGGAAAGCGGCTCTGCGCCTCGCGCAGGATCGCGCTCGACCAGCGGTGGCTGCCCATGCGGACCAGGTCGCGCCGCCGCGCCCGGCCGCCCCACAGGCCGATGTTGAAATTCTCCGCCACGGTCAGGTCCGGGAACAGGCTGGGGGCCTGGAACTTGCGCCCGACGCCGATGCGGCTCAGCAGGTCGGCCGCCGTTCCGGTGCGCGCCCTGCCGAAGATGCGGATATGACCGCTGCGCACCGGCAATTCTCCGGTCATCGCGTTGAAGCAGGATGTCTTGCCCGCGCCGTTCGGTCCGATCAGGCAATAGATGCCGGCGCGGTCGATTTCGAGGTCCAGCCCTTCCAGGATGTTCACCGAACCCATGCGGACGCGGACATCGTCGAGGGCAAACCCCGCATCGGCAAACCCGGTATCGGCAAACCCGGTATCGCCGGAGGCTTCGGGGCGGGCCGGGCTGTCGAGGGTGCGGTCGGTGCGGCGGCGCCAGAGCCGCTCGAACCGCGGCTCGACGAAGCCCATGAGACCCTGGCGGAAATACAGTACGACGATAATGAAGATGGCGGCGAGGATGACCTCCCAATAGCTGATCTCGTCGCGCAGGTCGGCGGTCAGGATGCCGATCAGGACGGCGCCGACGACCGGGCCGTAGAGCGTCGCCCGCCCGCCGACCGCCGCCCAGATCACCAGGTCGGCGGACAGGAGAAAACCGCAAAGCTGCGGCGTAACCAGGTTTTGCTGGGGCGCATAGAGGGCGCCGCCGATGCCGGCGAGCACGCCGCTCAGGCCGAACACGGCGGCCTTCACGTTCTGCACGGCAAAACCGCAGAAACGGACCCGCTGCTCGTTCTGGGCGACCGCCCGCCAGACGACCCCGGCCGGCGCGCGGCGCAGCCAGGCGACGCCGAGGAGACAGACTGCCAGCGCAACCGCCGAAATGTAGTAGAGGTCGGTGAAATCGCTCAGCCCGGGCAGGCCGGGGATGTTCTTGAGGCCGTTGAAGCCGCCGGTCACGTCGTTCCAGCTGTTGGCGATCTGGAAGGCGAGCAGGGTGAGCGCCAGCGTGATCATGGCAAAGAACGGGCCGCTCAGCGTCCGCCCGCGGAACACCAGCAGGCCGATGCCGTAGGCCAGCAGGCCGGGCGCCAGCGCCGCTCCCGGCAGCAGGAGCAGGAGCAGCCAGCTGTCCTTGAAATGGATCAGCGAGAGGCCGGAGAGATAGGCCGCCAGCCCGAAGAACATGGCCTGGCCGAGCGGCAGGAAGCCGGCCTGGCCCCAGCACAGGCCGATGCCGAGCGACGCGATGGCGTAGAGAAAGTACAGTGCCAGCGTGTAGGCCCAGAATTCGCCGACCAGCTGGGGCAGCACGGCGAGCGCCGCGACCAGGGCTGCGCTATGTCCGAGGAAAGAGGCCATTGGGGCGCAGCCAGAGGAAGAGGATCGCGATGATGAGCACGGTCGTATAGCCGTAGGTCCGGTCCAGGAAGGCGCTGACGACGCTCTCGACGCCGCCGATGACGCCGGAGCCGGAGATCAGGCCGACCAGGCTGCCGAGCCCGCCGACCACGAGCACGAAGAAGGATTTGAGGATGAAGTCCAGGCCCAGGGTCGGATTGACCGGCAGGAGCGGCGCCAGCATCACGCCGGCGAGCGCGGCGAGACAGCAGCCGAACACAAAGGTGTTGCGCGCCAGCCCCGTGACCGGGATGCCGACCGAGCCGGCGAGTTCCGGATTGTTGACCACCGCGCGGATGCGCCGGCCGGTGGCGCTGCGTACGAACCACCAGACCAGCCCGGCGACCAGCGCGATCGAGACGACCGTGAGCAGCAACCGATAGGACGGATAGTCCGCGCCGAACACGTCGACGCTGCCGGTCAGCGGCGTGGCGACGCTGCGGAAGCCCCGGCCGTAGACCGCCTCGACGGCCTCGCGCAGCAGCATGCTCAGCCCCCAGGTCGCCAGCAGCGTATCGAACGGACGGGCGTAGAGCGGCCGCACGAGCAGCCGCTCGACGACCAGCCCGAGAACGGCGCAGACAAGGAGCGCCAGGGGCACGGCGGCGAGGAAGGGCAGGTTCTGGGCCTGGACGAAGAAGGCGCAATAGGCGCCGATCATGACGAACTCGCCATGGGCGAGATTCATGACCCCGAGCAGGCCGAACACGACGGCGAGGCCGAGAACGACGACCGCCAGGGTGGAGACCTCGTACACCACATTCAGGATGTTGGTGGTGAGGATCGGATCCATCGGCGTCAGGGCTCCCGGCGCGGGCAGGGCCGCGGCAGAATCAAAGGCGGCAGCCGGAGTATATCCGGCTGCCGCCCAGAGGCGAGAGGGGAGGCAAGACGGGAAACGGGATCAGCTGCAGGTCTGGCCGTGCGCCACCGCCTTGAAAGTCTGGACGATGTCGAAGCTCGTGCCCTTGCATTCGGCAAGGTACATGTCCTTGACGACGTGCCGGTTGGTCATCACGCCCGACCCGGTCGCGGTCCTGTATTGCAGGTTGTCGGCCGCCGCCATGAGCTTGCCGGCATCCTTCGTGCCGCCCGCCTTCTCGACCAGCGCCTTGGCGCAGTAGACGCCGGAATAGACGTCCGCGCCGAGCATACTGAGCGGCGGCGGCTTGGGCGCGAAGGCCTTGGCGAAGCCTGCCTTGAACTTGGCGTTGGGCTCGCTCTTCTCGTTCACGAAATAGGACATCGCGCTGTACAGGCCGGCGCTGTTCTCGGCGCCGATGCCGAACAGGGTCAGCTCCTCCAGCAGGTAGGAAACGCGCTTGATCGACTTGTCCAGGCCGAAGCCGGCGAAGGTCCGGTTGAAGTTGACATTGTCGCCGCCGACCAGGGTGATGACCACGAGATCGGGCTTCTTGGCCTTGATCCGTGTCACCGCATCCTCGAACTTGTTCGGCGCGCCGAGCGGGAGATATTCCTCGCCGACCACCTTGCCGCCGGCCGCCGCGATGTATTTCTTCGCCTGCTCGTTGGTCTTGTGCGGCCAGACATAGTCGTTGCCGATCAGATAGTAGCTCTTCGCGCCCAGGGTCTTCGCCAGCCAGGAGATCGAGGGCTGGACCTGCTGCTGGGGCGTGTCCGCCGTCACATAGACGTTGGGGTTGCATTCCCCGCCTTCGTAGAGCGGCGTGTAGACATAGGGCACCCGGCCCTTGAGCGCCGCGACGATCGCCTCGCGCACCGCGCTGTTGTGCGAGCCGAGCACAAGATCGACCTTGTCGCGCAGCATCAGCCGGATCGCCGCCTTGGCGGCCTCGGCCGGCGTTGCGCCGCCGTCGGCCGGGATGACCGTCACCTTGCGGCCGCCGATGCCGCCGCCGGCGTTGATCTGGTCTATGGCCAGCTTGGCGCAGGCGGTTTGCGTCGGCCCGAACAGCGAGGCCGGACCGCTCAACGCCAGAAAAGTGGCCATCTTGAATTCCCCGGCGGCCCGCGCGCCGGTCAGGACGGCCGGCGCCGCGACGGCCGCGCCGGTCCCCAGGGCGCCGGCGACGAAACGGCGTCTGCTCGTCGCGCGCGAATCAAGCCATTCGCGGGTTTTTCGTTCTTTCATTGTCCGATCGGTCATTTTCTGCTCCTCGGTTGATACAGTGATCGGCCGGGCCGGCGTTACGAATTTCCGCCGCCCTGCCAGGACGCAATGATCTCGTCGATGCTCGCGACCCAGCCGAACCCGATCGAGAAACTGGCGAAGACGCTTTGCTCCATATCTTCGCCGACATCCGCCGTCGCATCCGCGACGATGAACACCCGATAGTCGCGCATATGCGCATCGCGCGCCGTGCTCTCGACACAGTGCCTCGTGCCGACTCCGCACATGTACAATGTCCTGGCGTCGAGGCTGCGGAGCACGGTTTCCAGGCGCGTCGCGTAGAATCCGCTGTAGCGCGATTTCTCGACGACGAAATCGCCTTCGGCCGGTGTCAGTTCGTCGACGATCTCGGCCTCCCAGGTGCCCGCCGCCACATAGTTCGCTTCCTTTAGCGCCGGCCAGACTTCCCGGATCAGGACGCCGCCATCCCGATAGTCCGGGCGATAGACATATTTGAGATAGATGACCGGCACCTGCTCCCGGCGGGCGGCGTCGATCAGCCTGCGGCAGCCGGGGATCGCGCGGCGCATGCGCTGGGGACCGTATTCGGGCGGCGTCTCCATGTGCGGCCAGAGGCGCGCAAACGCGCCTTCCGGGTGCAGGTAGGAATTCTGCATGTCCACGACGATGACAGCGGACTCTGTCGCCGGAAGGTCGACGGCGGGCGGTTCGGTCATGTCAGACGACCTCCAACACGCCCGCCGTCAACGACCCGGCACTGTGCGGCTCGGACTCCCGATATGCACGGCAGGCCCCGTATCCGAACGTTCATACTGCAACCGGGCCGGCGTCGCCATGACGTGTCGTGGCGGATGAGCCCGGATCGGGAACCGCGGCAGCGTTTCGGCCAACGCCGTTTCCCGGCTGCTGCCGCGGTGCGAAACCCGATCAGCTGCAGGTCTGGCCATGCGCTACCGCCTTGAAGGTCTGGATGATGTCGAAGCTGGTGCCCTTGCATTCGGCAAGGAACATGTCCTTCACGACATGGCGGTTGGTCATGACGGCCGTGCCGGTCGGCGTCCGGTATTGCAGGTTGTCGGCCGCTGCCATCAGCTTGACGGCATCCGTCCCGCCGGCCTTCTCGATCAGCGCCTTGGCGCAGTTGACGCCGCCGTAGGTGTCGACGCCGATCATGGCGAGCGGCGGGGCCTTGGCGCCGGCGGCCTTCCGGTAGTTCGCCTTGAATTTCGCGTTGGCTTCGCTCTTCTCGTTTTCGAAATAGGACATGGCGCTGTACAGGCCGTTGCTGCTCTTGTCGCCGATGCCGGCCAGGGTCTGTTCCTCGAGCAGGTAGGAGATCCGCTTGATCGACTTGTCCAGGCCGAAGCCGGCAAAGGTCCGGTTGAAGTTGATGTTGTCGCCGCCGACCAGCGTGATGACCACGAGATCGGGCTTCTTCGCCTTGATGCGGGTCACCGCGTCCTCGAACTTGTTGGGCGCGCCGACGGGCACATACTCCTCGCCGACCACCTTGCCGCCCGCAGCGGCAATATATTTCTTCGCCTGTTCGTTGGTCTTGCGCGGCCAGACGTAATCGTTGCCGATGAGATAGTAGCTCTTCGCGCCCAGCGTCTTCGCTAGGTATGTGATCGAAGGCTGGACCTGCTGCTGCGGCGTGTCGGCGGTGACGTAGACGTTCGGGTTGCACTCCCCGCCCTCGTAGAGCGGCGTGTAGACATAGGGCACCCGGCCTTTCAACGCCGCAACGATGGCTTCGCGGACCGCGCTGTCGTGCGAGCCGACCACGATATCGACCTTGTCGCGCAGCATCAGGCGGATCGCCGCCTTGGCGGCTTCGGCCGGCGGCGCGCCGCCGTCGGAGGGAATGACCGTGACCTTGCGGCCGCCGATGCCGCCGCCGGCGTTGATCTCGTCCACGGCGAGCCTGGTGACCGCGGTTTGGGTCGGGCCGAACAGCGATCCCGGCCCGCTGAGCGCATAAAAGGTCGCCATCTTCAGTTCGCCGGCGGCCCGTGCGCCGGTCAGAACGGCCGGGGCGGCGACGGCCGCGCCGGTTCCCAGGGCGCCGGCGACGAAGCGGCGGCGCGAAATCGGATCGAAGGACTTGAGCATGGTTTTCACTCCCTGATTGCAGTTTCAATCGCCGGTCTTGAACGCCGACGGGTCAGTTGAGGAGCCGCGCAGCCGGCGGGGCCGGCGTTTCCGGCAGGACCGCCTCCACGGTTGCGCACAAAGCCAGCAGCGCACGGTCGCTGCCGGCCGGACCGTCGAGCTCCATGCCGATCGGCAGGCCGTCGGCGGAGAGGCCGGCCGGCAGCGTCACGCCGGGGATGCCGGCGAGACTCGACGGGGCGGAATTGCGGATGAAAGTCGGGAAGGTCGGCACCTGCTCGCCGTTCAGTTCGACCGTTTCGTCGTGGCCGATCGGCGCGGCGGGCAGCGGCGCGGTCGGAAAGATCGCCGCAAGCACCTCGTTCGACGCAAAATAATCGGCATAGGCGGCCTGGAGCGCCGGACGCGTCACGTCGAGCGCTTCGCGGTAGACCGCCTCCGGGATCGCGCCGTCCCCGGTCAGCAGGCTCTGCAGCAGGCCGGCGACGTCGGGGCTGGCAGCCGCGTTGGCCAGCGCCGCGAAATCGAGCGGCAGGCCGTGCTCCGCCAGATAGCGGTTCAGCTCGACGACCGTCTCGTAGAGCGCGATCGGGAAGCCGGCCGCCTCGTCGAGCCTAGGCACGTCCGGCATGTCGGCCTCGACCAGCACCGCCCCCGCCGCCGCCAGTGCGGCCAGCGCCGCTTCGGCGACGCGCGCGGTCTCCGGATGCAGGTTCTCGTAGTAATGCCCGCGGGGCACGCCGATCCTCGCGCCCTTCAGGGATACCGCCGGAAGATCGTCTGCCGCACCGGCAATGACGCTGTCGAACAGGGCAAGGTCCTCGACCGAGCGGGCGAGCGGGCCGGCGGTGTCCCGCGTGTTGGAGATCGGCACGATGCCGGCCTGGCTGTATCGTCCGGTCGTCGGGCGCAGCCCCGCCACGCCGCACAGGGCGGCCGGGATGCGCACGGAACCGCCGGTATCGGAACCCATCGCGACCGGCGCCATGCGCGCGCCGACGGCGGCCCCGGAACCGCCGCTGCTGCCGCCCGGAATCCGGTCGGGGTCGTAGGGGTTGCGGGCCGGGCCGAAGGCGCTGTTGTTCGAGGTGATGCCGTAGGCCAGCTCGTGCATGTTGAGCTTGCCCATGACGACCGCGCCGTCATCGATCAGCCGCTGGACCACGGGCGCATTGCGCGCCGGCCTGTGATCGCACAGGCCGGGGGTGCCGCCCGTCGTCGGCATGTCTGCGGTATCGAAATTGTCCTTCACCGGCACCGGCAGCCCGCGCAGCCGGCCGCCGGAGCCCCGGGCCGCACGGCCCGCGTCTTCGAGCACCCGGTCCGGGTCGAGATGGATGAAGGCATTGAGCCTGGCAGCGGCTTGGCATTGCGCGAGCAGGGCCTCGGCGTATTCGCGCGGCGAAATGCGTCCGGCGCCGATCTCGCGCAGCGCCTGCGCTGCCGTCCAGTCCGTTGGAATGCTCACGTTGGATTCCCCTTGTTCGGTTCGACCTGCGGAAAGGTCTGCCGGATGGCGAATTCGACGCCGTCTGCTTCGGCAAGGTGTATGTCCTTGACGAAATGCCGGCCGACCATGCGCATCCGGCCGCGCGGCCCGGTCATCTCCAGGCCGTCGGCAACCCGGCCCAGTTTTTCGACGTCGAGGCTGCCGGCGGCGGACACGATCCGGTGCAGGAACATCAGCCCTTCATAGCAGGACTGGCCGATCGAGTTGAGCACCGGTGCGTGCGGACCGAACCGGCTCCTGTAGCGGCGCACGAACGCCTCGTTCTCGGGGTAGGGCAGGTTCGCGAAATAGGCGGCGCTGGACAGCAGCCGCCGGCTGCATTCGGCGCCGATGCCGAGAACCGTGTTTTCTTCCGTCAGCAGGCCCAGCCGCCAGATCCACTCGTCGAGGCCGGCGCGAGTGAAGGCCCGGTGGAATATCACGGCGTCGCTGCCGACCAGCGTCACGATCAGCGCATCGGGCCGGAGGTTGCGAATCTCCGCGACGATGGCATCGAAATCCTCGGTTTCTAGGGGCACCAGCCTGTCGCCGGCGATCTCGCCTTCCTGTTCGGCAAGCAGGCGGCGTGCCATGCGGTGGACATCGCGCGGCCAGCGGAAATCGTTGCCGATCAGGTACCAGCGCCGGGTGCCGAGTTCGGACTTCATCCACGGCAACACCGGCCCCAACTGCTGGTACGCCGTCTCGCCGAGATAGAAAACGCCGGGCTCGTAGCCGTCGCCCTCGAAGATCGGCGTATAGACATAGGGTACCCGGCGGCCGATTTTCGGGCCGAGAATTTCGCGCACGCCGCTCGGATGGGTGCCGATCACGGCAGCGACCCCGTCTTCCTCGATCAGCCGCTCACCCTCACGGGCCGAGGCGGCGAAGGACATTCCGCCGTCCGCGATGACAACCTGGACCCGCCGGCCGAGAATGCCGCCGAAGGCGTTGATTTCTTCCACGGCCAACTGGGCGCAGGAACGGCCGGGCGGGCCGTGCATGCCGCTCGAACCGCTGACCGGCAGCAGCAGGCCGACGCGAATGAGCCGCTGTTCGTGCGCCGAGCGGTCCGTGCCCGAGGGCACGCGCCGGCCCCGCCGGTCGGCAAGGCGCGCCGACGCCCCGTCACGCGCCGCGCTGTCGACAATCGGCCTGTCCAGTATGCCGACCGACCGGTCCAAGGCGTGCGCACCTCCCTGCAGCGTTCGGCCCTGTCCGCCGTGTCGGCGGGCCCGATTTCCTACCTGCGCCTCGGCGAAAACCTGTCGGGCCCTTTTGCTTGATCTCTTCGCGATGCAACCATATTTTCCTTGAAATGTAAAATATTAAAAAGGCAACGATTTACGCATGGACCGCCCGCCCGACAGCGCCGATCCGGCTCCGGAGACCCTGACGGAACTGATCCTGCGGGCCAGCGCCCAGGTCAGCAGCACCCTCGGGATTCGGCTGAAGCCCCTGGGGGTTCAGGTCGATGAAATGCGGGTCCTGCACGCCCTGAACGCAACCCGGAGCGCCGCCGGAGGGCTGAGCATGACCGAACTGTCGGAAGCCCTGGTTATCGGCGGGCCGACTCTCACCCGGATGGCGGACCGGCTGGTCAGCGAGAATCTGGTCTATCGTGCGCCGGACCCGCACGACCGGCGCCGGGTCAGGCTGCACCTTACCGATACCGGCGCGGCCTGCGCCGCCGAGGCGGCCGAGATCGTCGCGGACATTCAACAACTGCTGACCGCGCGCTTTGCCGAACTGGACCTGGACGATCTGTCGTCGGCCCTGGCGCGAACGGCTTCGCCGCTGAAAGACTGATCCGGCGCCCTTCGCCATCCCGAAACGCCGCCCCTCGCCGTTTCGCCGCCCGGAATGAATCCGGCCGGGGCAAGCCATTGTTTCGATCCCGGCTCCCTGATAGGATCGGGGGGTGACAACGGGCATGGCGTCCGGCCGGAAGAGCCGGACGAAATCGCGAAACGTACAGGAGATTCGCCACGCCGCAGCCGGCCGGTTGCGGAGCGCCTCTGTCCTAAGCCGCGAGCCTTACGTCCGATGAATCGTGCAGGGGTCATCGGGATGGCGGAAGGATGTTGAACGTCACGACCGAGCGGTTCGGCAATGTTCTTGCTGTCCATGTCGAAGGACGCATCGACAGCGCAAATTTCGGCCGGTTTCTGGACGCGATGAAGTCCGGGATCGAAGAGAGCGACCGCGCGGTCATCGTCAATATGGAGCGGCTGGTCTACATAGGCAGCGAGGGCCTGCGCGCCCATCTGATGACGGCCAGGTTTCTTCAGCAACGCGACGCCAGACTGGTGTTCTGTTGTGTCGCCGATCATATCCGCGGGGTCTTCGAGTTGACCGGAATGGACAAGGTCGGGACGTTTTTCGCAACGAAGAACGACGCGTTTGCCTCTTTGAACCTGCAGGAGCAAGCTTCCCGCCGACTGTAGGGCCCGGACGGTTTCGCGCCGTTGCGCTGCGGCAAACCGGCAGACCGATTCCGCCTGATCCGCATCCGGCGCGACTCCGGCAATTTACGGACGCCCAGGAGCGGACATCCAATGCGGACATGCAATTGCGTGCGCGCGCCATTCCCGGTAAGAGTGCCGGCAGGTGCGGCGGCGGCCGGCGCAAGGCCCGGTCGGGTTCGCCGTGCGGGTCCTTAGAGAAAATCTCCGAATGGGAGGAAACGATATGACGATCAAGCAGACAGGCCGGAGCCTGGTGCTGGCAGGCGTCGCAGCGGCGGTTCTCGCGGCTCCGGCAATGGCGGCCGGCGCCAAGATCGGCTTTCTCGGCGGCATCACCGGCCCGATCCAGGGCGCCGTCCCGCCGATCATCGACGCCGCGCGCCTGGCGGTGAAACATGTCAACGACCAGGGTGGCATCCTGGGCGGCAAGCTGAGCATGGTGCTCGGCGACTCGAAATGCGATCCGCAGAGTTCGGTCGGCGCCGCCAACAAGCTGGTGAATGTCGAGAATGTCGCCGGAATTGTCGGCGCCCTGTGCTCCGGCGCAACCATCGGCGCAGCCAATGCCGCGGCGGTTCCGGCCGGCGTCGTGATGATCTCGCCGGCCTCGACCTCGCCGGCGATCACCACGCTGAAGGACAAGGACTTCATCTTCCGCGTCGCGCCGTCGGACAGCTTCCAGGGCAAGGTGCTGGCCCGCGTCGTCCTGGCCCGGGGCATCAAGAAAGTCGCTCTGACCTATGTGAAGAACGACTACGGCAAGGGCCTGGCCGACAATTTCCGCAGCGAGTTCACAAAGGGCGGCGGTACGATCGCGGGCGACCAGGCGCACGAAGACAAGAAGAGCTCCTACCGCTCCGAGCTGGCGACGTTGAGCAAGGGCGGCGCAGAACATCTCGTACTCGTCGCCTATCCGCAATCCTCGGCGCCGGTCATCATCCGCCAGTCCCTGGAAGGCGGGCTGTTCAGCAAGTTCATTGGCCCGGAAGCCATCTATGACGACAAGATGTGGAAGACCGTCGGGATCAAGAATCTCGAAGGCCTGATCTACACCCGCCCGGCCTCTCCGGCCGGCCCGGCGCGCGACGCATACAATGCCGCGATGAAGAAGGCCTTTCCAAAGAGCCTCGGCAAGCTGTTTGCGATACAGACCTACGACGCCGCCTTCGTTCTGGCCCTGGCGATCGCCAAGGCCGGCTCGACCGACGGCACCAAGGTGCGCGACGCCCTGCGCGCCGTCGGTAACGGCAAGGGCATGAAGATCCTGCCCGGCCAGTGGAAGGAAGCGCTGGCGGCGATAAAGGCCGGCAAGGACATCGACTATGCCGGCGCCAGCGGCGACATCGATTTCGACAAGGACGGCGACATCGCCGGCTCCTACAACAAGTGGGAAATCAAGGGCGGCAAAGCCGTCGACCAGGGTCCGGCCAAGTAACTGCCGGTACATCCGGACATTTCGAGCCCCGGTTCTTCGGAACCGGGGCTTTCTTTTGGTGGCGCGGTCTCGTTGCGGTCGTCGGGCTTCAGGAAGCCGCGGTCGCCACGGCCAGTCTGGGCACCGGCGCTTCCTTGATCGGCAGGTGGATCAGGCCGGCGAGAACGCCGAGCGCCACACCCATCCACCAGACGACCTCATAGCTGCCGGAGGCATCGTAGAGGATACCGCCCAGGTAAACGCCCAGGAACCCGCCGATCTGGTGGCCGAAGAACACGACGCCGAACAGCCCGGACATGTATTGCATGCCGAAGAACTGCGCGACCAGGCCCGTGGTCAGGGGCACCGTCGACAGCCAGAGCAGGCCGAGGAAGGCGGAGAAAATATAGACCGACCAGACCGAAAGCGGCGTCAGGATAAAGACGGCGATCACGGCGGCGCGCAGGAAATAGATGGCAGAGAGCGTACCGCGCTTGCTGAACCTGCCGCCCAGCCAGCCGGCGCCGAAGGTTCCGATCAGGTTGAAGGCGGCGATCAGGCTCAGGGACACGCCGCCCACCCACAGGGGCAGGTCGGCATCCTGGAGATGCTTGGGCAGGTGGGATTGTATGAACGCGACGTGAAAGCCGCAGACGAAGAACCCGGCGCACAGCAGCAGATAGCTGCGATAGCCCAGGGCTTCGGCAAACGCCGCACGGGCGGTCTGGTCCGGCTGGCCGACTTCCGGCTCGCCCTTGCCGGTCACGGCGAGGGACAGAGGCACGATGGCCAGCAGAAGGCATGCCAGGATGTAGAGCGAATTCTGCCAGCCGTAGGCGTCGATCAGATAGGCGGCGAGCGGAACCAGTATGAGCTGGCCGACCGAACCCGACGCAATGCCGACTCCGAAGGCGAGCGAGCGTCTTTCCGGGGTAACCTTGCGTCCGAATGTGGCAACGACGATGGTGAAAGAGGCGAAGGCGACGCCGATGCCGATCAGCACGCCGGCCGTGACATGCATCGCGATCGGTGCCGTGGAATGCGGAATCAGCGCCATGCCTGCGGCGTAGACGATGGTGCCGAGCGCAAGCGATTTTCCAGCGCCGAACTTGTCGGCGAAGGTTCCCGCGAACGGCGCCGCGGCGCCCCAGACCAGGTGCTGAATCGCCAGGGACAGGCTGAGGATCGCGGTCTGGTTGTCGAAGAACGACACGCTGATGTCGTTCATGTACAGGCCCATGCCGGCGCGCGAACCGAAGCTGATCGCGCCGATCAGGCAACCGCAGGTGATCAGCAGCCACAGCGGAACGGTAAGGGGGGCGAATTTCGGCAAGATATCTCCACTCGATACGCAACGCCGCCGCGGACGTCGGCCGCCTGCGCGCTACATAGCCGCGAACCGGCAGCGGACAATTCTCCGTGTTGTCCCGGCGGGCGCATGGTCATGTCCCTGTCGGCGCATGGTCGCCCGGACGCGGCCCGGATGAAGGGGTAGCGCAGCGCCGCCCGGGGCCGGCCTGCCGGCGTTCCTCGACGCCGATCGAATGGCCCGGTTCGGCCGCTCAACCGATTTTGTTTTCCCCAATTTCATCCACAGGGTGGGCAAATTTGGCAATAAATCGTGAACATAACAGGAAAAACCAAATTACCCGTTGACGAATCGACGTTAAGGATACTGTATTCAATAGATGTCGATCGAAGCTCTGCAGCGACCGCAATCCTTGCGCCAGCAGGTGTACGAGCGCCTGCGGACGGCGCTGCGCGCCGGCGAATACCGCCCGAACCAGCGCCTGACCGAGATCGGCATCGCCGAGGCGCTGGGCGTGTCGCGGACCCCGGTGCGCGAGGCGCTGGGCCTGCTCAGCCGGGAGGGCTTGCTGTCGTCGATGCCGCACGGCGGGTTCAAGGTGCCCGATCTGCAGGTCGACGATCTCAACGACATTTTCGAATTGCGCTATCTGCTCGAGCCCTATGCCGCCGGCCTGGCGGCCCGCAACGCCTATCACGAGGGCGTAACGGGCATGCATGTCGCGATCCAGACCGAGAAGCAGTGTCTGATCGATTCCGACAACATCGCCTTCGTGCAGGCGAGCCAGGATTTCCGGAACCGGTTGTTTGCGATGGCCGGGAACCGCCGCCTGGCCGCGGCGATCTCCCAGGTTGAAGGCCATGTCCAGTTCGTCCGCAGCGAGACCTTCGACGACTGGAAGACCCGCACGGTCCTGATCTCGGCGCAGGAGCAGATCCTGGAGGCGGTGCGGTTGCGCGACGCCGAAGCGGCCGCCAAGGCGATGCGCGCGCTGCTCACGACGACCAAGAACACGCTGCTGGCCGCGATGCAGCAATACAAGGTCGACGACGCGCCGGACGTCTACTACTGAGGCCGTAGCGGTCCTCACGCCGCTCCGTCGGGCTCGTTGAGCGCGGGTATCGTATCGTCCGGCCTTGCGCGGATCATGTCCATGAGCTCGCGCTGCACACCGGCCACGCCCGGATCGTTCCAGCGGTTGTCCATTTCCTGCGGATCGTTCGCCAGGTGGTAGAGTTCGCCGGTATCGGACAGGGCCTCCCAGGTCAGCTTGTGGGTCTTTGTGCGGACGCAGCGCAGGGACAGCTGCACGCCGGCCCGGTTCGGATGCAACTCCCACTCATTGAAGGCGTAGTCGCGGCCCGCGCCGTTGCGCCCGCCGTTCTCCCCGCCGCCCTCGATCAACGGGCGCAGGCTCTTCGAATGGCGGGCGTCGAGGCAGGTCGCGCCTGCCCAGTCCGCGCCCGCCCAGTCCAGGAAGGTAGCCGGCAGATCGATGGTCGAGACCGGATCGTCGACGACCCGGCCGGCCGGGACGCCCGGGCCGCGCAGGATCAGCCCGACGCGCAGCAGCCCCTCGTAGTGCATCGGGCCTTTCAGGATCAGGCCGTGATCGCCCAGCCAGTCGCCGTGGTCCGACGAGTAGACGACGACGGTGTTGTCCGCCTGGCCGCTCTCCGCAAGGGCGATCAGGATGCGGCCGACATGATGGTCGATCAGGGAGATCTGGCCGTAATAGTTGGCGATCAGATGGCGGAGCTGCCGGTCGCTCTGGAACGGGATACGGCTGTACTGCGCGCGGAGTTCGGCGAATTGGCCCTTGATCTTCTTCTCGACGATTTCTCGGTGCCACCAGGGCCGCCGGTCGAAATCGCGGGTCCGGTGCGCGGGCAGGTCCACGTCGTCGGGATGGTGCAGGGTGCACCAGGGCTCCGGCGCATCGAACGGATGGTGCGGGTCCGGGAAACTGGCCCAGACGCACCAGGGCGTTTCGTTTCCCTGCCGGATAAAGTCGATGGTGCGGTCGCCGACCCAGGCGCTGTTGTGCCAGGCCTCGGGGAGTTTCGAGTTCCAGGTCTGGGCGGCGAGCCCGCCGGTCTCCCGGAAATCGCCCCAGTACAGGTCGGTTTTCTCGTCGCCCCGTCCGTCGGCGTGATACCAGCGTTCGTAGTGCAGCCCCTGGGGCGGCTTGCGGACGGGAAACCAGTTGTGGCCGACCAGCATCAGCTCGACATGCTCGAAGCCCATATACGGGCCGGTCCAGTCGGGGCCGTAGTCCCTCGAACTCTCGATACATTCCGGCCTGCCGGTCGGTGCGAAGGTGCTGTAGGTCGCAAAATGCGCCTTGCCGACGAAACCTGTGCGATAGCCGGCGGCGGAGAGGGCGCCGGCGAAGCCTGCTCCGCCGATCTCAGGGTCGAGGGAGATGCCGTTGTCGTGCACGCCGTGGGTCATCGGCAGCAGCCCGGTCAGGATCGAGGCGCGCGATGGCTGGCAGACCACGTTCGGCGTGATGCAGGCGCCAAAACGCGTGCCCTCGGCGGCCAGCCGGTCGAGGTGCGGAGTCTTGATCCTGCGCCCCTCGAAACCGTAGCAATCGCCGCGCTGCTGGTCCGATGTGATGAACAGGATGTTGGGGCGTCGGTCGGCGGTTTCGGTCATACGGTCTTCTCAATTTTCGCGAAGCCGCAGCGCCGGACAGCGATCGGAGCGAGCGGGGCGAAAGCGGGTACGGCAGTGACAGCCGCGGCAATCGGCGCCGCGAATTTCGGCGGCCGCGCCATGATTCTCTGACGGGATCAGCCGAATCGAAGAGGATTTGGTCATATCGTTGATTTATCAACTATTCGAGTCAAGCTGAAATCGAACGGCGGGGGCCGCAACGTGACGGATCGGGCAAGACCGGGCGCCCAAGCGCCGGAGGATAAACGGGAAGCCGCCGAAAATCGGCAGGCAGATACCGTTGAGCGCGAAACCGGGCTGGCCGGCGACGGACCGGTTCTCATCAGCCAGTTCTACACCTATCGCCTGCACAAGCTGTCGACGTTGCTGAGCCGCCAGATGCACGACGAACTGAAGGCGCGGTACCGGCTCGGGCTCGCGGAGTGGCGAACCATTGCGGTGCTGGGCGAATTCGGCCCGCTGTCGCTGCGCGACGTTTCGCGCCGCGGCGCCATCGACAAGGCACAGGTTTCGCGCCTGTTGCCGGGCCTGATCGATCGCGGCGACGTCGTGCGCGACCCCGATCCCACCGACCGGCGGCGCGCCTCGCTGCGTCTGACCGATGCAGGCCGGAAGCTTTACGAGGAAATCCGGATCATCGGCCGGCAGCGCCAGGCCTGGCTGGTCGAAGAATTGACCGGCGAGGAGCGGGCTATGCTGGTCGGCTGTCTTGACCGGCTCCTGGCGCGGATAGAAACCGAACCGGCCGGGCCGTTCGCGCGCAGAAAGAAATCGGAGTGATCCGGCCGCGGCGGCGCAGGGCGCGACCGCCCGGCCGGCGCGGGTGACACGGCAGGAGCAGCGACCCGATGAAGCCGCACAACCTCGTCATCGTCATGTCGGACGAGCACGATCCCCGCTTCATGGGGCATACGGGCAATCCGCGGGTCCGGACGCCGAACCTGGACCGGCTGGCGGCGCGCGGCACGGCCTTCAGCGCGGCCTATACCAACAGCCCGATCTGCGTGCCGGCGCGCGCCAGCTTCGCCACCGGTCGCTATGTCCACGAGATCGGCTACTGGGACAACGCCATCGCCTGGGACGGCCGCGTGAAGGGCTGGCCGAACCGGCTGCAGGACGAGGGGTTGTACAACGCCACCATCGGCAAGCTGCACTACCGTCGGGAGGACGACCCCTACGGCATCGACCGGCAGATCGAGCCGATGCACATTTACGACGGCGTCGGCATGGTCTGGGGCTCGCAGCGCGATCCGCTGCCCGACACGCGCGGCAGCTTCCGGATGCTCAGGACGATCGGCCCCGGAGAAAGCGGCTACAACCGGTACGACATGCGGATTGCCGACCATGCGGTGGCCTGGCTGCGCGAGGCCGCGAAGCACGACTATCCGCGCCCCTGGGTGCTCTATATCGGCTTCGTTGCGCCGCACTTTCCCCTGGTCGCGCCGCAGAAGTATTTCGATCCGTACCCGATTGAGGACATGCCGTTTCCGAAGCTGCATCCGCAGGGAGGCTATCGGCGCCATCCCTGGGTCGAGGAGCATGCGCGGTTCTCGCAGACCGACGAGCAATTCGCGAGCGAGGATGAACGGCTGCTGGCGATCGCCGCCTATCACGCGCTCTGCACCTTCGTGGACGAACGGATCGGTGCGGTGCTGGATACGCTGGACCAAACCGGCCTGAGCGACCGGACGCGGGTGATCTACACCAGCGACCACGGCGACAATGTCGGCGCCCGCGGCCTGTGGGGCAAATCGGTGCTCTACGAGGAGGCGAGCCGGATCCCGATGATCGTCGCCGGGCCGGACGTGCCGGCGGGCCGGACCGTGGCGACGCCGGTGTCACTGATCGACTTGTATCCCACCGTGATCGACGCCGTCGGCCTCGATCCGGCCGAAGACGAGGCGGGGCTGCCCGGTCGCTCCCTGTTCGCCATGCTGGACGAGGCGGACGACCCCGACCGGATCGCCTTCTCCGAATACCACGCCGTCGGTTCGAACAGCGCCGGCTTCATGCTGCGCAAGGGCCGGTACAAGTACCATTACTATGTCGGCCACCCGCCGGAACTGTTCGACCTCGAAGCCGATCCCGAAGAACTGGACGACCTGGCGCCCGACCCGGCCCACGCCGCGACCCTCGCCGAATACGAGGCCCTGCTGCGGGAGATCGTCGATCCCGAGGACGCCGACCGCCGCGCCAGGGCGGACCAGCGCGCGCTCATCGAGCGCTACGGCGGCTGGCAAGAGGCCCGCAAGCTCGGCGCCCCGGCCGCGACGCCGGCACCGGGCGCGGGGTTCGAATAGACGCCGTCAATTTCGCTGCGCCGCTTCGGGACCATGGCCGGCGGCGGGGCGGTTATCGGGCGACCGGTGGGTTCAAGCGGCTTCGGGCGTCGGCGACGGACCGCCGGGCAACGGCGGATCGGGCAGAGGCGTCAGGTCGCGGCGCATGAACACGGCTTCCAGCAGGCCCTCGATGCGCGCCACGCGGTCGCGCAATTCGTTCATCTCGCCGCGCAGACCGCCGATCTCGTTGCGCACCTCGTCGCGCAAAGTGCGGATGTCCTGCCGCAGCCAAGCGAACAGGCCGATAATCAGCGCCCCGAGTGCAACCAGACCGGCAAGATTGGCATCCATGCGGATTACTTAACCCATTAAACGATTCCCGTCCACATCCAAATACTCCGCGGCAGGCGCCGCGCATCCCATCTTAAATCTCCGCCGTTACCGCGTTGTATTCGAACAGCCAGTCGTGGCGCTCCGCAACAGCAGCCGGGTCGAACTCCTCGCGGGCGATACGCGCGGTTTCTTCCGGGTCGGCCAGCTTCGGATTGTGGAAGCGCGCCGTGTTGGCCGCTGAGCCGCGCACCATCCGCGCCGTGCGCTCCAGCCGCGCCGCCTCGTAGCGCTTCAGGGCGGTTTCGACATCGTCGAAGGCATCCAGCGCACGGGCGAGCACCAGCCCGTCCTCGATGGCGTGGTTGGCGCCCTGGGCGAGGAAGGGCAGGGTGGCGTGGCAGGCGTCGCCGAGCAGGGTGATCCGCCCCTTCGACCAGGCCTCCATCGGATCGCGGACATGCAGGGCCCATTTGTAGGGCGCCGGAATCGCGCGGATCAGGCTGCGCAGCGTATCGTTCCAACCGTCGAAATCGCGCAGGCATTCTGCGACGGTGCCCGGCGTGTTCCAGCTTTCGATCCGCCAGTCGCTGCGCTCGACGGCGCCGACGAAATTCATCAGCGCGCCGTTGCGCAACTGGTAATGCACGCAATGGCCGCCCGGCCCGATCCAGATGGCGCTCTGCGGCTCCAGCAACGGCGTCGGCAGATCGGCGGTCGGAACCACGCCGCGCCAGGCGACGATGCCGGTGAACTGCGGATCGTCGGGGCCGAACAG
Source organism: Rhodospirillaceae bacterium (assembly GCA_011523655.1). GTDB lineage: Bacteria > Pseudomonadota > Alphaproteobacteria > Bin65 > Bin65 > Bin65. The sequence goes on from WTGH01000010.1 coordinate 353,240, forward strand.
CGCGCGGCGGACGATCGAATGGATGCCGTCCGCGCCGATCAGCGCCGCGCCGGATACCCGCTCGCCGCTGTCCAGAAGCGCGATGGCGCGGCTGCTGTCCTGCTCGACCCCGGCAAGTGCTGCATTGAGCCGGATCGTGCCGGGTTGCGCCGCGGCGACGGCGTCGGCCAGCACCGCGTGCAGATCGGCCCGGTGGAACATGCAATAGGGAAAGCCGTAGCGTTCCGCCGAGTCCGCGCCCAGATCGTAGAGCGGCCAGCTTTCGCCCGTCCGGTAATGGTAGATGCGCTTGCCTTCCGGCTGCCAGGCCAGCGGTGCGAGCGACGGCCACAGGCCGAGATGATCGAGCACACACATGCCGTTGGCGCCGATCTGGACTCCGGCACCGACCTCGCCCAGCGCCGGCGCCTGTTCGAGCACGGTCACCCGGAAGCCGCGCCGGATCAGGGCGAGCGCGGCGGTCAGCCCGCCCAGGCCGGCGCCGGCGATCAGGATGCGGTCGTCTTCGCCGGTCACGGTTCCAGCCGCTTCAGAAGCCCGTAGGCGAAATCCGTCAACGTATCGTCCCGTGCGCCCATGACGACGATCCGGTCGCCCGGTTGGGCCAGTTCGAGCAGCCGGTGGCCGCAGGCCGTTCGGTCGCCGCAGGCTTCGGCCCGCCGCCCGGCGGCTGCGATGTCCTGCACGATGTCGCGGCTGGAAATGTCCCTTGTCACGGTGCCGCCGAAATAGACCGGCTCGGGCATCAGCAGCACGTCTTCGCGGTCCAGTTTTCCGGCGAACATGTCAATGAAGCCTGCACGCATCTTGCGCAGCGGGCCGAAGCCGTGGGGCTGGAACAGGATGAGCAGCCGGCCCGGAAAGGCGTGCAGCGCGTCGAGGGTGGCGGCGATCTTGTCCGGGTTGTGGCCGAAATCGTCGATCACGGTCACGCCGCCGGCCTTCCCCACGGTTTCGAGGCGGCGGCGCAGGCCGGCAAAACCGTTCAGGTGCCCGGCCGCCTCCGCCGCGGGAACGCCGCATGCCATTGCCGCGCCGATTGCGGCAAGCGCGTTGGCGACATTGTGGATGCCGGGAACCTGCAGCCCGACCGGCTGCCCGTTCGGCAACCCTTCGGCGAACAGGCGGAAGCCGATGCCGTCCGGCGCCGGTTCAAGCCTGTCGGCGAAAACGTCGGCGCTTACGTCCTGCAGGCTGAAACGCGTTTGCCGGCCCCGGGTCAGGCTTCCGCCGATGGACCGGACTTCCGGATCGTCGAAATTGAGGACAGACCGGCCGGCAACATTTGCGAAATCGCCGAACAGACCACGCAGCTCGTCCATCGTCTTGTGGTCTTCCGAAACGTTGGTCAGTACGGCAACGGACGGGTCGAACAGGGCGATCGAACCGTCGCTTTCGTCGATCTCGCTGACGAAGGTATCGCCCGATCCCGCCAGCGCGCTCGCGAAGGGGTCGTCCGGCCCGGCAAAGTTTTTCATCACCGCGCCGTTGACGACGGTCGGGTCGTGCCCGGCGCAATGGAGGATCCAGGCAATCATGCCGGTGACGGTGGATTTGCCGCTGGTCCCGGCAACGCCGATTCGCTGCTGCGCAGCGTTGAACAGTTCGGCGAGCGCTTCCGGCCGGCTCACGCGCCGGGCGCCGATCCTCCGGGCCGCGGCGACATCGGGCACGCTGTCCTCGACCGCGGCGGAGGCGACGAGGATCAGGCCGGCCCGGCGGATGCCGCTGCCGTCCTGCGGATGCAGGCGGATGCCGCGGCGGCGCAGGTAGTCGAACTTGGCCGCGGCTTGCTCCCCGCCCGGTGTCGCGTCGAGCGTGCGGTCGGACCCTTCCACCCGATGGCCCTGCGCCTGTAGGATCAGGGCGAGCGGCAGCATTCCGCTGCCGCCGATGCCGCACAGGAAATAGGATCGGGGCCCGCTGGTTTTTTGGGTCATTTGGGTATGAAAATAGCCATCGTCGCGCCGAGCAACCGCATAGACCAGTCCCTGGTCGAATGGGTCAAGGCCATTGCCGCGGCACAGTTCGCCGACCGGCCGTTTGCCCAGCGGCCGGAGCTGTCGTTCCATCCGCAATGCTTCCTGTCGTCGGGCCATTTCGCCGGAACCGACCGGGAGCGCGCCGCGGCGTTCCTGGAAGTCGCCAACGATCCCGCGGTCGACGCCGTCTGGTTCGCGCGCGGCGGCTACGGCGCCGGCCGGCTCCTGCCGCATATCGAGGGCGCGCTTTCCCCGGCGGCGCTGGAGAAGACCTATCTGGGCTACAGCGACGCCGGCAACATGCTGGCGCTGCTGATGAAAGCCGGCGTCGCCGATCTGGCGCACGGGCCGATGCCGACGGACATCAGGCGCAACGACGGGGAGGCCGCCTTGCGCCGCGCGCTCTCCTGGCTGGTCGATCTCGATCCGGAGACCGTCGAGCCCTCGGCGCGAAACGGCGCGCCGGCCGTGGCCTTCAACCTGACGGTGCTCGGCCACCTGATCGGCACGCCCTGGCAGCCCGACCTCGCCGGGCGGGTCCTGATGGTCGAGGATATCGACGAATACATGTACCGGCTCGACCGGGCGCTCTGGCAGGTCCTGTCGGCGCCGGGTATGGACCGGATCGCCGGCCTGCGCCTCGGCCGCTGCGGCGAGATCCCGGAGAACGATCCCGATTATGTCCTCACCGAAGAGGAGATGGCCCGGGAACGCTGCGCCGCCGCCGGCGTGCCCTATCTCGGCCGCGCCGATATCGGCCACGACGCGGCGAACAAGATCGTGCCGATGGGCGGGTGAATCGGGAAAGATCAATCCGAAACCTGACCGTCATTTCGACCGATGCGGCGTTAGCCGCGGAGTGGAGAAATCTCTCACCCTCTGAGTCCGTCCCGAGGCATTTTACCTGAAAGATGTCTCCGCTCCGCCACCCTTCGGGCGGCTCCGGTCGATATGACGATAAAGGAAGACGCGCTAAACGATCCGGCTGTCCCGCCTGCCCCAGTAGCGGTCCTTGAGGAGGCGCTTGTAGAGCTTGCCGGTCGGGTGGCGAGGCAGGGCTTCCATGAAATCGATGCTCCGCGGGACCTTGATCGCGGCCAGATGCTGCCGCGCGAAGGCGATGAGGTCGCCGGCCAGCGCGTCGCCGGCGTCCGTCATCGCCAGCGGCTGGACCACCGCCTTTACCTCTTCGCCGAATTCCTCGCTCGGCACGCCGACCACCGCCACGTCGGCGACCTTCGGATGCGTGATCAGCAGGTTCTCGATCTCCTGCGGATAGATATTCACGCCGCCGGAAATGATGGTGAAGGAACGCCGGTCGGTGAGATAGAGATAACCGTCCCCGTCCAGGTAGCCGATGTCGCCGAGGGTCGACCAGCCGCGCTCGTTGTAGGCCTCGGCCGTCCGCTCGGGATCGTTGAAATACTCGAAAGGCGGTCCGTCGGAGAAATAGACCGTGCCGGTCTCGCCGGGCGGGAGGTCCGCGCCGTCCTCGCCGACGATGTGGAGCATACCGACGACCGGCCGGCCGACCGAGCCGCGGTGCTGCAGCCACTCTCCGGTGTTTATCAGCGTCAGCCCGTTGCTCTCCGTGCCGCCGTAATATTCGAGCAGGATCGGCCCCCACCAGTCGATCATCGCCTGCTTCACGGGAATCGGGCAGGGCGCGGCAGCGTGGATCGCCGTGACGTGGCTGGACAGGTCGTACCGCGTCCGCTCGGCCTCCGGCAGCTTCAGCATGCGCACGAACATGGACGGCACCCACTGGCTGTGCGTGACCCGGTGGCGCTCGATCAGCGCCAGGCTGTGCGCGGCGTCGAACCGCTCCATGACCACGCTGGTCGCGCCGCGCGCCACCGAGGTGACGTATCAGGGTTTGTGTCATGGGAAGCGAGGGGGGTACTCCGTGGGTTGC